>CAMDDB010000005.1 GCA_945890865.1 Flavobacterium psychrophilum
ATCAAACAAATAGCCCCTTCATCGAGCAGTTCTGGATGGGACGGAACCTATAATAATGAGTTTTTACCTTCAACCGATTATTGGTTTACATTAGATTATACCGAAAATGGCGCCGCAAAACAATTTAAAGCACATTTTTCGTTGAAACGTTAAGAAGATTAAGATCGTTTCACTATTTTTGAAATGATTTTATCTTTGATATTAATTAAATTATAAATTTTAAATGAAAAAAATCTTATTATTTGTCCTTTTTTATTTTGTAAGCGCTGGATATGCTCAGAACAAAATAGAAAATAATTCTCCTTTGTTGGGAAAAATTAAAGTAGAAAAACTACAAGATGCCAATTTTAACTTTATTCAAAACGCATCGATTTCTTGGAATTTTAGCCAAATTGAATTAAATAATGCCGCACTTTCCATCGAAGTGGTAACCATTTTAGATTGTTTTAATGGAGAACAAGCTTCAGAATTCAAAGATCAATTTACGATTTTATCTAAAGAGAGTTTCTCTTTAGTAGGCACTACTCAACTTAATCACTTAGAATTAATGGCAAAATGCTTTAAGTGGCGTTTGGTGGCAACAACTTCAGAGACGGCGGTATCTGATTGGTTCTATTTTTCATTTGTAAAATAAATAATTATGAAGTTATTTTTTAGAATACTTTTTTTATGCATAAGTTTTAATATAACTTATTCTCAATCGACAACTTGTGCAACAGCATCTGCAATGTGTTCTGGACAAGGAGGTCCTTATAACAATACGAATACTGGTACTGTTGGTGGAAATCAAGCAGGGTATGGTCCTATTACTGGATGTGGAGGAAGCGGAAGTCTTGGTAATAATGGATCCTTAGGATCTACACCACGTCCTGCTTGGTTTTATTATACCGTTGGTAGAACGGGACCAATTAACTTAAATTTGCAACAGTTTAACGCTTCAAACACTGGTATCGATGTCGATTTTGCACTATGGGGGCCTTTTCCTAATAACAACTTAGCAAATATTTGTAATAGTTTATCTGGTTTTCCTGGGTCAACTTATACCGGTCCTTGTAATTTAGTAGACGCAAGTTATTCTCCTACATTTAATGAAACCATTCATATTCCAAATGCTCAAGTTGGTCAAATATACTTACTATTGGTGACTAACTTTAGCGGCCAACCGGGTACGTATACAATTAATCAATCAAATGCAACTGCTCCTGGTTCAGGACAAATTTCATGTAATATTGTATGTGGTGTTGATTTAGGTCCGGATCGTCTTTTTTGTGATGCAACAGTAAATAGTCTAAATTTAGTAGCCAATTTCAATCAAGCCCCTACTCAAGTAGGAAGTCCTGTTTACTCATGGTATTTGTATAATGGCACGAGCTATGTTTTACAAACTACCACAACTGTCAATAATCTCACAGTTACTCAAGATGGATTGTGGAAAGTTTCGGTTGTTAGGCCTGGATGTTCAGATGTTGCGGAAGATGATATCGAAGTTCGATTCGACGCACCTCCTGTTTTAAATATTCCAAGTAACTTAGATGCCCCTGTTGGCGTATGTTCGCATACTTTTAATTTAACGCAAAATCAGGCAGCTTTAACAGCTCCTGCACTTCCTTCTAATTATACCATTCGTTATTATTTGAATGAAGACGATTGTTTATCAGGAAATACTAATTTTATAACAAATCCAACAAGTTTTACGGTTACAACTACAACTACAATATTTGTTCGTGTTGAAAATCTTGATAATGCAATTTGTTCAGATGCCACTAAATTTTTTGATTTAGTAATTCAATGTAATCCTTTAAGTTGTCAACTGGATTTAACTTCTGCAACTACTACTACAAGTCAAACAATATGTTTAAACACTCCAATTCAAAATATTACGTATAGTTATAGTGGAGAAACTACAGCAGCGGTAGTAGCCGGTTTGCCTACAGGAGTAACTGCAGCTATTGGAGCAGGTGTAGTAACGATTAGTGGAACGCCCACACAAACAGGTGTTTTCAATTATACTGTTACATCTGTAGGTTGTACTACAAACATTGTGCGTCAAGGGACAATTACCATTAATGCTGTTCCATCACTTGCTAGTGTAACGTCAAATACACCAATTTGTTTGGGTTCAAACGCAGTATATACGCTTCAAGGTACTGCCGGATCAGTTGTTAGCTATACCCTTAATGGAGGAACGGCACAAACCGTTACCATTCCAACTTCAGGTCAAGCTACAATTACGGTTACAGCACCTATTTCAAATGTTACATTGGCGCTTAGTTCCATTAATTTAGGGACATGTTCGGCTACTTTAACCAATAGTTCAGCGGTAGTAGTGAATGCATTACCAAATGTTACTTCGATAACAAGTAATTCACCTATCTGTTCAGGCGCTTCCGCTATATTTACTGTAAATGGTACAGCAAATGCTACCGTGACGTATACAGTAAACGGAGGAACTCCAACTACTACAACCATAAATGCTTCGGGTGTTGGAACAATTACAGTTCCTAATTCAACGGCTAATGTTTCGGTAGTATTAAGCCAAGTAAATAATGGATCGTGTTCAAGTCCGTCAACTTTAAATGGAAATGTTACAATATTAGCATTACCTTCAATTACGTCAGTAACTTCTAATTCGCCTATATGTAACGGTTCAACGGCCATATTTACTATCAATGGTACAGCAAATGCAACGGTTACTTATGCAATTAATGGCGGAACATCAAGCACAATTGTGCTAGGTGCAACAGGTTCGAATACAATAAGTATTTCAAACGCTACAGCAACTCAAAACCTTCAATTATCTAATATTTTTGGTGGAACTTGTAATAGACCATTAACAAATGCCACATCTGTTGTGGTAAATCCTATTCCAAATGTACCTACAATTGTCCCTCAAACCGAAACGTTTTGTGTAGGAGAAGACATGGTGTTTAATGTGTCAGGGGGAGCTAATGAAACGGTGACCTATACAATTAATAATGGATCAAATCAATCAATAACTTTAAATGCTTCAGGGACTGGTGTAATTACGATACCAAATCCACCAGCACTAGTAACAATTGATTTAGTAAATATTACAAATGGTTTATGTTCTAGAACATTGGCGGTTTCAATTGATGCGACAGTAATTACTTGCGAAATTCCAAAAGGAGTATCTCCAAATGGTGATGGCTTAAACGATACATGGAATTTATCGGGCTTCAATGTTAAAAATGTAGAAATTTTTAACCGTTATGGTGTAAAAGTGTATTCGAAAGCAAATTATACTGAAGAATGGCATGGTCAATCTGATAACGGAAATGAACTCCCAGATGGCACCTATTATTACGTCGTGGAGTTTAACGATAATCCAGTTAAAACCGGTTGGGTATACATTAATAGAGAACAATAATAAATGATTGAGTAAGTCATTATTAAACTGAAAAAAAATGAAAAAACTATATTTAGTAGCAATTCTAGTAGTATTTACGTGCTTTGATTCACAAGCGCAGCAAGATCCACATTATACCCAATATATGTATAATATGAACGTGATCAATCCAGCTTATGCAGGTAGCAAAGAGAACTTATCCATTGGGATGTTGTATCGTAAACAATGGGTGGGTATCGAAGATGCTCCTACCACAGCCACCTTATCGGGGCACACTCCTATAGGAAAAAATGTTGGTATGGGTTTATCAGTCATTAAAGACAACATAGGTCCGGTAGAAGAGAATAATATTTACGGAGATTTTTCGTATACCTTAAATTTAGGAGGGGAACATAAATTGGCCTTTGGTATCAAAGCAGGTTTAACCCTTCACAAAGTAGGATTATACAGTGATATTTATTCAACATTGCCCGATCCTAATGACCCTGCTTTTTCACAAGATACAAACAACAGTTATTTTAATTTAGGAACAGGATTTTTCTATTATACAAATAAATATTATTTAGCGTTGTCGGTTCCAAACATGATGAAGTCAAAACATTTGGATTTCAATGGACGTGAATTTGGGTCAGAGGTATCGCACTATTTCTTAACAGGAGGTTATGTTTTTGATGTAACTGAAAATATTAAATTCAAGCCTTTTTTCATGGTTAAATCAGCCTTTGAAGCACCCGCTTCAATTGATTTATCAACAAATTTTTTATTCAATCAAAAATTCGAAGCAGGAGTTACCTACCGTTTGCAAGACAGTTTTGGCGCAATGTTTAATTATGCAATCTCTCCAAATGTTAAATTGGGATATGCCTATGACCACATTGTTTCTGATTTAAATGTGACAACACCTTCTTCTCACGAGCTTATTTTGTTGTTTGATTTGAATTTCCCGAAAAAAGTATCCAGTTCACCAAGATTTTTTTAACCTAATAGCCAAAACGACATGAGAAAAATATATTTAACTTTTAGTTTTGTAATCGCAAGTGGTTTACTTAGTGCGCAAAACAAAGACACCAAAATTGCAGATAAATTATTCGATCGATATGAATATGTAGATGCGGCACAAGAATATTTAAAATTAGCCCAAAGCGGTAAAGCAGATGCTTATGTTTACAAGCAATTAGCCGATAGTTATTACGCTATTTTCAATTCAAAAGAAGCCATCAAGTGGTACGCAAAAGCAGTAGCGCAAAAGCAAGATGCGGAAACGTATTATAAATATGCTCAAATGCTAAAATCTAATGGTAATTATGCAGAATCGGATAAGCAAATGAAGCAATTTTCATCTCTTGCTCCAAACGATTTGCGAGCTAAAACTTTTTCTAGTAACCCAAATTATTTACCCACATTACAAGGACAATCGAAATTATTTGATGTCGCTAAATCGGACATCAGCAGTGACAAGACCGATTTTGGAGCGGTATTGACCAATGACAATTCGGTTTATTTTTCAAGTGCTAGAAATACCTCAAGACGCAATAGCAACTGGGAAGAACCTTATTTAGATTTGTATAAAGCTACTTACAATGCTAATGGAACCATTAGCGAAGCGGTAGCCATTTCAAATTTGAATACCAAATGGCATGACGGACCTGCCAGTATTTCATCAGACGGGAAAACCATGTACTATGGTAGTGAAAGTTTTAATGAAAAAGAGTTTACTAAAGACAAAGCCAAAAAATCAAAATTTGGTAAGATCTATTTGTATAAAGCAACATTTGAAAATGGACAATGGAATAACAGTAAACCGTTACCTTTTAACAATGCTGGATATGATGTAAGAAATCCTAGTGTTAGTAAAGACGGAAAAACTTTATATTTTTCTTCTAATATGCCTGGTGGATTTGGTGGAGAAGATTTATGGAAAGTTACCATTAATGGAGACACTTATGGAACTCCTGAAAACTTAGGCGCAAACATTAATACGGCAGCTAATGAAAGTTTTCCATACATTACAGATACAAATGTTCTTTATTTTTCTTCTAATGGAAAACAAGGATTTGGTGGATTGGATGTATTTAGAATTGATTTAGCAAAGGGTACCGATGTAATAAATATCGGGGCACCAGTTAATACAGAAAAAGACGATTTTGCTTTTACCTATAATACGAGTAAAAAAGTTGGATTTTTTGCAAGTAATAGAGGCGGTAATGACGATATTTTTAAAGCAGATCCAGTATGTGGTGTGCAAGCAATCGCTGTTGTTAAAGACGCAAAAACAGGTATTGTATTAGAAGCAGCAGCGGTCGTATTAGTTGATGCTAAGGATAAAACCGTTGGTAATCAATCATCGAATTCAGAGGGGAAATCTTCATTTGGAATCGCTTGTAATACATCATATGCTTTCCAAGTATCTAAACAAGGTTATGAAAGCGGTGTTTTTGGTGTAGCCAAAACAGATGGAGGTGAAGTTATAGTAGAAGCTTTATTACAACCGATTATGCCTATTATTACGGAAAAAGAAGTTATCCTTCAGCCGATTTATTTTGTCTATGATAAAAGTAATATTACCAAAGAAGGCGCTGCTGAGTTGGATAAGTTAGTTGAAGTAATGAAGGAATATCCAACGATGGTAATTTTTGCCAAGTCACATACGGATAATAGAGGTAGTGATAAATACAATTTGAATTTATCAGAAAGAAGAGCAAAATCTACAGTTCAATATTTGATTTCGAAAGGTATTGCTAAGGATCGCATTTCCGGGCAAGGTTTTGGGGAAAGCGAACCTAAAGTTGCTTGTGAAGAATGTACAGAAGAACAATTTGCTCAAAACAGACGAAGTGAATTCTTAATTGTAAAAAAATAATCAATATCAAATAGGTTAAAAAAAAGGCTTGCAATTGCAAGCCTTTTTTTATTCATTGTCCGAAGCAAACCACTCGGCAAATGATGATTCCGTTTCTTGTAACCTAAGTGAGTGCAGCTTGCTGTTCTCGGGCAGTAAATTCTTTATTTTATTCGAAAAATCAATAACCATATTTTCACTGGTAGGTTGATAATCTACTAATATTACATGATGTCCTCTGTTTTTTAATTCAAGTGCCAGTTCTACATGTGGAGTATTTTTATTAAATACTGTGGCATGATCAAAAACATCAACAATTTGTTCTTTTACAATCTTTTTTAAATCTCCAAAATCGATTACCATTCCATATTTTACATGGTTTGTATCGGCAATAGGCGAACCAATAACGGTAACCGAAAGCTTATAACTATGACCATGTACATTTTTACATTTACCATCATATCCATATAAGGCATGACCGGTTTCAAAGCTAAATTGTTTGGTAATTCTAATTTTTGACATCACTAATTTTGTTATTTTTTAAATTTTTGTAAAGCTATTTTAGTAGCTTCCGATAGTACTAATTTTCCTGAAATTGCTGCTCTTTCATAAAGCAATTCTTCCCAATTTTCTGTTCCTTCCCAAAGTAATTTTTTAATGGAACTTAATGCAAGCGGATTATAAGAGCTCAGTTCGGACACAAAAGAGTGTAATCGTTCATCCAGGGCCTCGGCTGTAGGCAAGACTTCAGTATACAACTTATTTTCTAGCGCCCATTGCGCCGATTTCCATGCGGTAGGGTTTAAGGCCAATTCTGTAAAAGCCATTTTGCTTAATTTACGACTTATGGCCGGTTCAATTACAAAAGGACCAATGCCAATTGCTAATTCTGATAATCGAATTAAACTTGAATCGGTTGCAAAGCTATAATCACAAGCTGCCGCTAATCCTATACCACCACCCACTGCTTTGCCATGAATTCGTCCAATGATTAACTTGTGGCATGTTCTCATGGCATTCAGCACGTTTGCAAAGCCACTAAAAAATTCGATTCCTTCCGCCTCGGTATCGAGTCGTAGCAATTCATCGAAGGAAGCGCCGGAGCAAAACGTATTGGTTCCTTCACTTTTTATCACAATGATGGATAACAAAGTGTTTTTATTTAACGCATACAATTCATCTGTTAACTGTTGTAACAACGCACTTGGGAAAGAATTACTTGCCGGATGCGAAAATGTAATTGTTGCTACTGTTTTTTCAATTACAGTTGAAATAGAACCTGTTGCTATCATTATCGTTTTAAGCTAAAATGAGATTTAAATTCTTTACGCGTATTGTTTTCTGTATACTCTATTTTAAACCAATAATCCGTGGATGGCATTGAATTACCATTATAAGTTCCATCCCAACCTGTACCAATAGAACTAATTTGCTTAATTAATTTTCCATAGCGGTCGTAAATGCTAATTATTGCATCATAATTTATGGGTAATCGAATAATCCATGTGTCATTATATCCGTCTCCATTTGGCGTAAAATAATTTGGAAATGTAATAGTTTGTATTGGCTCCGAAGGGAGTAAATCACAACCTTGAATATCTCTAACGTAAATTGTATAACTGCCATTTTCTAAACCTGAAAAAACAGGACTTGATTGCCAATCGATACCATCAAGACTGTATTCATATATTCCAAAACCACCAGTTATTACTGCTTCAATGGTAGCCAATCCACTAGAAAAAGCCTCAGTTGTCAATACGGCAACTATTGTTGCAGGACCAGAAGAGGTTGTGAATGAAATAGAATCTGAAGATTGACATCCAGTTGTTGTATTGGTTACAACTACAGAATAGGTTCCTGCCGTAGTAATAGTAAACAAACCACTATTTCCACTTGGGTTGGCGGGTGTCCATTGATAGGAATAAGTGCCAGCAGTTGTTGGGAGAGCATTGAGAATTTGTGACCCTTGACCTGTTACTGGATCAACACACAAAATAAGATCTTGTCCTAATTCAAAATCGGGTAATGGGTTTACAATCAATCGTAAATAAGGACCTAATCCTGCACAATCATAGAGATTACTCTCAATTCGCACCCAAATAGATTGATTGAAAGGAATGGTATTTCTAAAATTTGTGGTGTTTGTAATTGCATTTTGTTCTGAAATTGCATCAGCTTCATTAAAATAATAGCTGTAGGTATAGGATTGTCCAACAGGAAATTGTGTAGTTAATACAGGTTCAATTACTGTCAAATCAAAGTAATCTATCCCATCATCATCAGGGTCTGAAGCAATAAGATAATCATCACAGGCAGAAATTGGATAAGTATAGGTTGGTGGAATCGTCGTTGCAGATACTACAAGATTGACTTCACTAGTTCTTGAACAACCAAATATATTGGTAATTCGAGCCCATACTTTATCACCATTTGCAGCTATATGTACAATATCGTTGGTGACAAAATCTGTATTATTTACAGCTCCAGCTAAGCTATTGTGATAGGTATACGTAAGGCTAGTATCGAGTGAAATTCTTAAATTGGCTTGTGTTAAATTGAAATCAGTAATTGCATCACTATCGGTGTCGCATTGTTTTAAAGAAACCTCGGGAGCTACTATAGGCAAAGGATTGACAACTAAATTGAATGAGGTAGTTGAGAAACAACCGGTGACTGAATTGGTCAATCGCACATAAATTACTCTATTGGTAGTAATAATACTTGTGATTGCATTCTGTCCTAAAGTTGCCTCATTTGCTGTAGTATGGTATGTTATAATAATACCCGTTTGGGGGCCTAAAATCTCAGAATTTTTCAGTAATAAATTAAAATTCACGCTTCCATTGGTATCATCTCCATCCGCAGTATTATCACAAAGTTCAAAATTTGTGATTGGTAATACAATAGGATTTGGATGTACAGTAGCCGCTAGTGTAAAGGAATTTCCCAAGCAACCATTCAAACCGATTGGCGTAATGGTATACGTTATAATAACGGAAGCATTAGTTGTATTGGTATAGACATCGGTAATATTAGCAGCTGTAGGAGCCGTTCTCGGATTTCCTGCGGGTACATTAACAGCATCGCTGGATGCCACAGTATAGGTAAAACTATCGCCCGTTCCTGAAATTAAGGTGTCTAAATCAAAATTCAAAGCCACATCACTACACGTGGTAACCGTTTGATTGGCAACAACTGGTTCAGGGTTAACCGTAACTATAAATGTAAAAATAGTTCCAATACAGCCATTTGAACTTATTGGCGTAACGGTATAGGTAATCGTTACTGGAGCAATTGTTGTATTGGTATAGACATCCGTAATGTTAGCTGCAGAAGCTACCGCTCTCGGGCTTCCTGCCGGTACATTAACAGCATCACTAGATGCTACAGTATAGGTAAAAGTATCGCCGGTTCCTGAAATTAAGGTGTCCAAACTATAGTTCAGGGTCACATCACTACAGGTAGTACTAGTTTGATTGGCTACTACTGGTTCAGGATTAACAGTAACTATATAGGTAAACGTATTGCCTGTACAACCATTTGCGCCGATTGGCGTAACAGTATAAGTTATGGTTACCGCTGCCGCTGTTGTATTGGTATAGACATCGGTAATGTTAGCAGCTGAAGCTACCACTCTCGGATTTCCTGCTGGAACATTAAGAGCATCACTGGATGCAACAGTATAAATATAAGTATCGCCCGCTCCTGTGATTAGACCATCTAAATTATAGCTCAAAGCAACATCACTACACGTAGTACTAGTTTGATTAGCTACTACTGGTTCAGGATTAACCGTAACGATAAAAGTAAACGTATTGCCTGTACAACCATTTGCGCCGATTGGTGTAACGGTATAAGTTATCGTTACTGGAGCAATTGTTGTATTGGTATAGACATCGGTAATGTTAGCTGCAGTAGGAGCCGTTCTCGGATTTCCAGCCGGAACGCTAGTTGCATTACTTGAGGCAACCGTATAGGTAAAAGTATCGCCGGTACCTGAAATTAATGCGTCTAAATCTAAGTTCAAAGCCACATCACTACACGTAGCAACCGTTTGATTGGCCACTACTGGTTCTGGGTTAACCGTAACGATAAAGGTAAACGAATTGCCTGTACAACCATTCGATCCGATTGGTGTAACAGTATAAGTTATGGTTACCGGTGCCGCTGTCGTATTAGTATAAACATCCGTAATGTTAGCAGCTGTAGGAGCCGTTCTCGGATTTCCAGCGGGTACATTAACAGCATCACTAGATGCCACAGTATAGGTAAAAGTATCGCCTGTACCTGAAATTAATGCGTCTAAACTATAATTCAAGGCCACGTCACTACACGTTACAGCCGTTTGATTGGCCACTACTGGCTCCGGGTTAACGGTTACGATAAAGGTAAAAGCACTTCCAATGCAGCCACTTGAGTTTATGGGTGTAATGGTATAGGTAATCGTAACGGGAGCAGTTGTAGTATTGGTATATAAATCGGTAATGTTAGCTGCTGAAGCTACCGCTCTTGGACTTCCTGCAGGGACATTAACAGCATCACTGGATGCAACAGTATAGATAAAAGTATCGCCTGCTCCTGGGATTAAACCATCTAAATTATAGTTCAAAGCTACATCACTACAGGTTGTACTAGTTTGATTGGCCACAACCGGCAAAGGGATATTGGTCACTACAATATTTGATGAAACACTGGGACAAGTTGTGCTTGCCGGAATGGTATAAGTATACATTCCACTAACATCAACCGCAGGATTATAAACCCCGGTACCGGAAGCTAAGGCAGGCTGCCAGTTACCTCCCGTAGTAATGCCTGTTCCTAAAACTGTAAATAAATCTACAGGGCTTGCATTACGACAAATCGACAAAGTATTATTAGCACCCACAAATGGGGCTTGCTGTACAGTCACAGAAACGGTTATGTTAATCACCAAGTTAGAATTATCACAATTTTTCGTAAAAGAATAGATATAATTTCCAGGAGTGTTTACGGCGCCATTAAAATTATTTCCGCTTAAAGGTGGAGCACCAACAGGTGTTGTCCATGTTCCATTTGCTTCTGGGTTACCCGTTATTGCATTGAATAAATTTACTGTTTGATTAGAACACAAGGCAACTGCAGTGTCTTGAGGCAAACTACCAAAACCAGAATAATAGCCACCAAATCCCGCTACATTTTCAGCTCCAAATACACCAGCGGCCATTGCTCCCGTTGAGTCAATTCGTACATTTCCTGTAAGCCCGCTTATTCTGTAAGTTACCCAATTTGGATTACCAGTTACGATTTGCGGCGTTGCAGTAGTAGGGACAGTATTAATGGTAACAATTGATCCCACTTCTGTCACTACAATAATTTCGCTATTAGGATAATTTGTAGATCCAATAGAATTGAAATTCGGAATCATGTCAACACTTTTTTGCCAAAAACAACTTAAAGGCGGAATAAAATTTAACCCAGAAGTCGCATCAGATAAAGCACCCGCAATAATTTGATACAAATATACAGGACGATCACTTGAAATAAACATGTTCTGATTAGCAGTTCCTGTATAAAATGAAGAAGGAACTAAATAATAATCACCAGCATTTAATAGCGTTGTTACACTAGTTCCATTAATAAAAATTTGTGTATTAGCTTGTGTAGCAATTACAAGTGGTCTCTCGGTATTAGCACTTCCATTTCCTTTAACTACGATATATTCATCACCTACTATGTCAACAGGAACAATTTGATCCAAATTGAAATCCTGTCCGCTTAGTTCTGTTAGCATACCGCCCGTTGCATTTCCTGTGTTTACTACAATAGGATTATTTGATGTGAGCAAAGCTCCTACAAATCCAGATAAATTTGGTGCAGAATCGGTATATCCTGAAACCGTTACAGATTGTCCTGCATTCAAATTAAAAGTTTGGGTATCATCAGTAATATTTCCAGTTCCTGAAGCAAATACAACTCCAGTATCATAATCACTCAAAACAACTACAGTATTGTCAACTGTTGCCATAAAACTAGCTACAAAATTTCGAAGACTACCAGGACTTGTCATAGGTAAACTTCCCAATCTAAAAGCTGTTCCTGCTCCAGTAGTTCCTTTGCAAACTAAAATTTCTGCATGATTTTGGGCTCGCAATCTAAAGCTCGCATAAAATTTACCCGTACCTTCGGCGATCAATCCTTTGTTTGTTCTAGGAATATTAAGATCGGCAAGCGACAACATCATTACAGAAGGTTGCGCATTTCCAATAACCACTGATTGTGGATTTCCTTGCGAAATGGTAAATGGCGATCCAGTAATAGGTGTACCACTACCATCGGTAACGGTTACCTGAAATGGAGTAGCCTCGGGTGTTGAAAGGTACAGTAAATGTTCTTGAACATAGGTTTCTCCTCCTTTAGCATGTAAGGGCGGAATCCAATGTTTGTTGCTCAATTGAGCATAGTTTATATTCGAAATTAATATAAAAAATAGCACTATTTTTTTTAACATCATATTTTATTTTGGGCAGCTTGTAAAAATAAGGAGAAATTTAGAAATAGACTTTTAAAACTTAAAAAAGTTTAACATTTTAAAAAAACGCTCTCAATTGTATATTTCCTGTATGAATGGTCTTACTTGTCTCACTATTTCGCCCTTGATAATTAATATTTATGTCCAGAAATTGAGTTAAGTTTTTCTGTAATAGCAACCGCCAGGTCTGATTTTTTCCAGGCTGTAACCCTTCTAACATTTGAAACCCTACCGCCGATAATAAATTCCCAGAAAAAGAATTAGTATACATTGAAAATTCACCATTTATACTATATCCTTTTTCACTGTTGAAGTTAAACACAGTTCCTAGTCGATTTTGTGTAAAGGATTCCAACGCGCCAATTTGATTTTCTTTATGTTGAAATTCATACACCAATGACCAACTCGCATTTTTAGAAAACAAATACCCTATTTTTGGTTCTATTTGATAACTCTCTATTTCAAAATTTCTACTGGGATAATTTTCTGAATCGGATGCATTGTTTGCCAAATTTCCAGAAAAAGTAAGCAGCCATCTTTTTTGAACCAAATGCTGATATTGCAATTGATGCGACTGATTTTTGGACGAAAGACTCCCCACCGATAATGCACTTTGAATTTCATTTGACAAAAATGAATAAGTGGTTGAATGGTGTTGTTTACCGCGATTAAAAAACAAACTATTTCTAAAAACGGACTGTAAGCCAATCAATTCCTCTTCTTTTTTTGAAAATGGATTCAAATCAAAATTAGCACCATTTCTGGTTATTTTCCGATCAATTAAATACGAAGTTTGATTATAAAAATGGGATACTAATTTCTTTAGGCCTCTCTCATTTTGCCATGAGCTAAAATTGATATTCAAAGCTTGAGAAAATTTATTTTGATGGGTTCTAATAAAAATTTGATTGGGCAAATAAACACGAACATAAATCGCCAAATCGGGATAGGGAGCTACTTCAAATTCTTGTAGTTCTTGAATGCCGTTATCATTATAATCATTCCACTGGTAAACACCTTGCCCTGGAGCTACTTGTAAATAAGTAAATTCTTGTTGGGCCATAGTTCCTGAACTTGTTTCAAAAGCAGTGGTGGTTTGAAGGAGCTGCCCAAAATAACGATCCGAAAATAAAATTCTACTGTTCAATGAGGGCTCAACATTCTTTAATGGATCTTCATATTTTAAAGTTCTATAATTAAAAAATAGACTTAAATTGCTTTTTTCGGTTCTAATCAATTGCGATTTTAAATAATATGAATTGGATTGATTGACTCTTTCTATTCGTTGATTTTGCAAGCTATCATTCTGGCGTTGTAAAAATCCCAATTCTACAAAAACCTTTGTAGAATCACCCCTTCCTAAAAATGCACCATACTCTACAAAGCGTTGGCTCAAGGCCGAAAATGCATCCGTCAACTTTAGTTTTTCGGAATTGTTTTCTAAATTTACAGTAGCACCCACCCAGTTTTTACCCAATTTATAAGAAGACCGATTTTGGCTTCGAGCAAAAGACGAATTGGTAAGTTCGGAATCGCTTTTCATTACGCTTGAATTACTCCAAATCATCCAATTTTGGGTACTATATTTTCCAGAAAGAGTATGCTTGTTTCCCGAAAAAACATCGCCAAAAGTCAAGTTCTCAAACTGATACAGCGCTTTTCCTTTATGGTTGAAATTAAAGTCTAAGCCCGAGCTCAAAATACTTTGATGGCCTAATAATGCCGAAGTAATGTTCCAATCCCTGTTAAATTCAATGTTGTATAAACGTTCAATAGTTTTGAAATTTTCTTGTACCAACTGATAATTTGTAAACACATCAATCTTGGTTTTTCCATCAAAAAGGCGTTGTTTTCCATTAAATTTTCCAGCAAATCCTTTGTTGTTATTATCGTCTAAATTTGAATATAAATTTTGATCGTTATTGCTAACTGCCCATTCAAAATCCAAGACTGTTTTTTCGCTCGGTTGGTATTTCCCCATAACGGTGGCAATTTGAATTTTTGTGGGAGCAATCAATCGAACAACAGGATTGTAATTCCCTTGAGGTGTTCCGGCAATTGGCGGTATATACTCATAAATTTTTCCCACCGCTTGATTGTTGATCAAAACATAGTTTCCTTGTTGTGTTCCTACAAATGTGAAGCGTACAGTATACAATTCATCAGCTGGATTATTAGAATATTCAAACACTTCAACACCGTTGAAGAGCACTTTTTTATACAATATTTTATTTTCAGAATAGGTATCTAAAAAGGCAGATGGGCCGTTCATTTGAGATAGATCATCCCCAGCGTTTTGCAATATTGCAATTTGCTCAGTAGATAAATTTTGAAGAAGGGGTTGGTTTTTTACATCACTTTCCGAATAAACATAGCCACCAATTTGCCAATTTTTTTGCTCGTGAGAAATGCCTCCATAGGAAATAAATCTTGTAAAGTTTTGATTGGTGTATTGATATTCTACATTGATTCTCATTTCAGAAGTAATCGGGAATAATGACGTAAATATGATTTCCCCTGCATTGTAATCGATGAGGTAATCCTTGTTTTCGCCTCGAGTTTTCAAAATCCCATTCACATATACGCGTTCCGAACCTGAAACCACTAACACATACAATTCATTCGAGTTACCGCGCAATTTATATGGGCCTTGATTGCCTTCTTGTCCTACAAAACTACTTCGTGCAAATTGCCCCCGAACCAAGGCCCCTGAAGCAACTACTTCCGTTTTTTTAGCAGCAGTGCCAAAGGTAAATTTTGTAGCTAATCCTTGTACTTTTTTATTGAAATTTAGAAAGGCAGATTTTCTATTTTCAAGAAATAAATCACCCGCTCGGATGTTCCATTTGTTGGAATATAATTCAATAAAAATTTGATCAAATTCGTCCAATTTTTGAGAATATCCGCCTTCCTGCAAAGGAATATTGCTGTCTTGAATGGAAGCACGCAAGGATACATTATCCGAAATCTTTCCTGTAATTTGTAGATCCAAATTGGAATTCACAACCGCGTTTTGATTGTTCCCGATGGTTACCCCTCGTGTAATACTTCCGGAAGTATTCAAGCCGTCAAAAGGTTTGTATTTTGGCGTTGGATTTTTTTTGAAAATGACATATTTGCCTGCTTCGTTTGAAACTACTTTGTCGTCATCGTAAATGGAATAGGTTTTGGTTAAAAAATCAGGGAATTTGGCATAGCGTAGTACTAAAGAATCAGAAGTAGTGATGTCTTTGGTAAAAATCAAAGTGCCTTTTTGAAAATTTACTTGGTAAAAACTAGGGTCGAGAGTATTTCCTTTTTTATCTTTAATTTCAAAAAAAGAATTGTTTAAACTGAATTTTTCAATCGTAATTGTGTCTTTTGTAAAGGCTATTTTTTTAGTAGGATAGTAGGTCAATGTCTCTTGAGCAAAACCGCCCAAAACACAGAAGATCAATCCCAATAATAAAACAAATTTTCGCATAAATACTATAACTCCGAATCTTCAAAAGTAGTATTTATTGTTGGAAAAAAGGAAGTATTTTGTTTTTGCCTTTGATTCACGGATTTGTGCTTCAAATAATCGGCAATCCAAAATAAAAATTACTCCTTTGTAATCACTTGCATGGTATCTCTAGAAATTTGACGGAGCAATATTGTTTTATTTGTTTCAACTACTTTTGCAGCGTTTTCATCAAAATGTCTGATAGTGTAAAGCGATACATTTTCGTTGTACGAAACTTTGAATTTTTTTGCCAATACTTTTCGCAACTCTTCAAAATTAGTGTATTTGTCTTCAATACAAACCGAGAAACTTATTGCCGTATTTTGAATTAAATTGACTTTTATTTTATATTTTGAAAATAAAGCGAAGATTTCACTGATGTTATTTTCCACGATAAAATCAAAATCAATTGAAGATAACGAGAGTAATAATTGATTTTTCTTTACTATAAAGCATGGGATATTTGGATCTAAATCGGCGCCTTTAGACACGCAAGTTCCCGGCAATGTTGGATTGATAAACGATTTTACGAATAGTGGAATTTCTTTTTTTTGTAGCGGTTGTAGTGTTTTTGGATGGATAACGGAAGCGCCATAAAAAGCTAATTCGATGGCTTCTCTGTATGAAATTTGATTGAGCAAAACAGCATTCTCAAAATACCTTGGATCAGCATTTAACACCCCAGGCACATCCTTCCATATGGTTACGCTTTGTGCTCCCAAGCAATAGGCAAAAATAGCAGCGGTATAGTCAGAACCTTCCCGTCCTAGTGTTGTCGTGAAATTATTTTCATCGGAGCCTAAAAATCCTTGGGTAATGTTCAATGATTTTTTCTTAATTCCTTTTGAAATTAATTTTTGAGTAGCTTCCCAATCGACTTGTCCATCGCGGTAATTGTTGTCGGTTTTAATTAAAGGACGCACATCAATCCAATTATTTTTTAATCCTCTAAAATTGAAATAATGGCTCACAATAGTGGTAGAAACCAATTCGCCTATACATACAACTTGATCGTAAACAAAACTGTGATTGGGCGATTTTGTACTGCGAATAAAATATTCTAAGTCATCAAAATGAGCATTGACATCAAAAAACACTTCGTGATCTTCGTCTTCAAACAAGTCTAGTAATATTTGGTTGTGGTATTTTCGAACTTCCTGTAGCGACGCATTCAATTCTTTAGATTTTTCAAAATAATTTGCAATGACTACTTCCAGTGCATTTGTGGTTTTCCCCATAGCAGAAATTACCAGCAACACCTCTTCATGTCCTACGTTTTGTAGTACTTGTAAAACATTTTTTACACCTTCGGCATCTTTAACAGAGGCCCCTCCAAATTTGAATATTTTCATGAGTTCAATTCGTATTTATTTCAAAAATTGTTTCATTCCATTTTCATCCATGTGCACCACACGCCAGTCTTTCAAAACTTTAGCACCCGACTTTTCATAAAAGGCAATTGCAGGGGCGTTCCAATCCAATACGTTCCATTCGATTCGGCGCACTTTGTCTTTTTCCCCATGTTTGATTATTTCTTGATACAAGGCAAAACCAGCTCCCGTTCCTCTTTGATCTGCTTTTACAATTAAATCTTCCAAATGTATGGTTTTTCCTTTCCATGTGGAATAGCGATAATAAAATAATGCCATTCCAATTATTGTATTTTCATTTTCGGCAACCAAACAATTGAATAAGGGCGGTTCTGAAAATCCATCCCGAATCAAATCGTCTACGGTGACTACAACCGCTTCTGGCTCCCTTTCAAAAGCAGCCAATTCTCGTATCAAATTTAATACAAAAGGCATGTCTGTTTGGGTTGCTTTTCGAATCTTCATGTATAAATTTTTTACAAAAATAAAATTTACTTGAACATCTTTTTAATTTAATATGTTCTTTTCACAAAATTCACGATATTTGTGCCACTAATACAACTACAACGTTTTCGTAATGGAAGAAAGAAATACAACTTTAGGCGAATTTATCATTGAACATCAAAATTCGTTTCAATATTCAACAGGCGAATTGTCTCGCATCATCAACTCAATTCGATTGGCAGCTAAAGTAGTAAATTATAAAGTAAATAAAGCAGGTTTAGTCGATATTGTAGGGGCAGCTGGCGAACAAAATATTCAAGGGGAAGACCAACAAAAATTAGATGTTTATGCCAATGAAGTCTTCATTCAAACCTTAATCAATCGAGAAATTGTATGCGGAATTGGTTCAGAAGAAAACGATGATTTTATTACCGTTGCCGGTTCAGATAAAAGTCATAATAACAAATATATCGTATTGATGGATCCGTTAGATGGTTCTTCTAATATTGATGTGAATGTCTCTGTAGGTACAATTTTTTCCGTTTTTAGACGAATTACTCCAGTTGGAACTCCGGTTACACTAGAAGATTTCTTACAGCCTGGAATCAATCAAGTAGCGGCAGGGTATGTCATTTATGGTACTTCCACAATGTTGGTCTATACCACCGGCCATGGAGTCAACGGTTTTACTTTAAATCCGGCAATCGGGACCTTTTATTTGTCTCATCCCAACATGAAGTATCCTGATAAAGGCAATATTTACTCCATTAATGAAGGAAATTATGTCCATTTTCCTCAAGGGGTAAAAGATTACATTAAATATTGCCAATTAGAAGAAGCTGATCGACCATACACCTCCAGATATATAGGCAGTTTGGTCTCAGATTTTCATCGCAATATCATCAAAGGAGGGATTTATTTATACCCCACTACTTCTAAAACACCAAGTGGAAAATTACGATTGTTGTATGAATGCAATCCCATGGCTTTTATTGCAGAGCAAGCCGGTGGAAAGGCATCAAACGGGTTTGATAGAATCATGGAAATTCAGCCTTCAGCTTTGCACCAACGGGTACCTTTTTTCTGCGGCAACAAGGAAATGGTTGAAAAAGCAGAAGAATGTATGGCTAATGCCAAATAACATTCCCAGAAGAAATAAAAAAAGCACAATCTTTAGATTGTGCTTTTTTTAAAAGTGTATGCTTATTTGTTCATGTGTTGCATCTCGTAGGTAAAGGTGTCTAAATCTACCTTGTGATCTACTAATTTTAACGCTTTGTCAACGATGTAATTTACGTTTCCTGGCGTGAAACCCAAGGCTAATGCAAATCGAGTCAATAATTCTTGCTCTTTTTCAGCCATTACATGTTCATCGGTATATACCATGCGGGCCAAATCATACAAACGTTCCAAACGACGGGTGTGTAATAAAGGTGGATTCACCGGATATTTTAATGGATTTGCCAAAATTTCTTCATATTCTGCTTGAGAAATCTCTAATTTGATGGCTAACTTATCTAAGAATTTTTTTTCTTCTGGTGATAACGCTCCGTCAGATAATGCCACTCTTACAATTGCTGAAAAGTGACCTTTGTTTCTGTTTCTAAAACCGCTATCGTATAAATCTGAAATGGACATATTACTTTTTTTAAGGACACAAATTTACACAATTTTTCCTGTTTTAACAACAATTTTAATAGCTTTTCTGTCTCAATATGTCAACTTAAAAAAATAAATTGTAAGTTTGAATGTTTCAATAAAAGTATAGTTATGTCAGAGTTTTTAGTGTATTTCAACATTGGGCTCAAGCATGTATTAGATAGTGCTGCCTATGACCACATATTGTTTTTAATGGCTTTAGTGGTGCCATATGCCTTTAAAGATTGGAAAAAAGTGTTGGTCTTGGTCACGCTTTTTACGTTAGGTCACACTTTGGCCTTGTTGCTATCAGTCTTTGAAGTACTACAAATTAAAGCGCAACTCGTTGAGTTTTTAATTCCAATTACCATATTAATTACGGCTGCATATCATCTAATTATGGCCGGAAAACCAGCTAAAAAAGAACGCATTTCGTTTGAGGTTGTGGTCACTGCTTTCTTTGGGATCATTCACGGACTTGGATTTTCTAATTATTTTAAATCCATATTACCTGGTAATGCCACCGATAAATTGTTGCCATTAATGGAATTTGCTTTAGGAATTGAAGGCGCTCAACTTGTTGTTGTGCTTGCCGTTTTAGTAGCTTCTAATATAGCGCAATCTTTTTTTAATTTTTCTAAAAGAGATTGGGCTCTTATATTGTCGGCATTTATAATTGGTGTAGTTTTGCCAATGCTAATTGAAAATGAAATTTGGAACCACTAATGAAGAAAGAGAAAAAAGAAAAATATGATAAAGCCTATCTTCGAATTGCAAAAGAATGGGGGAATTTGTCTTATTGTGAACGAAAAAAAGTAGGGGCGATAATCGTAAAAAATAAAATGATCATCTCTGATGGCTACAATGGTACCCCGTCTGGATTTGAAAACTGTTGTGAAGATGAAAGCCATATTACTAAATGGTATGTGTTGCATGCTGAAGCCAATGCAATATTAAAAGTGGCCCGTTCTACACAATCTTGTGAAGAGGCCACCTTATATATTACGCTTTCTCCCTGTAAAGATTGCAGTAAATTAATTCACCAGTCGGGCATCAAAAGAGTGGTGTATCATAATGAATACAAAGATACTTCGGGAGTAGATTTTTTAAGAAAAGCAGGTGTAGAGGTAGAATGGATTAAGGACTTGAGTTAGTATATGAAAATGAACAAATAGCGTTTACTTTCTAAAACTATCGGATTCAGAATTAATACGCTTTATTCAAAGAATTAGTCCCAATCTTATTCCTTTGATTTTTCTAATAAATTTTTCGAAAAACGCAATATCAAAAGCAATAATATTGCACAAATACCCGCAACGACTCCAATGAGTGCAATGGTACTATTTCCTTCAAAAGGTTGGCTATAATCAATTTGAAACAAGTTGAATCCAATCAATCCTAGCGCAATAGCAACGGCTATGTAAGTAAAAATTTTCATATGTAGTTATCTAAATAAATAATCCTTTAACGTTGGATGCAAAAAGCTTGACAGCTATGGCAAGCAAAATTACACCAAATATTTTACGAATCACACCTAATCCGTTATTTCCTAGTATTCTTTCAATTTTACCCGACGATTTTAACACACCATAGACCACAATTACATTGATAATTATAGCAATAATAATATTAATATTGGCATAAACCGCACGCAATGACAATAGGGTTGTCATGGTGCCCGCACCAGCTATTAATGGAAAGGCAATTGGAACAATAGAAGCGGTGCTTGGATTGTCTTCTTTGTATAATCGAATGCCTAAAATCATTTCTAAAGCTAGGAAAAACAAGACAAATGAACCAGCTACTGCAAACGAATTGGCATCAATGCCTATCAGTCGAAGAATTTCTTCGCCTACAAACAAAAATGCGATCATAATGATTGCCGCCACAATGGTTGCTTTCTCCGATTGAATATGTCCCATCTTACTGCGTAAATCTACTATTATTGGGATGCTTCCCACAATATCGATTACGGCAAAAAGGATCATACCTATCGTAAAAACGTCTTTCCAAATAATTCCTGTTTCCATTTCTTTGATTTTGTGCAAATATAAGGATATTGCTCGTAGTTACCCCTTTAATTTCGGTTTCACTTTTTCAAAATCTACAATCGTTAATCATCAATCCTAAATCATTTCCTATCTTTGTGCGTATTAAAATTATCCAGTATGTTTCAGCTCCATAAAACCATCGTTTCCGAAGAAATCCTAGAAAAAGAATTTGTATGCAATTTGTCGGCCTGTCAAGGAGCCTGTTGTGTAGACGGCGATGCCGGCGCGCCTTTAGAGGAGTCTGAAACTAAAATTTTAGCTGAAATTTTCGAAAAAATAAAACCATTCCTTCGCCCTGAGGGAATAAAAGCTATTGAAGAACAAGGAACGCACATAATTTCAGAATTTGGCGAATTAGAAACGCCGTTAATTGATGGAAAAGATTGTGCCTATGTTTTCTTTGATGGTAAAACTGCGCTTTGCGGAATTGAACAAGCTTATAATGAAGGAATCGTTAATTGGAAAAAACCAGTTTCTTGTCATTTATACCCCATTCGAGTTAAAGAATATTCAGACTTTGCAGCTGTAAATTATCACAAATGGCACATTTGTTCCGCTGCTTGTGCTTTAGGGGAAGAGCTAGGTGTTCCGGTGTACCAATTTGTCAAAGAAGCCTTGGTTCGAAAATTTGGTCAGCAATGGTATGACGAGTTGGAAAAAGTAGCTCAAGAGATGAAAAAATAATTTTTTAAGGGTAGTAATAATAGCTTCTAAACCGCCTATTTTATTGCCCCTCGCGAAGTTTTAACGCTTGTTTAATATCTTTATAAAACGTTGATAATCAATATATTAATATTTGCGTCTTATTGTTAAAACAAAATTAGCTTTGTTAAAAACTTATTCTAATTGTGAATAAGTTTGCCTTTCTTTTTTCATTTCAAATGACAAACTTTGTAGTCCCCTTACAAATTCATTTTTTCACAATCATTATCTATAAAAAATCAAATAGCCATGTCTGTAGTAGAGCCTATTTTGCAAGAAAATAAAGACCGATTTGTCATTTTTCCAATCAAACACCAAGATATTTGGGAATGGTATAAAAAACAAGAAGCGTGTATTTGGACCGCTGAAGAAATCGATTTGCATACCGATTTGAATGATTGGAATAATAAGTTATCTGAGGATGAAAAATTCTTTATCAAACATATTTTAGCATTTTTTGCCGCTTCAGATGGCATTGTAAATGAAAATTTAGCTGAAAATTTTGTATCGGAAGTACAATATCCAGAAGCTAAATTCTTCTATGGTTTTCAATTAATGATGGAAAATATTCACAGTGAAACCTATTCGTTGTTAATTGATACGTATGTGAAAGACGAAGCAGAAAAGCATCAGTTATTTCATGCCATTGAAACTTTTCCTGCGATTAAAGAAAAAGCAGATTGGGCTTTAAAATGGATTGAATCGCCAAGTTTTGCTGAACGATTAATTGCTTTCGCTGCAGTAGAAGGAATCTTCTTCTCCGGATCATTTTGTTCGATTTATTGGTTGAAAAAACGCGGATTGATGCCTGGACTAACCTTTTCAAACGAATTGATTTCACGTGATGAAGGGATGCATTGCGATTTTGCGGTGCATTTACACACCCATCATATTGTAAATAAAGTACCAAAAGAGCGAATCACGGAGATCTTAACAAATGCATTAGAAATAGAAAGAAAATTCATTACCGAATCGTTGCCGGTAAGTTTAATTGGGATGAATGCTACATTGATGACTCAGTACCTCGAATTTGTGACCGATAGATTATTAGTAGAATTAGGTTGTGAAAGAGTCTATAATTCATCCAATCCATTTGATTTTATGGACATGATTTCGTTGCAAGGGAAAACCAACTTCTTTGAAAAACGAGTGGGAGAATACCAAAAAGCAGGTGTAATGAATTCGGATTCTGAATCCAGTAAGATTAGCTTCGACGCAGATTTTTAAATTGTAAAATAGGAAACGCTATAAAATGTCGGGAGACTCGCGTTTTTGTTCAATAATTATGTAACCGAAAGCAGGGAAGGGATTGTCTGTTTTCAAAATTTTAAAAGCTTATGTATGTAGTAAAAAGAGATGGCCACAAGGAGCCAGTGATGTTCGACAAAATCACGGATCGAATTAAAAAATTATGTTATGGATTAAATGACATGGTAGACGCTGTGAAAGTGGCCATGCGTGTAATTGAAGGATTATACGATGGAGTAACCACTTCTGAATTAGATAATTTAGCAGCAGAAACCGCAGCATCCATGACGGTTACTCATCCAGATTATGCGCAACTAGCCGCACGAATTGCCATTTCAAATCTACACAAAAATACCAACAAATCATTCTCGGAAACGATGAGTGAAATGTATTACTATGTAAATCCAAGAACCAATCAAGCTGCCCCGTTAATCTCCGACGAAGTGCACCAAGTCATTCAAGAAAATGCCGCTTTTTTGGATTCTCATATCATCTATACTCGAGATTTTAATTACGACTATTTTGGGTTCAAAACATTAGAGCGTTCTTATTTATTAAGAATCAACGGAAAAATTGTAGAGCGACCACAACATATGTTAATGCGCGTAGCCGTCGGAATTCATTTGAACGACATGGATGCAGCCATAGAGACCTATGAGTTGATGTCTAAAAAATTCTTTACGCACGCAACGCCAACATTATTCAATGCAGGTATGCCAAAGCCCCAAATGTCATCGTGTTTCTTGTTGACCATGAAAGATGATAGTATTGACGGAATTTACGATACCTTAAAACAAACCGCAAAAATATCGCAATCTGCTGGAGGAATTGGGTTGGCTATTCACAATGTAAGAGCAACCGGTTCTTATATTAGGGGCACCAACGGTACTTCAAACGGAATTGTTCCCATGTTACGTGTGTTCAATGATACCGCTCGTTATGTAGATCAAGGTGGAGGAAAACGTAAAGGAAGTTTTGCAATTTATTTAGAAACATGGCATGCCGATATTTTCGAATTTTTAGATTTGAAAAAGAACACCGGAAAAGAAGAAATGCGAGCGAGAGACTTGTTTTTTGCGATGTGGACTTCCGATTTGTTCATGAAACGCGTGGAAGAAGATACCACTTGGACTTTAATGTGTCCCAATGAATGCCCCGGATTAGATGAACTTTATGGCGATGAATTTGAAGCATTATACACTTCTTATGAGGCACAAGGGAAAGGAAGAAAAACAATCAAAGCCCGTGAACTTTGGGAAAAAATATTAGAATCTCAAATTGAAACAGGAACACCTTATATGTTGTATAAAGATGCAGCAAATAGAAAATCCAACCAAAAGAATTTGGGAACGATTCGCTCTTCAAATTTATGTACCGAAATCATGGAGTATACTTCTGCAGACGAAATTGCAGTATGTAATTTAGCATCGATATCCTTACCAATGTTTGTTGAAAATGGAGCATTTAACCACGAATTGTTATACAACGTAACTAAGCGCGTAACCCGCAACTTAAACAAGGTAATTGATAGAAATTATTATCCTGTTATTGAAGCTGAAAACTCTAATATGCGTCACCGTCCAGTAGGTCTTGGCGTGCAAGGTTTAGCCGATGCATTCATCATGTTACGTTTACCGTTTACTAGTGATGAAGCAAAAAAACTAAACCAAGAAATCTTTGAAACCCTATATTTTGCAGCTGTAACCGCTTCTATGGAAATGGCAAAAGAAGAAGGACCTTATTCTTCTTATGAAGGTTCGCCAATAGCTAATGGGGAATTCCAACACAACCTCTGGGGATTAAAAGACGAAGAGTTGTCAGGACGCTGGGATTGGGCCGGTTTACGAAAAGAAGTAAAGAAAAATGGGGTTAGAAACTCATTATTAGTGGCTCCAATGCCTACCGCTTCTACTTCGCAAATTTTAGGAAACAATGAGGCTTTTGAACCGTATACTTCAAACATTTATACCCGTCGGGTATTGTCTGGAGAATTCATTGTAGTAAACAAGCACTTATTGAATGATTTAGTAGAAAGAGGTTTGTGGAATGAAACTTTGAAGCAAGAAATCATGCGCCACAACGGTTCGGTTCAAAACATCGAAAGAATTCCATCTGATCTAAAAGAATTGTACAAGACCGTTTGGGAAATGTCAATGAAAGACATTATCGATATGAGCCGTCAAAGAGGGTATTTCATCGATCAATCGCAATCGTTGAACTTGTTCATGCAAGATGCCAACTATGCTAAATTAACCTCTATGCATTTTTATGGTTGGAAATCAGGTTTGAAAACCGGAATGTATTATTTACGAACAAAATCGGCAGTAGATGCCATTAAGTTTACTTTAAATAATGATAAACAAGCCGAACCTATCGAAGTACAAGAACAGCCTGTAGCTCAAGAATTAGAAGCAATTGCCGTTTTAGACGAATCTGCAGAAATGACAGCCGAGGAATATCGAGCGATGATTGAAATGGCAAAAAATGCAGGGCCAGAAGACTGTGAAATGTGTGGTTCTTAAATAGAAACTACAATATTGGTAATTAAATATAGAACACAGCTGTCTTTTTGACGGCTGTTTTTTTATAATAAATTGCGATGCAATTCGTACATTTGAAAAAAATACACAGAACATGTCAAAAGATAAAAAAGGGGTATATACCGGAATCATAGAAAAAGATGCCGACGGCAATTATTTCTGCGGGGAATATTTATTGGATTATCAATACACCGAAAAAAATTTCAAAACGGGAGATGAAGTCAATATCAAATCAGTCATCGTAAATCCGAGTGATAAAAGTTATAACCAATATCCAAAAAAATCAAGAAATTTCTTTTTAGCCAACGAAAAAGACTAATTCTGTAAGCTTAATTTTCAATATATTATCTATGATGCAATGGGAACAATTATTGTCGTTAAAAAGGCAAGGTGACACCAGTAAACGATTACGAAAAGAGCAAGACGATACACGTTTGGGATTTGAAGTCGATTATGATCGAATTATATTTTCATCGGCATTTAGAAGTTTACAAGATAAAACCCAAGTCATTCCGCTTTCCAAAACCGATTTTGTGCACAACCGACTCACGCACAGTTTGGAAGTTTCGGTAGTTGGGCGTTCATTAGGCCGATTGGTGGGAAAACAAATTATTGCCAATTACCCTCATTTAAAAGAAGTATATGGCTATCAAGCCAATGATTTTGGCGCGATAGTGGCTGCGGCAGCCTTATCGCATGATATAGGCAATCCACCCTTTGGTCATTCGGGCGAAAAAGCAATGGGAGAATATTTTAAAAACGGAAACGGACTACAATATAAAGACCAGTTAACCCAGAAACAATGGCAAGATTTGATAGATTTTGAAGGCAATGCCAATGGCTTTTCGGTTATGACTTCTACCCGTGAAGGAATAGAAGGGGGCTTGCGCATTTCTTATGCTACCCTTGGCGCTTTTATGAAGTACCCAAAAGAAAGTTTGCCCAAAAAACCAACACCAAAAATTTGCGATAAGAAATATGGTTTCTTTCAATCGGATAAAGATTTTTTTGTAGAAGTAGCGAAAGAATTAGGATTAATGGCAAACAAATCTGGAAAAGATATCGGTTTTGAACGCCATCCTTTAGCGTATTTAGTGGAAGCTGCAGATGATATTTGCTACACTATTATAGATTTTGAAGACGGAATTAATCTAGGGCTAATTCCAGAAGAATATGCGTTAGAATACCTCATAAAATTGGTTAAGGACGGCATTGACTCCAAAAAATATAATGAATTAACAACAAAAGAAGACCGCATTAGTTATTTGAGAGCATTAGCCATAGGAAGTTTGATCAATGATGCGGTAGCAGTTTTTATGGAAAACGAAAAAACGATTTTGGCAGGCGAATTTCCTTTTTCGTTGATGGATAAAAGTCAATACAAAGCGCAAATGAATGACATCATTCAAATTAGCGTAAAAAATGTCTATCAAAGCAGAGAAGTTGTTCAAAAAGAAGTAATGGGTTATAAAGTGATCAATACTCTTTTAGATTGTTTTTGCAAAGCCTCTAATAAAAAGCAAAACGGAACCGCTTCAAATTATGACGAACTATTGCTTAAATTATTGCCGGAACGTTTTCAATTTCAAAAAGAAAACCTATACGATCGATTGTTGCATATTTGCCATTTTGTATCGTTATTAACTGATGGTAAAGCAGTTGAATTATACAAAACTATCCAAGCTAACAAAAGTTAAATACGTTTAAATTATTAATTTTTCTCACGAAAATTACATTAATATTCTAAATTTGTGAGAATTAAATCATGAAATACAGTTTTGATATGAAAAAACAAATACTATTTATAATAAGTTTAGCCTTGTTTTTAGGAATAAGTTGTACTAAAGAAACTTCAAAAAAACAAGAAGTTACCCAGCTTGCAAAAGCAGTTAAAACAGCAGTTAAAATAAATCAGAAAAACACTACAGTAGAAGTTAAATCTACTCGTAGTACTGTTGCATTAAAAAATAATTCACAAAGCAAAGTAACACCTGCGGCAACTACTACAGTGCCTGCTAAAATTGTTGAATTAAGAAAAAAACACGAAGCTTTTTTAAATAATTCACCCTATAAAAAGGTAATGACTTTATCCAAAAAAGAAAGAAAAGCACTTGGAATTCCACCCAATAAGTTTTATGAACGCGAGTGGGAGTTGTCTATAAATCCAGAAACAGGCAGAACGCATCCTGAAAATTTGGAAATTATAAGAAATCAATTAATTGCCGAAAGACAACAGGCCTTGGCTTCAGGAAGAGTACCTGGAGATGGCACCGATAACAATTGGGTAGAACGAGGACCCGATAATGTTGGAGGCCGAGTTAGAGCAATTATGTTTGATCCTAATGATCCAACTTTCAAAACTGTTTATGCAGGGGGTGTAAGTGGTGGTTTGTGGAAAAATACAGATATTACTAGTGCATTCACAACCTGGACCCGTGTTAATGTATCTGAAAATTTATCGGTTTCTACTCTTACATTCGACCCCAACAATACGAATGTTTTTTATTTGGGGACAGGAGAGTCATATGTAGGTGGTGATGTGAATGGTAATGGAGTTTGGAAATCAATAAATGGAGGCAATACGTGGACCAAAGTTTTTGGTGGAATAACAGGACCTACTGTTTTTCAATCGGCTGCCGGTTTAACTATAAATAGTCCCTCAACTATTGCGGGGAGTTATACTTGTTTTACAACAACAGCTTTTGGAACTCCAGTTGCTGCTGCGTTAACCGCAAATATTGTATTGGTTAACGATGGTGTTGCGCCCACAAGTGATGCTTGTCAAGCGATTACAAATGCTGCTGCACTGGTAGGTAAGATTGCTTTAATTCGAAGAGGTACTTGTAATTTTGTACTTAAGGTAAAAGCTGCCCAGGATGCGGGGGCTGTAGGAGTAATCATGATGAATAATATAGATGGAGCACCTGTACCTATGGGAGGAGATGACCCTACAATTACTATTCCTTCTATAATGATTTCTAATACAGATGGCGATCTTCTGGAAGCAGCTGCACTAGCAGGTACCGTTTCGGGTACTTTGAATCCAATTGTACAAGGTTCTTTTACTGGAAATTTAGTCCCAGGGCAACAACATATTAATGATATTAAAGTTAGAAATAATGGCACCGTTTCAGAAATTTATGTTGCAGCTGGAGACACCTTTTACAGTGCTGCAAACCAAACTACCTATTTAGGGGGGCCTGGTTATGGGTTATATAAATCGATTGATGGTGGAGCCACTTGGAATTTAGTTAACTTGCCATTGACTGCAGATAGAAATAAACACTGTCCAAATGATATTGAAATTGGTTCCGATAATTCGGTTTGGGTGGCTACAAAAAATAGTATTCTATATGGAGATGGTGGAGGTAAGATTTTTTCCTCAACTGACGGAAATACATTTACACAAAGGCATGAGGTTCCTAGCGGTAAGCGAACACAAATAGGTTTATCTGCAACTAATGCCAATAAAATATATGTTTTAGTTGAAGATTCAACAACGGGTGAAGCCGATATTTATTTGACAACAAACGGCTTTACATCAGTTACAAGATTAGCTGAGCCTGCTGCAATTCATGGAACTACTGCAACAGATTTTTGTCGTGGACAGGCTTTTTATGATTTAATTATTACGGTTGACCCAACTAATGATGCAATTGTTTATATAGGCGGAATTGATATACATCGCACAGATAATAGTGGTGCAACATGGCAAACCATTTCTAAATGGTCGGGAGGTTATCCTACAGGAGTTTCCGTGGTTCATGCAGATCAACATGCCATGGTATTCAGACCAGGCAATACAAATCAAGCTGTTTTTGGACATGATGGAGGGGTTAGTTTTGCCACAAGTTTATCAGGAGCACCCATTTCTACTTCGGCTATTCAAACAAGAGTACAAGGGTTAAATGTAACACAGTTTTATAGTGTTGGGGTAGCTCCTACCGCTGCAGTGAGTGGTCTAACCGGAGAATATTTTGCAGCTGGAGCTCAAGATAATGGAACACAATATTTTGAAGACGCACAATCAGGCATCAACGGAAGTTTTCAATCTCAAGGTGGAGACGGTGCCTACACTATGTTTGACCAAGGAGCAGATAAATATTATATTTCTAACTATGTGTACAATGAAAATATTACCTTGAGACCATTACCGGGTTCTGCCATAACTAATCCTAGACAATTGGATATTGATATCAATGCAGACAACGGAGCATTTATTGCCCCAATGACACTAGATTCTAATTTAGATATACTATATTCAGATTACTCCAATACCACTGGCTATAGTATTCGTAGATATACCAATATAAAATCAGGTACTATTGTGCGAACAAATTTAACAGATGTTTTGTTATCAGCGCCTCCTACTGCTTTAACGGTTTCTCCTTATACAACTACTGCTACTACACTATTAGTAGGTACTCGATTAGGGAAATTATTAAAAGTATCTTCAGCGCATACAGGTACAGGTATATGGTCAGACATTACCGGAACAAGTTTTGTGGGTAGTATTTCAGATGTAGAATATGGATCTTCTGAAAATGAAATTTTTGTAACCATGCACAATTATAATGTGGTGAGTATTTGGTATACTTCAAATGGGGGTATTACTTGGGTTTCAAAAGAAGGAAACTTACCTGATTTACCCGTTAAATGTATTATGAAAAATCCATTGAATGTCAATGAAGTTATTGTGGGAACCGAACTTGGCGTTTGGTATACAAATAATTTTAATACGACTACACCAACATGGAACCAATCCTTTAACGGAATGAGTAATGTCAAAGTATTGGATTTAGATCTTAGAAACGACAATAGAGTTTATGCTGCTACCTATGGGCGTGGTATATTTTCTGGAACATTTACGGCAACCTTGTCTGAAAAAGATACGGTGTTAAATAAAGGAGTCAAAGTGTATCCAAATCCATCAAATGGCCTTTTAAATATTGCAATTGAAAATTATGTTGGAGAAGTCACAATAAATGTATTTGATACGAATGGCAGAAGCGTATTTTCAAAAACAGGCGATTATTTATCAAGCAACAGTATCAATCTTTCTGGATTCCAAAAAGGAATTTATATTCTCAATATAATAGGCGACAATGTTTCTTATTCGGAAAAAATTATTCTTCAATAATTGCAATACTAGAATAAAAAAGGCGCTGATATATCAGCGCCTTTTTTATTAAAATACATATTCAATCCCAACCCCTAAAATTTGTTTAAATTGTACTCGGGGACCTTTTATTACCTGAGCACCACCTCTTTCTTCTTTAAATTTAATGTCATCATCGTAAATTACATGTGTGCCAATATTTGCTTTTACATACTGATTGACTACCATGGCCAATTGTAATTGCCAATCGATATCGATGTTGCCAAATTTATTGATGTAATCGGTATAAAGGCTCAAACGGTTCTCCAAGTTTATATTGGTCCATACTTCTTTTCTCCATTGGTTGGTTATTAATATTCCTACTTCGGTTCGGGTATTTTCTCCGTTTCGAATTAAAGCTCCATTACTGTCATATATTGCTTTGTTTACTCCAAATGCTCCTTGATTGGCTAATCTTTGATCATAAACAAGTGTTGTTTTGTTGGTTAACGGCGAGAGATATAAATTTAAGTTTAAGTCTTTTCTAGAGTATTCGGCACCAATTCCTATGAAAATATAAGCCGGTGCAAAAGGTTTAGAAATTGCTAAATCAGTATTGGGATAGGCATATCCATTGGCAAATTGGGTATTAAAATTAAATTTTCCGGCATAATACCAGTTTGAAATAGTATCTGTTCGGTAACCAAAAGTAGAATTGATTTGAAGTTGATCGTCAGTTTTTCTTACTTCTTGTCCTTCCTGTTTGTTAATTCCATAACGGCCAATTAACTCGTTTTTCCAATGAAAATTTCCCTTAATATAAGCCCTAATAAAATTGCCTTTTAACAGGCCCGAAACCGAGTTGTTTCCTCCAGCATTCCAATTGACAAAAGAAATTTGAGAAATATCAAGCCCCACTTTATTTACTTTTACCCATTGCGAGGTGCTGTCTTTGACTTCGGTTTTAATAACCTGAGCGTTGTTTTTTTGGAAAGCAAAAAAGAACAACAGGAGTACTATTTTTTTATTCATGCGAAAGCGAATTGAATAATTGAATTAAACTTGAAACGTCAAGGTTGCAAAATTGTTGTTGTTCCAAAACGGTTCCATGTTCAATAAATGTGTCGGGGATCCCTAAATTAATTATCGCGAGTTTTTTATTTTGCGATGCTACTATCGTATTAATTTGCTGCCCAAAACCACCTTTAAGAACGCCCTCTTCCAGTGTAATGATAATTTCATGCGCATCGATAATTTGGGAAATACTCGCGCTGTCTAAGGGCTTAATAAAAGGGAAGTGATAATGAGAAAAAAGGGTTTTATTTTCTAGTTGGGCAAAAGCTTTAGTAGCATTTGTACCAATAGTCCCTGTCGATACTACCGCTATTTTAGTTCCTTTTTGAAGCATTTTGGATTTTCCAATACTGATTTTTTCAAAGGGTTGTTGCCAATGGGTAGTTTCTCCTCTTCCTCTTGGATAACGAATAGCGATTGGGTGTTCTAGCCCTTCTGAAGTGGTAAACATCAGGTTGCGCAACTCAATTTCGTCAAGGGGAGCAGCTATGATCATATTAGGAATACAATTCAGATAGGCAATATCAAAAATACCATGGTGGGTGGCGCCATCTTCACCCACAAATCCCGCGCGGTCCAAACAAAAAATTACGGGTAAATTTTGCAAGGCTACATCGTGTATCAATTGGTCATACGCACGTTGTAAAAAGGTAGAATAAATGTTGCAAAAAACAACCATCCCTTGAGTGGCCATTCCAGCCGATAGGGTGACAGCGTGTTGCTCAGCAATTCCTACGTCAAAGGCACGTTTTGGAAAGGCTTCCATCATATATTTCATCGAACTTCCAGATGGCATAGCCGGAGTAATTCCGATGATTTTTTCATTTTGCTGGGCCAATTCAACCAAGGTGTGTCCAAAGACATCTTGAAATTTTGGCGGCAAATGTGACTCTTCTTTAGGGTGAATTTTTCCGGTTGCAGCGTCAAATTTACCGGGCGCATGATACTTTACTTGGTCTTCTTCAGCCAATTGTAATCCTTTGCCCTTAGTGGTTATTACGTGCAAAAATTTTGGTCCTTTTACCAATTTTAAACGTTCTAATTCTGAAATCAATTTTGGTAAATCATGCCCATCTATCGGACCGGAATAATCAAAATTCAAAGATTTGATGATGTTGTTTTGTTTTGGATTTTTACCTTCTTTGACGGCAGTTAAATAATTTTTTAATGCCCCAATACTTGGATCAATTCCTATTGCATTATCATTTAATATTACTAATAAATTGGCATCGGTAACTCCTGCATGATTTAATCCTTCAAAGGCCATTCCGCTGGCAATAGAAGCGTCTCCTATTACTGCAATGTGTTGCTTGCCTGTATCACCTTTTAATTGCGAGGCTAAGGCCATTCCTAAGGCGGCTGAAATAGAGGTAGAAGAATGTCCCACGCCAAAGGCATCATAAATACTTTCACTTCGTTTTGGGAAACCAGAAATTCCGTTCAATGCTCTATTCGTATGAAAAATGGCCTGTCTTTCGGTTAGTATTTTATGTCCGTAAGCTTGATGTCCCACATCCCAAACCAATAAGTCTTCGGGGGTATTGAAAACATAATGCAGCGCAATGGTCAATTCCACAACACCCAAACTGGCGCCCAAGTGCCCTTCCTTCGTGGAAACGATATCAATGATGAAGTCTCTCACTTCTTTGGCCAATTGAGGTAATTGATTTTCAGAGAGGTTCCTTACATCAGTAGGATTGTGAATTTTTGAAAGCAAATTTTTCATATCTGTACAAAAGTAAGAATTGGTTGTCGTATTTTTGCACTTATGGAGCATATTTTTACCGATGAATATTTTATGAAGAAAGCCTTGCAAGAAGCCGAAGTTGCTTTTGAAAAAGGTGAAATTCCTGTGGGAGCTGTTGTAGTTATCGATGATAAAGTAATTGCGCGTACTCATAACCTAACAGAATTATTGCATGATGTAACTGCCCATGCAGAAATGCAAGCTATTACCAGTGCAGCTAATTTTTTAGGAGGGAAGTATTTAAAAGAATGTACTTTATATGTAACATTAGAACCCTGTCAAATGTGTGCTGGAGCATTGTATTGGTCGCAAATCACTAAAATAGTATATGGAGCAACTGATGAGCAAAGAGGCTTTCAAAAAATGGGAACGCAATTGCATCCAAAAACGCAAGTAATTTCCGGTGTTTTAGAACAAGAATGTGCTGCTTTGATAACAACATTTTTTAAAAATAAACGATAATTATTAGAACAAAAAAACCGCCAATCTTTCGAAAGGCGGTTTTTATTTACAGGATACATCCCGGTATTATTTTACTATAATTTCAGTTCCTTCATTGTCAAGGAAGTGATATTCTAGATACGTGTAAGCGTCACGAGATTTGATAATAAGAGGAGGAAGTCCAGTGGACTTCAGGTATAAAAAAACCGCTAATCTTTCGAATAGCGGTTTTTTATTTACAGGATACATCCCGGTATTATTTTACTATAATTTCAGTTCCTTCATTGTCAAGGAAGTGATATTCTAGATACGTGTAAGCGTCACGAGGTATAATTTTCACCCATTTCTTATGTTCAAAAAACCATTTTGAACGTAAGGATGGAAAACCTTTGGTAAGGTATGCTGCCACAAATGGATGTACGTTAAGTACTACTTTGTTGTGGTCTTTAATAATGCGTTCAAGGTCAGCCGATATTTTATCAATAATTAAAATAGGAGCTTCAATTTCCCCATGTTCATTGTTGGGGTCTTCTTCTCTTGTTTTAATATTTACTTCTGGTCTAACTCTTTGTCTAGTAATTTGAATTAATCCAAATTTGCTAGGGGGCAAGATTTTATGCTTGGCCTTATCGTCACTCATTTCTTCTTTTAAGAAATCATATAAAACTCTGCGGTTATCTGGATTTTGCATATCGATAAAATCCACCACAATAATTCCGCCCATGTCTCTAAGTCTCAATTGGCGAGCAATTTCTGCTGCTGCAATCATGTTAACTTCTAGTGCAGTATCTTCTTGGCTAGAGGCTTTGCTTGAACGGTTTCCGCTGTTCACGTCGATAACGTGTAAAGCTTCGGTATGTTCAATAATTAAATAAGCTCCTTTGCTCATGGAAACTGTTTTTCCAAAAGACGTTTTTATTTGTCGTTCAATATGATATTTCTCAAATAGAGGCAGTTCTTTAGACTGATAGTGTTTTACGATAGACACTTTATCCGGAGCTATTTCTTGCAAATAGTCCTTCGTTTCTAAATACAAATCTTCATCATCTACATGTATACAAGTAAAAGTATCGTTAAATACATCTCTTAGTATAGAAGAAGCTTTGTTTAATTCTCCTAGCACCTTTGATGGGTGATGGGCAGTCTGTAATCGACGACTCATCGATAACCATCGGTCTAGAAGGGTTTGTAGATCTTTGTCAAGTTCGGCTACTTTTTTGCCTTCGGCTACTGTTCGCACAATTACACCGAATCCTTTTGGTTTAATGGATTGAACCAGTCTTTTTAGTCGGTCTTTTTCTTCTCTAGATTCTATTTTTTGCGAAACAGAAACGCGATTCGAAAAAGGAACTAAAACGACATATCTTCCAGCTAAGGAAATCTCAGAACTAATTCTGGGGCCTTTTGTGGAAATAGGTTCTTTTACCACTTGTACTAAAATCGATTGATTCGGACTTACTATATCCATAATAGATCCGTCTTTGTTGATTTCAGCTTCAAAAGAAAAATTTTTGAGTGAATAATCTTTTAATTTACCTGCGCTTACAAGTTTGATGAATTTAATTAAAGAAGGAAGGTTGGGACCTAAATCATGATAATGTAAAAAGGCATCTTTTTCATAGCCTAAATTTACAAAAGCAGCATTTAAGCCAGCCACTGGCTTGCGAATTTTGGCAATAAAAATATCACCAACTGCAAAGTTGCTTTGTTTTTCTTCTTCTTTATGTAATTCAATTAGTTTTCCATCTTTTAATAAGGCAAAATCTACAGCGTCTGAACCCGATCGAATAATTAATTCTTTGTTCATGTGTACATTTTTATCTGTTTGTGCTTGATTTTTGATGTTTTGATGCAGGGAGTTTTTAATACTTCTCATCGACTAACATCCATCATCTAGCATTTTCACAGATGGATTAAACATTAATTTTACAGGATTTTTCCCGATAGCCAATGTTGTGTTGGCTAATTTCAATGAACTTTTTTCTAAAAAAGAAAAAGTAGTTTTAAACTACTTTTTCTTCTTATGGCGGTTTGCTCTCGCTCTTTTTTTACGTTTGTGAGTTGCTACCTTATGTCTTTTTCGCTTTTTACCACTTGGCATAACATGTTGGTGTTTAGATTAATAATTTATTTTTTTATACTGTAACTTCTGTTTTTGCTTTAACGCTTTCCACAAATACTTTAGCAGGTTTGAATGCTGGAATATTATGTGCAGGAATTTTGATTGTAGTGTTTTTTGAAATGTTTCTTCCTGTTTTTTCCGCTCTTGTTTTAACAATAAAACTTCCAAATCCTCTTAAGTAAACATTGTCACCAGTTTCTAATGAGTTTTTAACTTCTTCCATAAAAGTTTCAACAGTTGCTTGAACATCTCCTTTTTCAAGTCCTAATTTTTCTGAAATTTTAGCTACGATATCTGCTTTCGTCATTTTCTTTCGTATTTATATTGTGTATTTTTTTGAGTTTGCAAATATAAGAATTAAAAAAATAATAAATCAACCATAATTGATTTAAATTTTAATTAGTAAAGATTTATTTTTGTGGACCAATTGCTTAAACATGGAATTTCCTAACGCTATCATAAAGTGGTATTTACAAAACAAACGCGATTTGCCGTGGCGCCATACGCAAAACCCTTATTTTATTTGGCTGTCCGAAATCATGTTGCAACAAACCAGAGTAGCACAAGGGCTGCCCTATTTTAATGCTTTTACAGCAGCTTTTCCTACCGTTTTTGATTTAGCAAACGCAAAAGAAGAGCAAGTCCTAAAATTATGGCAAGGGCTTGGCTATTATTCAAGAGCCAGAAACTTGCACGCAACAGCTAAATCTGTCTCCTTTGATAATAATGGAAATTTTCCTTCAAAATATACCGAATTACTGAAATTGAAAGGAGTAGGAGAATATACTGCAGCCGCAATTGCCTCATTTGCATATGATGAACCTGTGGCAGTTGTTGACGGAAATGTGTTTCGGGTACTGAGCCGTTATTTTAATATAGACCTTGACATTTCGGAAGGTAAAACTAAAAAAGAATTTCAAAAGCTGGCTCAAAAAGTCTTGCCAATAGATAACGCAGCCCTTTTTAATCAAGCCATAATGGAGTTTGGCGCATTGCAATGCGTACCTAAAAATCCAAATTGTGAGGCCTGTATATTGTCTAATTCTTGCTCAGCTTTACAACATAAAAAAGTGGCTCTTTTGCCCATAAAAAGCAAAAAAACAAAAGTAACATCCAAGTATTTTAACTATTTAATTATTCAAGATCAAGAGGAAAAGTTTGTGGTTCAAAAACGTGAAGGCAAAGGAATATGGGAGAATTTATACGAATTTACATTGATTGAAACTGACGAATTAACCGATGAAATTTCATTTGTTGATCAATTGAAAACGACTCACTTCTTTGGACAAAAAGCGACTGATATTTGTGTGCTTTCTACAGAAGTTGTGCAACATAAATTATCGCACCAACATTTGTATATTCGATTTTATGGTTTCAAATTGGATCAGAAAATTTTGGGCGCAAAATCGCGAGACGAAATTCAAAAATTGCCATTTCCTGTTGTTATTCATAATTTTATACAATCCACTTGTTTTAATTCATTATAAATTATTACTTTTGAATAATACAAAAACGCTATAAGCCATGAATGGGACATTAAATAAAGTCATTTTAATTGGTCATTTAGGAGATGAAATTAAAATGCATTACTTTGAAGGGGGAAATTGCATCGGAAGATTTCCTTTAGCAACAAATGAAGTCTATATTAATAAAACCACCGGAGAGAAAATTACTTCTACAGAATGGCACAATATTGTGGTGCGCAATAAAGCGGCAGAGATTTGTGAAAAATACCTATCTAAAGGCGATAAAATTTATATTGAGGGACGCATTAAATCACGTCAATGGCAAGCTGAAGACGGTGCTACAAAATACACAACAGAAATTCAAGTTACTGAATTCACATTTTTAACTACCAAAAAAGAAACGGATTTAGGAAAATCATCTCTTCCCTCAGGAAGTGCGCCTGATGAAGCACCGTTTTAATAATAAAAATTCAAAAAAGTAGCATAAAATCGATTTTTTATCGTTCCATTACTATGAAATTACCTTTTTTAAAATCGGTCTTCCTATTGTTTGCATTTGTATTTTTTTCTTGTAAAGAGGAAACAGTTCCTAAACCTACAAGTCAGTTGCGTTTGGAATATCCAGCACCAAATTATAGAGCCCTAAAGTCTAACTGTCCCTTTTCTTTTGAAGTGAATGCTATAGCCCAGCTTAAAAACAACAGTTGTTCCTATGAAATTCAATATCCAAAAATGAAAGCAACCGTATACTTAACGTATAAGGAAGTGCATAACGACATGGATAAACTATTACAAGACGCTCAAAATTTGACCTATAAGTTGCATACCTTGAAAGCCGACGATATTTTGGAACAGCCTTTTGTTAATTCCAATAAAAAAGTATTTGGAATGTTTTATAAAGTGGGCGGAAATGCAGCAACTAATGCATTATTCTATGCTACTGATAGTACCAAGCATTTTATGACGGGAAGTGTTTATTTTTATGCAAAACCCAATTACGATTCGATCTTACCGGCTACTCAATATGTGCAAGACGATATGCGAAGAATTATGGAAACCTTAATTTGGAAATAAAAAAAGACACTTAATCGTGCCTTTTTTATATAAATTTGATACTTCTATTATTTAACGGTCTGAATCTCACTTTTACTTACTTTGTAGGCATCACCACCTGCCACTTTTTCAATTGTAGTTGAAATTGTATTGATGTTTTGTTTTGTTTTGTCAAAGGAAACCGTAGCGATTTTGCTTTCAAAATCTACCACAGCTTCTTGCACACCTTCGGTTTCGATTAGTTTGCCTTCAATGGTTTTGGCACAACCTATCGCGCAAGTCATTCCGTCAATGGTAAAGTTGGCCGTTTCTAAATTTTTAGCCGCAATTTCTGTTTTTGCTTTAGTAACGTCTTTTGTTTCTAACGAGGCTTCTTTTTTACAACTTACAGAAAAAAACACGATTATTGTTGCAATAGCTATGTTTTGAATATTTTTCATGGGATATATGGGATAAATGGACTCTTTAATAAGTCGTTACAAATTTACAAAAAATCATAGTGTGTTTTTAAAAATAAAAACTCAATTTTGGCAAAGAAATTTTGATTATGGAAAGTAATAGTACAAAATGGTATTTATTAGGATTTTTAGGCTGTGTTTGGGGAAGTTCTTTTATACTCATGCAATTAGGATTGCAAGGAGTTAATACTATTCAATTAGGAAGTTTACGTATTTTATTTGCGGCATGTTTTTTATTTTTAGTAGGAGGTAAACAAATTGCAAAAATTCCGATGTACAAATGGAAATATATTGCATTAACGTCAGTGTTTGGCACTTTTGTACCTGCTTTTTTGTTTGCTATTGCACTCTCAAAAATTGATGGTTCGGTTGGTGCTATTTTAAATTCATTAACCCCATTAAATACCTTGTTAGTAGGATTGTTTTTCTTTGGATTAGACGTACAGCGAAGACAAATTTTTGGCGTAATTATTGGTTTTGTAGGTTGTGCCTTATTAGTGTTATCGGGCAGTGGAGCAAGCACCACCGAAAATTATTATTATGCGATATTAATTGTGTTGGCTTCGATATTTTATGGCATTAATGTCAACCTGATTAAAAAATATTTATCCGATTTAAAACCGTTAACTATAAGTACTGGAAATTTTGTGGTGATGTTTATTCCGGCACTTATCGTATTGTATTGTACCGGGTTTTTTGAAATTGTGCACCAAGAAAAAGTACAAAATGCGCTGGGCTATATTGCGGTGTTAGGAATAATAGGAACCGGATTGTCCAATATTTTATTTTTTAAACTTATTCAGTTGTCATCCCCTGTTTTTGCTTCTTCAGTTACCTATATTATACCGGTGGTCGCTATATTTTTAGGCTTTTTATTTATGAATGAAACCTTGACATTGGTTCAAGCTTTAGGAGCATTCATTGTATTGGTTGGGGTTTATTTTTCGGGTAAAAAATAAAAAAAAGCGCCCAATTTCTTGAGCGCTTTAGTCTAGTAATTTAGGTGATTATTTAAAATCGGCATCTGTAACTCCCTCGTTAATTTTAACTTCTGTGGTTGTTAATTCAATTTCGATTCCTACATTCATTATTATTTTATAAGGAAATTTTAATCCTTTAACTTCCTTATAGTCTTGGAAATAAGTAGTTTGTGTCATTTTTTGACCTCTTTGTTCTGCTTCTTTTGCTTCGGCTACTTTAAATCCTGTTTTTACATCGTAATATAAAGTTGATTTTCCGTTTTTAAGCGCATAAGCATCGGCACCATTAATATTTTCTATACAGGTTACCGTTATTTCCTTATCGGTTAATAACGCTAATTCTTTAAACGTATTGGCTTCAGCTTGCATTTCTTTTAATTCGTCACCTGTAAAATCTTTACGATTGCCTTGTTGCATAGCATAAGCTTCTTTTTCGTTAACGATTTGTTTAGACATCGTCATTCCCATCGCTTTCATTTCAAAAGCTAATTTTTTAGGAGCCGTTTTTGTTACCATTTCAAGCGCAGTACCTTGAATAATTCCAGACGACTTTACGGCTAATGTTTTTACATTTTTCACCGCTTTTTCCCCACCAATTGCTTTGATGTAATCATTTAAAACGGTTTGAGCAGTTATGCCTGCAGGCACCGGTTTTTTAACTTCTGGTTTTTTGGTTGGATTACCATATTTGTCAAAGTAAAAAAGGGGTAATTTATCTCTTTTACTTAACGCCTCTAATCCTTGTAATACATCGGTAGCTTTTCCTACAATGATTACTCGGGTTTGCTCGGCTAAGAAAAATTTATTGGCTGCATTTCTAATATCTTCTGCGGTAACAGCATTGATGTTTTTAATGTAGTTTTCGTAAAAATCTTCTGGTAATCCTTGCGTTTCTTTGTTCAATGCATAGCCTGCAATAGTTGTAGGCTTTTCAATTTGCATTACAAAATTTCCAACATACTTTGCTTTCGCATTTCTTAAATCTTCTTCAGAAACTAAATCAGTTCTAATTCTCTTGAGTTCATTAAAAATTTCTACAACCGCGCTGTCTGTAACTGCATTTCGAACAGAAGATCCTGAGCGAAATTTATTGATGTATTTTCCAGAACCAATGGAAGAATAGGCGCCATAAGTCCAACCGTGTTTTTCACGAAGGTTTAAAAACAATCTGCCTTCACCACCCCCGCCTAATACTTGATTGGCTAACAGAACGGCAAAGTATTCTTTGTCGGTCATTTTTAAGGTGGCTAAATTTACCAAAGCAATTTCGGATTGCACGGCATTTGGAGTATCAATAAAGTTGATTTGACTGTATTGTACGTCTTTTGGATCTGCATATATTGGCTGAGGCGCTGTTGCTGCTTTCCATTCTCCAAATAGTTTTTCAACTTCTTTTTTCACCGATTTAAACTTCACGTCTCCTACGATTACTAAATAGGCATTAGCCGGAACAAAATAGGTATTGTAGTTATTGATAACGTCCTCTAGAGTTACATTTTTCAAGGTCTCTTCGCTCGTGAATTCGCCTTTGTAATGATCTTTTCCATAGGTCAAAACATTTTCGACACGACGAGCAATAGCGGATACGCTTTTTTCATCCGATTTTAGGCCTTCGATAATTTTAGCTTTCTCTTTGTCAAATTCTGTTTGAACAAATAATGGGTTTAGAGCTCCATCAGCCATTAATTGAAGAATTCTTTTAGAATAGCGAGACAAACCGTTTGCCGAAGCGCCAGACGCATAAAAATCAATATTAGCTCCTAAGAAATCAATTTCTTCATTAAATGCATCTTTGTTTTTGGTTTGTGTTCCATTACCAATCATACTGCTCAAAAGATCAGAAACCCCTTTTTTAGCACCTTCTGCATAGGGTGCGTTGTCTAAGGTAAGATTAAAAGAAACACGCGGTAATTTATGGTTTTCTACCACTAAAACTTTCAACCCGTTTTTAAGCACAAAACTTTGTGGCTTATTGATGTTGATGGATGGTGCAGGTCCTGGTTTAGGCTGCGGTCTATCTTGTGCTTGCATAGTTATTGTTAAAAATAAACTGGCTGCTATGTATATAAATTTTTTCATATTCTTCAAATCTTAGTTTTGCGCTTTATCTTTAGCAGGAACGTAATCTAATATTAATCGCTGGTTTGCGTTTAAATATTTTTTTGAAATGTCTCTAATTTCTTCTCTTGAGATAGAGCGGTAAATATCAATTTCTGTATTGATCAAATTGATGTCGCCGTATAACATGTAGTAAGTTGCTAAATTATCTGCAATTCCTTCAACTGAAGCATTGTTGCTTACATAGTTGCTTTCAAATTTATTTTGTAGTTTTTGAAAATCGGTTTCCGAAATTAATTCGGTTTGCATTTTTACAATTTCTTCATCAATTTCTTTTAAAATGGATTCTGATGTATTTTCACCCATTGGTAATCCATAAATCAAGTACATACCATAGTCTTCTTGGCTGTAATTGAAGGCACCAATTTGTAAGGCCATTTTTTTCTCGTCCACAATTTTTTTGTACAACTTAGAACTTTTCCCGTCGGATAAATAAGCCGAGATCATATCTAATACTCGCGCATCACGAGATTTCATTGAAGGTGTTCTATATGAAGCTACTAACATTGGGATTTGGATGTTTGGATCTTCCCAAGAGGCTCTGAATTCTGCTGTAATAGGAGCTTCTTCTATTTTTTCACGTGTTACGGGCGCTCCTTTAGGAATGGCTCCAAAATAGTTGGTAATCCATTCTTTTGCTTGTGCTTTGTCAAACTGACCTGCAACTACTAAAACGGCATTATTAGGCACATAGAATTTTTTATTAAATGCTTGAAACTCCTCTAAAGTAGCCGCGTCTAAATGCTCCATTTCTCCAATGGTAGTCCACTTATAAGGATGAACTTTAAACATTTTTTCTTTAACAGCTTTGATTAAATTTCCGTAAGGTTGGTTGTCAATACGAAGTCTTTTTTCTTCTTTTACTACTTCATTTTGAGTATCTACTCCAATTTGATTGATAACTGGATGCATCAAGCGCTCTGATTCCATCCATAAAGCTAATTCTAAATTGTTAGAAGGAAACACTTCGTAATAGTACGTTCTGTCGTCGGTAGTATTTGCATTGTTGTTACCTCCATTTGCAGTAACTAATTTAAACCACTCACCTCGTGCGATATTTTTAGTACCTTCAAATAAAAGGTGTTCAAAAAAGTGCGCAAAACCAGTTCGATTTGGTTGTTCGTCTTTAGCGCCCACATGATACATTACTGATGTAATTACCACTGGAGCAGAATTGTCTTGATGAAGTACTACGTGTAAACCGTTGTCTAAATCAAACTCTTCAAAGGTTACTTTTTGTGCAGAAGCTGTTCCGCCTAGCATTAGTGCAGTTCCCAAAGCCATTAAAGATTTTTTCATACGTTATTAATTTGTTGATATAATTTTAATTTGTCGTGTTTTAGAAATAATGTTACAAAAATGGGCTATTTTATTTTATATTTTTAGCATTTATTAAAAAAATATATTTTATTCCATGATTTAGTTGTTTGATTTATTATTTATTGTATATTTGCAACCTTAAAATTTTTAACTAAACTCATTGTTATGTACGCAATCGTAGAGATAGCAGGGCAACAATTCAAAGTAAGCAAAGACCAAAAGGTTTATGTTCACCGTTTAGCTTCAGAAGAAGGTTCGAAAGTTTCTTTCGACAAAATTCTTTTGTTAGATGATAGCGGAAACATAACTTTAGGCGCCCCAGCTGTAGAAGGTGCTTCAGTAGAAGCCAAAGTGTTACAACACTTAAAAGGTGATAAAGTAATTGTCTTCAAAAAGAAAAGAAGAAAAGGTTACAAAAAGAAAAACGGTCACAGACAATCATTCACTCAAATTTTAATTGAAGGAATTGTAGCTGCAGCAGCTAAGAAAAAAGCAACTAAAAAAGAAGTGGAGGTTGAAGTAACCGAAGCTAATAAAGAAGTTAAGCCAAAAGCTAAAGCAACTCGTAAACCAAAAACGGAAGAATAACATTTAATATATAACATCATGGCTCACAAGAAAGGTGTCGGTAGTTCGAAGAATGGTAGAGAATCAGAATCGAAACGTTTAGGCGTAAAGATTTATGGTGGTCAAGCTGCCATTGCTGGAAACATCATTGTTAGACAAAGAGGTTCGAAGCACAACCCAGGTGAAAATGTTTACATGGGAAAAGATCATACGTTACATGCTAAAGTGGATGGAGTTGTAAAATTCCAGAAAAAAGCGGAAAACAAATCGTTTGTATCGGTTATTCCATTTGAAGCGTAATTTTTTTACTACATACAAAAAAACCTCTCATTTTTTGAGAGGTTTTTTTATTTTCAATCCTAAAATAAATGGATTAAGTTTTGCAAATTTAATCGAAAACATTATATTTGCACACCCATTATCGCGGGTATGGTGAAATTGGTAGACACGCCAGACTTAGGATCTGGTGCCGCAAGGTGTGAAGGTTCGAGTCCTTTTACCCGCACTTGATTAGCCCTAAATTTTGAACTCCAGAATTTAGGGTTATTTTATTTCTACTAGATACTAAATTTTATCCTGTTCCTTTTCGCTATTTTTAAATTCTTTTAAAAAATGGAAAGCGATTAATAGACCACCCAATAGTACAAATAAGAGTGATTCATCAATTGGAACGTCTTGAACATCATCGTCAAAAGATTGAGCATATAGGGGTTGAATAAAACCAAGTGTAAAAATTAGGAATAAAGTTATTTTTAAATTTTGCTTCATCATAAAATTATCCGTTATTCAACTATCCATTTGATTGAAGTAGTCTGATCCTCGGTTGTAATTGTAACCAGATAAATACCTTGGCTTACACTAATTTTTGGAGTTACTTTTAGATACGCTCCTTGTATTTGTGTTTCAGTAGGTATTTTTTGGCCTAAAACCGTATATACTGTTAAGCTTGTTTCCGCATTTAAACCTTGCAAATAGAAACTTTCACCTGCGTTTGCTGGATTTGGAAATAAGACGATGTTTTTATCAAAATCATCGGTAGACAAAGCAGTGTTTTGGAATACAATTTTGAAACGATCGGTTGCACGTGATGCCAATTGATTTGGATCTACAGAAAAGGCATAAGTGCTGTTGTCTTCAAGAACGGTTGTTGTGCCTATAAATTGATCCAATAAATAAGGAGATAAGCCATCATAATGTGCTAATTTAGCTTTGAAAATGTAATTTTGATGTCTAAAATTGGTAAGATTTAGAGGATAAACGGTAGTATGTATAGGCGCATTATAGGTTCCGATACTTTGCAAGGTGTTATCTACAAGTAACGACAAATTTTCATCTAGATTGGTAAGCTTTCCAGCATCAAAAGGATCTAATCCATTGGAAAAGTCACTACGAAAGAAACACAATACGCCGTCTAATGCTGTTGCGTCTTGATTGAAGGAAGTTGCATCAAACAAATTTAATTGTAGACTCGGTAATGTTGAAGAGGCTATTCGATATACATTTTCATTGGTGGTAGTATGTTTATTGCTTTCTTGGAACGCTACACTACAAGCGCCATTGGCTAAAGTGTTCACAAAACAGGCTTGCATAGGCTGTAGGTATTGGTTCACAAGCGAACCCGATACGTTATTGCTATTGTTTAAAAAAGTGTAAGTCACAAAAGCTCCTCTTCCATTGATTCCTCCTACTTTTGGATCCCAAACAAAATAATGGGTGGTTTTCACATTGGTACTAGCGGTTAATACCCCAGCAATGTCTACCGGACTCTGATAAGGATTTCCAATAATGTTAAATGCATCTGCAGTTGTGTTTAATCCTGTAATGGTGTGCGAACCAATTTTTAATGTTCCTCTTGATCGCAAGGTTGTAACTGTTGGCAAGGGAGTATTGGTATTCATATCAATAGAACGATCGCCTCGCACCATTAATCGATAGGCTCCACCCGCTGTTAGTCTGTTGGTGTCAGTATTGCTTATGCCACTCCATGTTTGAGTGGTATTGTCAAAAAGGAACAAAGAGGCATTACCAGTTTGAGTAGCATCAAATCCATTACTGCCAGAAGTAGAGCCGGCAATATGTGTTCCATAGCCCGAAGTCGTATTAGTATTATCGGTATATAAAGTACTGGTATTGTTTTGGTTTTCTTGCCAATTGTATTTAATTGTTGTTGTTGATGTTACAGGAGAACTCAATAATCGGAAAGCACGTTTGGCAGGGATATAACGCTCAACCACTAAATTATTAACCGTACCGGCAATAGATTGCTCTACAATAGCTGTTTTTGTACTAGTGCTTTGTAGTACAATTTTCTCGGCAGCATCTAAAGTTCCTGCTACCGATTTGAAGCCGTCGGTAATGGTAAGTTTTCCATCAGCAACTGAGGCTGTATTGGCAGACTTGTTTAATTCTACTCTTTTAGCCAGGTCGCTACTGCCAAAGGTTAAACTTTGTGTAGCGCCTCCAACGAATTCAAGTGTAGCATTTGCCGCACTTAAGGTGCCTGCAGCATTATTAAAATCATGGGCTACGATAAGTTTTCCTGAATTTAATAGTAGTGATCCTTCATTAACAATCGCTTCATTGGCATATAAAAAATCGCCATTAGATACTGTGAGTTGAGCGCCGTTTGCAATTTTTAGTTGAGCAAAACTGCTAGAAGCTATTAAAAGTAAAAATATACAAATTTTTTTCATCTGAGTTTAAAAAGGTGCTTTCGGGCAATTAAAATTTACAGTTGTTTTTTATTTTTTAATAAAAACAAATACAAATATAATTTTTTTTTGAAACATAAGTAGTTTTTTTTAGAAAGCGCTAAATAATTTTAAATTTTTTAAACTCAAAAAACAAACTATTTTCCCAATAATTATTAAAAAACACTTTAAATTAAGTTGAATGTTTTAAGAAGTATACCTACTTTTGTACTTTAAACAATACACCACAATGAATACTTCAAAAAAAATTGCTTCTGCCTTGATTTCTGTATTTGATAAAACAGGATTGGAGCCGATAGTTCGAGCTTTAAATCAAAACAATGTGACCATTTATTCTACAGGAGGCACCGAAATTTTTATAAAAAATCTAGGCATTCCGGTAGTGGCAGTTGAAGATATTACTGCTTTTCCAGAAATATTAGGCGGAAGAGTAAAAACTTTACATCCTAAAATTTTCGGAGGTATATTAAACCGTCAGGACCATTCGGGCGATATGCAACAAATGCAAGAATTTAATATTCCTCAAATCGATCTAGTTATTGTTGATTTGTACCCCTTCGAAAAAACAGTAGCCTCTGGGGCTGGCGAAGCAGATATAATTGAAAAAATTGATATTGGAGGGATTTCATTAATTAGAGCAGCTGCAAAAAATTTCAAAGACACGGTTATAGTACCTTCAGTAGAGGAGTATGCGCTTTTTTTACACTATTATACAGAAAATAATGGGGCAACTTCGCTTGAAAACAGACGTTTATTAGCCACAAAAGCCATACATGTATCCTCTCATTATGATGGGGCTATTTTTAATTATTTCAACACCGATGAAACGTATTTAAAAACGAGTGTGGCGCATGGACAAATTCTTCGTTATGGCGAAAATCCTCATCAAAAAGGGTATTTCTTTGGCGATTTTGATCAAATGTTTACTAAAGTTCACGGTAAGGAATTATCCTATAACAACTTACTTGACGTAGATGCTGCCGTTAATCTCATGAATGAATTTAAAGGAGAAGAACCTACATTTGCGATATTAAAACACAACAACGCTTGTGGATTAGCTTCTCGCAACAGTATGCGACAAGCCTATTTAGATGCTTTAGCAGCAGATCCTACATCTGCTTTTGGTGGTGTGCTAATTGCTAACGGCACTATTGACTTGGCCACAGCAGAAGAAATAAATAAATTATTTTGTGAGGTAGTTATTGCGCCAGCCTATGCACAAGAAGCAATCGATTTATTGGAAGAAAAAAAGAATCGAATTATATTAATTATTAATGAAGTTGAATTGCCCCAAAAAAATGTGCGTACCTGTTTAAATGGCGTTTTGGTTCAAGACAAAGATAATGTTACAGATGCAAACACGCATTTAAAAACAGTTACAACATTAACACCCTCAGCAGCCGAAATAGAAGATTTGTTATTTGCCTCTAAAATATGCAAGCACACCAAGTCTAATACTATTGTTTTTGCCAAAAACAAACAACTTTGTGCTTCCGGAACCGGACAAACATCTCGAGTAGATGCTTTAAAACAAGCCATTGAGAAAGCAACATCTTTTGAATTTGATTTAACCGGCGCTGTAATGGCGAGTGATGCATTTTTCCCATTTCCCGATTGTGTTGAAATTGCAAACAAGGCCGGAATTACTGCAGTGATTCAACCAGGAGGATCTATAAAAGACGAATTAAGTATTCAGTATTGTAACGACAATAATATGGCAATGGTGTTTACAGGCATACGCCATTTTAAACATTAATTTTGTATTTTATTCGATAATTTTAAAACGCATTAAAAATAATTTTTTTAATGCGTTTTAATTTGAAAATATTCCAGATTATTTTCATAGTTTTGCTAGTTGTATAGAATTAAACAAAAACGTTAAACCCTTTATAAAACTATGGGATTTTTTGATTTCATGACCGAGGATATCGCTATCGACCTTGGTACCGCTAATACTCTTATCATACATAACGACAAAGTTGTTATCGATAGTCCGTCAATTGTTGCTCGTGATCGTGTGACTGGTAAAATCATAGCCGTAGGAAAAGAGGCCAATATGATGCAAGGTAAGACTCATGAAAACATCAAGACAATTCGGCCTTTAAAGGATGGCGTTATTGCTGATTTTGATGCTTCTGAACAAATGATCAAAATGTTCATTAAAAGTATTCCAGCATTAAAGAAAAAGTTTTTTACCCCAGCACTTCGCATGGTCATTTGTATTCCATCAGGTATTACCGAAGTGGAAATGCGTGCAGTAAAAGAATCGGCTGAGCGTGTGAATGGAAAAGAAGTTTACTTGATACATGAACCTATGGCTGCCGCAATTGGTATTGGCGTAGATATTATGCAACCAAAAGGGAACATGATTGTGGATATCGGAGGGGGAACTACTGAAATTGCTGTGATTGCTCTAGGGGGAATTGTTTGTGATAAATCTGTAAAAATTGCAGGAGATGTTTTCACAAACGACATTGTCTTCTATATGAGAACCCAACACAATTTATTTGTGGGAGAAACTACGGCAGAAAAAATTAAAATTCAAATTGGTGCTGCGATAGAAGATTTAGATAATGTACCAGAAGATATGTCGGTTCAAGGTAGAGACTTGCTAACTGGAAAACCAAAACAAGTAAATGTTTCTTATAGAGAAATTGCAAAAGCATTAGACAAATCTATTCAACGGATTGAAGATGCAGTAATGGAAACCTTATCGCAAACGCCTCCAGAGTTAGCGGCAGATATTTATACTACCGGAATTTATTTAGCAGGTGGAGGATCCATGTTACGAGGTTTGGATAAAAGAATTTCATTAAAAACAGATTTGCCGGTTTATATTGCCGAAGATCCATTAAGAGCCGTTGTAAGAGGAACAGGAATGGCATTAAAAAACATCAACAAGTACAAAGGAATTTTGATTAAATAAGTAATAGTCCATGCAGCAAATAATTAATTTTATCATAAAAAACAGCTATAAATTGCTGTTTTTGCTGCTTTTAATCCTATCGCTAACACTTATCATTACCTCTCATACCTATCATAGAAGCGAATACATCAACTCGGCAAACAGAATTTCGGGTTCGGTGTATACAAAAATTAATGATGTTAATGAGTATTTAAGTCTTAAAGAAAAAAACAAAGAATTAGCTTCTGAAAATGCTTTGTTGAAAGAAATGTTATTCAATAGAAAAGACACGCTAATTACTTCTAAAACTCTTTTTAGAAATGACTTGAATAATTTCAATGTTGTTGTGGGTAAAGTAGTAAGAAATTCATTTAATGCTAGAGAAAATTATATTACCATAAACGCCGGAAATGCCCTTGGCATCAAAACCGATATGGGTGTAATTAATGACAAAGGAGTGGTGGGAATTGTTGAAAAAACAGCTAAGGATTTTGCCACTATTCAAAGCATATTAAACATCAAATCAAAAATCAATGCCAAGATTAAAAATTCAGATCATTTTGGATCATTGGTGTGGGATGGAAAAAATGTTGGATTTGCACAGTTGATTGATGTTCCAAGACTGGCTTCACTTCGAAAAGGAGATTCTATAGTAACAGGGGGAAATTCAGATATTTTTCCAGAAAATATCCCGGTAGGAAAAATCGATAAAATTTTTATTGATCGAAAAACAAATTATTATACTATTAATGTTCGGTTATTTAATGATATGACGGCATTAGGATATGTATACATTATTGAAAACAAATTGAAAAAACAAAAACAAGATCTAGAAACCATTACAACAGCACCTAAAAAATAAGTGAACAACAGTGTATTAAATAGTATTCGATTTATCGTTTTTTTATCCTTACAAGTATTGATATTTAACAACATCAATTTGTTTGGATACCTCAATCCGTATCCCTATATTCTATTTATCATTTTGTATCCTGTAAACAGCAATAAAAGTGTCTTGCTATTGGGTAGTTTTTTCTTAGGACTTTCTTTAGATATGTTTTGTAATTCTGGAGGAATCCATACCACGGCATCCATAGCATTAGCCTATTTGCGCCCCACGTTGTTTAAATTTTCTTTTGGATTGAGTTATGTATATCAAACCGTAAAGATAGCCGATAAAATGTCGCCCGAGCGCATAACACTTTTGCTCTTAGCTATTCTTGTGCATCATTTCATCCTATTCTGTTTAGAATATTTCAGACTTGGATTGATCTTTACCATTTTGACACGTACCCTAGCTAGCACACTTTTCACATTTACCATTTGTATACTAATAGTTTACTTAATTAAGCCAAACAGACGATGAGAAAAATTGCATTGCCCGCTGTAATAATTATTACCTCCATTATTTTTATTATTCGCATTTTCTATTTGCAAGTAATTGATGATTCTCTAAAATTAAAATCTGAAAATAATGCCATTAAAAAGATTTTTGATTTTCCTGAACGGGGATATATTTATGATCGTAACGGTAAACTTTTAGTGGCAAATCAACCTTCCTATGATATCATGGTGGTGCCTCGTGAGATCAAAAATATTGATACCCTCGAATTTTGTAACCTTTTGCACATTTCAAAGTCCGATTTTATTCGTAAGGTAAATAAAGCAAGAGTATATAGCCCTATGCTTCCTTCGGTTTTTTTGGCCCAATTAAACAAAGCAGAATACGCAGCATTTCAGGAAAAGGAACGAAAATTTGAAGGATTTTACTCCCAAAAAAGATCGTTACGAGATTACCAAGTTAAAGATTGTGCTAATATTTTCGGATTCATTACCCAAGTAAATGACGCCATCTTAAAGAAAAATGAGTACTACAACAGTGGTGATTTGATTGGGAAACAAGGCGTAGAAGAGGAATATGAGGAAATCCTTCGCGGCATTAAAGGAGTGAAATATTTACTGAGAGACAAACACAACAAAATTATCGGACCCTATAAAGAAGGCGAATTTGATACCATTTCCCAACAAGGAAATGATTTAAAAATAACCATTGATCATGAGATTCAAAAATATGGTACCGAATTAATGACCAATAAAAGAGGAGGTATTGTAGCCATTGAACCTAAAACTGGAGAAATATTAGCTTTGGTTTCTGCGCCAACTTTTGATCCGGCCATGTTAGTTGGAAGACAGCGTTCTAAAAACTACACCGCTTTATACAACGATTCTATTTCTAAACCGCTTTATGATCGTGGTTTACAAGCGACCTATCCTCCGGGATCACCGTTTAAAATTATTACGGGACTCATTGGTTTGCAAGAAAAAGTTATCGACGAACAAAGTATATTTTATTGTAATCATGGAGCTAATTTTGGACGTTTTATGCGGTGTCACTGTGGATTACATGAACTACAATTGAACAACGGGATTTATAAATCCTGTAATTCGTATTTTGGAAATACCTACAAACGCACTATCGAAAAATATAAAAATTCCTATTACAGCGTAGATAATTGGTCAAAACACGTAAAGAGTTTTGGTTTAGGACAATATTTAGGAACCGATATGCCCATTGGAGCCAAAGGACTTGTACCTACTTCCAAGATGTATAAAAAAATGTATAAAGGAGCGCCCATTCGCAGTTCTTATATCATTTCTAATGCCATTGGTCAAGGGGAAATTTTGACCTCGCCGATGCAATTGGCTAATATGATGGCAACTGTTGCTAATAGAGGGTTTTATTATACTCCTCATATTGTGAAAAGCATTAAAAATCAAACCCTTGACAAAAAGTTTACCACAAGACATTATACCACTATTAATAAAAAATATTTTGAACCTATTATTCAAGGATTGGAAGATGTATACAATCATGGAACGGGTGCTGGATTTAGAGTGGAAGGCATTAAAATTTGTGGAAAAACAGGTACAGCAGAAAACAAAATTAGAGTAGGAGGCAAGACTTATCAATTGAAAGACCATTCTATTTTTGTTGCTTTTGCTCCGAGAGATAATCCAAAAATTGCGATTGCTGTTTTCATTGAAAATTCGGGATATGGGGCTACTTGGGCAGGGCCTATAGCAACTTTAATGATCGAAAAGTACATCAATGGAAAAATTTCTCGCACCGATTTAGAAGAAAGAATGCTTAAAGGAAGTTTGGCACCAGAGTATAAAAAAATAGAGAACATCATTTATCAACGTATTAGCCGTTCAACAGAGGAAGATACTGCACTTTCAAGCGTTGAATCACAACTAGGAGAAGCTAAAAAAGAAGAAGAAAACGACTAAAATGAAAAATCAACCCGTAGGATCAAGTATCGACTGGATTACCATTTTACTGTATACCGTTTTAGTAATAATGGGATGGATGACTATTTATTCTGCATCACTTCCTATAGAAGAAACCTCCCTTTTTGATCTTTCTCAAATCTATGGTCGTCAAATGCTTTTCATTGGATTAACCATACCCATTATTTTCATCATTTTATTTACTGATGCAAAGTTGTTTGAACGTTTTTCCTTTGTTTTTTATGGTATCGGTATTATTTTATTATTAGGATTGTTTGTCTTTGGAAAAACGATTAAAGGGCAAACCAACTGGTATCAATTTGGGGGATTTGGTTTTCAGCCCTCCGAATTTGTAAAAACAGCAACGGCTCTATTATTGGCAAAATATTTAAGTTATTCACAGATCAATTTAAAGTTTACCAAGCACCAGTTGATGGGATTAGCCATTATGGGATTGCCCATTTTTCTCATTTTGATGCAGCCCGATGCCGGAAGTGCGATGATTTTCATTTCTTTAATTTTTGTACTAAACAGAGAGGGCCTTCCTAGTTGGTTTTTTATATCTGGAATTGCGGCCATTGTCCTATTTTTCTTATCTCTCGTTATAGCACCCACTTACTTGGTTATTATCGTTTTTATCTTCATGATTGCTCATTATATATTGAATCGTAAAATTTCTAGAAATCCTGTCGTTTACGGATTAGTTTATGTAGTAATTGTTGCGTTTTCGTTTTCAGTAAGTTTTGTGTACAACAATGTATTAGAAGCGCATCAAAAAGACCGGATCAATGTGTTAATCGGTGATGATGTGGATATGAAAAAAGAAGGATACAATTTAGATCAATCGATGATTGCCATAGGTTCGGGTGGATTTTTTGGCAAAGGTTATCTTGAAGGCACGCAAACCAAAGGAGGCTTTGTTCCCGAGCAGCACACCGATTATATTTTTACAACAGTGGGAGAAGAAAGGGGATTCATCGGGTCTACTTTTGTTATTGCCTTGTTTGTTGCCTTATTCCTTCGGATTATTTATTTGGCCGAAAACCAAAAAACAAAATTTAGTCGTATTTATGGATATTGTGTGGCTACCTATTTGTTCATGCACTTTTTTGTAAATATAGCTATGTTAATTAAGTTGTTTCCAACCATTGGTGTTCCCTTACCGTTTTTCTCTTATGGAGGATCAAGTTTGTGGGCCTTTACCATATTGTTATTTATCTTCATCAAATTAGACGCTAACAAAGTAAATGAATGGTAATTGATTATTATAGCTAATACATATAAAAAAACCTCAACTTAAGTTGAGGTTTTTTTATTTTTAATTGATGCTTAATTTTTTAGGCAATGCTTTACCGTTTTTACTGGCCTTAATTTCGGCAATTACATTTAAAGTTTCTTCAATATAGACATCTTTTTGTAAATCTTCATGCCATCTTTCTCTCTTTTGTTTCAACAAGCTATCTTTTTCAAACAGAGTCACCTCGTTAGGAAGTGATGTGAAATTTAGTTTATTGTTGTAATCTAATAGCACTTTAAATTTTTTAATTTTTGCATCGGACTGCTCCATTTCTTTTTTAAATTGATTTAAATTTAAACTAAATGTATTGTCATCTTTACGCTCATAGATCCATTTTGCGTTTTCATCAATTAATTTAAAGTAGGCATTAGCTGCAATTCTTTTTTTGCTATTAGCAATAATTTGATCATAATTTATTGGTAATGGATCATAAGAAGCTGGAGCAATTTTATCCCAAGGCAAGGCACTTTCTTCATCACGTTCTCCCATGTCTAAATAAGTATAACGATCAGGAAAAACAATATCACTCATTACTCCTTCACGTTGGGTAGATCCTCCATTAATTCTATAAAATTTTTGTATGGTTGTTTTTAGGGCGCCTAAATCACCATAGGAATTGCCTCTGATAAATTGATTCAAATCAATTACATTTTGAACCGTTCCTTTACCATAAGAATGTTTACTACCTACGACAATTCCTCTTTTATAATCTTGAATGGCGGCTGCAAAAATTTCTGAAGCAGAAGCCGAAAAATTATTGATCATAACCACTAAGGGTCCGTCATATTGTACTTTTTTATCGGGATCGGGTAAAATCTCAGGATTTCTTCCTGGGCCTTTTACTTGCACCACGGGTCCTTCTGGAATAAACAATCCCACCATTTTGACAACCGTTTCTAAAGAGCCGCCACCGTTATCTCTTAAATCCATTACTAAACCGTCGATATTTTGCGCTTTCAATCGTTCAATTTCTACAGCGATGTCTTTATAAGCGTCTCTGTTTTCTTTGTTTTCAAAACTAATATAGAATTTGGGTAAATAAATTATCCCAAAACGTTTTCCGTCTTTCTCTACAATAGATGATTTTGCAAAAGTTTCTTCGGTTTCTACTTCATCTCTAATTATTGAAATGACTTTAATAGAACCATCGACTTTTTTTACGGTTAATCGAACTTCAGTCCCTTTTGGACCTTTTATTTTTTTAACCACATCGTCGAGTCGCATCCCTGCTACATCAATAGGTTCTTCTTTCCCTTGGGCTACTTTTAAAATTAAATCACCAGCTTCTAATTCTTTTCCTTTCCATGCGGGTCCTCCCGAAATCAATTCCGAAATCTCTACGGCATCATTTTTCTTTTGAAGACGTGCACCAATTCCTTCAAAGGTGCCGCTCATGCTTACATCAAATTTTTCTTTGTCCTCTGGTGAGAAATAAAAAGTGTGTGGATCAAATCGTTCAACAATTGCATTTATATAGATCGAGAACCAGTCGTTTCGAGTCAATTCTTTTTGAATAAAATCAAAATATTCATTTAACGATTTTAAACTGTTTTCTTGCACTTCTTTCTCGATGAGGTCAAAAGATTTAGAGCGATAACTTGCATCTTTTGATTTTTTGTCTTCTTCTAATTTCTGTTTATCAGTAATAGTAGATAGGGCTTGTAATTTGAGTTGTTTTCTCCAACGATCAATAAGTTCTTTTTTGTTTTTTGCGTAAGGCAATTTTTCATAATCTACATTGATGTTCTCGTGAGCAGTAAAGTCAAACGGAGCAGCAAGAACTTCTTCATAAATTGCTCTACACTCTTCCATTCTTTGCAATAAACGACTGTTCGTGAGATTAAAAAAGGTTAAATCTTTACGTTTGATCATATCGTCTATTTGCAACTCATATTTACTAAATTCTTCGATGTCGCTTTGTAAGAAAAAACGTTTAGTAGGATCAATCCCGTCTAAATATTTGGCATACACTTTTTTGGAAAAGGCGTCATCAATGGCAACGGGGCTATAGTGTCCGCGTTCGAGAACCATTGTTAACAGTTCCAATAATAATTTATCTTTTTCAGGATCCGATTTTTTTTCAGAGGGTATAAAACTCCACAATACTGCAGACAATGCAGTGATCACTAAAATAACCTTATAATTTCTCTTCATATATTCCACGATACGTTTCATTAAAAATTTTTAACTAAATTAAACAAAAAATTAGGTCACAAAAGAGCAATTTACGATAAATTTTTGTTAAAGTGCTATTTTTATTAACACAAGAAAATGGTTTCCATATAAATTAATTAATTTAGCAAAAAACTAATTATGACCAAACCACTTATTCTTATTACAAACGACGACGGAATAGTTGCGCCTGGTATTAGGGCTTTAATTGCCGTAATGAAAGAAATAGGAGAAGTAGTAGTAGTAGCACCCGATAGTCCGCAAAGCGCTATGGGTCATGCCATAACAATAAACAATACCCTCAAATTAGAGCGGGTTCATATCGACAAAGAGATTGAACAAGAGTATAGTTGCAGTGGTACACCAGTAGATTGTGTTAAAATAGCGGTCAATGAACTGCTAAATCGCAAACCTGATTTGTGTGTTTCTGGAATTAATCATGGATCAAATTCTTCCATTAATGTCATTTATTCGGGAACTATGAGTGCGGCAGTAGAAGCGGGTATTGAAAATATTCCTGCCATTGGATTTTCATTGTTAGATTACAGTTGGGATGCCGATTTTGAACCCATTAAAAAACATCTCAAACAAATTGCTCTTGAAGTACTTAAAAAAGGTTTACCAGAAGGAGTGGTTTTGAATGTTAATTTTCCAAAGCTATCACAAGAGGCAATTAAAGGAATTAAAATTTGTCGCCAAGCTAAAGCGATGTGGCAAGAAGAGTTTGATAAACGAATCAATCCGCAAGGAAAAGAATATTATTGGTTAACGGGCACATTTATCAACCAAGACAAAGGAACAGATACCGATGAATGGGCGTTAGAAAATGGTTACATTTCTATAGTTCCAGTTCATTATGATTTAACCGCTCATCATGCCATTCAACAATTGAATGCTTGGGATTTTTAATTAAATAGCATGAAATATTATATCATAGCAGGGGAAGCTTCGGGCGATTTACATGGTGCAAACCTTATGAAAGCGTTGTATGAAAAAGATTCATCTGCTGAAATTCGATTTTGGGGTGGCGATTTGATGGAACAGACGGGAGGAACCTTAGTGAAGCACTACCGCAAATTGGCATTTATGGGTTTTATTGAAGTGCTTATGAATATTAAAACCATTTTGAATAACATTGCCTTCTGTAAAAAAGACATCGCTCAATTTCAGCCGGATGTCCTTATTTTTATTGACTATCCCGGATTTAATATGCGCATTGCTAAATGGGCAAAACAAAGAGGCATTCCCACCCATTATTATATTTCGCCTCAAATTTGGGCTTGGAAAGAAAATCGTATTAAAGCTATCAAAAGAGATGTAGATGCGATGTATGTCATTCTTCCATTTGAGAAAGATTTTTATGAGAAAAAACATCATTTTCCGGTTCATTTCGTTGGACACCCGCTCATAGATGCTATTGCAAACCGAGTAGAGGTAACAGATGCCGTATTTAGAGCAGAGAATAAACTCTCTGACAAACCAATCATCGCTTTGTTACCGGGCAGTCGAAAACAAGAAATAGTAAAAATGCTATCTGTGATGCTATCCGTGGTTAATGACTTCCCCGATTATCAATTTGTCATTGCCGGAGCTCCAAGTCAGGAATACGAATTTTATAAACCGTTTTTAACTAATGAAAACGTACAATTTATTTCGAATAAAACCTATGACTTGCTGAGTCATTCACATGCAGCAGTAGTTACTTCTGGAACAGCTACTTTGGAAACAGCATTGTTCAATGTGCCCGAAGTAGTTTGCTACAAAGGCAGTTGGATTTCGTATCAAATTGCTAAGAGAATCATTACCTTAAAATATATCTCTTTGGTTAATTTAATTATGGATGAAGAAGTGGTCAAAGAATTGATTCAGGAAAATTTAACTACAGCGCAATTAAAATCGGAACTACACAATCTATTACAACTTGAAAAACGAAATCAATTAGCCGAAACGTATGCTCGTTTGAAACAAAATTTAGGCGGTGAAGGCGCCAGCCAAAAAACCGCAACCTTAATTGTAAATTCCCAAAAGATGAAATAAAAAATAGTCACTAAATTCCCCCTACATTTTGAACCCCCTAAAATTCCCTTTAATCAGCATTACGCTGTGCTTTATATTGGGCATTATTGTCCAAGAAAAAGGCTGTTTTTCCTTGCCAATAATTGCTTGTGGATTGTCTATTTGCGCTGCAATATTTGCCATTTGCTATGTCAAAAATAATCGACAACCTTTACAATCTATTGGTTTTGGCGTCGGCACCTATTTCCTTTCTACTTTTTTAGGAATGTTTACTTTTTTTGTGCATTTAGATCGCAACTATAACGATCATTATAGTAAACAAATCGTTTCACCTTCTAGTGTAATTACAGGAATTATTGAGTCTGACCTAAAACCAAACGCCCGTTATGTAAAATTTTTCCTAAAAATTCAAACTATAAATAAAAAAACGGCTTCGGGACGCTTGCTCATTTATGTTACTAAACAATCAAAAATAGCTTTGCCGATAGGTACCGAAATTTTGATTCATGGAGGGCTTTATCCCATCCCAAAAGCTTATAATCCGTATCAATTCGATTATGCAAATTATCTAGAAAAGCAAAATGTTTGGCACCAAATTTATCTAAAAAAAGATGATTTGAGAGTGATACGACGGCATCATAATGGCGGGTATTTTTTGGAACGATTGCGTAACACGTTGAGTCAAAGTTTTGATCAACATCGGTTTGATTCTAAAACTAAAGCAATTATTGATGCTTTGTTATTAGGACAACGAGTTGCCATTGATAAAGAAACCCTAACAGATTATTCCAATGCGGGGGTAATTCATGTTTTAGCTATTTCGGGCTTGCACATTTCGGTATTGTATTTCTTTTTAATTTTTTTATTGCGACCCATCCGAATTTTTCGATATGGAAAAGAAATGGAGTTGGTACTCGTATTGCTTGTCTTGTGGTTGTTTGCTTTATTAACAGGATTACCAGCATCTGTCACGAGAGCAGTTACCTTGTTTAGCTTTATGAGCGTGGGAGCCTATTTTAATCGATCTAAAGCCCTATACAATGCAATGGCTGTTTCGGCATTACTCGTGTTGTTGTTTTCTCCCAACACGCTATTTGATATTGGATTTCAGTTGAGTTATGCTGCCGTATTAGCCATAGTAGTGTGGCAACCTTTTTATAAAAAAATTAAATTTTCTCAAAATAAAATAGTGTGCTATTTTATTGACATAATAAGTGTTTCTATGGCAGCTCAAATAGGAGTTTTGCCGTTGTGTTTATATTATTTTAACCAATTTCCGGTCTTGTTTTTGTTGGCCAATTTAGTCATTATACCCCTCTCTAGTTTTGTATTGTTGTATGGGATAATACTCTTAGTATTCAATTTTATTTTGCCTTCACTCACTTTATTTTTCGGAAAGCCTATGGCGTATTCCATCCACTATATGAATGAATATATCCACTGGATTGCGCATTTTAAATGGGGCGTCATTAGCAATATTTCTTTTTCAGGGGTGATGGTTGTAACCCTCTATTTAGTACTATTTGCGCAATTATATTGGATGTATTCTAAAAAAAGCAATGCTATTATTTATTTGGGATGCACACTTTTTCTTTTTCAATGGAGTTATCTTGTATGTAAATGGAACGAAAATGAGTCTTCGGAATGTATTGTTTTTAATGAAAAAAATACCTTAATCGTAATAAAAACCAAAAAGTCAGTTACCGCATACTCCGATGCGCCAGCGCAACATCAACTAACTTTACAACATTATTTGAGAGGTACTTTTTCAGATACTTACCAAGTGCATCCCATGCAAAATGTTCTCTCATTTCGCCAAAAAAGGATTTTGATTGTTGACAGTGTGGGGATCTACCAAACCAAACTAAAACCAAACGTAGTCATCCTTACTCAAAATTCAAAAATTAATTTAGAACGATTAATAAAAATATCTCAGCCTATGCTAATCATAGCAGATCGTTCTAATTTCAAAAATTATATTCGCTCTTGGAAACAGACTTGTCAAAAAGGAAATATCCCTTTTCATGCAATTACCGAAAAGGGATATTATCGATTGAAATAATGCTATTTTTTCTTAAGGATCTGGTTAGCCCCGTCGAGCCATACTTGCGGTCCACCGGCAACATAGCCAGTAGTGCCTAATGCATTTAAATTAATTTTTGCTTCGGCTGTTTTACTAGCGCTCACAAACCAAACGGTGGGATATCCTCTAACTTGTAGTTGTTGTTGGAGTTGGGCATTTTGCATTTTGATAGCTTCTGGTTGTTCTTTTTTTCTTGGAAAATCCAATTCCACTAACACCACATTCCCTTTGGCCCAATTAATGAATTCAGGAGTTTTGAAAACTTCATTTTGTAAACGAATGCACCATCCGCACCAGTCAGAACCCGTAAAAAATAAAAACATAGGTTTGTTTTCTTTGAGAGAAATTTCGGTAGCTTTTGTTAAATCGGTATGCCAAGTTAATTCTTCTTGCGCATGAAGGGAAATGCTTGTTAAAACTAAAAATGTTAGTAATACTATCTTTTTCATATTATGAATTTAAACCACAAAAATATACATTTTGAATTGCAAATGGATCACTTACTTTACCTCTTGCATCAATTTTTTTACGAAGGGCGAAATAACAATTAATAGTATCCCCAATAAAAACGCATAAATGGCAAGTTGTTTGTAGCCGTCGGCATATAAAATTAATTTTTCTAAATTACTTGCCTTTTCAGAAGCTTCAGCAATATTAGCGCCTAGAATACCCGCAAAATATTGGCCATAAGCACTCGCTAAAAACCACATGCCCATCATTACCGCTTGTGTTTTTTGAGGAGATAATTTGGTCATAGCACTCATTCCAATGGGCGATAAACACAATTCACCAAAGGTGATGACCAACCAGCCTAATGTAAAAATACCTAAGGAAGTTTTTCCATTTAAATCGGCAAAAAATTGGGTGTAATAAAATACCCAAAATCCTCCAGCTAAAAATAAAAAAGCCAATCCAAATTTAATAATTGTATTGGGCTCTATTTTTTTCTTTGCCATCCATATCCAAACTAAACCAACTAATGCTGCAAATCCAATTACAAATAGCGAGTTAGCAGAATTATTAACTCCATTTGGACTTAATGCAACACCCCCCACGGTATTGTTTAGATTATTGGCAGCAAATAAACTCAATGAACCGCCGCTTTGTTCAAAAAAGGCCCAAAAGAAAATGGAAAAAATAATGAATATAAGGGCAGCGATGAGTTTTTTATTTTCTGAACTCGAAAAGTTCTTCATTTCATAGAATAGGTATACTATAGAAGCCGGTCCAATAAACATCATGAAATAATCGGTATATTTTGTATCGGCCACCATAATTATGATCACTGGAATTATTAATAAGGATCCCAAATAAGTGGCCATTTCTAATATTTTTCGTTTAGAAGTTAGCATTTCTTGTAAAGGGGAAAGACCAATGGTACTCAATGTTTTTTGCGTTTGAGTAAACGTAAGCAAACTTATAATCATTACAAATGCTGCAAACCCAAAACCAACGTTCCATCTCAAGTGTTCTGGAACCAAGGATTGCCACATGGATCCTTCGGCAACGGCTATGCATACATAGCCGCCTATTAATGCTCCCAAATTTACGCCCATGTAGAAAAAGGAAAAACCGGCATCGCGTCGCGGGTCGCCATCTTGATACAATTGCCCTACCATAGACGAAATATTGGGTTTGAAAAAGCCGGTGCCTACAATGGTAAAACTGATTCCAATAAAAAATAAATTCTTTGGATCAATGGCTAGAATAATACTTCCTAGGATCATTAATATACCACCCCAAAACAACGATTTACGTAGGCCTAGAATTTTATCGGCAAACAATCCACCAATAAAAGTAAAGGCATATACCCAGGCTTGGGTTGCCCCATATTGTAAGTTGGCCGTTTTTTCATCCATCGCTAAATGATTCACCATAAAAACGACTAGCATGCCGCGCATTCCATAAAAACAGAAACGCTCCCACATTTCGCTGAAGAACAAATACCATAATTGTTTCGGGTATTTTCCTTTAAAATTCTGAATTTCTTGTAGTGTTTGCATCTTAATGTATTCCTTTTTCTTGCATTACTTTATTCAATTGTTTCAACAAAACAAACATCAATAGTGTAGCGAATAATAGCAACCCGAAGTTAATCCAAAAGAAGTCTTGTTTGTTATCGTAGGTGTCCCATAGACTGGCCAACACCCCGCTTAATTTATTGCCAATAGAGGTCGCCAAAAACCAGCCTCCCATCATTAAAGACGTAATGTTTGTGGGACTCAATTTGGAAACGACCGATAAGCCCATCGGGCTCAAGAATAACTCACCAATTGTGATGACGCCGTAGTTAGCTACTAACCACCATACACTTACTTTTTCGCTTCCATTGGCTCCCATATTCACGGCAGCAACCATCACTAAAACAGATAAAGCCGAAATGAGCAATCCGAAGGCAATTTTTGTAGGGGTTGAGGGTTCTTTTTTTCTACCGCGAAAAAAGGTAAAGAATGCCACTACTAAAGGCGTTAAAATAATCACCCAACCTGGATTGATTGACTGACTTAAATTGGTGGCCCAAAGGGAAACGCTTGCACCTTCTTGGGGAAGTTTATCTTTTGCGACATTTCTAAAATATACCGGGTAATCCACGGTTTTTTGAACTTCGCCGTTTACTTTTTGAATGCGAAAACTGGCGTCGTATATTTCAACCGTGTCTTTTTTATATTCGACTTCTTTGGCTAATTTTAATCCGTTGAAAACGCTTTGAGTTGTCCCAGTAATTTCTCTATCCGTATAGCGATCTGCCCAAGTATTGAGTGCCGAACCGTTTAATTTAAATACGGCCCAAAATAAAATAACTACAGCAAAAATGGTTAACAACGCACCAATAGGTCTTTTGTCTTCAACTTTTGCTTTGAAATATAAACTGGCGTAAAAGAAGATCACGGGAATACAGGCAAAAATAAAAGCATCGGTACTATCCGAACCGAATATATAACCATTTGGATTGGCTTCCGAAGTGATTCCTTTTAACAACCATCCAATGACACCAAAGAGTGCTGAGGGTAATAAAATGAAAAGTACAATTTTATAAAAAGGCATGTCGCCAGGCTGTACGCCTTTTTTCACGGTTTGTGTGCCATAGTGTTTCGTGCCTAGTAAGAAAACGATAACGCCAATAATCATTCCGATTCCGGCGGCCATAAAAGCATATTGCCAACCAAGTAAAATTTGCAAAGCGGCGCCAAAGAAATTGCAGATGAATGCCCCCACATTGATTCCCATGTAGAAAATATTGTAGCCCTCGTCCTTTTTTTCTTTGTATTTGTCTTCTGAATAGAAGTTTCCTAATAGGGTTGAGATATTGGGTTTAAAGAATCCATTTCCTACAATTACTAAGGTCATGGCAATATAAAGCATCGTGATATCATGAATGCCCATCATAAAATAACCGGCTCCCATCATGATTCCACCAACAACAATAGATTTTTTATATCCCCAATAGCGATCAGCAATTAATCCGCCAATAAAAGGCGTTAAGAAAACCAAAGCAATAAAGGTTCCGTATAAATCGGAAGCTTCTTTTTCGCTCATGGCAAATCCGGCTTCTACATCTTTGAGATATAAGGTAAAAATTCCGATCATTAAATAGTATCCGAAACGCTCCCACATTTCAGATAAAAACAAATAAGGTAATGCTTTAGGATGACTTTTCCACATAATGTATTGTATTAAAAAAACAAACCTACAAGGGTTTCTTGTAGGTTTGAAAGATAAAAAATATTTTTAAAAAATTATCGAACTCCGTGCATCATTTTCTTTAAAAAAGGAGTTAATGCGAATAATATTATTGATGCTAAACCTGTTAGCACAACAAAAACCATAAAGAATTCAAATAAATTATGAATTTCGAATCCTACAAAAACGGGATTTGTTGGGTTTATTTGATTGTCTGCAAGTATTTTTAATTGTTCGGCAGTTGGTGTTATCGTTTTATTTAAAACACCTTGTAAATCGATTCCCATCTCTTTTGCTTTGTTGAATTTTTCACCAGTAGCGGGTAAAATTGAACCTAAAGTTCCTGCTAACGCATACCCTGCAGCGTTTGATAAGAAAAATACACCATATAACAATGATGAAAAACGTTTAGGAGACAACTTGCCAACTAAAGATAATCCAATAGGTGATAAACATAGTTCGGCAGCAGTTTGAATTAAGTAAAGAAGAATTAACCATTTAATAGCAAGTAAACCATTATTTCCTAGGTCTTTTACATTGTGTGCAATAATAAAATAACTGATGGCTATTAAAGCTAAACCAAAAGCTTGTTTCATTGGAGAAATAGGTTCTCTGTCTTTACTTCTTAAGTAATCCCAAAGCATGCTAAAAGGAACCGCAAAAGCAACTACAAATAATCCATTAAAAATTTGCACCATAGATGGAGGCATGTTCCATCCAAAGAAATTTCTATCACATTGATTATCTGCAATAAATGTAAGTGAAGATCCTGCTTGTTCAAAAGCAGCCCAGAAAAATATTACAAAAAAGGCAACTATATAAATTACTAAAATTCGGTCTCTTTCAACTTTAGTTAATGAAGAATCAGAAATAATTAATCCTGCTAAAGCTAATCCACTTGCATAAATTAAAGAATAAATATAGTTTTGGTCGAAACCAAAGTGGAATAAAAATCCTAAACCAATAAATCCAACAACAGCAGAAACTAATGCTGTTTGAGAAAAAACTGCTTTTTGCGATTCACCTTCTTCAAAATCTGAAGCATCTTGTGTCGATGGCAAACCGCCAATAGGTCTTCCTTCAGGGGTAACAACGTATTTATTTTTAAGAAAATAGAAAACAGCTGTACCTATAAGCATTGCAATGGCTGCGGCTAAAAATCCCCATTTAAAAGCATGTATATCTCTAAGCCCCCCAGCATCTTTAACATCTCCAACAATTGGACAAATTAATTGACCCAAAAAGGCTCCTAAATTAATCCCCATGTAGAAAATGGTAAATGCAGTATCTAATTTAGACTTTTCTTGTTTGGGATATAAACTTCCCACCATAGAAGATATATTTGGTTTAAAAAAGCCATTCCCAAAAATTATTATTCCTAAAGCAGACCACAATAATGTATTCGCTAAACTTAAGTTTGAGCCGAAAACACTTGCACTAAAAAACAATAAAAACTGACCTATTGCCATCATTATTCCTCCAAGCATTATGCAATTTCTATTTCCGAAAAATCTATCGGCAATAAAACCACCTAACATTGGAGTTAAATAACAAAGCCCTAAAAAACCACCATATATAATTGATGCTTCTGCTTCATTCATCAGTAAGGCATTTACCATGAATAATGTTAAGATTGCTCTCATTCCATAGAAATTGAAACGCTCCCACATTTCGGTTCCAAATAATACCCATAGGCCTTTTGGATGACTTTGTTTTGCTGCTACTTCGCTCATAAAAATTAGTTTTAGTTATTGGTTGGTTATAATTTTTCTTTAATAAAATTCGTCATTTTAGTATACAATTGTAAACGTGTTTTTCCACCGTAAATGCCGTGGTTTTTGTCGGGATAAATAGCCCAATCAAATTGTTTGTTTGCCTGTACTAATGCTTCCACCATTTTCATAGTATTTTGAACATGCACGTTGTCATCGGCTGTTCCATGCACTAATAAAAAGTTCCCTTTTAATTTACTCACGTGATTGATAGGTGAGTTGTTGTCGTAACCACTAGCGTTTTCTTGTGGTGTTTGCATGTAACGTTCGGTGTAAATACTGTCGTAATATCTCCAAGAAGTAACCGGAGCTACAGCAATAGCCATTTTGAATACATCAGCACCTTGGAACAAACAGTTAGACGACATAAATCCACCGTAACTCCATCCAAAGATTCCAATTCTTGCGGCGTCAACATAATTATATTTTCCGAATACTTTTGCGGCATCAATTTGATCTTCTACTTCATATTTTCCGAGTTCTTTTTGGGTACATTTTTTGAACGCAGCTCCTTTAAATCCTGTCCCTCTTCCGTCTACACAGGCTACTATATAACCTTGTTGTGCCAACATCATGAACCAATAATCATCGGCGCCATTCCAGTCGTTATTTACTTGTTGTGATCCAGGTCCCGAGTATTGATACATGAACAAAGGATATTTTTTAGTGGCATCAAAGTTTTTTGGTTTTAACATCCAAGCATTTAATTGGTGTCCTTTTTCGGTAGTCACAACAAAAAATTCTTTTGGCGCTACGTCATATTTTGCTAATTTTTGTTCTACCCCTTCATTGGAAACGATGGTTTTTATTGGCGCACCTGTTTTAGACAGGTTAAGAGTGTAGGTTGGTGCAACCGTTGCACTTGAATAAGTATTGATGAAATATTGAAAATTCGGACTAAATGTAGCGTTATTCGTTCCGGTTTTGACCGTCAATCGTACTTTTGATTTTCCGTCAATCTTAACTGTATAAACATCTCTGTTGATGGAACCGTTTTCTACAGATTGGTAATAAATCATACCAGATTTTTCATCAAAACCATAGTAATTTGTTACTTCCCAAGTTCCTTTGGTAATTTGTTTTTTCAATTTTCCGGTTTTGTCATAATGGTAAATATGATTGAATCCGTCTTTTTCTGAAGTCCAAATAAAGCTGTTGTCTTTTAAGAATGTTAAATTATCGGTAACATCGATGTAAGCCGTATCTTTTTCGTTCAATATAATTTTGGAAGTATTGTCAGCTGCATCCACAAAATGAAGGTCCAAATTATTTTGGTGACGATTTAGTACTTGTACACTTAATAGATTTGCATCGTTTGTCCATTTGATTCTAGGAATGTAGAAGTCTTGATAGTTTCCTAGATTAACAGGTTTTGAATCGCCAGAAGTAACATTATATAGGTGTAAAGAAACTATAGCATTTTTTTCGCCTGCTTTTGGGTATTTGAATACCGATTGTGTTGGATAAAGATCTTGTGTGTATAGGTCCATTGAAAATTCTGGCACTTGTGTTTCGTCAAAGCGAATGAACGCAATTTTTGTTCCGTCTGCATTCCAGTCATAGGCTTTTACAAATGCAAACTCTTCTTCATATACCCAATCGGTTATTCCATTAATAATGGCATTTTTCTCTCCATCATTGGTAATTTGGGTTTCTTGATTTGAAACTAAATCTACCACAAATAAATTGTTCTCAAAGGCATAGGCAATTTTAGTTCCATCGGGAGAAAAGCTAGGTTCTTGAATTGCTTTCTCTGTAAATTTTGAGATTTTTTTAGAAGCAATATCATATATAAAAAAATTGGCCGTAAAAGAGTGTCTAAAAATAGGATTAGAGTTTGTAGCCAGAAGTATTTTTTGCTCTTTTGAATCAAAAGTATAATTATCAATAGATTTGAGTTCGGGATGATTTTTGGTGTCTAAAAGGGGACTCACTTTTTCTAATGTGGCAAAATCATACAAGTCAATCTGAAAACTTCTTGTGGTTCTGTCAAAATTTAACACCGAATACTGGTTTGTGTTCTTCATGGCGTTTAATTCGTCCATTCCTTTGGTACGAAAAGCGCCACCCCAAATTTCATCTAGGGTAATTTTTTGTTGCGCAACAACTGATACTGAGCTTGCTAACCATAAAAGCAGCACAAATGTTATTTTTCTCATATATTTTACTCTTAAAAACAGTTCAATTTTAGTGAAAATATATGAAATAACAATAATTTCAAGACAATTTATTAAAAATCGCCTTCCCATCAAATTTATTATCTTTGTCTTTTATTAATAATAAAAATATGCAACAAAACGTAAAAGGGTTTTCAAAACTTTCAAAAGAAGAAAAAATAAATTGGATTACTACTACTTATTTTTCAAATCCAAAAGAGGCTAAAGAGATCTTGCTGAATTACTGGAATTCTAACGAAAGTTTGCAAAAATTGCACGATGAGTTCATTGAAAACACGCTTACTAATTTTTATTTGCCCTATGGTGTTGCGCCCAATTTTATTATCAATGGGAAAAGCTATACGATTCCTATGGCCATTGAAGAAAGTTCGGTGGTTGCAGCCGCTTCTAAAGCTGCTAAATTTTGGGGCGAACGTGGCGGTTTTAAAACTACCATTATCAATACCGAAAAAATAGGTCAAGTGCATTTCCTTTTTAACGGGTCTGCCGAAAAATTAATTGCTTTTTTCAATCAAATTAAGCCTCAATTTTTTATAGATACTGCCGAAGTTACCAAGAATATGCAAAAGCGTGGGGGTGGAATTTTAGACATTGAATTGCGCAATAAAACGGCTGAAATTGCAAATTATTTTCAACTGCATGCTACCTTTAATACGAAAGATAGCATGGGTGCTAATTTTATCAATACCTGTTTAGAACAATTTGCTAAAACACTTGAAACACAAGCTAATGATTTTGACGGATTTTCTTCAGAAGAAAAAAACGTGCAAATTATCATGAGTATTTTGAGTAATTATGTACCCAATTGTTTAGTTCGTGCCGAAGTATCTTGTCCGATGGAGCAACTATCCGAATCTGAAGCCATTGATGCTCATGAATTTGCTCAAAAATTTGCAACCGCTGTAAAAATAGCAGAAATTGAACCTTATCGTGCAGTAACCCACAACAAAGGCATCATGAATGGTATTGACGCGGTAGTTTTAGCAACCGGAAATGATTTCAGAGCGGTTGAAGCAGGTATACATGCTTATGCAAGCAAATCGGGCCACTATTCAAGTTTATCACACGTTAAAATTGAAAATGGCATTTTTACCTTTTGGTTGGAAGTACCGTTGGCTTTAGGAACGGTAGGGGGGCTCACTTCATTACATCCCTTGGTGAAATTTTCAATGGAATTATTGGGCAACCCTTCAGCCGAAGAATTAATGCAAATTGTGGCGGCCGCAGGTTTATCACAAAATTTCGCCGCTTTACGTTCCTTAACAACAACAGGAATTCAACAAGGGCATATGAAAATGCACTTGATGAATATTTTAAATCAGTACCAAGCAACCAAAGAAGAAAAACAACAGGTGTTAGATTATTTTAAAGAAACAACGATTTCTCACAGTTTAGTGGTAGATTATTTAGAAAAAATCAGAAAGTAATGGCATTGCAAACCTATTATAGTCACGGTAAATTATTACTCACAGGCGAATATGTAGTTTTAGACGGAGCCGAAGCCTTAGCAGTTCCCACCCGTTTTGGTCAAAATATTGTGGTCAAAGAAGTGAAAACAAAAGACTTGAAATGGACCAGTTTTGATGCAAATGAGCGTATATGGTTTACAGATTGTATTACTATCGATGAGGTTAAAAACAAATTGCTCTCAGACCAAAATAGTTTAGTTAAAAACACGTTGATTGAAATCTTATTTCAGGCCAATATTCAAAATCCAAAAGTATTTGAAACCGGAGGGTATGAAATTGAAACCCATTTAACATTTCCCAGAAATTGGGGTTTAGGAACCTCATCAACTCTTATTAATAACATTGCACAATGGTTTCAAATTGATGCTTTTGAGTTATTGAGAAATAGCTTTGGTGGCAGTGGATATGATATAGCTTGTGCCCAAACCAATCGCCCAATCGTATTTAAATTGATTGAAGAACAGCCAAAATTTGAGGAAGTGTCTTTTAATCCATCGTTCAAAGAGCACATTTATTTTGTTTATCTCAATCAGAAGCAAAGCAGTAAATTGGCCATTGCAAATTATTTGACACAACGTCATAAAAGCCCGGCTATAATTTCTAAAATAAATAAAATTACCCACCAAATAATTACCTGTAATACGCTGACCGAATTTGCTCAGTTGATGGAATATCATGAAATTTTGATGAGTGAGGTTTTAGAAACCACTACCATAAAAGAACGCTTTTTTTATGATTTTAAAGGTGTTGTCAAAAGTTTAGGCGCATGGGGAGGTGACTTTGTCATGGTTATTTCTCCTGAAAATCCGGAGCAATATTTTAAGGATAAAGGCTTTGATGTGCTATTACACTATGATGAGCTCATTCTTCACTAATGGGTAATAACCTCTTAAAAAAACGAAATTCAATTTATTATTTTTATATTTGACCAACAAATAATTTTTGATATCCAATGCGATTACTTGGTATTTTATTTCTATTTCTAGTTCAAGGAGCAATCGGGCAAACGTTGCATCATCAAATGGTGAGTGCTCAAGGAGGAAGTGTAACATCAAATTCGGGACACACGGTTAATTATTCTATCGGTCAACAATCGGTTACCGGTACTAATACCAGTCAATACATTGTGCAGCAGGGATTTCAACAAAATAATTGGAGTAGAATCATTAAGAAAAATAAAAAGTCGATTATAACTTCCCTATATCCTAATCCTTTTGTAGATCAGCTGACACTTGATTTTTCAAGTTCGCCGGGTACAATAATTCAGGTCATTGTTTTTGATATTTTAGGCCGTATCATTCATACAGAAGCTGTTACCAATCAAGACAACCAAATCAAATTAAATTTATCGCGCTTATCCAGTGCAGAATATTTAATTAAATTGACTTCGGATAATTATGAATACGCCACAACAATAATTAAGCAATAATTGTTGTGATTGATTGCGGTTTCAAAATTTTTAATTAGAAATTCATCATGTTATACAAACAACTAGTAAAAGGTTCAGCACTATCGAATAGTATTTTACTGTTTTCTTTTCTATTTATTGGTTGTATTGATATGAATGCACAACAAGATCCTCAGTTTACACAATATATGTATAACACGGTTGCCATCAATCCAGCCTATGCAGGTTCTAGAGGCATGCTGAGTATTTTTGGGATACATCGAGCCCAATGGATAGGGCTAGAAGGAGCACCTACCACTACTGGCACATCTATTCATACCCCTTTAAACGATTCTAGAATTGGACTGGGCGTTTCAATACTGCAAGATGCTATAGGCCCTTCAAATAAACAAACCCTTTCTGCCGATTTTTCCTATACCATTTCTACCTCAGAAAATTATAAATTGTCCTTTGGTTTAAAAGGAACTGCAAGTTTGTTTTCAATCGATTATACCAAATTAAATCGATTTGATGTTAATGATCCAAGGTTTCAAAATAATATATCCAATCAGTTTTCACCTAATATTGGTGCTGGACTGTATTTGCATTCCAAGCAGTTTTATGCAGGTATTTCAGTACCATTTATGTTGCAATCCAATGAATTTAATGACAACAATTCTCAAGTGACCCATGAATCACTTCATTATTATTTTATGAGTGGATATGTTTTTGAAATTTCTGAAATCACAAAATTTAAACCCGCATTTTTAGTCAAAGCGGTAGAAGGGGCTCCCTTACAAGTTGATCTTTCCGCAAACTTTATGCTGAACAACAAATTTGTTCTTGGTGGCGCTTGGCGATGGGAGGCTGCAATGAGTGGTTTAGCCGGCTTTCAAGTAAATGATAACTGGTTTATTGGTTATACTTATGACACCGACAGCACAAAATTAGCCAATTATAATTCGGGCTCTCACGAACTCTTTATGCGATATGAATTCATTGGCAAAAAAGAGAAAATTGTCTCACCTCGATTCTTTTAATATGTTTGGTATTATGGAAATAAAAAAAACGAGTTTAGTTTGTATGATTTTGTTTGGTTTACTGGGTTTTGCGCAAAGTAAATCTCTCCAAAAAGCCGACACTAATTATGGCCGTTATCTTTATGTCGATGCCGTTAAAACCTATGAAAATCTCGCAAAAAAGGGATATAAATCCGCACAATTATTTTCTAAATTGGGCGATTCTTACTATTTTCAGTCGCGTTATGCCGAAGCTAATCAATGGTATGAACAGCTTTTTTCTTTACAGAAAAAAATGGCATCGGAGTACTATTTTAGATATGCGCAAACCTTAAAATCGGTCGGTAATTATGAAAAAGCTGCTACTCTAATGCGCACTTTTGAAGTACAAAATGCTACCGACAAGCGTGCAATTTTAGCTAAAAAACAAACCTATTATTTAGACGAAATCAAAAAAAACTCAGGACGTTACCGCATTCAAAATGCAGGAATTAATTCGCCTTATTCCGATTATGGTGCGGCGTTTTATCAAAACACCATAGTATTTACCTCGGCAAGAGATACCGGCGGTTTATTTGTGCGCAAACACAATTGGAATAATCAATCATTTACAAATTTGTATGGGGCTAAATCTTTAGACTCAACAAAGCTAGGGATCCCTGAAAAATTTTCAAAAAATACCAATTCCAAATACCATGAGTCAACTCCCGTTTTTACCAAAGATGGAATCACCATGTACTTCACACGAAATAATTATGTAAACGGCAAAAAAGGGAAGGATCAAAAAAATACTATTTTATTAAAAATATATAAAGCCACCAAAAAGGGAGATAAATGGGAAAATGTTGTGGAGTTACCATTTAATAGTAACCAATACAATTGTGCTCATCCGGCCTTGAGCCCCGATGAAAAAACCTTGTATTTTTCTTCAAATATGCCCGATTCTTTTGGGATGTCCGATTTATATAAGGTATCCATACTGCCAGAAGGTGGATTTGGAAAACCCATAAATTTAGGATCAACAATTAATACCGAAGCACGAGAATCGTTTCCCTTTATTTCTAAAGCCAATGAATTGTATTTTGCTTCTGAAGGACATCCTGGATTGGGAGGTTTAGACGTGTTTGTTTCCCAATTGACAGCTGAGGGTGCCCCGGGCACTATTCATAATGTAGGAACCCCTGTAAACAGCCCCTCCGATGATTTTGCATTTATCATTGATGTAGCATCAAAAATTGGGTATTTCAGCTCCAACAGGACCGAAGACACTATTGGGGATGATGATATTTTTCAATGTGTTGAATTGCTTTCGTTACCACAAAATTGCCAACAAGCACTGGTAGGGATAGTTGTAGATGCGACATCCCAAAGGCCGCTTGCGTCGGTTCAAGTGGTGTTATTGGATCAAAATTTAGTTACGATAAAGGATACAATTACCGATGCAACAGGAACATTCGATTTTGGACCAGTGGAATGCGCTACTTTTTATAGTTTGCGAACCAATACAAAGGAATATGATTCGACAGAAACTAGGATTTTAGCAGCGCCAGTAGCTGGAAAAACTGAAATTAAAATGGATTTGACCCAAAAAATTCAGTGCCTCAAAGTAGGAGATGACTTGCGAAAAGCGCTAGGAATTGACATTATACATTTTGATTTGGATAAAGATTTTATTCGACCCGATGCTGCTCTAGAATTGGCAAAAATTTTAGAAGTTATGCTACAAAATCCTATGCTTGAGATAGACGTGCGTTCGCATACCGATAGCCGTCAAACCCACCTATACAACATTCAATTGTCTAATAGACGCGCACAGTCCACGATCCAATGGTTGGTCAATAACGGTATAGATGCACGGCGTTTAACAGGAAAGGGTTATGGAGAAACGCAATTGGTAAACACTTGTTCCGATGGCGTTATGTGTTCAGAAGAAGCGCATCAAGCCAACAGAAGGAGTGAGTTTATCCTAACAAAACTATAAGTAGTATATACAAAAAACCCTTGAAAATCATAGGATTATCAAGGGTTTAAGTGGTACCTCCAGGGATCGAACCAGGGACACATGGATTTTCAGTCCATTGCTCTACCATCTGAGCTAAGGTACCTTCACAAAAACAAGTTGATCTATTTGTTCAATGCGGGTGCAAATATAGAATCTATTTTAGATTATCCAAAACAATTTTTAAAAAAAATCAATTTGTATATTTGCATTCTAAAATCCGTAAGATGCTTATTACAATTGATGTTGGAAATTCAAGAATTAAAGTAGCTGTTTTTGAACAAGATATCCTTTTGGATTTAATTGTGGTGGATCCTAATGAGGCACTTCCATTTTTTTCCGGAATTTTTATTCAATACCCAAAAATTGAAAAAGCGCTATTTTCATCCGTTGGAAAATTTGATAATAATGTTTTGGCTTTTATTCAAAAACAAGTCAACACATTAGTAATCAATCAGCATACTAAATTTCCATTCAGCAATCATTATGCAACACCCGAAACGCTAGGTATTGATCGAATGGTTCTTGCGGCGGGAGCAACCATAATGTTTCCTAATAAAAATAGATTGGTCATTGATGCCGGAACTTGTGTGACGTATGATTTTGTAGATCAGGACAATCAATATTTTGGAGGGGCTATTTCTCCGGGCATTTCAATGCGTTATAAAAGTTTGAACGATTATACTGAAAATCTACCCTGGTTAGAGAAAAAAGAAGTCGATGCACTTGTAGGCAATTCTTCAGAAGAATCTATTCATAGCGGCATAATTAATGGGCTGACTTTTGAAATAGATGGGTTTATTTCCCAATATTTTCATAAATATCCAGATTTAACAGTAATTTTAACAGGAGGAGATGCAGAATTTTTGGCTAAAAGATTAAAAAACACCATATTTGCCCATTCAAATTTCTTGTCAGAAAGTTTGCGCCTATTATCAACTTATATACATTAAAATGATTAAAAAAATTTCCGCTTTCGTATTAATTCTAATTTCTTCTGTTTCTTGGTCACAAGACAATACGGCATCACCTTATTCTTATTATGGTCTTGGCGAAATAAAATTTAAAGGAACTCATGATGTTAGAGCCATGGGAGGAGTAAGTATTTTTAATGATAGTATTCAATTGAACATCGTTAATCCCGCTTCATTTTCAAAATTAAAAGCAACGGCATTTACAATTGGCGCTACTACTTCAACTACTAAGTTTACTACGGCAATAGAAAATGAAAAAGCACAACGCACCACAATAGATTATTTAGCTATAGGTTTACCCTATGGGAAATTTGGATTTACATTTGGAATCATGCCCTATTCTGCCGTAGGATATAAAATTGAGAATACTATAATTGAAGCCGATAATTCGGAACGAAATAGAAGGAATTATGGTAATGGGAATGTGAATAAAATTTATTTAGGGGCAGCGTATAATCTATCTCAAAAATTAAGCTTCGGATTTGATTTAGGGTACAATTTTGGAGATATTACTACCGAATATATTGAATCGGTATATTCTCCTATTGTATTGCAATTGCGAAGTAGAGAAAGAAATAATTCGAAAGTAACAGGAATGTCACTAAACACTGGTTTTTTATACAAAACAAAAATCAATGCCAAATTGGATTTAAATGCAGGATTAACCTACCATCCAACAGCTACTTTGACATCTGAAAACACAAGAAAAGTAGCTACTATTTTATATAACATAAATGGGGTAGAGTTGGTTAGTGAAGAAAATGACATTCCAGTGAATGATACAAAAATGAAAATTCCTGCTGTATTTACTTTTGGACTAGGTGTTGGAGAAAGCAAAAAATGGGCCATTGGTTCAGAAGTTACCTTCTCAAATAATAGCGAAATGACAAATCGATTTGGATCCATTGAAAATGTATCGTTTGAAAATTCAAAAAAAGTAGCACTGGGGGGATATTATATTCCTAAGTATGATTCTTTTGGGAATTATTTTAGCCGTATCGTCTATAGAGGAGGACTTAGATATGAAAATACAGGTATGGTTATCAACAACACCAGCATAAATGATTATGCTCTAACCTTTGGGTTAGGTTTGCCTGTTGGGTATTCAAAAATCAATTTAGGTCTTGAATATTGTAAAAAAGGGACTCGAACCAATGGTTTGATCGAAGAAAATTATATCAACGTGACGGTTGCATTGTCGTTGAGCGACCTTTGGTTTATCAAAAGAAAAATTGACTAAAATACCCCAAAATGTATTTTCATAATTGCGTAACGATTCTCATTAGAAGTGCCATTTTGTTAGGAAGTGGAGTGTTTCTAATGGCTTGTGAAAGTGATTTAAAAAATGTTAGAAAATTAACCGAAACTTCTTTTGCCCCATCGGGATCGGTCGATTCCATTCACTTAAAATACACCGATTCGGGTCGTATCAAATCAGTTTTAAAAAGCCCTAAAATGCTAGATTTTAGTGCGATTTCGCATCCGTATACCGAATTTCCTAAAGGGATCCATTTGACACTATTTGAAGAAAATGGGAACAAGAGTACAATTGTGGCTAATTATGCTATTTCTTACAAAAAAACTAAAATTATCGATCTTCAAGGAAACGTAATCATTACGTCTTATGATGGAAAAAAACTTGAAACTTCTCAATTGTATTACGATCAAAAAAACGAATGGTTTTTTACCGAAAAGCCCTTCAAATATACCGATGAAATAGGAGGTTATTTAGAGGGCCCGGGTGTTGATTTTAGCAAAGATTTTAAAGTCTTTAATATGCAACGGAGTAAGGGAGAAGTAAACTCAATTGACTAATTTAATATACTTTACTATGAATTATTTGAAATTTATACAATACTTTTATCTCGCATTTGCAGCGTTTTTTGCTTATGATGCATTTGCCAAATTTTCACACCAAGAAAGTTACGTTTTGAGTATCATTATTGCTTTGGTTTCATTAGGAATGTTTTTCTTTAGAAGGCATTTTTATAATAAATATCAAAATAAAAAATAAAATCATAAGAAATCTGTGAAAATCTGTGATTACAATTTTTATTATTAAATAGATAATCGTATTTTCGCCCTCTGAAAAAAAATTAAACACAAATAAAAATGGCAGTTTTATCTAAAATTAGACAACGTTCATTCTTCTTAATTGTAATTATTGCTTTGGCATTATTTTCATTTGTATTAGCAGATGTAATCAAGAGTGGGACTTTTGGAAGTAGTGCAAACAGTGTAGGATCTATTAACGGAACCGACATTTCAGCACAAGAATTCATGCAACAAGTTGCAATGATTGAAAAGCAAGGTCAAGGAACGAGTAATACACAAGCAATGAATACTGCTTGGGAACAAAAAGTAAGAAGTATTATCCTTGGTGAAGAATTTGAAAAATTAGGGCTTAAAATTGGGGGCGAACAATTAATCAATGTAATCAAACAAAACCCAAATTTTGCTCAAAATCAACAATTCTTAAATGCTGCAGGTCAGTTTGATGAAAATAAATTTAAAGAATACATCAAATCTTTAAAAAACGCGCCCAACCAAGAACAATGGTTACAGTGGAAAGATTTTGAAAAAAATATTGAGACCTATGCTGTTGAGCAAATGTACAACACCATGATTAAATCAGCGGTGGTTACAACAAAAGCAGAAGGTAAGTTTGCCTACCAAATGGAAGCTAACAAAGCCGATTTTGACTACGTTACTGTTGCTTTCTCAACCGTTAATGATAATCAAGTGAAAGTAACGGATGAAGAGATGGTAGCTTTTATGAAGAAAAACCCTAAAAAATATAAATCAGATCCTACCCGAAGTATTGATTTCATTACAGTGGAGAGCAAACCTTCTAAAGAAGATGAAGCGGCCATGTTAGAATCAATTAGTGGTGTATTGACAGGCAAAGTTGTCTACAACGAGCAAACCAAAAAGAACGATACCCTTGCCGGTTTTAGATCGGTTTCAAATGTAGGGGAATTTGTAAATGCAAATTCAGACATTAAATTTGATTCTACTTATTTAGCCAAAAAGGATTTACCGGTTGAATTCCAAGAACAATTATTTAATTTGCCTGCAGGTGCCGTTTTTGGTCCCTATATTAATAACGGACACCAGTGTTTGTCTAGAATGATTGCCAGAAAAGCCAATGCTAGTGCAAAAGCAAGTCATATCTTATTAGCCTACAAAGGCGCTGAACGCTCAGCAGCTAACAGAACAAAAGAAGAGGCACAAAAATTAGCCAATGATTTATTAGCACAAGCTAAAGCAAATCCAGGAAACTTCCCAATGTTAGCCATCACAAATTCTGACGATCCAGGATCAAAAAACAATGGAGGAGAATACGATAATATTGCTCCAGGTCAAATGACACCAAAGTTCAATGATTTTGTTTTTAATAATCCAGTTGGAACTATGGGTGTAGTAGAGACTGAATTTGGTTTCCACGTAATGAAAGTGTCGGGTAAAAATGATGCAGTATTATTAGGAACTGTGGCTCAAAAAATACAAGCTTCTGATGCTACAATTGATGCAGCCTATACAAAAGCAAGCCAATTGGAATCTAGCGCATTAGAAAACAAAAATTTTGAAGCTGTTGCTAAAAAAGCAGGCTTAGTAGTTACTCCTGCCACAAACATAAAAGCATATGATGAATATGTTCAAGGTTTAGGATCGCAAAGAGAAATAGTGCGATGGAGTTTTAATAAAGAAACAGAAGTAGGCGCAATCAAACGTTTTGAAGTACCTCAAGGTTTTGTGGTAGCTAAAGTGAAAGATATAAATGATACCGAATTACTTCCTTTAGATGTGGCGAAACAAACGGTAGAACCGATCTTAAAAAATCAGAAAAAAGCCGAAATTATCAAGAAAAAAATGAGCGGAAGTTCTCTAGAAGTAGTTTCAAAAGCTTCTGGAGCTTCAATAATTACTGCTACTGCGGTGTCCCTTAAAAATCCAATGATTACTAATATTGGTATGGAGCCAAAAGTAGTAGGAAAAGCATTTGGATTAGCGGCCGGAAAAACGTCTAAAATTATTGAAGGAACAAGTGGTATGTTTATGATTAGAGCTAAGAAGGTTGTTAAGGCACCTGCTATTTCTGATTTTACTACCTACATTAACCAAGAAAAAACTCAAAATCAATCGTATGCGTCTTCACAAGCTTATATGGCTATTAAGGACAAAGCTGAGATTAAAGACAATAGAGGAAATTTCTAAGACTGAATTTCTTAGAAGTATAAAAAAAGAGCTGTTTTTTCAGCTCTTTTTTTATACTTTTTTGATAACATAGGTTACGATACCCCAAACGGTAAAATCGGTATGTAAATTGATTTCAATGGGCTTATAATTTGAATTTTCGGGCATTAAAAACAGGGCCTCTCCGTCTTTTTTGATCCGTTTTACAGTAAATTCACCATCAATTAAGCAAACCGCTATTTTGTGGTGTACCGGTTCCAAGCTACGGTCAATGACTAAGATATCGCCATCGTCTATTCCGGCTCCGGTCATTGAATTTCCTACCGCTTTTGCATAAAATGTAGCTTCCGAATTTTTGACTAATGTTTTGTCTAAGCTAATTTTATTTTCTTCAAAATCGGCTGCAGGAGATGGAAACCCCGCTTTGATACCTCCTGAAAAAAAGGGGTGTTTTTGTATGCCACTTGCATCAGGAAGAAAGAATTTTATTTTTTTAGTTACTGACATTTTACTTCAATTATTTGTTCAAAGTTAGTGGTATATTTTTTTGAAAGGTGTTGTTGTTTCATTTTCCAGGTGCGTTGTAAATCCTGATTTCCCAATCGTATTTTTCGCATTCCATTTTTTTTATAATAGGCATCCATCACTTCCATAATTTTTTGATATTTCGGATTTTCTTCGTCAAACAAATGAAATTGTTTTTGATTCGCCGGAATGATTTCGGTTACTATTACACCAGCTTTTTTATACAATTCGCCTTCTTGAAATCCCTCTCGTAACAATTGGATCGCGATATTACTTATCGAAAAAGAGGTATTACTTGGAAATGAAAGTGTTTGGAGTCGGTAGTAACTGTAGCGCGTATCGGTCGTTTTGTATTTATTTTTTTGCAAATATAAAATAACCGCATAACAACAAGAATGTTGTAGGCGCAGCTTTTCAGCGCACAGCGAAGCAAAGGTTGCCACGCGTTCTTTTAATTGGTTATAATCGCTTATATCGTGCTCAAAACTTCTTGTAATGGCAATAGTTCGTTTGGTTTTGGGTTCGTTCAGTTCTAAAACCGATCGTCCTTCTAATTCATATTTTAAACGCAACCCTACCACTCCCATTTCTTTTTTGATGAAGGCTTCATTATGGGGTAGGGTAAAATCAAATGCGGTTCGTATTTTTTGGTGTTGCATTTTTTTGGTCAAGCGAAATCCAATGCCCCAGACGTCTTCTATTTTTGTCCATTTTAAGGCTTTGATTCGTTTTTCTTCGGTATCAATTACATAGACGCCCCGTGTTCTTTCAGGGTATTTTTTGGCAATTTTATTGGCAATTTTTGCCAATGCTTTGGTGGAAGCAAATCCAATACCTGTTGGAATACTCAACCAATTCATGATGCGTCCTTGCATTTGTGCACCAAGGGAATGATAATCTGAGATGCCATGTCCTTCGAAGTTTAGAAATGCTTCATCAATACTGTATACTTCTACATTTGGGGTGTAGTGTTCTAATATTTTCATTACGCGTTGGCTCAAATCGCCATACAGCACATAATTGGATGAAAAAACTTTTATCTGGTGCTCCTGAATAAGGGGTTTAATTTTAAACTCAGGAACGCCCATGGCAATGCCTAGTTTTTTAGTTTCATTACTGCGCGAAATCACACAACCATCATTATTGGAAAGCACCACTACTGGCTTTCCATTATAGTGTGGTTGAAAAACACGTTCGCAAGAAACGTAAAAATTATTACAGTCGACTAGGGCATACATAGGTGTAAATTTACTTTTCTTTTCGTAAAAAAAAGAGGCTACAATTGTTAATGTTAATAAAAAAAACGCAACCGAGATTTGGGTTGCGTTTGTAGGGTTGCAGGTGCTAAATTTTAATCGTTTAGCTTCAATACGGCCATGAACGCTTCTTGCGGAATTTCTACATTTCCTACTTGGCGCATGCGTTTTTTCCCTTTTTTCTGTTTTTCTAATAATTTACGTTTACGAGAAATATCTCCTCCATAACATTTAGCCGTTACGTCTTTTCGAAGGGCTTTAATGGTCTCACGGGCAATAATTTTTGCCCCAATAGCCGCTTGAATAGGAATATCAAATTGTTGTCTTGGTATTAATTCGCGTAATTTTTCACACATTTTTTTACCAATATTGTAGGCATTGTCTTCGTGAATCAAAGCCGAAAGAGCATCAACAGATTGTGCATTTAATAAGACGTCTAATTTTACCAACTTAGAAGTGCGCATTCCTATGGGATGGTAGTCAAAAGAGGCATATCCTTTGGATACGGTTTTTAATCGGTCATAAAAGTCAAATACGATTTCGGCTAGTGGCATGTCAAAATTTAATTCTACACGCTCGGTCGTTAAATACGTTTGATTGGTAATTAATCCTCGTTTTTCAATACACAACCCCATAACATTACCCACAAAATCTGATTTGGTAATGATCGTTGCTTTGATATAAGGCTCTTCTACACGGTCTAATTTTGAAGGTTCTGGCAAATCGGATGGGTTGTTGACAATCATGCCAACTTCCGGCTCTTTTTTGGTATACGCTAGGTAGGAAACGTTAGGAACAGTAGTAATTACCGTCATGTTGAATTCGCGTTCAAGGCGTTCTTGGATGATTTCCATGTGTAACATTCCCAAGAAACCACAACGGAAGCCAAATCCTAGAGCTGCCGAACTCTCGGCGGTAAACACTAAAGATGCGTCATTCAATTGTAATTTTTCCATGGAGGCACGCAGATCTTCATAATCTTCCGTGTCAACAGGATAAATACCGGCAAACACCATAGGTTTTACATCCTCAAAACCTTTAATCATATTGGTTGTTGGTGTTTTAGCATCGGTTACGGTATCACCTACTTTTACTTCTTTGGCTTCTTTTATTCCCGAAATTAAATACCCTACATCACCCGTAGAAATGATATCTTTTGGTACTTGATTTAGTTTCAAAGTCCCCACTTCATCGGCAAAATATTCATTTCCTGTTGCCATGAATTTTATTTTTTGCCCTTTTCTAATTTCTCCATTTTTTACTCTAAAAATAACTTCAATTCCTCGGAAAGGATTATAATGAGAATCAAAAATTAAGGCTTGTAAGGGTTCGTCTTTTTCACCTTTAGGGGCAGGAATTTTTTCAATGATGGCTGCTAAAATATTTTCAACACCAAAGCCTGTTTTCCCAGAAGCATGAATGATATCTTCTAATTTACACCCAAGTAAATCGATGATGTCGTCGCTTACTTCTTCTGGATTGGCACTCGGTAAATCCACTTTATTGAGTACGGGAATGATCTCTAAATCATTTTCTAATGCCAAATATAAATTTGAAATGGTTTGTGCTTGAATACTTTGAGCAGCATCTACAATCAACAACGCTCCTTCACAGGCCGCAATAGATCGAGATACTTCATAGGAGAAATCCACATGACCCGGTGTGTCAATTAAATTCAAAATATATTTTTCACCTTTATAGGTGTATTCCATTTGAATGGCGTGACTTTTTATGGTAATACCACGTTCGCGCTCTAGGTCCATATTATCTAATAATTGGGCTTTTTCCTCGCGCGCAGTAACGGTTTGGGTAGCACCAAGTAATCGATCGGCAAGCGTACTTTTTCCGTGGTCAATGTGTGCAATAATGCAAAAATTTCTAATGTTCTTCATTATTCAGTTTCAATGTCAAGTTCAATCCCAAAATAGTAGGACAATACCAATTAGGGATTGCTATTAATCTGCAAATATAACGTAAAGTTTTGATTCTTAATAGAAGAAACCAATGGATAAAAAATAGAAAATTGTAAAAATCAAAAATCGGTAATCTTCAATCAAAAATCTTATTCTATCTTTGCAAAAAAAGGAAGCATCATGCCAAAAATTGGTAACATCATTTTACCCGATTTCCCGTTATTATTAGCGCCAATGGAAGACGTGAGTGATCCGCCTTTTCGTCGCTTGTGTAAATTACATGGTGCCGATTTGATGTACTCTGAATTTATTTCTTCGGAAGGATTGATTCGGGATGCAGTGAAAAGCAAACAAAAACTCGATATTTTTGATTATGAACGCCCTGTGGGAATTCAAATTTTTGGTGGTGACGAAGAAGCTATGGAGATGTCTTCAAGAATTGTAGATGCAGTGCAACCCGATTTAGTAGACATCAATTTTGGATGTCCAGTAAAAAAAGTAGTGTGTAAAGGAGCAGGTGCTGGGGTTTTGAAAGATGTAGATTTGATGGTGCGTTTGACCAAAGCGGTGATAAAAGGAACCAATCTTCCGGTGACAGTAAAAACGCGTTTGGGGTGGGATGAAAGTTCTATCAACATAGATGAAGTTGCCGAACGCTTGCAAGATATTGGTGTACAAGCCTTGACGGTGCATGCCAGAACAAGAGCACAAATGTATAAAGGACATGCAGACTGGTCACACATTCAAAGAATTAAAGAAAATCCGAGAATAACGATGCCTATTTTTGGGAACGGTGATATTGATACGCCCGAAAAAGCATTGGAATATAAAAATAAATACGGTTTAGACGGTATGATGATTGGTCGTGCAGCCATTGGTTATCCTTGGATTTTTAATGAAATTAAACATTATTTTGCTACTGGAGAACGATTAGCGGCTCCTCTTCTGCATGACCGAATTGAAGCGGCTAAAAACCACTTGATTTGGAGTATTGAATGGAAAGGCGAACGATTAGGAATCAATGAAATGCGCCGCCATTATACCAATTATTTTAAAGGCATTCACGGTTTTAAAGAATACAAACAAAAATTGGTTACTACTGATGGCATCAATCAATTATTGGATGTCTTTACCGAAATTGAGCAGGTGTATGCCGATTATGTTTTTGAAGGATAACCGTAACTTTTTTAGCAAAGTTTACCCTATAAAAAAAGACACATAAATTGAACTATGTGTCTTTGTTTTTTATAAAAAAATAGGGTTATGCATTTTTTAAGTTGATGATTTCTTGTTCGGTTAAGAAACGCCAATCGCCTCTTGGTAAATTTTTCTTTGTAAGACCCGCAAACGTAACGCGGTCTACTTTTAATACATCATATTTTAAATGTTCAAAGATTTTACGTACCACTTTTACGTTAGACGTTTTCATTTTGATGCCAATTTCACTTTTAGGTTGGTCTTCTATATAGGTTATTTCTTCCACAAAAACTTTGTGGTCGTCAATAATTAATCCTTTTTGGACACGCTCCAAATCTTCAAATTTCAAATTTTTATCTAGTGAAACTTGGTATACTTTAGACGATCGCTGATTAGGGACTGTGAATTTTTGAACAATTTCTGTATCATTAGTAAACAATAATAATCCAGTAGTGGTTTTGTCCATTCGTCCCACAGGAAGTAAATTAGCTTTTGAAGCATTTCGTACTAAATCTAATACATTTGCCGATCCAGGAGCATCGTCACCTGCTGTTGAAAAGTTTTTGGGTTTATTTAATACAATATATTCTTTCTTTTCGGGTGTAATGGTTACCCCATCAAATTGAACGGTATCGGTTAATTTTACTCGGTAGCCCATTTCGGTGATGACTACTCCATTTACTTTTACGTTGCCACTTTGTATATAAATATCCGCATCTCTACGACTGCACATTCCCGAATTAGAGATGTAACGATTCAATCGAATTTCGTCTGGGTTTGAAGGTCTTTTAGGAGATTTTGTGGCCTTTGGCGCTTCTTTAGGAGCTTCCGGTTTTGCAGCAAATTTTGAAGGAGCTTTTCTAACAGGTGCATTTCCTCTTGAATTGCTGGTTTTCTTGTAACCTCCTTGACGGGCAGAACCAGGACGACTTTTATCGCTTTCTTGATGACGTGACATAATTGTAAACAAATTTATGCAAAGATATAACTAATATGTGGAAATCAATTTTTTTCCATGAATCAAAACCGTAGGTTCAATTAAAACAATTGAAAATACACCGGCTACAATGATCAATTTTAATAAAAAGTGCAATTGAAGGTAAGCTGTTTTTGAAGTGGCCTTCCAGAGTAGTGTGCCAAATAATAATAACCCGATTAGACTTAAATAAAAATAAATATCCATATAGCCCACATCATAAATTTCAATTAACAAATAGACAGGTATCAATGTGATTGTAGTTAATAATGTAATCACGATTTTTGTTATTTTTTCTCCAAAAATAATAGGAATGGTTTTATAGTCGGCAATTAAATCACCTTCCATATTTTCTAAATCTTTGATCATTTCACGAATAAAAATGAGCAACAATAAAAAAGACGCATGTGCAAATATTACGGGATAAAAATTTTTATAGTACATTAAAATTCCAAAAAAAGGCAATACAGCTAAAACTGCTGCAGTGATATTACCAATGAGAAATATTTTTTTCAGTTTATGTGAGTAGAACCAAATCAAGAAGATGTAGGTAGAGAAAAAAAATACGGCGCGCCAAGAAATGAAAAACATTAGTAAAGCTACAATACAATTAATGGTAAAATATACTTTCAATTTGGTTTCTTGACTTACCAAACGGTCAATCATAGCTTTTTTTGGACGGTTGATCAGGTCTTTTTTAGCGTCGTAAAAATTATTGATGATATAGCCCGAAGCTATTGTTAAAATTGAAGCAACAACAATCAAGAATAAATGCCAATCGAGTAGTATAGCTAAAGCTCTTTTTTCGGGAGCCAAAATGAAAATAGCAGAAAGATATTGGGCTAATGCAATCACCCAAATGTTGTATCCCCGAATTACAGAGAAAAAACTGGCTACTTTTTTAAGTGTTATTTTGAATTTGCGAGTAAGCATTTCTCTTTTGGTATTCGGTTTTGGGTAATTGACATGAAAATATGAAAACCCATTACCTATTACCAATAACTTATTTCCGTTCTAAAAATTATAAACCACTTCTAATTTATAGTCTTTTAATGATTTTTTTGCTTTGTCTAAATCCTGCGTAAATCCTAAGATATAACCGCCACCACCAGAACCACACAATTTCAAATAGTAATCGTTTGTATCGATGCCATTTTGCCAAACTTGATGAAATTCCACGGGAATCATGGGTTTAAAATTATTCAAAACTACTTTTGATAATTGTTTGGTGTTTTCCAATAATGATTTTAGATCACCGTGTAAAAAATTATCTACGCAAGCATCGGTATACTTAATGAATTGTGATTTCAACATGGTGCGGAATCCATTATCTTTCAAGTTTTCCATAAAAATGGATACCATAGGGGCGGTTTCGCCTACAATTCCAGAATCCAATAAGAATACGGCACCTTTGCCTTGTGTGCTTTGGGTAGGAATGCCAGTAGCTTCAATATTGTCTTTCGAATTGATTAATATAGGAATGCTTAAGTAACTGTTTAATGGGTCTAAACCCGAACTTTTTCCGTGGAAAAACGATTCCATTTGAGCAAAAATCGTTTTTAATTGCAATAATTTTTCACGAGTTAAATTTTCTAAAACTGTGATTTTATCATCGGCATATTTGTCATAAATAGCGGCTACAAGAGCACCACTACTCCCTACACCATACCCTTGAGGAATACTAGAATCAAAATACATTCCGCTGTTAACATCTTGTTTTAAAACGTCTAAATTGAACGTTACTAACTCGGGTTGTGTTGCTTGTAAATTTTCTAAATAGGCTACAAAATTTTGAAGACTCGTGTTTGATTTTATTGCACTTTCTGACGGATTGTCCTCTTTCTTTAAGGCACCATTGTAAAAATTATACGGAATTGAAAGACCTTTAGAATCTTGGATGATTCCATATTCTCCGAAAAGTAATATTTTAGAGTAAAAAAGTGGTCCTTTCATAAATTTCAGTTTATTTTTCAGTAAACATTGAGTAAATGTACAAAATTAATTTGATTTAGCACCCGTTCCAATACAATCACAAATATACTGACCATTTTGACAATAGGCAACTAATTCATCTTGAATAAATTGCAACACCTTTTCTTTTACCGCTGCAGGATATAAAACATGCACATTAGCACCAGCATCCAATGTAAAACAAACGTGAATTTGTGTTTTATTTCTAAAGTTCCAAAGGGCATTAATGATGGCCAAGGTGTTGGGTTTCATCAAAATAAAATAAGGCATTGATGTCATCATCATGGCGTGTAATGTTAGCGCTTCACTTTCTACAATTTTGATAAATTTTGCTATATTTCCTGAGGTTAGCACTTCTTTTAAGGCCGTTAAATTTTCGTGAGCCTGAGCAAAACGTTGTTCGGCATAGGGATGATTGTGCATTAAATCGTGCCCAACTGTACTCGAAACTTGTTTTTCGCCTTTATCGACTAACAAGATAGTGTCTTGAAAGTTTTTGAAATTTTCATGAATTTCTGAAAACGCTACGCCAAATAAATCAGAACTACCCAAGATCGCATCATGATTCCCCCAAACGACTACTTCACCTTTGATACTTCTGCAAGCACTTCCGCTTCCTAAGCGGGCTAAAAAAGAAGCTTTAGAATAGAAATATTCGTCAGAAATAGAAGGAATAATAGCTTTTTCTAAACACATTATATTTACAGCTAAAGCTGCCATTCCAGAGGCCGATGAAGCAATTCCAGAACTATGCGGAAAAGTGTTTTGCGTATCTATTTTAAAATGATAGTCATTTATATAAGGACAATAAGGCGCTATTCTTTCTAGAAATTTTTGAATTTTTGGTTTAAAATCTTCTTTGGGTTTTCCTTCAAACAGCAATTCAAAAGAAATATCTTGAGTTTCCGATTTTTTTACCACCTCTAGTTTAGTTATGGTCTTGCAGTGGTTTAGCGTAAAACTAATCGAGGGATTGGCCGGAATTTGATTCTCCTTTTTCCCCCAATATTTTACCAGAGCAATATTACTGGGCGCACTCCATTCAAAATATGCTGAAGTGATTGAGTTGTATGTTGTTGCAATAAAATCTTTTTCGGTAAACATGGCGTAATATTTTCACAAAAATACCTATTTTGATTGATTTGTTCCCTTGTTATTTCGTTAATTTGCTATTAAAATTGTAAAAGATGACAAAATATTTGCGCATTATCAACATGGTTATGGTATGTTTAGCAGTGGGATATTTATCCAGTAAAGTAACACAAGCTAACATTGAATCGTGGTACTCCATGATTATAAAACCGAGTTTTAATCCGCCTAATTGGGTTTTTGCCCCAGTTTGGACCTTACTTTTTATTTTGATGGGGATTTCCAGTGGGCTAATTTGGAACCAAATGGCTACCAAGTTACCGTTGGTTAAAAAAGGGATGTTGTTTTTTGTAATTCAATTGGCATTAAATGCGCTTTGGTCTTATATTTTCTTTGGGTTGCATAATTTTTTATTGGCTTTTGTGGAGATCATTTTGCTTTGGTTAATGATTTATGAAACCTATCATGTTTTCAAGCAGATTGATAAAAAAGCAGCCTATTTATTAGTACCTTATCTTGTTTGGGTTGGATTTGCCACGCTATTAACAGGAAGTATTTTTTGGTTGAATCGCTAATTCTAGGAAGCTTTATTTAGCGATATTTTCTGCCACAATAAAACCTCCAGTCCATGCATTTTGAAAATTAAATCCGCCGGTTATGGCGTCGATGTTGAGTATTTCACCGGCAAAATAAACATTTGGCAAAATTTTGCTTTCCATGGTTTTGAAATTGACTTCTTTTAAATCAATACCACCCGCGGTTACAAATTCTTCTTTAAAGGTGCTTTTCCCATTGACATGAAATTCGCCATTGGTGAGTTGTTCGCCTAAAGCATTTAATTGTTTTTTAGATAGATCTGCCCATTTGGTATCTTCCGAAATTCCTGACGCTTTTACAAGGTTTTCCCAAAGGCGTTTAGGTAATTCAAAATGGGCATATTTGCTTACTAATTTTTTTGCGTGCTCCACTTTGATTTCTTTTAAACTATCGAGGGCGCCTTCAAATGTCGTTTCAAACAGCCAATTTACTTGAATGGCAAATTGGTATTTTTTCTCGGCTAATTCTCTGGCGCCCCATGCCGAAAGGCGTAAAATTCCCGGACCGCTCAATCCCCAATGGGTAATTAATAAAGGTCCGGAAGCTTCTAATTTTGATTTCTTTACTTTTACGAAAGCTATCGCCGAAAGCCCCATTAAATCTTTAATTCGGGGATCTTTGATGTTAAAGGTAAACAAGGAAGGAACCGGTTCGATGACTGTGTGTCCTAATTCTTGTAAAAGCTCCCATATCTTTGGATTGCTGCCGGTAGTGAGTACTATTTTTTCGCAAAGGAAAACATCTTGTGTGGTCGAAATTTTCCAATGCGTTTCTGTTTTGTAGAGTTCTTGAACGCTTTGATTGGTTAGCACATCAATGTTACATTTTTTTATGGCAGCTTGAAAACAATCGATGATGGTTTGAGACGAATTGGATACGGGAAACATCCTACCGTCATCTTCAATTTTAAGTGTGACTCCTTTTTTTTCAAACCACTCAATAGTATCTCCCGAACAAAATTGATGAAACGGGCCTTTCAATTCGCGTTCGCCTCGCGGATAATTTTTCACTAAATCATTGGGCACAAAACAGGCATGTGTTACATTACAGCGTCCGCCACCCGAAATGCGCACTTTTTCTAATACACTTTTACCTCGTTCTAGTATGGCAATTTTAAGCTTAGGATTTTTTTCAGCGCAGTTAATGGCCGTAAAAAACCCGGCTGCCCCACCGCCAATGATAATAATGTCGTATTTTGAATTCAATGAATTTGTTTTTGCAAATATCGGTTAAATTTTAAAATAAAAATCCCGCTGTTCTAGAGCGGGATTTTTCCTATTTTTTAGTGCATTATTTTGAAAGAATATAATATTGCCAAGGCAACATGGAAAGAACTTGCGAGGTTTTTAAGTCCATCATTTTTTCATTCATTAGATCTTTATATTGTCCGCTTACGGGTAATGAAGCACTTACTGGTTTTGCTGATAAATTGGCCAAATAAATAACTTTTTTACCATTTTTCATTCGTTCAAACGCCAACACATTTTCATTGGAAGCGTTTAACCTTTTGTAGTTTGCTTTGTTTTTTCCACCGTGCAAAGCGTCAATTTCGTTTTTTATTTTACCTAATTTAGTACGTAATTCCCATTGTTTTCCTTTGATTTTCGGAATGGAATCTTTTTCAAAAAATTTCAAACTGTGCTCTAAGCCATATTCGTTACCACTGTAGACAAGTGGCATACCTGGCATTAAATAAGTTAAGGCTGTCATGGCCTCTTCTGCTTCTCCTAAACGACTTTTTATGGTGCCATTCCAAGAATTTTCATCATGGTTGTCCACAAAATTCATTAAGATATCATTGGCTTCATAGTCTTTGTTGATTTTTTCAATATAGGCATCAAATTGTTTTACAGTTTCTTTGCCCTGTGCTATTTTGTTCATCGTATGATGGCCATCCCATCCATAAGCCATGTCGAATAAATTGTTTTTTAGTAACGCGGGTTCCCATGCTTCTGCTAACATGAAGATGCTTTTTTGTTTGCGCAATTGCGGAATGGCTTGTTGCCAAAAATCCAAGGGCACATTACCCGCAACATCACATCGAAAACCATCAATATCTTCATTTTTGATCCAATGCATCATATCTGCAGTCATTTCAGCGCGAAGATTTTGATTATCATAATTCAAATCGGCTACATCAGTCCAACCCCATGATTTACCTGTTTCTGGATTGACGGGATCAATAATTTCGCCTTTAGCATTTTGGGTATAATATTCTGGATGATTTTTGATCCAAACGTGATCCCAACCGGTATGATTTGGCACCCAATCCAAGATCACATAAATCCCGTTTTCGTGGGCTGTTTTTACTAAATTTCGGAAGTCTTCAATAGTACCAAATTCTGGATTTACTTTTTTGAAATCGGAAACGGCATAATAACTACCTAAATACTTGTGTTGCTCTGCCGCTGGCATTTCCGATGCAAATTTACTGTCATCGCCACCGGTTGCTTTTCTTTTGGTTTGTGAAATCGGGAAAATGGGCATGACCCAAATAATTTTCACCCCTAATTCTTTCAATTGCGGAATGTCCTTTGTAAAGGCATTGAAGGTTCCTTCTGGAGAGTATTGACGGATATTTACTTCATAAATAACGCTGTTTTCTTCTACAGCTGGACTGAATTTTTTAATTGTGGTGCTAGCTATTTCTTCTGAGTTATTTTTGCAACCCATCATAGCGATTGCACTCCAAATAATAAAGATTTTTTTCATTTTCTTTTACTTATTTAAGTTCTAAAATTAAGGCAGTTTTACCTTCAATGGATAGTTCGTTTTTCAAATCAATGTTTTTTCCATTCAATACGTCAGTTCCAGAAACAAAGGTTTTGATGTTTTCTTGAAAACGGGTTAGGTTTATTTTTTGCGTATCCGGGGCATTATTAATTACTACCATTACGGTTTCTGTATCGTTGTGACGGAAATATACATATACATTATTTTCGGGTACATAATGCGTTAACTTACCCGAGTGAATTACGTCTTTATTTTTGCGCCAATTCAATATTTTTTTCGAAAAATCAAAAAACTTGTTTTGTTCAGCGGTTCTTCCAGCAGCAGTAAATGCATTGTTAGTGTCTCCTTTCCATCCGCCAGGAAAATCTTGGCGAATATCAGCATCTCCTTTGCCTTTGTCTCCTGCCATTCCAATTTCGGAACCATAATACAGTTGAGGAATACCTCGCATAGTAGCTAAAATTGTCATTCCCAATTGGTATTTTTTGAGATCCTTTTGATAAATTTGGTTGTAGCGACCGGTATCGTGATTTTCCAAAAAGATTAATAAATTATTAGGATCTGCATAGAGAAAATCATTGACAAAATTGTCGTAAAATTTAATCATTCCATTGTTCCAATCTGAGCGATCTTCATAAAATACATTACCAAAAACATCGTGTAAAGTAAAATCCATTACACTAGGTAAATAGGAATTGTAACTTTGAATTTTAGCAATCGGACTGTCTTTTTGCCAGTATGAAATTTGTGCCTGATCGTGCATCCAAACTTCTCCTACAATATTGAAATAAGGGTATTCATCGGTGATGGCTTTGGTCCACTTTGCAATTCCATCTTTATCGTTGTACGAATAAGTATCTACACGATAACCATCTACATCAGCATATTCGATCCACCAAATGGCATTTTGAATCAAATAATTCAACACCAAGGGATTCGATTGATTCAAATCGGGCATGCTAGGCACAAACCAACCGTCCATACACAATTTAGCATCTATTTTAGATCCGTTTGTGTCATATTGAGTGGTCATGCGGTAGTTGCTTTGTTTGTATCCAGGAAATTGATGAAACCAATCATAAGCAGGCATATCTTTAAACATCCAATGTTCAGCACCCCAGTGATTGGTTACATAATCTTTGATTAATTTCATGTCCCTTTTGTGCAACTCATCGGCTAGTTTTTTGTATTCTTCGTTGCTGCCATATCTTGGGTCAATGCGGTACACATCGGATTGTGCATAGGTATGATAGGAATAGCCTTTGTCATTGTCCTCACACATAGGAGTACTCCAAATGGCTGTTGCTCCTAATTCTTTGAGGTAATCTAGGTTGTTAATGATGCCTTGGATATCGCCTCCATGTCTTCCGCCAGGCAAATTGCGATCTGCTTTTTCTTGCAATTCGGTAAAAGAATCGTTGCCAGAATTTCCGTTAGCAAAACGGTCGGGCATTAATAAATACATCACATCGGAAGCATCAAAACTTTTGCGAAGTGCCGAATTTTCTTTTCTTTTTTTGATTTCAAAGTCTTTTTTGAAAGTTTTTTTACCATTCGTAAACGTAAATTGCAATTCTTGCGCTTTTACATTTTTAGTATCTATGGTTACGAAAAGGTAATTCGGATTTTCCGTTTTGGTGCGACTGGTGATCACCACATTATTGGATACACTCACCGAATTTTCAGCAATATTTTTTCCGTAAAACAAAACTTGTACTTCACTCTTGTTCATGCCTTCATACCAAAAAGGAGGCTCCATTCGGTCTATTTGTGCCGATAATGTTAGTGTGAATAGGATACTGAATGTTACAATTATTTTTTTCATAATTTATTTTTTAGCGCTGAATTCATTTCAGCCGTTTGTTTTTATTTTACCTCAATAATACTTATGGCATAGCCACCTCCAGCAGCAGCAAACACTTGTAATTTGGTTGTATTGGTGACTTTTTGTTTGGTTATTTTATAGGCCTGCGGATTGGTTTTGAAATCGGCATTTGGCGCATCGGCATAAATTGTGGCTTCGTATTTTTTGCCTTTTTCAAGGAAATCAAGCGTTATTGTCGACGTTCTTTTTTGGTAGCCGTTTGAATTACCCACAAACCAATTGTTCGAATTTTTATCTTTTCGGGCGGTTGTGATATAGTACCCAGGTTCTGCCTCTAAATATTTTGAAGTTGTCCATTCAACTGGAACGTCTTTAATAAATTGGAAGGCGTCTAAGAATTGGTTGTAATGTTCGGGTAAATCGGCTGCCATTTGAAGCGGACTGTACATGATGACATAAAGGCCTAATTGGTTTCCTATGGTTGTATTGACATGGGAATTGTTGTTCGGATTTAATTTGGCAATGTCCATTTCAAAAATTCCAGGGGTATAATCCATAGGGCCGCCAATCAATCGTGTAAAAGGCAATAGGGTAGTGTGGTTGGCTTTTGAACCGCCAAATGCCTGAAACTCCGTTCCTCTGGCGGATTCATTTCCAATGAGATTGGGATAGGTTCTGCAAATTCCAGTAGGCCGAACGGCTTCATGGGCATTCACCATGATTTGATAGTCTACCGCTTTTTCAATACAATATTGATAATGATTTAATATTGATTGGCTGTAATGGTATTCGCCTAAGGGTAAAATATTTCCTACATAACCACTTTTTACCGCATTATACCCGTTGTCTTTCATAAATTGATAGGCGCGATCAAGATGGCGTTCGTAGTTTCTGGTCGCACCTGAAGTTTCGTGATGCATGATCATTTTAATTCCTTTGGATTGAGCATATTGATGAATGCCTTTAACATCAAAATCGGGATAGGGTGAAAGAAAATCAAAAACATAGTCTTTTTCTTTTCCAAACCAATCTTCCCAACCTTCGTTCCATCCTTCTACCAAAACCGCATCAAAGCCATGTAACGCTGCAAAATCAATGTATTCTTTTACATGTTGTGTATTGGCAGCATGTGTTTTATTTGGTTTCACTTTAGCATAATCGGTGATGCCTAATTGAACGGCTGGTACTTCATCGGTATAGGACCACGAACTTTTCCCTGTTATCATTTCCCACCAAACACCAATATATTTAACTGGTTTGATCCAAGAGGTATTTTCAATTTTACAAGGTTCGTTCAGATTTAACGTCATTCTTGAAGCTAAAATATCGCGGGCATCTTCACTGGCAATTATGGTGCGCCATGGCGAAACACAAGGTGCTTGTAAATGGCCTTTATTTCCTTTAGCATCGGGTGTTAGATGCGATTGAAAGACAAAAGTTGCATCGTCTAAATTCAAATGCATGCACGAATAGTTAATCAAAGCCGCTTCGTGAATGTTAAGATATAAACCTTCTGCAGTTTTTAACATTAATGAGGTTTGAACCCCAGTGTCTGAAAATTGTTTTTGGGAGGCATTTCCGGTTACAGCTCCACGAAATAATTTTCTTATTTCCGACAATTTGCTTTCGGTATAATCATATTCTTGGGTGTCATAGTCACCTGGAATCCAAAAAGCAGTATGGTCTCCTGTCATAGCAAACTCTGTGCGTTCTTCTTTGAGCACAAAATAGGTCAAGTTTTTTTGTTGTGGAAATTCATAGCGAAAGCCAAGTCCGTCGTTGAATAATCGAAAACGAACTAGGATCAAGCGATCCGTTTTGTTCTGTTTTAGCGTAAGGGCCAATTCATTATAGTGATTGCGAATGGCTGATTCTTCTCCCCAAACGGTTTTCCAGGTTTCGTCAAAAGTATTTCGTACTTCGTTGACTAATTCAAAATCATTAACCAATGATGTATTGTCTTTTTGAAGTTCTAATCCCAATTTACTTTTCTTAATGATTTCTTTGTTTTTAAAAAAGAGTTGGTACGTTGGGGTACCGTCTTTTTCCAAGGCAAAAATCATTTTGAAGCTTCCATTGGGCGATTGGAATTCTTGCGCCATACTTCCTGCTATAGAAAATAAAACGAATACTACTGAAACAAAAAACTTTTTCATATACTTTATACTAATTGTGGTGTGCCGTTAACAATTACTTCTACGTTTTGATTGCCATCAATTGAAATATCGGTACCGTTGTGGTTCACTTGAACTTTTACGATAGCATTTCTAAAATTAACTTTAAATGAATAGCCTCTCCATTCTTTTGGAATTTTTGGCTCAAAATGCAATTGGTTGTTTTTTACACGCATGCCTCCAAATCCTTCCACGATACTCATCCATGTGCCGGCCATTGAGGTAATGTGCAATCCTTCTTCCACTTCTTTGTTGTAATCGTCTAAGTCTAAACGGGAAGTACGTAAGTAGAAGGTATAGGCTTGTTCCATTCGATCTAAAAGGGCAGCTTGAATCGAGTGCACACAAGGAGAAAGCGAACTTTCATGAACGGTAAAGGGCTCATAGAAGTCGAAGTGTTTTTCTAATTCTTCTCTGGTAAAATGATCTTCAAAGAAGTAAAATCCTTGAAGTGTATCGGCTTGTTTGATATAAGGAGAACGCAAAATTCTGTCCCAAGACCATTTTTGATTGATAGGGCGTTGCGATTGATCCAAATTTGCTACCGTGATCAATTCTTTATCCAAGAAGCCATCTTGTTGCAAGTATACGCCATGTTCTTCAGAATAAGGGAAATACATGTTGTCGGCTACCTTTTTCATGGCGGCCATTTCAGTTGCATCAAGTTGTACTTTGCGATTTATGCGTACATAATCTTCAGGATATTCGCAGGCTGTTTTTTCTATTTGTTCTAGTGTATATTGGATACACCATTTAGCAATATAGTTGGTATAAAAATTATTATTTACGTTATTTTCATATTCGTTTGGACCCGTTACTCCTAATATCACATATTTATTTTTATGGCTTGAAAAGGTGGCTCTTTGGTGCCAAAAACGTGCAATCCCAATTAAGACTTCCAACCCTTTTTCAGGAATGTAGGAATAATCTCCAGTAAATCGATAATAGTTATAAATAGCAAAAGCAATAGCGCCGTTTCGGTGTATTTCCTCGAAGGTAATTTCCCATTCGTTGTGGCATTCTTCCCCATTCATGGTTACCATTGGATACAAAGCAGCTCCATTTTTAAAGCCTAGTTTTTCTGCATTTTCAATGGCTTTGTCCAATTGATTATAACGATAGGCTAATAAATTTCGAGCGACTTGCTGGTCTTTAGTAGCCATGTAAAAAGGAATACAATAGGCTTCGGTGTCCCAATACGTAGATCCGCCATATTTTTCACCTGTAAATCCTTTGGGGCCAATATTCAAGCGCGAATCTTTACCTAAATACGTTTGATTCAATTGGAAAATATTGAAACGAATTCCTTGTTGGGCTTTGACATCTCCCTCGATGGTAATATCGCTCATTTCCCAAATTTTTGCCCAAGCTGTTTTTTGAAGTTCCGTCAGTTGACTCATTCCAATTTCTAAGGCTTTAGCAATAACATTTTCGGCTGCTTTAACCGTGTTTTCATGATTCATGGATACGGTGTATCCCCCTATTTTTTGTAAGGTAGTGGTTTGCCCTTTTGCGACAGCCACTTCATAGCAAAATTGTATTTTTTCGTTGGTTTCTTGCATGCTTACAGGAGCAATACTTAAATTAGAACCTTCCAATAAAATACTGTTTTGCATGAACGTAGTTGCTGTAAAATGTGTTTTAAACGTTCGTGCCGAAACAAAAGCTTCGTTTCCGTTGTGTTTTACTTTAATAGGTTCCCAAAATTTTTCTTCCCAATTGGCATCTTCATTATGCACCCCGGCATCGAGGTAAGGTTTGAATGCAATTTTTGCATCCGAGTTTAAGGCCGTTATTTCATAATTAATGCAACCTACCTCATCCACATCTAAGGATAAAAATCGACGCACACTAACCTTAATTTCAGTACCATTTGTCAAAGTAGCTTCAAAAGAACGGTAATAGATACCTTCTTTCATGTTCAATTCTCGACGAAAATTTTGCACCGAGCTACAAGTAGCTAAGTCAAAATTTTCTCCGTTAATTTCGATGTCAATTCCAATCCAATTTGGAGCGTTTAATACTTTGGCAAAATATTCTGGATAACCGTTTTTCCACCAACCCACTTTTGTTTTATCGGGATAATAGATACCAGCGATATAACTTCCTTGAAAAGTAGCGCCTGAATAGTGTTCTTCAAAATTAGCACGTTGTCCCATAGCACCGTTTCCGATGCTAAATAAACTCTCAGACGATTTTACATTTTCTGCATCAAATCCTTCTTCAATAATCGACCAATTGTCGGGTTTTATATAATCTTGGTTCATTATAATTTTGTTTAAAGTTTAAGGTTTCAAGTTGCCTCGAATACTTTAAAATATTTAGTTTAATAATTTTTCTAAAAAGGATTCCTCTATCGAGTTGAAATCCTTGAAATTGTGTTGTGCTTCATGTAATACGGTTGGGTCACCAATTCCGATGCTTATCATTTGAGCTGTGTTTGCCGCTTGAATACCGGCTACAGAATCTTCAAAAACAATCGCATTGGTGTTTGAAACACCGACCAATTGCGCTGCTCTCATAAATACTTCGGGATCTGGTTTTGCATTAGACACATCATTTCCGTCTACAATAGCATCGAAGTAATGCAATATTTTTGTTTTTTCTAAAATTGGACGAGCATTTTTACTGGCAGATCCAAGTGTAATAAATTGGTGGTGTTCTTTAATAAATTCCAACACACGAGGCACACCCGGTAAGAGCTCTTTTTCATCCATGGTGACCAAATAGGATAAATATTCTTCGTTTTTTTGAACCAACCATTTGTTTTTTTCTGCTGCTGTGGCTTGTCTGTTTCCTAGGGCTAAAATAATGTCTAAAGAACGAACGCGACTTACCCCTTTTAATTCTTCATTGTGCTCGTGAGTAAAATGAATCCCCAGTTGATTAGCGAGTTTTTGCCAAGCCAAAAAGTGATATTTTGCAGTATCCACAATGACACCATCAAGGTCGAATATAAATACTTTTTTGTTCATTTTATTCCGATTTTTCTTGAATAGCAGTTACAGCTAAACCAGCAATAAGTAATGAAATTCCGGCCACGACAAGCATAAGAATGGCGTTTCCAGTAAACAAACCTTTATCGCTAGCTTCAAAGCATTTTTCGTTGGCTTCATTATAAAATATAGCGCCTTTTTGAACTCCTAAAATAATTCCACCAAAGGCTCCTGCCACAATTTGTGGAATGGTAATGGTTCCGTTGAATAGCCCCATGTAGACGCCCATTTTATTAGCGGGTAGCGAACTTGCAAGCATTGCATAAGGAATGGCCAAAATAGCAGCCCAAGCCATTCCAATACCGATCATGGAGAAAAATAAAATATATTTGTCGTGAAAGAAATACATGGAGATGAGTCCGATTCCTCCAAAAATAAGCGAATAACTATAGGTTTTTTTACGACCAATTTTCTTTGCTATGGTTGGAATACTTAGTGCAAAAATAGCCGCTACAGCACTGTAAAAGGCAAATAGTACGCCGGTCCAGTCGCCTGCTTCGTTAAAAGCGAGTGAATGCGGGTCGGCCGCAGCATTTTCCCAAACTTGATTGGCAATACCACGTGTGGTGTATACCCACATTAAAAATAAGGCAAACCAAGAAAAGAATTGTACCAATCCCAATTGCCAGAAAATTTTTGGCGCTGTTTTTAGTAATTCTATTAGGTTTGTTTTTTGTTTTACTTCTGGAGCGTTGAGATCAATATTATTGAATTCGGCATGTTCTTTAGGCGCGTATTCTTTTGTTTTAAATACGGTCCAAAGCACACTAAGCAACAAAATAGCCCCGCCAATGTAAAAGGACCAAATTACAGAATCGGCTACCTTTTCTCCTGCGGCAGGTACGTTGGCTACGTTAAGTTTTGCTAATATCCAAGGGAGTAATGATCCAAATACTGCTCCAAAATTGATAAGAGCACTTTGCAATGAATAACCTAGATTTTTTTGTTCATCGTTGACCATATCGCCCACTAAAGAACGGAAAGGCTGCATCGTAATATTGAATGAAGTATCCATTACTAACAAAATCAGTCCTCCAAAAACTAATGCGGGTAAAAGGTTTGCAAAATTTCCTGAATTGGGCATAAAAAACATGGCCAATGCAGAAATAATTGAACCCAATAAAATAAAAGGGATGCGTCTTCCTAGGCGTGTCCAAGTTTTATCACTTGAAAGCCCAATTATGGGTTGCACAACTAAGCCTGCTAAAGGAGCAGCTAGCCAAAAATAATTGATTTTGTCAACATTTGCACCTAATGCTTCGAGAATTCTACTGGTGTTACCATTTTGCAATGAATAACCAATTTGCACACCAAGAAATCCGAAACTAAGATTCCAGATTTGCCAAAAACTTAAATTCGGTTTTTTCATTATCGTAAATTAAATTAGTGTACGATAAGCACTTTGCTTACCAAAACTTATGATTTTTAGAAGTAAGTTATAAGCTTTGATGTTGTAAATTTAAAAATAATATTTTGAATAAAACAATATTATTTAATAAATGAATTTTATTTTTTTCCGGTTAGAAAAGGTATAAAGTATTTATTTACAAGTAGTTATATATAACTATTTCGTTGTAGTAGATTCTCTGATAATTAAATTTGTTTCAATTATTTCAGTGGTGTATTGTTCGTTTTCTTCATCTTCTAATTCCAATCGATCAATCAGCATTTGCGCCGATTTGCGCCCCATTTTTATTCCGTTTTGACTCACGGTTGAAATACTGGGTGTTGAAAATTGTGAAATGATACCATCGGTAAACCCAATAACTGAGATGTCATCCGGTACTTTAAGATTATTTTGGGCTGCAATTTTAATAGCGGTCACGGCAAATAATTCGTTTACTGCAAAAATAGCTTCACATTTTTGAGATTGGATGAGTTTTTCAATTTTTAACGAGCAATTGTCTATGTCTTCAATTTTTACTATTAACTCTTCATCAACAGTAATATGATTGGATTTCAAAGCTTCTTTATAGCCGTCGGTTCTTAATTTTCCTACACTTACATAATCCACGGTGGTGATCAATGCAATTTTTTGAAAGCCTTTTTCAATAAGAAATTGCACAGCATCAAACGCAGCCTGTTTGTCGTCTATAATTACTTTGTCGCAAAAGACGTCATTGGTTACGCGATCAAACAAAACTACAGGCATTCCTTGATTGATGACTTCTTGAATGTGGTGAAAATCTCTCTTCTGTTGGGTTTCTTTAGAGAGCGACATGATAAAGCCATCGGTGCTTCCATTGGCAAGCATTTCCAGATTGATAACTTCCTTATCGAAAGATTCATCGGATAAACAAACGATAACGTTGTACCCGTTTTCGTTGGCCACTTGTTCAATACCGCTAATAACAGTTGCAAAAAAATGGTGGACAATTTCTGGAATTATGATCCCAATTGTCTTTGTTTTTTTGTTTTTTAAACTTAGGGCAATATTGTTGGGTTTGTAGTTGTATAATTTGGCAAAAGCTTGCACTTTTAAACGAGTATCTTCGCTGATTTCGTGGCTATCACGAAGCGATTTTGATACCGTTGAAATCGATACATCTAGTTCTTTAGCAATTTGTTTAAGCGTGACTTTTTTTCTCATCGGGAAAGAGCTAATTGATAATTTGCATTAAAAGTAACTTTTTTTTTGGATGTATCGCATTTTACCCTTAAAAATATCGCGATTAACACAAAGTTTTCAACACGAAAACGTTTTCGCAACCTCTTTTTAGGCTTCTAATTTTTTTATTCCAAATTTTTACATAAATTTAACATTAGAAGTATAGTTATAAGCAATTAAATAACAATTTTAACCTAAACAATTTGTATGAAAACACTGCAAAAAAAGTTACTACTTTTCTTACTTATCTTTCCGATAGGGATGTTTGCACAAAACACACTAAAAGGTGTTGTTTTGGAGGGTAAATCGCAACAGCCACTGCCTAGCGTATCCGTAGCAATAGAAGGTACTAACACTATGACTGCGACTGATTTTGATGGTAATTTTACATTATCAAATCTTAAAAAAGGACAAAAAATTACGTTCTCTTTTATTGGATTTAAAAATCAAACATTAGTTTACGAAAATCAATCTTCTGTAACTGTCAGATTAGAGGAAGATGTTCAAGAATTAAAGGACATTGTAGTAATTGGATACGGAGCTGTAAAGAAAAAAGACGCTACCGGTACAGTTGACTTAATTACCGCTAAAGACTTTAACGAAGGCCCTGTATTATCGCCACAACAATTAATTAGTGGTAAAGTTGCTGGGGTAAATATTTCTTCGAATGGAGGATCACCTGGTGAGGGACAAAGTATTAATATTAGAGGTATTGGTTCGTTATCGTTAACCAGCCAACCTTTATTTGTAATTGATGGTGTTCCTGTAGATAATGGAGGAGTTGGTGGATCTAGAAATCCATTGAACTTAATTAATCCTAGTGATATCGAGAGCATGTCCGTTTTAAAAGACGCTTCAGCTACTGCTATTTATGGTTCACGTGGAGCTAATGGGGTAATTGTGATTACTACTAAAAAAGGAAAAAACAAAGAATTCAAATACACGTTTAACTCTTCAACTACTATGTATGAAGGTGTAAATAGAGTAGATGTAATGTCGGCAAATCAATTGCGTGATGTTATTGCATTGGATTCCAATTATGATGAAACTACACCTAGTTTATTAGGTACTGCTAACACAAATTGGCAAGACGAAATATACAGAACGGCTTTTGGTAGAAATCACAATTTTAGTGCTATTGGTAGTGCCTGGGGAGTACCTATGAGAGCTTCTCTATCTTACACCAATCACGATGGTATTTTAAAAACCGATAACTTTGATCGTACAACAGCGGCCTTAACTTTTAGTCCAAGTTTCTTAAATGATGCTTTGAAAGTTGAAATTAATGCCAAAGGGAATTACGAAGAAAATCAATTTGCAAACAGAGGTGCTATTGGATCTGCTGCTGTTTTTGATCCAACACAATCGGTATTTGATGCCAATTCACCTTTTGGAGGTTATTTTACTTGGATTGACGCTAACACGGGTCAACAAGTATCACTAGCACCATCCAATCCAGTTGCTTTATTGAACTTAGTAGATGATACTTCAGAAGTAAGACGATTTTTAGGAAACGTAAAAGTAGATTACACCCTTCCATTTTTTAAAGCAGTTACTGCTACAATTAATGTGGGTCTTGACAAATCAAACAGTAACGGAAGAAATATTACATCTGATTTGATTCCAACTTCGGATCCTACCTGGAACGGTTCGCGTTTTGCGTATACCAATAATGCTACCAATAAATTATTTGATGCCTATTTCACCTATGCAGGATCTTTTAACGACAAGCACAATTTAACAGCGGTATTAGGTCATTCGTATCAATCGTTTGAATATGATAATTTTAGTTATAACAGCGAAAACCAAGAAGATGGTTTACAATATGAATTTATAGATAAATCTAAAAATGTATTGTTGTCTTACTTTGGACGTGTAAATTATGATTTCAACAAACGTTATTTATTTACGGCTACTTTAAGAGCTGATGCATCTTCTAAATTGAATCCTGAGGATCGATGGGGTTATTTCCCATCTGTTGCTTTTGCATGGAACATTATGGATGAGTCATTCATGAAGAATGTGAAAATGGATAATTTGAAATTGAGAGTGGGTTATGGTGAAGTAGGAAACGTAAATGGTTTAGGAGATTATAAATTCTTAACACGTTATGCCGGAAGTACCGAAACAGCTCAATACCAGTTTGGTTTTGCTAATAATTTACCTTCATTCTATCAAACTTACCGTCCTGATGCGGTGAATAAAGATTTGAAATGGGAAATCGGACAATCGTTAAACGTTGGTTTAGACTTTGGATTCTGGAACAACCGTGTGAACGGATCGGTTAACGCTTATGTAAGAAAATCGAAAGACTTAATTGCTAATTCAACCGTTGATCCATTTACCAACTTCTCTAACCAAATTGAAAGAAATATTGGTGACATGGAAAACAGAGGTATTGAATTTGCTTTGAATTTTTCACCCATTAAAAATGATAATTTTGAGTGGAACATCAATTATAACATTGCCTTTAACCATAATGAAGTTGTTAAATTACCAGACAATCAACCAATTGGAGGAATTTCAACTGGAGTGGGTAACAATGTTCAAATGCATGCTGAAGGAGAACAACCCTATAGTTTCTTTGTATACAAACAAATTTATGATGTGAACGGATTGCCAATTGAAGGCGCGTTTGCCGATTTAAATGGGGATAACCAAATTAACGATAGCGATAAATATTTTTACAATGATCCTTTTGCTGATATTTTAATGGGTATTAATACCGATTTTAGATACAAAAACTGGGATATGGCGATTATTTCTAGAGTTAGTTTAGGAAACTATATTTACAATGACGTAAAAGCATCTAAAGGAATTTTAGATATATCTGTTCCGTCTACTAATAATTATATTAACAATCTACATACCGATTATTTAACATCTGGATTTACTTCTGTTTCTGATGTAACCGCTTTAAGTGATCATTTTATTGAAGATGGATCATTCTTCAAAATTGATAACATTTCTTTTGGTTATACAGCTAAACAAATTTCAAAAGGGGTAGATGCTCGTTTCTATGGATCTGTTCAAAATGTAGCAGTATTTACTAACTTCAGTGGTATTGATCCTGAAATTCCTTCTGGAATCGATAATAATTTCTATCCAAGACCTCGTTCATTTATGTTTGGAGTTAATTTCAATTTTTAAAAATTTAGTTTATGAAAAATATTTTTATAACATTAACAACGGCACTAACATTACTTTTTTCAGTAACAAGTTGTCATAGCGATTTAGATCAATCGCCTATTGATCCGGATAGTTTTACTGAAGAAGACGTATTTGCTAATGCTACTGAAGCAAAAAGTGCACTAGCTAAAGTATATGCTAGTTTGGCTTTGACAGGTCAGAATGGACCAGCGGGTCAGCCCGATTTAGGTAATATTGATGAAGGATTCTCACAATTTTCGAGAATGTTATTCAATTTGAATGAGTTGACTACTGATAATGCAGTAGTAGCATGGGGAGACGCCGGATTGCAAGATCTACACGGAATGTATTGGACAGCAAGTAATGACTTTACTGATGCCATGTACAACCGTTTGGCACAAACGGTATCGTTCTCTAATTCATTTATTGAAAATGCAGAACGTTTAAATGATCCTGTGGTAACGCAATATATTGCAGAGGCACGATTCATTAGAGCATATGCTTATTATAACTTGATTGATTTATACGGAAATGTTCCTTTAGTTACTCGTATTGAAACAACATTGCCATCGCAAAGTACTCGAACTGAAATTTTTAATTTCATCGAAGCAGAGTTGTTAGATATCCAAAATGATTTAGCCGCTTCTGGCGCTAATGAATATGGTCGTGTAGATCGTGTAGCTTCATGGGCTTTATTGTCTAGAATGTATTTGAATGCAGAAGTTTGGACTGGAACAGCTCGTTACAACGACTGTATCACTTTTTCAAACAACGTAATCAATTCAACGTATGCTTTAAACACTACTGATAGAAATGCTAATGGTACTGCTTATGACGAATTATTCTTAGCAGATAACGGTTCAAATGGAGCACAAAATGAATTTATTTTTGCCTTAAACTTTGATGGATTAAACAGTCAGACTTATGGTGGAAGTACTTTCTTAGTTCACGCTGCAGTAGGGGGATCAATGAGTCCAAATGATTTTGGAGTGAATGGTGGCTGGGGTGGTCTTAGAACTACCAGTGCTTTAGTAGGTAAAATGGCTGCTAATGATAAAAGAGCCATGTTTTATTCAAATGGTCAATCTTTAGAAATTTCTAACATCAGAAGATTTACAGATGGTTATGCCGTTACTAAATTTAAAAACGTAACGTCTTCAGGACAAAGAGGTAGAGATGCTTCTGGAAACTTTGTGGATACGGATGTGCCATTAATTAGATTGTCTGAAATTTATTTGAATTATGCAGAAGCTACATTGAGAGGCGGAAACGGTTCTTTAACAGAAGCATTAAACAAAATCAACCTTATTAGAACAAGAGCTTACGGAAATACTACAGGAAATATTGCAAGTACTGCTTTAACGCTAAACTTTGTTTTAGACGAAAGAGCTAGAGAGTTGTTTTGGGAAGGACAACGTCGTACCGATTTAGTTCGATATAACCATTTCACTACTAATACCTATTTATGGCCTTTCAAAGGGAATTCTCCTTCAGGATCAGCAGTAGGTAATTTTAGAAATCTATTCCCTATTCCTTCTAATACGCTTCAAGTAAATTCAAATTTAACACAAAATCCAGGATATTAATTTAATTCTAAATCAAAATGAAAAATTTTATAAAAATTTCAATATTGTTTTTATCATTGGCCACAAGTTTAAATTCTTGTGATGATGATTATGCTGTTTTTACGGCTACTCCTCAGGGAGAGTTCGACTTTACCAATACTTTTTTAAGTGAGTATGCTTTACCAGCTGAAAACATTACCGACAATAACATTGGTGCTGTTTTTGCATTCAATGCTGCTGATTTTGGGGTGCCAACTAATGTTACTTATCGTTTAGAGTCTTCTATTCTTGGAGATTTTACGGATGCAGTAGTGGTTCCAACACTTTCAAACGCAAACAATCAAATTGAAGTATCCATAGGAGCTTTAAAATCATTGGCTACAGATTATGGGTTTACAGCGCCAGGTTCTGGTGCATTAAACTTTAGAGTAAAAGCTTATCCAGGTGATGGTACTTCTACTACTTTAATGTATACTCCTAAAAAAGTAATTAATGTAACACTTTTAGAAGCAATTTCTGGTGGTTCAGGTGTTGAAATTTCACAATGGGGTATTGTAGGATCTGGTTATAACAACTGGGGTGCATTTGCCGATGCTCCATTCTATACTACTAATCAAGCAAACGTATTCGTAGCTTATGCAACTTTAGTAGCTGGCGAAATCAAATTCAGAGCCAACAACGATTGGGGAACTAACTTTGGAGATAATGGAGCTAATGGTTCATTAGAGGCAGGTGGATCAAATATTGTGGTAACTCCAGGTACGTATAAAATCACTATGGATTTAAATAACAATACCTATACAAAAGAATTATTCTCATGGGGAATTGTAGGTTCTGGTTACAACAACTGGGGAGCAACTCCAGATGCTAGATTTACGTATGACTATGTAACTAATACTTTTAAAGTAGGTGTTAAATTAGTTGCTGGTGAAATCAAATTTAGAAAAAACAGTGACTGGGCTGATAATTTTGGAGACAATGGAGCTAATGGTTCATTAGAAGCAGGTGGAGCAAATATTGCTGTTACAGCGGGTTATTATGTGGTAACTTTTGATATAGTGAATTCAACTTATACTATTGAGCAAGCAGACCTTTACGGTGTAGTAGGTTCAGGATACAACAACTGGGGAGCAACACCAGACTTTACGTTTACGCCTTTAAGTAATGGTGTATGGGTAGCAGAAATTGTTCCTTTAGTTGTAGGTGAAATTAAATTTAGAGTAAATCAAGATTGGGCTGTTAACTTAGGTGATAATGGCGCTAACGGTACTTTAGAAGCTGGTGGTTCAAATATTGCTGTAGCTTCTGCAGGTAACTACAGAATTGTAGTTAATACTTCTGATTCAACATACAAACTCAATAAAGTTAATTAACAATACTAATACAAAAAAAGGCTGGCCAAACGGCCAGCCTTTTTTATATAAATAAAAATTTATGAAAAAAATAGTACTTTTTGCACTATTGTTATCTACCCTACATTCTTTTGCACAACTATCATGGCAAGGAGGTACTACTCCTGAGCAAACAAGTTCTGCTACCTTATTATTTAATAAATCGGGTACGCCTCTTGCGGGTTACACCGGAGTTATTTATGCACATATTGGAGTAACACTCAATGGAGCCCCTTGGCAAGGTGTTATAGGTTCATGGGGAAATAATTCTTTACAACCTTCATTAACCTTAGTTTCAGGCACCACCTATAAATTGGATTTAACCCCTACTATTCAAAGTTTTTTTGGGATTACTTCGGGAACCATTAGTAAAATTAATGTAGTTTTAAGAGGTTCGACGGGTAGCCCACAAACCACGGATTTAGAAATTAATGTTGGCGCTTTTCAGGTCAATTTAACGGCACCCTTGAATAACAGTACTACTATATTGAATAGTGGCGCTGCGCTCACGGTTGCGGCTAATAATACCAATGGAACGGCAAACTACGTTCTAAAAGGCAATGGAACTACGCTAAATACTGCAACGGGAGTTGCAACCTATAGTTATACACACATTAATATTACAACGAATCAATATTACGCTTTGGAAGTAACGCAAGGCGCCATAACTACAACTAAAAACTTTAGAGTATTGGTAAATCCAAATACAACTTCGCAGGCAATGCCAGCCGGATTAGTAAATGGAATTAATTATAATACTTCGGATAATACCAAAGCGACACTAGTTTTAGATGCGCCCTTGAAAGATTTTGTTTATGTAGCGGGTAGTTTTAACAACTGGAATCCGAGCAGTAGTTATGCCATGAAAAAAGATCCCAGTTCAGGCAAATATTGGCTAGAGCTTACCGGATTGACTCCAGGGACAAATTATTCCTATCAATATTGGGTTGTCGATCAAACACCGATTGCTAATTCACCTGCTTTAGTAAAAGTAGCCGATCCATGCTCAACAACCGTACTTTCTCCTTATGATGATCCTTATATTTCGAGTACAACGTATCCAAATTTACCGGTTTATCCTGCAGGTCAAGAACGTGAAGTAACACTATTAAAAACAGGTCAAACCGCATACAACTGGCAAGTACCTAATTTTACAAAACCAAATAAAGATAAACTAGTCGTTTACGAATTATTGATTAGAGATTTTGATGCCAATAGAAATTTTCAAGATGTGATCAATCGCATTCAGTATTTTAGAGATTTAGGGATCAATGCTATCGAATTGATGCCAGTAATGGAGTTTGAAGGCAATGAAAGTTGGGGATATAATACCGCTTTCCACATGGCATTGGATAAATTTTATGGTACACCCGAAAAATTCAAAGAACTAGTAGATGTGTGTCATCAAAACGGTATAGCAATAATTTTAGACTTAGCCTTTAATCATGCCTTTGGAAGAAATCCAATGGTGCGAATGTGGATGAATGATGCAGACGGTGACGGTTGGGGACCACCAAGTTCAGAAAACCCCTATTTTAATACTGTTGCTAAACACAGTTATAGTGTAGGAGAAGATTTTAATCATGCTTCTGCGCTTACTAAAACGTATGTAAAACAAACGATTAAACAATGGATTACCGAATTTAAAATTGACGGTTTCCGTTGGGATTTAACCAAAGGATTTACACAAAATTGTACCGCCAGTGATCAAACCTGTACTAATAATTATCAGCAAGATCGTGTAGATATTTTGAAAGATTATGCTGATTATTCTTGGAGCTTAGACCCTAATCATTATGTGATTTTTGAACACTTAGGTTCCGATAATGAAGAACAGCAATGGGCCAATTATCGTTTAAGTGAAGGAAAAGGAATAATGATGTGGGGCGAAATGTTTTCACAATATAAAGAGCTTGCCCTAGGATTTTCCGGTCAAAACATCTCCAGAATGTCACATACCAGTCGCGGTTTTACAGGAAAACGATTGTTAGGCTATCCAGAAAGTCATGACAAAGATCGTTTGATGTATGAAGCAATTACTTATGGAAGTACAACTGGAACTTCCCCAGTAAACGGGAATTTAACCAATGCGTTAAATCGCATGGGAGCTATTGGTGCTACCAGTATTTTAGTGCCAGGGCCCAAAATGATATGGCACTTTGCAGAATTAGGCAATAACCAATCTATTTATACATGTGCAGACGGATCTGTAAACACCGAAAATGATGCAACATCCGGGGATTGTAAATTAGCGACTAAAGCTCAAGTTCAATGGACTCAAAATTGGTTAGCCGATAACAGAAGAGCTTCTATTTTAAATGATTGGTCAAAGTTGATTAAGCTAAAAACTTCTGAGCCTGTATTTGTTGGAGATCACACAATTAGTCCCGAGTCAAGCAATAATTTTAAACAAAGAATTTATATTTATAACAATACATTTACGACAGCACAGCTTCGAAATGTTGTGGTTTTGGCTAATTTTTCGCCAAGCGATCTAACTATTAATCCAAATTTTCCTACCGATGTATATACCTATCCGATGACTTGGTATGATTTAATGAATAATAATACGGCCGTTACCATTACTACTCCCACTGATTTAGTAACCGTAAATTCGGGACGATTTAGAGTCTTTGGAAACCGTCCCGCTACTTTAAGTTCGGAAGATTATTACGCCTTTACACCCGATGTGATTGTGTATCCCAACCCAGTTAAAAATAGTTTTGCGATCAATCAAGAGGCGGACAGTGTAGAAATCTATAATCTTACAGGCCAATTAGTAGGAAACTACGCTGCTATTTCTGCTAATCAAGTAATCAATATCGATTATTTGCAGTCGGGAACATACTTGGTAAAAGTAAAAACAAATACGGGTCTGATCCAAACTAAAAAAATCAGTAAAGAATAATAATTATGAGTTAGTAACTGTAATTAGTATTTAGGCATACCCCATTAAAGTGATCCACTTTTTTGGGGTATTTTTATAGATATCTATGTAACATTTTTTGGGTTTACACTACTTATAGAAATAGCTCACAATTTATGCTTTTATACATCCGTTTACTTAAAGAAAGTTTCAGTTTTGCCCTTAATGCACTTCGCAATAACAAATTGCGAACACTATTATCATTGTTAGGTGTAACGATTGGAATTTTTTCCATTATTGCCGTTTTAGCGGCCGTAGATTCAATGGATAAAAAAATCAAAGAAGACTTGAGCGACATGGATATGAACACCGTTTATCTTATGCGTTTTTCGTTTGGGCCTTCGGAAATTCCGAGATGGAAGAGAGATCAATTTCCGGATGTAACTTTTGAAGAATTTGAGCATATCAAACGAAATGTAAATGGCGTTGATAAAATTTCATTCAACCTTTTTACCCGAAATGAAAATATTAAATACGAATCCAAAACCGTAAATTCGATTCGGGTAAAACCTTCTACCGAAGATTTTTTTGATATTGAACCCTTAAAAATTGAGCAAGGACGATTGTTTAATGCCGCCGAATCTAATTCGGGAAGTCCTGTTATTGTTATAGGTAGTGAAGTGGCTACCGGGCTATTTGAAAATGCGGATCCAATAGGAAAAAAAGTTCGTCTGTACGGACAAAAATTTACCGTCATAGGTGTTTTAAAAAAACAAGGTCAAAATACATTTGGAGACAGTAGTGATGTGGCAGTATTTTTCCCAGTTAATTTCTTAAGAAGACTGTATGGAGATAATAATGATATGCTCACCCCTGCCATATTAATTAAACCCGAAAAAGGAATTGATATCGAAGAGTTTAAAGCCGAATTGTCTCAAAAATTAAGAGTACATCGAGGGGTTAAAACAGGAGAAATTGATAATTTCTTTATGAATGTACTTTCTGGGTTTACCGATTTTATAGATAACATAGTAGGACAAATGAATTCTATTGGCTGGGGTATCAGTGCCTTTTCTTTATTAGTGGGTGGTTTTGGAATTGCTAACATCATGTTTGTTTCGGTTAAAGAGCGCACCAATTTGATAGGAATTCAAAAAGCATTGGGCGCAAAAAATAAATTCATTTTATTTCAATTTTTATTTGAAGCCATCATATTATCATTAATTGGCGGATTGATCGGTATGTTCTTGGTTTGGATCATTGCCATAGTATTATCAAATACATTGGATTTTGAATTTGTATTGAGCGCATCAAACATGTTATTAGGTTCTGGATTAGCCGCTTTTATTGGATTGGTCGCCGGAATTATCCCTGCCATTTCTGCCTCTAAATTAGACCCCGTTGAAGCTATTCGTAGCGGTATGTAACTTACTTTTGGTTATATTTAGAGGAAAGATGCTTCTAAGTGTTGTAACATTTCACGAATTCAATTACATTAGCAAATGAACGCAAGTAGTTCTATGGGATTTTTCCTCATGGTACAAAAGGTTTCAGTTGTTATGATAAAAAAAATGAATAGAAATTTAGCGTTAATAATTATGTTTTGTTCTGTTTTTGCCTTTTCGCAAACAGAACAAGACAGTATAAAAATTAGTAAAGAGCTTTCAGAAGTTATTATTTCAGCGAACCGTTGGAAACAATATAGCAAGGATGTACCACAAAAAGTGAGTATTATTTCTCAAGCTAAAGTAGCTTTACATAATCCACAGACCGCTGCAGACTTGTTGACAATTTCGGGAAAAATATTTATGCAAAAGAGTCAGCAAGGAGGAGGAAGCCCTATGATTAGAGGCTTTGCTACGAACCGATTATTATATGCAGTAGATGGTATTCGAATGAATACCGCTATTTTTAGAGGTGGGAATATTCAAAATGTAATTTCTTTGGATCCATTTGCAACAGAACAAACAGAAGTCGTATTTGGACCAGGTTCAGTTATGTATGGAAGTGACGCAATTGGTGGGGTAATGAGTTTTCAAACGTTAACACCTCAATTTTCTTCTACTACTAAATCAATAGTTTCAGGAAATGCCGTTTCTCGATTTTCCTCATCTAATATTGAAAAAACAGGTCATTTTGATGTGAATGTTGGTTGGAAAAATTGGGCAACTATTACCAGTATCACTTCGAATGAGTTTGGGGATTTAAAAATGGGTTCGCACGGACCTGAGGAATATTTACGACCTTTTTATGTGCAACGACAAAATGGGGTAGACGTGGTTGTAACGAATGAGGATCCATTAGTGCAAAAACCCACGGCTTATTCACAAGTTAATTTCATGCAAAAGTTCCGTTTTCAGCCTAATGAAAATTGGGATTTTCAATATGGTTTGCATTTTTCAGAAACTTCTAGCTATTCCCGTTATGACAGACACATTCTATACAATAGTTTAGGGTTGCCCAGGTATGGAGAGTTTTACTATGGCCCACAAAAATGGATCATGAATAATTTGAATATCACGCATCAATCCAATTCGAAGCTCTTTGATGAAATGGTTTTACGATTAGCCCATCAGTTTTTTGAAGAAAGTAGGGTGAGTAGAAATATGAATAATTCAAACAGAGAAATTAGAACAGAAAAAGTAAATGCTTATTCCATCAACGTCGATTTTTCAAAAGCAATATCACTTACTCATAAAGCCTACTATGGTGTTGAATATGTACTCAATGATGTAAACTCTACTGGCATTAATCAAAATATAGTGGCAGGAACAAGTCAGGCAGGGCCTTCACGATACCCTCAAGCCACTTGGCAATCTATGGGAGTCTTTGTTAATAATCAATATTTAGTTACCGATAAGACAAGCCTTCAAGCTGGGTTACGATACAATAAATATATTTTGAAAGCCGATTTTGATACTACATTTTATCCCTTTCCATTTATAGAAGCCCATATTGATAACGGTTCTATAACAGGAAGCGCGGGAATTGTTTTTCGACCAACAGATAAATGGGTGATTAGTTCAAATGTAGCCACGGCTTTTCGTTCGCCCAATGTGGATGATGTGGGAAAAGTGTTTGATTCTGAACCAGGTTCGGTTGTTATACCAAATCCTAATTTAGAGGCAGAATATGCATACAATGTAGATTTGAATGTAGCGAAGATGTTCGGGAAAAGTGTAAAAGTTGATGTTTCTACGTATTATACTTTATTGGACAATGCTTTAGTTCGTAGAGATTTTACTTTAAACGGTGCTTCTGAAATTGTTTACGATGGCGAGTTGAGCCAAGTGCAAGCTATTCAAAATGCAGCGAAAGCTAATGTATATGGAATTCAGGCGGGTGTTGAGGTAAAATTACCTACTGGATTTCGATTTTCAACTGATTTGAATTTCCAAAAAGGAGAAGAAGAATTGGATAATGGCGATAAAAGTCCGTCTCGCCATGCGGCACCCTTTTTTGGCATTTCTAGAGTGGGTTATGCAAATTCTAAGGTAGATTTGGAACTTAATTTTCAGTTTAGCGATAAGGTCGCTTTTAAGGATTTAGCCGAAGAAGAAAAAGGAAAAAAAGAAATTTATGCACGTGATCGAAATGGTAATCCGTATTCCCCAAGTTGGTATACCTTAAACCTAAAATCGATGTATAAGCTAACTGAAAATTTTACGCTTACAGCAGGTATTGAAAACATAACCGATCAGCGATACCGACCTTATAGTTCGGGAATTGTAGCTCCTGGTAAGAATATTATTTTAGCAGTACGCGCTACATTATAAACAAAAATCCCGATAGATTTGAAGCTATCGGGATTAATTATCTAATGGGTTGATTTTGGATCAAATCGATATATAAGTTGATTTTATCTTTCAACTCTTTTCTAGGTGCAATAAAATCTAAAAATCCATGTTCTAATAAGAATTCAGAGGTTTGAAATCCTTCTGGCAAATCTTTACCAGTGGTGTCTTTTACCACTCGAGGTCCCGCAAATCCAATTAGCGCTCCGGGTTCTCCAATATTAATATCTCCAAGCATTGCATAGGAAGCTGTAGTTCCTCCTGTGGTAGGATCGGTACACAATGAAATATAAGGAATTTTTGCCTCTGCTAATTGTGCTAATTTTGCCGAAGTTTTGGCCAACTGCATCAACGAATAAGCCGCTTCCATCATACGTGCTCCTCCTGATTTTGAAATCAAAACAAAAGGAACGTTATTTTTTATGGAATAATCAATGGCTCTTACAATTTTTTCTCCTACTACTGCACCCATAGATCCGCCAATAAAAGCAAAATCCATACAAGAAACTACTAAATCTTTACCTTTTGATTTTCCTACACCGGTACGAATAGCATCCTTTAATTTGGTTTTATCCATGACATCTTTTAAACGATCACTGTACTTTTTAGTGTCTTCAAATTTCAAAGGGTCTTTGGATGTTAATTTGGCATCAAGCTCTTTAAATTCGTTGTTGTCGAATAAAATTTCGAAATATTCTTTACTACCTATTCGAACATGATAATCATCTTCCGGACTCACCCATAAATTTCTTGCCAATTCATCTTGGTCAATAATTTTACCGGTGGGCGATTTGTACCACAATCCTTTTGGAACATCTTTTTTGTCTTCCGTTGCAGTGGTAATTCCTTTTTCTTTTCTTTTAAACCAAGCCATAATTTTAAATTTTGGTTGGAAGAAGGAAGAGGGAAGTGGGAAGAATACTTCCTGCTTCAAACTTCAAACTTCCTGCTTATAAAGTATTTACGTTATTCAAATCGGCAAAAGCTTGTTCCAATCGTGTATTGAACGTAACTTCCCCTTCACGCACCCATTTTCTTGGGTCGTAGTGTTTTTTATTTGGACTGTCTGCACCATCAGGGCTTCCAATTTGTGTTCTTAAATAGTCTACTTTATTTACCATATAATCACGAATACCTTCTGTAAACGCAAATTGTAAATCGGTATCAATGTTCATTTTTATTACCCCGTAACCAATCGCTTCTCTAATTTCTTCAATCGTAGAGCCTGATCCGCCATGGAATACAAAATCAACAGGATTTGCCCCTGTGTTGAATTTATTTTGAACGTATTCTTGAGAATTTTTAAGAATTTTTGGAGTCAATTTTACATTACCTGGTTTGTAAACACCGTGAACGTTTCCAAAAGAAGCCGCAATGGTAAATCTCGGACTTACTTTCATCAATTCTTCATAAGCATAAGCTACTTCTTCGGGTTGGGTATATAATTTTGAACTATCCACATCGGAATTGTCAACACCATCTTCTTCACCACCAGTGATTCCTAATTCAATTTCTAGTGTCATGCCCATTTTGCTCATTCTTTCTAAATATTTTTTAGAAATTTCAAGATTTTCTTCAATGGGCTCTTCCGATAAATCAATCATGTGCGAACTAAATAATGATTTTCCAGTTTCTGCAAAATGTTTTTCAGAGGCATCTAATAATCCATCAATCCAAGGCAATAAATTTTTAGCACAATGATCGGTATGTAAAATAACAGTTGCACCATAAGCTTCTGCTAATACATGTATGTGTTTTGCCCCTGCTACAGCTCCTAAAATAGCCGATTTTTGATGCTCATTGGATAATCCTTTACCCGCATTAAACTGTGCACCACCATTTGAAAATTGGATAATAACCGGCGCATTTAATTTAGCCGCAGTTTCTAATACACCGTTAATAGTACTTGATCCTACAACGTTTACTGCAGGTAATGCAAACCCTTTTTGTTTTGCATAGTTAAAAATTTCTTGCACTTGATCTCCGGTAGCAACACCTGGCTTAATAGCGTGACTCATAGTTGTATGTTTTTATTATAAGACTGCAAAAATAAGAATTTATAAAATTAGAATGGATAATTAATTCCAAAATTTAGCACCGTTTTGCTAAAGTTGATCCCTCGAAACCACCGATCTTGCATTTCACGTGCCGGATCATAGGTTTTGTAACCCAAATCAAATCGGAAGACAAAAAAATCAAAATCATAGCGGAATCCGATACCCGAACCAATAGCAATATCTTTTAACGAGGCCAAACCATTAAAAGAATAATCATTGTCGCTTACGTTATCCATAACATTCCAAATGTTTCCAGCATCGACAAATAAGGCACTATATAAGTTTCCACCAATTCTAAAACGGTATTCGGTGCTGAAGGCTAATTTTAAGTTGGCTTCGTTAAAATCTAATATTCCTCCACTTCTTCCAGGCCCTAAACTATAGGCTTGCCAACCCCTGTTGTCGTTCGATCCTCCTGAGAAATAACTGCGAGAGAACGGAATCGATTTGGCATTTCCATACGGAATGGCAATTCCTGCAAAGGATCGCATGGCAAGTGTATTTTTCTTACCAAAATCCCAATGTTTTACAAAATCAACTTCGGTTTTGATGTATTGCGAATATTCGATACCAAATAATTTTTTAGCACCAGAAGCACTCGTTTCTTGGTTTAAATTTAATCCATTACCTAACAAAGACAATACATTTCCTGCCGATTCAATCTTGGCTTTAAAATTATAATAGTTTCGATCGTTGAGGTTGTTTTTTGTGGTTTTATTGAATACAAAACTAGAGGAAACAATCATGTTGTCCTCGATCAATCGGGTTCTTCGCTCGCCTATGCTGCGAATGATTTTATAGTCTTCATCGCCAGGAGTTAAATTTGGATTACCGCCATTTTCTACAAAATCAATAAAACTTACCGCCCCTTCACTGGTTAAATTGTTATTACTATCTACCCAAGCAGTATTGGTGTTGTACTGTTGAGCCAACAGATTTAACGTATTGTACGAATTTAAATACACATTGAAATAGTTGGCCGCATTTAGATTTCGAACATAATTAACGCCTATCAATTCAAATTTGAAGTTGTTTTTTGCGCTATTGGTACTCCAGCTATAACTAATTCCACCAGATAAACTTTGCTTATCTAATCCGATGTTTCTTTGGTTGGTTATTCCAGTACTGATCTGCGTGGTAGGAAACATTTCTTTTTTAATGATACTTTTCACGTTGATCGGAAAAAAGATACGTGGAAAATTAAGTTTCATATCGGCACCATATTCTGAAATGTTGAAAAACACATTGTTGGGGTTGGCCAAATCTTGAGAAGATCCAAAATTACCTCGGGTCGAAATTTCCAAAATCTCAGCGCGTTTGAATACATTGCGCCACGTAATGGACATCTTTCCACTAATTCCAAATTCTTGAATATCTGAGGTAGCCAATTCGATAGCAGGCGTCCATTTAAATTTTTCCTTGTTGATTAAATAAATATTGGCAATTAAAGTAGAATTGGTCGAATCACTTGGATCTTGCTGGTACTCAATATTGGGGTAATTGAACATCTTTAAATTACTCAATGCTTTTGAAGTTAACGCTCGATCAGTATCACTAAAGAGTTTTCCTTTTTCAATGAACACCGCATTGGTAAGCGCCTTCGGTTTATAGGCCAAACGACCGGAACTATAAATGTTATAATTGTTATACACTGCACTATCTTGGGCCTTGTTTTTTTCTTTATTTGTAGTTGTATTGGTAAAAATATTGACCTGACTAATCGTGTAAATTTTGAATGGTTTTTTTGTTAAGGTATCTGCTTCCTTAACGTTGCGATCTTCAATTTTTAAGACTACATTCATTTTTTGGATGGAATCATCTGTAATCGCCTCAAATTTTACATGGTTTTCTTGAAAATGATATACACCGCTGTTTCTAAATTGTTGGGTAATGCGTTTACGTTCTGCATCAAAATTCAAGAAGGCGTATTGCATTCCTTTTTTAAGAAACGATTTGTTTTGATCCAAGGCATATAAACTATCTAAAGCGGGCGTCTCAATAGTTCTAGAAATCGAATCAATAGTATAGGGTTTCCCAGTAGTAACGCGATAGGTGATTTTGCTTCTTTTCTTGCCCAAGGTATCCAAATCAAAGCTAACTTCATTTTTTAAATAACCATTATTGAAATAATATCCAGAAAGGCGCTCTTTAGAAAGTTGGGTTTTTTTAGGGTCAATAATTACCGGTGCTTCTCCCGCTTTTTTTAAAAAATTACTAATGCCTCCTACAAAAAAAGATTGACCTAAACGGGCCAATTGTTTGTCGGATAGCCACTTTTTTAAATGGTTTCTTCTTTCGGGTTTTTTGTCTAGCCACGCTTGGTAGGAAGAATCGGTATTTTTTTTGGCAAGATTAAATAATTGCAATCGAAGCGGAAATCCCGCAATATTAGAGTTGGGCTGTTGCACGGTTAAATTTGTAATACGTTCTTCACTGACCGATTTATTGTTTACAATAATTTCGCTTTTGGCCAATAATTGTTTCCCTTGGGGCACACGTTTTACTAACGAACACGAATAAATTATTGTTCCGATTACAAATAATAATGCTATTTTTGGTAAATTATTTCTCAAAGCACTTTTTAAAAGTTAGTCAAAAATACAATTTTTATGGTTAGTAAAAACCAAATTAAACGAATAACCAGCCTGCAACAAAAAAAATTTAGAAAACAAGAACAGCTTTTTTTTGTTGAAGGGATAAAAGGAATTCAGGAATTGCTGGATTCTAATTTTGAATTGGCCGAATTATATACTACAAATCCTGAATTGTTTGCTGTTGACTCAAGCAAAGTATATACTGTTTCTCCGGCCGAATTGCAAAAAATAAGTGCTTTAACAACGCCTAATACTTGCCTGGCGCTTTTTAAGATTCCAGAGCCGATCGCATTTGAAGAAAATGGATTGCTTGTAGCTGTTGATGATGTGCGCGATCCCGGGAATCTGGGCACAATCATTCGTTTGTGCGATTGGTTTGGCATCAAAACCTTGTATTGTTCTGAGGAATCGGTAGACGTATATAACCCGAAAGTAGTGCAGGCAACTATGGGATCCATCGGCCGAGTAAATGTAGTGTATGGCAATTTAACGCAGTTCCTTTTGAAAACCAAATTACCAGTTTTTGGAACATTTATGGATGGAAAAAACATTTATCAGGAACAATTGTCGAGGGAAGGAATTATCGTGATGGGAAATGAAGCGAATGGAATTTCAAAGCCTATTGAAGCTCTCGTTTCGCATCGTATAGCAATTCCTAGATTTGGTGAATTGCAAGCGACTGAAAGTTTAAATGTAGCAACTGCCACTGCAATTGTTTTGAGCGAATTTAAGCGCAATTTTTAATGAAATGTAAAATTGACAAAGAATCCACGCGTTTTCATAGCTTGCACATTTCCGGTCCACGGACTTCCTGGAGTATTGTCTCGAATTAATTCGTCGTTTCTACTAAAAACGCCTCTAATAGAAGGTGAAAACACAAAATATTCTAAGTAAATATCTACACCAAACCCAAGTTCATAGAAATTGGTCCATTGGTTCATTCGGAAGCGGTCGTTGTAGTTGTCGTCTTGAATATTATAATTACTTCCTAAATTTAAGGCGCTAGACACACCACCTACTAGATAAGGACGGACATTTCCAGCTCGTAAAGCCGAGTATTTTAACAACAAAGGAAAAAAGATGTAGGTCGATTTGACTTCCCGTAAACGATCATTTGCATCAGAAATCGCGGGATAGGTGAGATTGCGTTGGGTAATATATAAACCGGGTTCAAAGCGCAAATCAAAATATTCGGTAAGTCTTAAATTTCCTACTAAACCTACATTAAATCCGGTGGTACTCTCTACTTGAATGTCTTCGGCCACCGTTAAATAATCAAATTTAAAATCCAAGCTATTGAATCCCAAAAAGTAGCCCCAATGCACGCGTTGTTTGTTCCAATTTTCTTTATTGATGATCGGATCTTTGCCAAACATGCCGCCTTGAGCTGCTGCAATTTGTGTAAAAAGCAAAACGATAACCAGTTTTTTCATATTATTTTTTTGATGCTTTATAAAGGGTAGCCACACCCATAGTTTGTGGCATATGCATTACGTCTATAAACCCAATTTTTCGTAAAATATTGTTCAAAGCTTCTCCAAAAGGGAAATTTTGTGCCGAAGTAGAGAGGTATTGATAAGCATTTTTGTCTTTCGAAAACAAGTTTCCAATAGTAGGCATGATAAAGTTGGTATACACATAATATCCTTGCTTGAAAGGGAATGTTGTGGGTACCGAAGTTTCTAAGATGATCAATTGTCCGCCGGGTTTTAAAGTTCTTAAGATTTCTGATAAACCTTTTTCCAGATTTTCAAAATTGCGCACACCATAAGCCACTGTTATTACATCAAAATAATCATCGGCATACGGAATGTTTTCGCCGTCTCCCAAAATCATTTGAATTTTAGCATCTAATTTTTGGGCTTCAATTTTTTTCTTTCCAATATCCAACATGCCCTGTGAAATATCCAAACCAATAATTTCTGTTGCCGAAGATGTAGCAAATAAAATCGCCAAATCGCCTGTTCCCGTAGCAATGTCTAAAACAGTAGTAGGTTGATGGGCCGTTACCATTTTTAGAATTTTTTGCTTCCACTTGGCATCAGTACCAAAAGAAATCACTTTGTTTAAACCATCGTAATTTTCAGAAATGGCATCAAACATTTGGGCCACTTGCTCTTTTTTGCTTAATTCGGAATCTTGATAGGGGGTAATATTTTTGGGCATGGTTTGTATTTTGAATTTGCAAAAGTAAGGATAAAATTTAAATGTGTCAATTAGCCAATCTGAGAATGTGACAATTAGTTGATATGGTATTTAGTCAATTTTGAGAAAATGTTGTTTGATTTTACCCATAACCAATCACCCATCGCCTATTACTTCTTTAAATAAGTTAAAAACGTAAAGTCATAATCGTGTTTCTCGTCTTTTGGGTGAAATTCTTCAAAAACCAATTCCCATTTAGTTGTGTCAATGGCTGGAAAAAAAGTATCGGCTTCCAGCGTAGTATGTACTCGCGTTATATCAATTTTATTAACTAATTCTAGGGCTTGTTGGTAGATTTCGCCACCACCTATTACAAAAGCTTCCTCGTTTTTTGGGCATAACTCAATCGCTTTTTCGAGACTAGGTACCACAATACAACCTTCTGGGGCAGTATAATCGAGTTGTCGGGTAATGATAATGTGTGTGCGATTGGGTAATGGTTTTGGAAAGCTTTCAAAGGTTTTACGACCCATAATAATTGAATGGCCCGAAGTCAAGTTTTTAAATCGTTTGAAATCTTCGGGCAAGTGCCACAAGAGCTGGTTGTCTTTTCCTAGAGCGTTGTTCTCGGATACGGCGGCAATAATGGTAATCATAAGTCTTAAATTGAAGGGCTAAGGTAGGAAATTTGATTGAGAAATCTTTAGGGCATTTTTTTTGGAGGCACGATACTACAAGTTAAAACCGGATAGCTTGAGTACTCGATTTAAATATCAATCTGAAATTAATAGTTTTTTTGTTGCAATAATTTTGTTTTCTTCCGTCAGCTTAATTAAATATAGTCCACTTTTAAGATGGTCTCGATAAATTGAAAATGTGTGCTCTGAAATATTGTTTATTTTCTTTACCGTTTGCCCGTAATTGTTGTAAAGCGTCAAGGTAGCATTATTAAGTTGGCCACTTGATTGTAAAGTTGCTCTATCAACCATAGGATTTGGAAAGATTGAAACTAAACTTTGAGGGTAATTTTCAGTACTACCAAGGCTAGTTTGACCAGTTAGTATGCAGACATTTGCTGTGCTTTGGTAAGCATAATCTTTAACGGTAAACGAAGAAGATGTTGCTTGTAAATCTAAACGTGCCCAGCCATAATAGGTATTTGTTCCTACAATTAGTTTTAGGGCTAAATATTTATCGGTTTCTCCTACCCAGTAGCCTAGGCTAGTTCCCCATCCCAAAGTTCCTGGGTTATTTGAATCATACCAGGTTACTAGCGATGGACAAATTGTATTGGATGTTGCTAATGCCCATGGTAAATAGTTTCCACTTACAAAATTACCGGCATAAGCATTGTTGTTTTGAGGATGGCACAGCACCCCAATCGTACCTGAACTTCCGCCATAATGAATGACAAAATCAATAACGGTATCATTATTTAAATCCAAAGAATAGGAAGCATTAGGTGTAGCATCGGTGATATCTGTGTATATGATTTGTGCGAATAAATTGCAGTTGAAAACTAATAACAGCAATAAGCAGCTAATTAATTTTGCTATATCCTGTACTGTGATTTTTGTTTTCATCTATTAGCATTAATTACACTTAAAATATTTTTTAAATCGCCACAGCCCCTTTAATGTGCGGGTGTGGGTCGTAGCCTTCTAACGTAAAATCGTCAAAGGTAAAATCAAAAATATTGGTAACGTTTGGATTTAACTTCATTGTCGGGAGCGGTCTACACTCACGAGACAATTGTAAATTAACTTGTTCGATATGGTTGTTGTAAATATGTGCATCACCAAAAGTATGAATGAAGTCGCCTACTTGTAAGTTACACACTTGGGCAATCATCATGGTAAACAGGGCATACGAAGCAATATTAAATGGAACACCTAAGAAAATATCGGCGCTGCGCTGGTACAACTGGCAACTCAATTTGCCATCGGCTACATAAAACTGAAAAAACGCATGACACGGTGGTAAAGCCGCTTTGCCGTTGGCTACATTTTCAGCAAACGAAACGGAAGTATCTGGTAAAACACTCGGGTTCCAAGCCGAAACCAGCATTCTGCGGCTGTTGGGATTGGTCTTTAGTGTTTCGATTAATTCGGTAATTTGGTCAATTTCTTCACTGTTCCAGTTGCGCCATTGGTGGCCGTAAACCGGTCCTAAATCGCCATTTTCATCGGCCCATTCGTCCCAAATTTTTACGCCATTTTCTTGTAAGTATTTGATATTGGTATCGCCATTTAAAAACCATAGCAATTCATAAATAATTGATTTTAAATGTAGTTTTTTGGTAGTTACCATTGGAAAGCCTTCGCTCAAATCGAAACGCATTTGGTAACCAAAAACACTAAGTGTTCCGGTGCCTGTTCGGTCGCCTTTTTGATTGCCGTTTTCTAAAACGTGTTTAACTAAATCGTGGTATTGTTGCATGTTTAAGTCAGAAGTTAGAAGTTAGAATTCAGAAATATTTGAACCCTCAACAACTTATTTAGTACTAAAATTAATGTGAAATATTCGAAACGTCTTTTGGATCATGTTTATGTTTAAATAATATGGCAAAAGCTATGGTAATTACTGCAGCGTAAGCCGCAAAAGTTAGCCAAATGTTGTGCCAGTCTTTTCCTTCAGCGGTGGTGAAATATTTTTCGATAATATAACCGCTAGCAATACTTCCAAAAATAGCTCCAAAACCATTGGTCATCATCATGAATAAACCCTGCGCTGAAGAACGAATTTTAGAATCGGTTGAAGTTTCCACAAATAATGAACCCGATATATTAAAGAAGTCAAACGCAATACCATAGACAATACAGGACATAATGATCATCCACAAACCGTCGCCAGGATTTCCATAGGCAAACAAGCCAAATCGCAATACCCATGCCACCATACTAAACAGCATTACTTGTTTGATGCCAAAACGCTTTAAGAAAAACGGAATGGCTAATATGAATAAGGTTTCCGAAATTTGAGAAATAGACATTATTAAGGTTGAATATTTTACAACCAATGAATCGGCATATTCAGGTAAGCGTTTAAAATCGTCTAAATATACATCACCATAAGCATTGGTCAGTTGTAAAGCGGCGCCTAAAAACATACTGAACAAGAAAAATAAGGCTAATTTATAATTGGCAAATAATTTAAAAGAACTCAATCCGATCAAATCCACAATCGATTTGCTTTCGGTAGTTTTTCCTTCTGGGGTACATTTGGGTAAAGTAAATGCATAAATACCCAATGTCATTGCGGCAATGGCTGCTATATAAAATTGATTTTCGCTGGCTTTATTTCCGGTAAGGTTAGTAATCCACATAGCAACAATGAAACCTACGGTTCCCCACACGCGTATGGGCGGAAAGTCTTTTACAACATTTAGACCCCCTTTTTTCAAGGCATTATAGGCTACGGAGTTAGAAAGTGCAATGGTGGGCATGTAGAAAATCATCGCTACTAAAATTACCCAAAAGAAATCTGCCGGATTGTCGACTTGAGGCACATAGAAAAGGGTTAAACCTCCTAAAATGTGTAGGGTGCCATATAATTTTTCTGCATTGATCCAGCGATCGGCGATGATTCCGCAAATAGTAGGCATAAAAACGGATGCAATTCCCATGGTAGAGAAAATGGCGCCAAATTGCGCTCCGTCCCATTGTTTCGTGCCAAACCAGTAATTAGCTACAGTTATCAGCCATGCTCCCCAAACAAAAAATTGGAGAAAATTCATTATAGTTAATCTGAATTTTACATTCATAGGTATGCTATTTTAATGTATTAAGATTCTTTTTTTGAGATGGCATCTCGTATTTTAGCCGCCTTTTCATAATCTTCGTTTTGTACTGCGGCTTCTAATTGATCGTATAATTCTTTGATGGAATATCCAGAATAGCTATTTGCCGAAGCTACAACATCTTCGCTAGTGCTCATTGTTTCTGCTGCATTTATTAGGGTATCGCTATTTTCTATTTCTTCGTTTTCTGCCGGATTGATTTTCAAATAAATTCCAGCTTTGTCTAAGATATTTTTGTAGGTAAAAATAGGCGCATTGAAGCGAATGGCTAATGCAATTGCATCTGAGGTGCGAGCGTCGATGATTTCTTCAATTTTATCCCGTTCACATATAATACTTGAAAAGAATACACCGTCTACTAATTTATGAATGATGACTTGTTTTACTACAATGTCAAATCGATCGGCAAAATTTTTAAATAAATCATGTGTCAATGGTCGCGGAGGTTTGATTTCCTTTTCTAATGCAATAGCAATGGATTGGGCCTCAAAGGCGCCAATTACAATCGGCAATTGCCGATCGCCATCCACTTCGATTAAAATTAAGGCGTAGGCTCCATTTTGGGTTTGACTATAGGAAATGCCTTTTATATTTAATTTTACAAGACTCATTGATGGGGTAGTAATTATACTAATGATACTATTTTTGTAAATGCATTCTTTTATTTGAGAACCATTCGCCTCAAAAATAAAAAAAAGAGCTATCTTAACAAAGATAACTCTCATTTAATTTAATTTAGTTATTAACCAAATCGAGTACTATGAATTACTAGCTTTGAAAGCCTTTAATTTTTCAATCAATTGAGGGACTACTGTAAATGCATCTCCTACAACTCCATAATCGGCTACTTTAAAGAATGGAGCTTCTGGATCGGTGTTGATAACTACTTTTACTTTAGAGGAGTTGATTCCTGCAATATGTTGGATGGCGCCCGAAATTCCAACTGCAATATATAAGTTGGCTGCTACGGGTTTTCCCGTTTGACCCACGTGTTCGCTATGCGGCCTCCAACCAATGTCTGAAACGGGTTTTGAACAAGCCGTTGCTGCGCCCAATACCGATGCTAATTCTTCAATCATTCCCCAGTTTTCTGGACCTTTCATTCCGCGACCTGCAGAAACTACAATTTCGGCATCGGCAATTGTTACTTTGCCCGAAACTTTTTCTACACTTTGTACTTTAAGACTAAAATCGGCTTCGTTTAGGCTTGGGGCAAAACTTTCCTCTGTCATAGCTGACGTATTTTCTACTAAGCCAAAAGAATTTTTAGCAATACCTAATACTTTAATAGGTGTATTTATTACTGTTAAATTAAATGCTTTGTTAGAAAATGCTGTTCTTTTAACTTGGAAAGGAGTAATACTTTCTGGTAAGGCTATTACATTGGATGCATAACCAGCTTCTAAAGCTACTGCTACTAATGGAGCTAGATACAAACTATCTGTTGACGAAGAAACCAAAATAATTTGGGCCCCTTCATTTTTAGCTATTTGCACTAGGACATCGGCATAAGCTTTTGCACTAAAGTTGTTTAATTTGTCGTTTGAAACGGTTACTACTTTGTCTACGCCATATGAAGCTAAAACACTATTGTCTTTATTGTTAATGGTTACTGCAGTAACTGTTGTTCCCATTGAGGAAGCTACTTTTTTAGCATAAGAAGCTAATTCTAGGGCTACTTTTTTTATTTTTCCTTCTGCTGATTCAGCATATATTACTATCGACATGGTTGTAAGTTTTACTTTTTAAATAGGTTATAAGTTGAAGTGTTTAATTTAACGGAATACTATATTACTTTTGCTTCGTTGTGTAATAAATTAATCAAATCATCCAAGTTGTCAGCATTCACTAATTTTACGGCTGTTTTAGCAGCTGGTTTTTCAAATTTAATGGATTGGGTAGCTGCTGTATCATCTGTTGGTTCAACTATTGTAAGTACTTTTGAACGCGCCATCATAATGCCTCTCATGTTTGGAATTCGCAAGTCTTTTTCTTCTACAATTCCTTTTTGGCCGCCAACAATTAGCGGTAAACCCGCCAAAATGATTTCTTTACCACCATCAATTTCACGTGTTACTTTGGCTTCGGTTCCGTTGAGGTCAATTCCCACACACGCATTTACAAAATTATACCCTAAAATTCCAGCAAGCATTCCTGGAACCATTCCGCCATTGTAGTCGAGGGATTCTTTACCCGCGATCACTAAATCATAGCCGCCTTCTTTTACTATGTTAGCCAGTTGTTTGGCTACAAAGAGGCCATCAGTTGGTGCTGCATTGATGCGTATGGCTTCGTCGGCTCCAATAGCTAAGGCTTTTCTTAATGTAGCTTCGGCATCGGGTCCACCCACATTTATTACGGTTACTGCTGCCCCTTGTTGCTCTTTGAACCAAATAGCTCGGGTTAAACCAAATTCATCATTTGGATTGATGACAAATTGTACCCCGGTGGTATCAAATTCACTGTCGCCATTGGTAAAATTAATTTTTGAAGTAGTATCAGGTACGTGACTGATGCAAACTAATATTTTCATTTGATACGAATTTAGTGTTCTGTTATACAGCTACGAAAATACAAAATAAAATGAAATAAAAAACTATGCATGCATAACAAATGCGAATTTCTTAGCAAAAATTTGATTTTTCGAGTTAAAATGTAATTTAAAATATCAATTTGACCTATTTTTAAGCAGATTATCAACTAAAACGATTTAGTAGAAAAAAAACGATTTTTTTAGATAACACGAAAGGATAATGTTATTTTTCCTATTTTTGCGAATCATTATTCAATTAGAAATTATTTTTATGAGAACGATACAATTTAGAGAAGCTATTTGTGAAGCGATGAGCGAAGAAATGCGTCGCGATGAAACGATATATTTAATGGGTGAAGAAGTTGCAGAATACAATGGGGCTTACAAAGCGTCCAAAGGAATGCTCGATGAATTTGGACCCAAACGTGTTATTGATACACCCATTGCAGAATTAGGTTTTGCAGGAATTGCGGTTGGTTCAGCAATGAATGGCAATCGCCCTATTGTAGAATTTATGACGTTCAACTTTTCATTGGTTGGGATTGATCAAATCATTAATAATGCCGCAAAGATGCGACAAATGTCTGCAGGTCAATTTCCAATGCCAATGGTATTTAGAGGGCCTACGGCTTCAGCGGGTCAATTGGGCGCTACACATTCGCAAGCTTTTGAAAATTGGTTTGCTAATACGCCTGGTTTAAAAGTAGTGGTTCCTTCATCAGTATATGATGCTAAAGGATTATTAAAAGCGGCTATACGAGATAACGATCCTGTGATTTTCATGGAGTCAGAACAAATGTATGGTGATAAAGGAGAGGTTCCAGAAGGCGAGTATACGATACCTTTAGGAGTGGCAGATATTAAAAGAGAAGGTACGGATGTAACTATTGTATCTTTTGGTAAAATCATTAAAGAAGCCCATTTAGCTGCTGATGAATTGGCTAAAGAAGGGATTTCTTGTGAGATTATTGATTTGAGAACAGTGCGTCCTATGGATTATGAAACTATTTTAACTTCAGTAAAAAAAACCAATAGATTGGTAGTATTAGAAGAAGCATGGCCATTTGCCTCTGTTGCTTCAGAAATTACGTATATGGTGCAAGAAAAAGCATTTGATTTTCTTGATGCTCCTGTGCAAAGAATTACAACTGCAGATACTCCAGCGCCATATTCGCCTACTCTTTTAAAAGAATGGTTACCTAACGCTCAAGATGTTATTAAAGCGGTAAGAAAAGTTACCTATAAATAATAAAAAACGTATTATATTTGAAACTTCATCAGTGCACGACTGATGAAGTTTTTTTGTTTGTAATTATGGAAAAGAAAATCTTATTTTTTTTGTTATTTTTTAGCAGTCTATTTTTTGGTCAAACAAAAGTAGGTGGAAAAGTTGTGGACGAAAAAAATGAGCCCATTGCCTATGCAAACGTGGTCCTAAAGGGATCAAAAGATGGTGTAATTACCGATGATAATGGAAATTTTTATTTTGAATCTTTGGGTAATTATGATCTATTGATAGTTTCTTTTGTGGGATATGATAGCGTACAAATCAAATTGGCTCCAGGATTAAATAAAGATCTTAAAATCGTATTAAAATCGGGTATTTCCCTAGACGAGGTTACAATTTACACCGGAAAAACTTCCAAAAAGAATAATCCGGCAATAGACATTCTTAGAAAAATATGGGAACGTAGAAGAAAGAACGGTCTCAAGATGTTCAAGCACTACCAATACGACAAATACGAAAAGGTAGAGTTTGACTTGAATACAATTGATTCTGCTTTTATGAAAAACAAAGTATTCAAAGGAATGGAATTTATATTTAAGCAAATTGATACTTCCAAAATTTCTGGAAAATCCTTTTTACCCATATTTATTAATGAGACTTTGAGTCAAGTATATGGCAATAATAAATCCAATAAGAGTAAGGAAATAACCACAGCCAATAAAAATTCGGGATTAGGGACGGGCGAGGGAGTAAATACCTTCATCAAGGATTTGTATGCCGATTATGACATTTACAATAATTATCTTAAATTTTTTGATAAAGATTTTGTGAGTCCATTGTCGCGCACTGGAATTAATGTATATAATTATGTTTTAACAGACAGTATGTACATCGATAATAAATGGTGTTATAATATAACATATTATCCCCGACGTAAAAATGAATTGACCTTTAAAGGCGATTTTTGGGTTAACGACAGCACCTTTGCCGTTAAAAAAATAAATTTGGAAGCGAGTAAAAGTGCTAACATCAACTGGGTTAAAGAGATTTATATTGAGCAAGAATTTGAAGTAATGAACGATTCTCTGTTTTTACTTACCCGCGACTATATGATGTCTGATTTTAGTTTTTCAAAAAAAGAAGAAGCAAAAGGAGTCTATGGAAAGCGGACAACGCTTTTTAGAAATCATCAATTTGATCAACCTAAGGAGGATAAATTTTACAAAGAGGAAGTAAATTTTTATGACAATTCGGTCTACACTAAAACCGATGAATTTTGGGCTGAAAATCGATTTGAAAATTTAAATAAAAACGAAGCAGGAATTTACAAAATGTTGGATACTTTGAAAGAAGTGCCTCGCTTTAAACGAATGTATAGTTTAGCAACCATTTTAGGAAGTGGATATGTCGAAATTCCAAAATGGAAGATGGATTTTGGTCCCATTTTCTCAACGTTTGGATACAATGATGTAGAGGGGCAGCGTTTACGATTTGGAGGGAGAACTTATTTTGGTTCTAATGATACCTGGCGCCTTCAAGGCTATACTGCTTATGGATTTAAAGACGATAAGTTCAAATATGGTATTTCCGGAAAATGGATGATTGATAAAAAAAATCGCATTATTTTGTCGGCCGGTAACCGTAGGGATGTTGAACAAATTGGAGTGAGTTTGACCACATCAAATGATGTTTTGGGCAGAAGCTTTGCCTCCTCATCATTTTTCTCAAGTGGCACAAACAATAAACTAACGTCCATCAATTTAACGACAGTAGGTTTTGAAATTGAGCCAGCAAAAAATCTCACCTTTCAGACAAACGTTTCCTATCGAACCTTGCGATCGGCATCGGATCAATTTAGCTTAGATTATTTCACTAATGCGACTCAGACAATAACAAAAAGTGATGTCAAACAATCAGAGATCAATCTAGTTGCTGAATATACACCCAAACGAAGAACAGTGGGCTATGGAGTAGAACGTATGGAAGTGGATGCCAATTATGCACGGTTATTTATGAGTTACAGTCAGGGTTTAAAAGGGGTATTAGACAGTGATTTTGATTATCAAAAAGTCCAATTTTATTACCGTCAACCCATTTTAATAGGCGGATTTGGAAGGTTGTTTTCAACTGTTGAGGTAGGAAAAACAATGGGTCAGGTACCCTTAGGATTAATGGGTGTTATTCCCGGAAATCAATCGTATTTTATTATAGATAATACGTATAATCTTCTCAATTATTATGATTTTGTAGCTGATGAATATGCTTCATTGCATTTAGAACACCATTTTAATGGTCGATTGTTTTCAAGGGTTCCGCTGTTGCGAAAACTAAATTGGCGCGAAATAATTGGAATAAAAGGGGTCTATGGTACCGTATCCGATGAAAACCGTTTCATCAATGCTTCGGGCCTACAATATCGTGCACCTGATGATATCTATTGGGAATATCATGCAGGGATTGGAAATATTTTTAAAGTAATGCGCATTGATTTTGCTTGGCGAGGCAGTTATATAGATCTTCCAGATGCCAATCGATTTACCATAAAAGCCTCGTTCGGATTCTATTTTTAAATGGAATACTGGAACTTCCAGAAAATATTGTTGGGCAAAAAACTATACAAATTTTGCATATTTGTTTTTATTAAACGGGACAAATTGTATAAGTTCTTAAAAATTTGCTATTTTTGCATCCGATAAAATTAAGAACAAAAATTATTTTTTATGGAATCATTGATGATTTATGTGCCAATAGTAATGGCGTTGATTGGTTTAGCTTTTATGACAGCCAAAAGAGCATGGGTTTTAAAACAAGATGCTGGTGATGGAAAAATGAAAGAAATTTCAGATTACATTTACGAAGGAGCGTTAGCTTTCTTAAAAGCAGAATACAGATTATTAGCAATATTTGTCCTTATAGCAAGTGTTGTGTTAGCTGGAATTACTTTTATTCCCGGTGTGAAAACACATTTATTAATAGTAGTAGCTTTTATTTTTGGAGCTATTTTTTCTGCATTAGCAGGAAACATGGGGATGAAAATCGCCACAAAAACAAACGTAAGAACAACACAAGCTGCTCGTACAAGTTTGCCACAAGCTTTGAAAGTTTCTTTTGGTGGTGGAACCGTAATGGGTCTTGGAGTGGCTGGTTTAGCTGTTTTAGGATTAACCACCTTTTTCATTATTTTCTTTAACTTATTCATGGGTGGGGTATGGACCGACACTGAAGGAATGACGATAGTGTTAGAAACACTAGCTGGATTTTCTTTAGGTGCGGAATCAATCGCATTATTTGCTCGTGTAGGTGGAGGTATTTATACCAAAGCAGCCGATGTGGGTGCTGACCTAGTAGGAAAAGTAGAAGCAGGTATTCCAGAAGATGACCCAAGAAACCCAGCGACTATTGCAGATAACGTAGGAGATAATGTAGGTGACGTTGCCGGTATGGGTGCCGATTTATTCGGTTCGTATGTAGCAACCGTTCTTGCTGCAATGGTTTTAGGAAATTATGTAATAAAAGATATGGGCGGTAAAATCGAAGATGCTTTTGGCGGAATCGGACCAATTTTATTGCCAATGGCTATCGCTGGTTTCGGAATTTTATTCTCTATCATAGGAACCATGTTAGTGAAAATTTCAAGTGATGACGCAAAAGAAGCACAAGTGCAAGGCGCATTAAATAAAGGAAATTGGGTTTCAATCATTTTAACAGCTATTTGTTGTTATTTTCTGGTAGATTTTATGTTGCCAGAAGTAATGACCATGGATTTTTATGGTGAAGGAGCAAAACAAATTTCATCGATGCGAGTATTCTTCGCTACCATTGTAGGTTTAGTTGTTGGGGGTGTTATTTCTTCAGTAACAGAATACTACACAGGATTAGGTACAAAACCAGTATTGGCCATTGTACAAAAATCGTCAACCGGTGCAGGAACAAACGTAATCGCTGGTTTAGCTACAGGTATGATTTCTACTTTCCCAACCGTATTATTATTTGCTGCAGCAATTTGGGCTTCCTATGCCTTTGCAGGTTTTTATGGTGTAGCTTTAGCTGCTTCTGCTATGATGGCTACTACTGCCATGCAATTAGCAATTGATGCATTCGGACCTATTTCTGATAATGCCGGTGGAATTGCTGAAATGAGTGAATTACCAAAAGAAGTGCGTACACGTACCGATATTTTAGATTCTGTGGGTAATACAACGGCTGCAACTGGAAAAGGTTTTGCAATTGCTTCGGCTGCATTAACCTCTTTAGCATTATTTGCTGCGTATGTAACGTTTACAGGAATTGACGGAATCAACATATTTAAAGCGCCTGTATTAGCCATGCTATTTGTAGGTGGAATGATTCCAGTTGTATTCTCTGCTCTAGCTATGAATTCGGTAGGAAAAGCAGCAATGGATATGGTATATGAAGTGCGTCGTCAGTTCAAAGAAATTCCAGGAATCATGGAAGGAACGGGAAAACCAGAATATGGTAAGTGTGTAGAAATTTCTACAAAAGCGGCATTACGCGAAATGATGTTGCCAGGAATCTTAACTATTGGTTTCCCAATAGCTATTGTATTATTAGGTAAATTAGTATATCCAGATAATAACCAGTTAATCGCTGAAATGTTAGGGGGTTATATGGCTGGAGTTACCGTTTCGGGTGTACTTTGGGCTGTGTTTCAAAATAACGCCGGTGGTGCTTGGGACAATGCAAAAAAATCATTTGAAGCTGGAGTTATGATTAATGGTGAAATGACATACAAAGGTTCTGATGCTCACAAAGCAGCGGTAACCGGAGATACTGTGGGTGATCCATTCAAAGATACGTCTGGACCATCAATGAATATCTTAATCAAATTGACATGTTTAATTGGATTGGTAATTGCTCCAATATTAGGTGGTCATTCGGAAGGCGTTAAAAAAGAAATGAAATACACCATTATTGAAATGAATTCTTCATCTTCTACAAAAGTAGGAAAATGTGATATGTCAAAATGTGCTACAATGACTAAAGATGCCTGTGCAAAAATGTGTGATTCATTAGGTTGTTCAGCAGAAGAAAAAGCTATTTGTATGTCACACTATGATGCTAAAGGTAACTTTATCGCCAAAGAAGGCACAAAAGCATGTTGTGCTATGGATGCAGATAAAAATGTTAAAGTTGAAATCAAAAATGTGAATGGAAAAGCAAAAGCAACTGTTACTACCTCAGAGAATGGTAATGTAAATGTTCAGGTTTTTGAAGGTTCACTAGAAGATGTTAAAGCAAAAGTTGAGGCTTTAAAATAATAGCATTATGACTTATAGTAAAATGCCTCAACTTTTGTTGAGGCATTTTTTATATTAAATTGTATCACTAAAACAAACCGTTAAGTTCGGCATCTACTCGGTTTATAATGTTTCCTAAATCTTCAGGATTGTTTACAAAATCGATAGCATCTACATCAATGATTATTAATTTTCCTTTGTCATACGTTTGAATCCATGCTTCATAACGCTCATTCAATCTACTCAAGTAATCAATAGAAATAGAATTTTCATATTCCCTGCCACGCTTGTGAATTTGACTGACTAAATTAGGAATGGAACTGCGTAAATAGATTAATAAATCGGGAGCGCCTACTAAGCCTTCCATTAATTCAAATAAGGAGGTATAGTTGTTGTAATCGCGATTTGCCATTAATCCCATGGCATGAAGATTGGGGGCAAAAATATGCGCATCTTCATAGATAGTTCGGTCTTGAATTATGTTTTTACCACTTTGTCTAATTTGTAACACTTGACGAAAACGACTATTTAAGAAATAGATTTGAAGATTAAAACTCCAACGTTCCATTTGATGGTAAAAATCATCTAAATACGGATTGTCTACCACATCTTCAAAATGCGGTTCCCATTTGTAATGTTTAGCTAGTAAACGTGTTAGTGTTGTTTTTCCTGCTCCAATGTTTCCTGCTACTGCTATGTGCATTATGGTAAAATTAATTTATAATTAGTAATTTTATTTTGGGTAAAAATAGCTAAAATTCCATCTTTAAAGAAAAAATTGTCTACGAAATTTTCAGTTATTTTAATTTTTCTACTCGTTCCTTTTGCTATTTCATATAAATAGAGCTCCTGCTCAATAAAATAGAGTGCTGTACTGGTGTTAATAAGTTGAATACTTTCATATTTTGGAACAAAGCCTATTGTGGATAAATTACCATAAATAGAAGAAGCATATACTCGTTTGCTGCTGTCAACCCAATAAAAATAGTTGTAGTCCGAGGCATAACCCATCAAGGAATTAGAGGTAGGCACCGATATCCATTTGGTGTGATCTGTTGAGGTAGCATATAATCCTAACCGATTGTTATTTCCATCAAACAGCCACAATTGATTTTGTGCCGACAAGCCCACAGCTTCCAGCTGAATAAGTGTAGGGTTCAAATTGAAATCAATTTGTTTGATTTCATTCAGTTGGTTGTCAAGTAATATGATTGTGTTGAATTCCTTATAAAATACGACAATTTGTAATGGATTTTGAAAATCTACATGGTCTATTTTTCCTAATTCAAGGTTTTTATATACTACAATTTGATTTTTTGTTCGTTTAAGCAATACATTATCTTCAATAGCATACTGATTTTGTTGCGGATCAAAACCCAAATACCGATCAACGGACCAACGAATTGAATCTAGCTTTTCTGTGATTAGAGTAGTTTGCGAGAACGCAGCAACTGAAAAGAAGTAGCAGAACAAAAATACAAGAAAGTGTTTGCAATTCATGGGTTAAACTTTATAACAATTCAAGTGTCTAAGATACAACTTTAACATAAAAATTAAAGCTATATTGTGTAACAAATTCTATTTTTGTGGGTCTTATCAGTTATCTAAATTAATTTTACAATGAAAAAAATATTTATTGCTTCGTTTTTTTGCTTCATGGGTAGTATGAATGCCCAAAATTTTCAGGGAGTAGCTGTTTATGAATCCAAAACAAGTACTGCCGAATTTACAAAAGGATTCAGTGGAAACAAGGACATGACTCCCGAAATGCAAAAACAAATCGAAGAGCGAATGCGAAAAATGTTTGAAAAAACATTTGTGTTAAATTTTGATAGATCAGCGTCTATTTACAAAGAAGAAGAAAAGTTAGAAGCACCAGGCCAACAAGGTGGGGCTAGAATGATGACTTCTATGATGGGTGGCGGTGGAACACATTATAAAAATGTAAAAGAGAAACAGTACATAGTGGATCGTGAGTTTTTTGGAAAAGAATTTTTAATTAAAGATTCCTTGCCAAATTACAATTGGAAAATGGAAGGCGAATCCAAACAAATTGGAAATTATATGTGCTTCAAAGCTACTGCTGTTGTAAAGGCGAATGAATCCGACTTTAGAAATTTTAGATTTAGAAACCGCGACAAAAAAGAAGAAGACAAAAAAGAAGTAGTCAAAGATTCTACTAAAACTAATAAAACCAATTTCACTAAAGATTGGGAAATGCCTAAAGAAAATACAATCACGGCATGGTATTGTCCTGAAATCCCTATCAATCAAGGTCCAGAAAATTATTGGGGTTTACCCGGATTAATTTTAGAAGTGAGTGATGGCAAAACCATTATTTTATGTTCTAAAATTGTAATGAATTCCAAAGATAAAGTTGAAATTAAGCCGGTTGCAAAAGGAAAAGAAGTTTCACAAACCGAGTATAATGAAATCATCAAGAAAAAAATGGAAGAAATGCAAGAGATGAATGCTGGCCCTGGTGGCGGAAATCGTATGCAATTTAGAATGGGAAGATAAATTTCCTTAAAAAAGTATTCAAAACACATGAAAAAAACCATTTTTTTATTTAGCATATTGTTTTTTCCGGCATTAATTTTTTCACAAAATTTTCAAGGAATAGCTTATTATGTTTCTCAAACGAGTATGAAAAACTTTAGTATTTCAAGCCCTGATATGACTCCAGAAATGAATGAAAAAATGAGGGAAAACATGAAGAAAGCTTTTGAAAAAACGTATATACTTTCATTTACAAATTTTGAATCACTTTATCAGGAAGAAGAAAAGCTAAACACACCTAAACCATCATCAAGCAATATAAAAGTTGAAGTTGCTTTTTCTGGCGGCGGCAATCGTTCAAAATACTATAAAAATTTAAAAACCAAGAAATATTTAAATGAAGCTGAAATTTTTGATAAAGAATTTTTAATTGATGATGATTTAGAAGTTTTTAATTGGACAATGGTAAATGAACAAAAAATGATTGGAAATTATACCTGTTATAAAGCACAAATTGTAATTCCAGTTACAGATGAGGAAAAAAAGGAATTTGAAGAATTTAAGATAAAGAAAGAAGAAGGGAAAACTAATTTTTTTATTCCAATGGAACCTAAAGACAAAATAATTGAAGCTTGGTACACTTTAGATATTCCAATTCCAAATGGACCAAGAGAATATTGGGGTTTGCCAGGATTAATTTTAGAACTTCATGATGGTGATACAACATTATTATGTTCAAAAATTATATTAAATCCTTCTGAAAAAATTGAAATTAAAATCCCTAAATCAGGAAAAAAAGTAACTCAAAAAGTGTTTGATGAAATTGAAGAAAAAAAGATGAAAAGTATGATGAATGAAGATGGTGTAATTGAAATTAAAATGAATTAAATTAGCTAAAATGCAAAAAACCATCGTACAAGAAACCATTACAATATTTATGAAAAAATCACTATTATTACTCATATTATCTTTTTCTTCCACTATTTTTTCTCAAAATATTCGATTTGAAGGAACCGTCAAAGATTCTTCGGGTGTAGGATTGGATATGGCCAATATTATGGCTGTCAATCAAGCCACAAAAGCCATGGACGCCTATGCAATTTCAAATGAAAGTGGTAAATTTTCCTTGGTATTAAAAGCCAATACTACCTATACTATTAAAGCCAGTTATATCGGATTTCAGTCCTTTGAAAAATCGGTAACTACAGGTACAACAACAATCAATTATCCCATCAATTTAAAAGAAGGAACTCAGTTAAAAGAATTAGAAATAGTTTATGAAATGCCTGTATCTATTTCGGGAGATACTATTATTTATAATGCAGATTCTTTTAAAAATGGGACCGAACGAAAACTAGAAGACGTATTAAAAAAACTGCCGGGAGTCGAAGTAAATAAAGATGGTGAAATAGAGGTGGAAGGAAAAAGAGTGCAAAAAATAATGGTTGAAGGAAAGGATTTCTTTGATGGCGATACCAAATTGGCTACAAAAAATATTCCGGCTGATGCTTTAGAAAAAATTCAAGTTCTGCGTAATTATAATGAAGTATCAAATTTAAAGGGTCTTGAAAATAATGAAGAAAATGTAGCCATTAATATTAAACTAAAACAAGGAAAAAAGAACTTTTGGTTTGGAGATATGATGGCTGGTTTTGGAATAGGCGATAAAGAAGATCGATTCATTATCAATCCAAAGTTATTTTATTACAATCCCAAGTTTAGTATTAATGTGATTGGAAATAAAAATAACATTGGAGAACTACCATTAACTGCTCAAGATTATTTTAAATTTACAGGAGGCTTCAAAAATATGATGCGTAAAGGCGGCTCTTCTTTTAATGTAGTTTCAAATGATCTTGGAATCATGGGCCTTAGAAACAATCAAGCAGCTAATATTGAATCGTCTTTTGGTGCTGCTAATTTTAGTTTCAACCCCACAAAAGCATGGACGCTGAGTGGTTTTGGAATTGTATTAGGCAATAAAACAGAAATTGAAACTCAATCGGTTTCTAATCGTACCGATAATTTACCCGATGGATCCTCACAAACGATCTCAGAAACTAAAGAAGATTTTACACGACAAGACAGTAAACAGGCTTTATTTAAATTAAGTTCGAGTTATGTGCCTTCAGAAAAAGTACATTTTGATTATGATGCGTTACTTAAGTTTTCAGATCAAAAAGAAAATACCAGTCTTTTTTCTAATTTATTGTCGGATGTTTATACCAATAAAAAACAAAATCCGTTTTCGGTAAATCAGAACTTTAATTACTATTATACCTTAAGTGACAAACACGTTTTTGCACTAGAAATGCAACAGCTGTATCAAGAAGAGGATCCTATTTATAATGCTAATTTAGCCACGCAACCCTTTGTATTATCTGGTTACAATACGCTACAAAACAGAGATGACATCAATCAAGTAAGATTTGTAAAAACAAATAAAATCGACACTAAATTGGATTATTACTATATGGTTACGCCTAAAAGTAATATCAATTTAACTTTAGGAAACACCTATTCATTTCAAAATTTTGATTCCTCAATTTTTCAAATTTTAGACAATGGATTGCAAAATAATTTGACGGCTGCAGAAAATAATAATGATGTTAACTATGTTTTTAATGACGTATTTTTAGGGCTACACTATAAATTTTTGACCGGAAAATTTACCTTCAATCCAGGATTTAGTGTGCACCAATATAATATGAATGATCAGCAACTTGGCACTTCAAACAAGCAGTCATTTTCACGATTACTCCCTGATGTATATGCATTATGGCAAATTAAAAAGTCGGAAACCTTAACCTATAATTATACTTTCAGTAACAGCTTTACGGATATCAATCGATTAGCACAAGGATATGTTTTTTCTAATTATAATAGTTTGTTTAGTGGAAATCGATACTTAGAAAATTCGACTTCGCAAGTTCATTCTTTACGTTATTTCAAATACAACATGTTTAATTTTGAAAACATTTTTGCAAATATTACGTATACAAAACAACTAGATGCCATTAAAAATAGAGCTTTGCTTACGGGGGTAAACCAAGTTTCTTCTGCGGTGAATATGAATTCAAATTTTCCGGAAGAATCTTTTTCTGGTAGCGCAAATTATGGCCGTTCGTTTTTTAAATATTACAAAGCAAATGCGCGTGTTTCTGTAGGTTGGAACAAATTTAATAACATTCGTGTTTTTCCAGATGCGGATACCAATCCAAACAATAACCCTTCTAGAATACAAATCACAGAATCGGTAAGTCAAAGTTATTCTTTAAGTTTTTCAACAAATTATAAGAAATGGCCTAACTTAGGAGTATCTTACAATTATTCTATTAGTGATAACTTTTCAGATACTGTATATACCGATAGTCCTTCGTTGACTTTAGAGTATTATTTTTTAGAAGCCTTTTCATTAACTTCAGAATATAATTTCTTTCATAACTATAATAAGTCAAAAACCATAGATAGTGAATATGATTTTTTATCAGCTAACATCATCTATCAAAAGAAAGACAGTAAGTGGGAATGGAAACTTGCAGGGACTAATTTATTGGAGACAAAATCATTGGACACCAACAGTTTTAATCAGTTGGGAGGAACCAGTAGCTTTTCGAGTTACCGCGTGCAACCTCGTTACTTAATTTTGAGTTTGAAATATAATTTATAAAGAATATTAATACTAAACAAAAAGCCTGACCAATTGGTCAGGCTTTTTTGTTATATAAAGTTTAGCTATTATAACTGGAATGCCGCTTTAACTTGATCGATAAAATCTAATTTTTCCCAAGTAAATAATTCAACCGTTACAGTTTTTGTTAAACCACCTGGAGCAGAAAAAGTCTTGGTTACGGTTTCAGGAGTTCTTCCCATGTGGCCGTATGCAGCGGTTTCACTATAAATAGGGTTTCTTAATTTTAAGCGTTGTTCAATGAAGTACGGACGCATATCAAAAATACGTTCTACTACTTTACTGATTTCCCCGTCAGTTAAATTTACTTTTGCAGTTCCGTAAGTATTTACGTTGATTGATGTTGGCTCAGCAACTCCAATCGCATACGAAACTTGTACTAAAATTTCGTCAGCAACACCAGCAGCCACTAAGTTTTTAGCAATATGACGTGTAGCATAAGCCGCAGAACGGTCTACTTTAGATGGGTCTTTTCCTGAGAATGCACCACCACCGTGAGCTCCTTTTCCACCATACGTATCAACGATAATTTTTCTACCTGTTAAGCCAGTATCGCCGTGTGGACCTCCAATTACGAATTTCCCTGTTGGGTTAATGTGGTATTTGATCGCGTCATTAAATAAATGCGCATATTGAGGATTTTTATAGATCACTCTTGGAATCAAAATCTCGATGATGTCTTTTTTAATTTTAGCCAACATCGTAGGTTCGTCTGCAAAATCATCATGCTGTGTAGATACTACAATAGCATCAATGCGAACCGGTTTGTTATCATCAGAATATTCTAAAGTTACTTGCGATTTTGCATCCGGACGTAAGTAAGTGATTTCTTTATTCTCTCTTCTTAAATCGGCTAAATCTTGTAATAATTGGTGTGACAATTTCAAAGCTAACGGCATAAATTCTGCCGTTTCATTCGTGGCATAACCAAACATCATTCCTTGGTCACCTGCGCCTTGCTCTTCTTTGCTTGCTCTGTCAACCCCTTGATTAATATCGGCAGATTGTTCATGAATAGCAGACAATACGCCACACGAATTTGCTTCAAACATGTATTCACTCTTGGTGTAACCAATTTTTTTGATGACATCTCTTGCGATCGTTTGCACGTCTAAATAGGTGTTCGATTTTACTTCTCCAGCTAAAATCACCTGTCCGGTGGTCACTAAAGTTTCACAAGCTACTTTTGATTCAGGGTCAAAGGCAAGAAAATTGTCAATTAATGCGTCTGAAATTTGATCCGCTACTTTGTCAGGATGTCCTTCACTCACGGATTCTGACGTAAATAAATAAGCCATAATTAAATATATTATAAATTAAGCGAGAAAAAAAAGGATTGCAAAGCGCATAAAGGAGTAGGGAATACTGCTTTAGCATTTTTTTAATGAGGTTGCAATCAGTTCAAATTTTTCCTCTTGTGTTTCGCTGACAAAGGTATGAAGTGATTTTGATTTGAAAAAATAAAAAAGTGATTTTTAATGAAAAGTGTGTAAATAATTAGAAATTCTGGTATTATTAGATTAATAATCTATAAAATATTTAAAATATGGAATTTAAATCTAATTTTACAGCTGTATTTATTATTATTCAGAAAATATTTCATAATTTCAATTTTGTCACTACATTTGCACCGTTCATAAACATAATGGTAGTTATCACGAAAGCTGGAGGGAATAGACCCGACGAAAGCTTAGCAACCTCCAATTTGGAAAGGTGCTACATTCTAACGCGTCCACAAGACGGTACAGATAACCTGAAAAAACTTCATTTTTCATGATAACTCGAACACAAATAAGTTATCAATCCTATGTCAAACATTCAACAAGCCATTAAAGAAAGAATCCTTGTATTAGATGGAGCTATGGGGACGATGTTGCAACGCAACAATTTCTCTGAAGAAGATTTTCGTGGTCAACGCTTCAAAGATTTTCCACATCCGCTCAAAGGAAATAATGATTTACTTTCCATTACCCAACCCGAAGCTGTAAAACAAGTCCACCGTTTGTATTTTCAAGCCGGTGCCGATATTGTAGAAACCAATACCTTCTCCGGAACAACAATTGGTATGGCCGATTATCATTTGGAAGATTTAGTGTATGAGTTGAATTATCAATCGGCTAAAATAGCACGCGAAGTGGCTAACGAATTTACAGACCGCCCTCGATTTGTAGCCGGTTCCATCGGACCTACAAACCGAACGGCTTCCATGTCGCCCGATGTGAACGATCCGGGCTACCGTGCTGTTACTTTTGATGATTTGCGCGTTGCCTACAAACAACAAGTAGAAGCCTTAATCGATGGGGGTTGTGATGTCTTGCTGGTTGAAACTATTTTTGATACGTTAAATGCAAAAGCTGCCCTATTTGCTATTGAAGAAGTAAAAGAAGAACGAAATTCAGAAATCCCTGTCATGGTATCGGGAACGATTACCGATGCATCCGGAAGAACACTTTCCGGGCAAACCGTAGAAGCATTTTTAATCTCGATTTCTCACATTCCGTTATTGAGTGTTGGGTTCAATTGCGCTTTGGGTGCCGATCAATTAAAGCCCTATTTGAAACGATTGGCCATGAATACCCAATTGAATATTTCGGCGCATCCCAATGCAGGTTTGCCCAATGCTTTTGGGCATTATGACCAAACTCCCGAAGAAATGCAAGCCTTGATAAAAGAGTATTTAAATGATTATTTGGTCAACATCATTGGAGGTTGTTGTGGCACAACTCCAGAACACATCCAAGCGATTGCTAAAGTAGCGAAGGAGTTTAAACCGCGAACTGCTGCACTAATTTAACCTGTTAGATTTTCAAAGCCTGCAAGGTTTTATATACTATGAGTACACACGAAAAGAAATATTTACAATTATCAGGTCTAGAACCTTTGATCATTACCCCAGAAACGAATTTTGTAAATGTGGGGGAACGAACCAATGTAACGGGGTCTAGAAAATTCCTGCGATTGATCAAAGAAGAGCAATACGAAGCAGCATTAGATATTGCCAGAAATCAAGTCGAAGGTGGCGCCCAAATCATCGATGTTAACATGGATGAAGGGATGTTGGACGGGGTGTATGCTATGACAAAATTCCTGAATTTAATTGCGGCCGAACCCGACATTTCTAGAGTTCCCGTAATGATCGACAGTTCGAAATGGGAAATCATCGAAGCGGGATTGAAAGTAATTCAAGGAAAAGGAGTGGTCAATTCTATTTCGCTTAAAGAAGGGGAAGAGAAATTCATAGACTATGCGAAGAAAATCAAACGGTATGGTGCGGCTGTAATCGTTATGGCTTTTGACGAAAAGGGTCAAGCCGATACCTTTGAGCGACGCATCGAAATTTGTAAAAGATGTTATGATGTATTAATAGATCAAGTTGGTTTTCCGGCTCAAGATATCGTTTTTGATCCTAATATTTTCCCCGTTGCCACCGGAATGGAAGAGCATAAATTGAATGCCCTTGATTTTTTTCGAGCAACCAAATGGATTAGAGAAAATTTACCTCATGCACATGTTTCGGGAGGTGTGAGTAATGTTTCCTTTTCGTTTAGAGGAAATGATAAAGTGCGAGAGGCCATGCACTCGGCATTTTTATACCATGCCATAAAAAACGGAATGACTATGGGTATCGTAAACCCAGAAATGCTAGAAATTTACGACGAAATAGATCCGGTGTTGTTAGAGCACGTGGAGGATGTTTTACTCAATAGAAGAGAAGACGCGACCGAGCGTTTATTGGATTTAGCAGAAAGTTTTAAAGGTGACCCGAGCGATAGCGAACAGGCGAAGCATTTCAAAGCCAATGAAAAGGTAATTGCGGAATGGAGAAATGGAACGGTTCAAGAGCGATTAACGCATTCACTCGTAAAAGGAATTGACGAATTTATAGAAATAGATGTAGAAGAAGCCAGACAAGCCGCTACTAAACCCATTGAAGTTATCGAAATCAATTTGATGGCTGGTATGAATGTGGTTGGGGATTTATTTGGAAGCGGGAAAATGTTTTTACCACAGGTGGTTAAGTCGGCTCGTGTAATGAAAAAAGCTGTAGCCTATTTATTACCCTACATCGAAGCAGCTAAAGACGACGCGACTTCTTCGAGTGCTGGAAAAGTACTCATGGCAACAGTAAAAGGGGATGTTCATGATATTGGAAAGAATATAGTTTCGGTGGTTCTGGCCTGTAACAATTATGAAATCATTGATTTAGGTGTCATGGTGCCGCCAGAAAAAATTATTGCGGCAGCGATTGAACATCAAGTAGATCTCATTGGATTGAGTGGGTTGATTACACCTTCATTAGACGAAATGGTCTATCTGGCTAAAGAGTTGGATAAAATGCATATTCAAATTCCAATTATGATCGGTGGAGCTACTACTTCACGGGCACATACCGCTGTAAAAATTGCACCACAATACAAAGCTACTGTAGTTCACGTTAACGATGCCTCTAGAGCAGTAACAGTGGCTGGAAATTTATTGAATGTTCAAACAAATACCAACTACACACAAGAAATACGTGCCGAGTATGACACGCTTCGTGAAGGCTATTTGAATCGTAGTCGTGATAAAAACTTCCTAACCATTGAACAAGCCAGAGCCAATAAATTGCAATTGGATTGGAGCCAATACACGCCATCAATACCTAATTTTATTGGCACAAAGACGGTTGAGGTTGATATCGCCGATTTAGTGAATTACATCGATTGGACACCGTTTTTTAATTCGTGGGAATTGTATGGGAAATACCCGGCAATACTTACCGATGAGGTAGTGGGCGAGCAAGCGACTTCTTTGTTTACCGATGCTCAAAAAATGCTAACACAACTCATAGATGAAAATTGGTTGACTGCCAAAGGAATCGTGGGAATTTTTCCAGCGAATTCGGTGAATGATGACGATATTCAGCTGACAACGGATAACGAACAACCGATCACTTTTTTAACCCTTCGTCAACAATCTCAAAAAACAGCTGGCGCTCCTAACATGGCGCTAGCCGATTTTATTGCGCCATTAGAAAGTGGCATTCAAGATTATATGGGATGTTTTTGTGTAACCACGGGTTTTGGAGTAGAAGAAAAAGCCACAGCATTTGAAAAAGCCTTAGACGACTATAATTCGATTTTGATCAAAGCACTTGGTGATCGATTGGCAGAAGCTTTTGCTGAATTCCTCCATTTAAAGGTTCGTAAGGAGATGTGGGGCTATGCATCCGATGAAAAATTATCCAATCAAGAATTGATCGCTGAAAATTATAATGGAATCCGACCAGCACCCGGTTATCCAGCGTGTCCCGACCATTTAGAAAAACCGACCATTTGGAAATTACTTCAAGCGGAAGAAGCTATTGGTGTGCGCTTAACCGAAAGTATGGCCATGTGGCCTGCCTCTTCTGTTTCGGGCTATTATTTTGCACATCCCGAGAGCAAGTATTTTGGTTTGGGCAAAATCAAAAATGACCAAGTCGAAGATTATTCAAAACGAAGAAACACAACCCTGGAGCAAGCTAAAAAATGGTTGGGTCCAAATATTGCAGAGTAAAAATTTTAATTAAAAAAAATGAAAGTAACACAACACCTAGAAAACGCCAAGGGAAAGCCATTGTTTTCTTTTGAAATATTACCTCCGCTAAAAGGGCAAAATATACAATCCATTTTTGACAGTATCGATCCCTTAATGGAGTTTAATCCGCCTTTCATAGATGTCACGTATCACCGTGAAGAATATGAGTTTAAAGAATTGGAAAACGGTTTGTTACAAAAGAAAATTGTAAAAAAACGACCCGGTACCGTGGGAATTTGTGCGGGTATCCAAAACAAATACAATGTTGACGCTATTCCTCATATTTTATGCGGTGGTTTTACCAAAGAAGATACCGAAAACCTATTAATTGATTTGGATTTTTTAGGCATTGACAATGTGGTGGCGCTTCGTGGAGATGCTGTAAAAAGTGAAATTTATTTTAAACCCGAAAAGGAAGGACATGCTTTTGCCTCCGAATTGGTTTCCCAAATCCATAATTTGAATAACGGAATTTATTTAGATGCCGATTTGCAAAATTCTGCTTCCACCGATTTTTGTATTGGAGTAGCCGGATATCCTGAAAAACACATGGAAGCCCCTAGTTTAGATAGTGATATTCATTTTTTAAAGCAAAAAATAAAAAATGGCGCCGATTATGTCATCACACAAATGTTTTTTGACAATCAAAAATTTTTTGATTTTGTGGCCAAATGTAGAGCAGCTGGGATCACAGTACCCATTATACCCGGATTGAAACCCATCGCTACAAAAAAACAATTGAATTTAATTCCGCACCGATTCAGTATCGAACTTCCCGATGCGTTAATTATGGAAGTGGTGAAAGCCAAAGACAACGATGCGGTGAGACAAATCGGTATCGAGTGGTGCATACAACAAAGTAAAGAATTAGTGGCTGCCGGAATACCCGTATTGCATTACTATTCGATGGGAAAAGCAGCGAATGTTAAGGCTATTGCGTCCTCTATTTTTTAGCTGTTTTTTCTCTAAATAGTTGCTCTAAATTTTTATTTTTTAGTGCAATTTGAAGCGTTTTTAAGCCGTTGTTTTGAGCAAAATCAAATACATCACTGCGTCTATCAGTAGCAGTAGAAAACGTGAGTTCCCAAACCAAATCATGGGTATTTGACGCACTTGTAAAATCGGGTAAACTTGTAAAATCTTTTTTGTCTACCGCTTTGTCAAATTCTACTTCAATGATTTGTTCGGTCCTGTCGGTTACTAAGTTATTGAGTTTTTTATCGGTCACAATTTTTCCTTTATCAATAATAATGACACGATCGCAAATGGCTTCTACCTCTTGCATAATATGTGTAGAGAGAAATACAGTCTTGTCTTTTCCTATGTTCTTGATTATTGCTCTAATTTCTACCAATTGATTGGGATCTAAACCGGTTGTAGGTTCATCTAAAATTAAGACATCCGGATGGTGTAATAAAGCAGTTGCTAGTCCTACACGTTGACGATAGCCTTTAGAAAGGGCTCCTATTTTTTTGTGACTTTCCGATGACAATCCAGTAAGTACAATTACCTCTTCAATTCTCGATTTTGCAACTCCATATACTTCGGCGTTAAAACTCAAATATTCACGCACATACAAATCCAAATACAACGGATTGTGTTCAGGTAAATAACCTACCGATTTTTGCACGTTCTTTTGTTCTGAAACCACATCGAATTCGTTTACAACAGCTGTTCCGCTATCGGCTTTTAAATACGTAGTCAATATTTTCATCAAGGTAGATTTACCGGCACCGTTGGGTCCTAAAAAGCCTACAATTTCTCCTTTTTTTATCGAAAAACTTATATTGTCAAGGGCTTTTTGATCGCCATAATTTTTCGAAATATTTTCTACAACTAGTGACATACGTTCTAAATTTTAGCAAAAATAACCTTTTTTAAAAGAACTCAAATTTATTTAAAAAAGTATTTAGTGTTTACTTCCTTTTGTTTTTCAAATTAAAATTGGATAGGGCGACATTTTATTTTTTTTATCACACAAGAAAAGAATAAATTGTAATTTTACATCGAATAATAAAGTATGGAAAATAAAAAAGAATTTCGAACTTGGTTAGATGATTTTCAGCTCCAGCATCCACTTGTAATTGCAGGGCCATGTAGTGCAGAAACAGAAGAACAAGTTTTACAAATAGCTGCCGAATTAAAAAATTCTGATGTCACTATTTTTCGTGCCGGAATTTGGAAACCTAGAACTCGTCCTGGGGGTTTTGAAGGAGTAGGTGCGGTTGGATTAAAATGGTTGCAAAAAGCTAAAGAAGCAACCGGATTGTTAATGGCTATTGAAGTGGCTTCGGCAGCGCATGTAAAATTAGCTTTGGAACATGATATTGATGTCTTGTGGATTGGTGCCCGCACCACCGTAAATCCCTTTGCCGTGCAAGAAATTGCTGATGCTTTAGAAGGAACTGATAAAATTGTATTGTTAAAGAATCCAGTAAACCCAGATTTATCTCTATGGATCGGTGGATTAGAGCGATTATACAATGCCAATATAAAAAAATTAGGAGTTATTCATCGCGGATTTTCTACCTATGAAAAAAACAAATACCGCAACAATCCCGAATGGCAAATTGCCATTGATATGCAAAATCGTTTTCCCGATTTGCCTATGATTTGTGATCCTTCACACATAACAGGTAAGCGAACGATGATTCAAGAAGTTGCCCAACAAGCTTTGGATTTGAATTATGACGGCTTAATGATTGAGACCCATAACGATCCCGATCAAGCATGGAGCGATGCTGAGCAACAAATTACACCCACTGTTTTGAAACAAATGTTTTTGGATTTAAAAGTTCGAAAAACAACCGACAACGCAAGTGAATATAAGCAACGGATGGACACATTGAGATTGCAAATTGATGGATATGACGAAAAGTTATTGGAAATTATTGGAAACAGAATGCAAATAGTAGATCAAATAGGCTTACTAAAAAAAGAGAAGAATGTGGCCATTTTGCAAAATCAGCGATGGAACGAAATTCTTCTTAAGATGACGAACGAAGGAAAAGAAATGGGTTTGAGCTCTGACTTCATTATGCAACTGTTTAAAGCCATTCACCAAGAAAGTATTTCCCATCAAGAAAAAGTAATGAACACTTAAAAAAACGCCCTAATCAATTAGGGCGTTTTTAGGTATTATTTAATTTCTTTTCTGAAATAAAAACGGCTAATAAAAATACCGTCTCCATCTCCTTTACCTGCGTCACTTTCTACAGCACTAGTGATGTGAATTAATTCCCAACCCTCTTTGTTGTATTTTTTTAACAACGAAGTCATCATGGCGTCATTTGAAGCAATATTTTGGAAATTAATCCCTACCAAACTATAAAAGTTGACTAAAGTACTTTCTTTTAAATCATCAATTTTAACATCCGAACGGTCTTTGGTTGTTTTTTCTTTACCGTCTTTAGATCGAGTAGTGGTAAATTGTGTATAATCAACATTTCCACCATTTTCAATAATTCTTGATCTTCCTAAACCACCAGGTACTACAGATTCAACAGTGGTAACAATTTTGTAATCGTAATTTTGAGAAACAGCAAAATTACAAACAAATAATGCGGCAATAATAATAATTTTTTTCATGTTTTATGTTTTAATTGTTCTGTCAAAAATAATAATAAAATAACACAATTAATAGAATAATATCGTTTTTTTCGTTGCACCATTTTCTTTTAAAAACTATATTTGCTTAAATTAATCTCAGTGTTTTGAAGGTTACACTTCATGGTTTTAAGTCCAAACACGAACTTTTCAATTAGAATGATAGGAATCGTCTATAAATCTACCGGTAGTTGGTACACCATTAAATCTGAAAATAATCATTTTTTGGAGTGCCGCATCAAGGGTAAATTTAGAATGCAAGGGATTAAGAGTACCAATCCTATAGCCGTGGGCGATGTGGTCGATTATGAATTGGAAAACACTACGGATGTAACCACTGGAGTCATTGTAAATATTCATGAGCGAAAAAATTATATTGTTCGAAAATCAGTCAATTTATCGCATCAAATGCATATTATTGCCTCTAATATCGATGTAGTATTTTTATTAGTTACCATCAACAATCCACCCACCACCACTAGTTTTATCGATCGTTTTTTAGTGACTGCAGAAGCCTACGGAATTGAAGGTGTGCTCGTTTTTAATAAGATAGATACATTTGATGAAGCTACTCTAGAGGAACAATTGTTTTTGCAACATATTTATTCTGAAATTGGCTATAAATGTCTACGGGTTTCTGCCAAAGAAAGTAAAGGAATAGAAGAGTTAAAGGCTTTGATGATTGATCGGGTTTCTATGTTTTCGGGCCATTCGGGTGTAGGGAAATCAACATTAGTCAATACATTAGAACCTGGGCTTAATTTAAAAACCAAACAAATATCAGCTTCCCACGCTCAAGGAAAGCATACCACTACATTTGCCGAAATGTTTGATTTATCTTTTGGTGCAAAAATAATTGATACGCCAGGGATTCGAGGTTTTGGTATAGTTGATATGGAAAAACAAGAAATTGGGGATTATTTTCCAGAATTTTTTGCATTAAAGGAGCAGTGTAAGTTCAATAACTGTTTGCACAAAGACGAGCCCCATTGTGCTATAAAGAATGCTTTGGAAAATGATGAAATTGCATGGTCGCGCTATAAAAGTTATACCCAAATATTAGAAGGTGATGAGGAGCAATACCGAGCGGATATCTATGATGCCGAACGCAGAGCGAGTGATGAAACCAGAAAATCATAAACCCAATTACGATAAATAAAAGCAATGAAAGCAGTCATCCAACGCGTTTCACAGGCCTCAGTAACGATTCAAGAACAAGTTGTTGCACAAATCCAAACTGGCTTGTTGGTGTTAATTGGAATCGAAGAGGCGGATGTTCAAGAAGACCTACAATGGCTTTCATCTAAGATTGCCAATTTGCGAATTTTTAGTGATGCAAACGGAGTAATGAACGTGTCGGTCAAAGAAAGAGATGGTGATGTTATTGTTGTGAGCCAATTTACGCTACAGGCCTCAACGAAAAAAGGAAACCGACCAAGTTATATAAAAGCGGCACGACCTGAAATTGCCCTTCCGATTTATGAATCTTTTGTTCAACAAATGGAAAGTGAATTGGGAAAAAAAGTACAAACCGGACAGTTTGGTGCCGATATGAAAGTAGCCTTAGTTAATGACGGCCCAGTAACCCTAATAATTGATACAAAAAATAAAGAATAATGAAACAAAAAATCATTCGATTCATAATTATTTCAGGAATCAATACGTTGCTCTATAGTGTGATTATTTATTTCATGGATATTAAATTAGAGCCTCTTCGTTTTTTGTTTCAGGCCCTATTTTTTGGCTTTTTCATGGGATTTTTACAAGTATTTGGCCTGCCATATATGAATCGAAATAAAAAACAATAATTATGGATATGAAAAACGCACAACTTGTCGTAGATCGTTGGATAAAAGAACATGGAGTTCGTTATTTTAATGAATTGACAAATATGGCACAACTTACGGAAGAAGTAGGTGAAGTAGCCCGAATTATCGCAAGAAGATATGGCGAGCAATCTGAAAAAGAATCGGATAAAAATAAAGATTTGGGCGAAGAATTAGCCGATGTGATTTTTGTGGTACTTTGTTTGGCCAATCAAACAGGAGTAGATTTACAAGCTGCCTTTGATAAAAAAATGGATCTAAAAACAAAACGCGATCACGACCGTCATCACAATAATGAAAAACTTAAGTAATTGTGAATTTAAAACTAAGTTATAATCTTCCAACTATAAAGACCAATCTTCAAATTTCTGGATCCAAATCAGAAACTAATAGATTATTAGTTTTGCAGGCTTTATATCCAAATTTAGTTTTAGAAAACACATCTAGTTCCGATGATTCTGAAGTGATGTTGAATGCATTGCAAAACTTCCAACTTCCAACTTCCAACTTCCAACTCGTAGATGTGCACCATGCCGGAACAGCAATGCGTTTTCTTACCGCCTATTTTGCCATCCAAGAAGGACGAGAAGTAATTGTTACAGGTTCGCCTCGCATGAAAGAACGCCCGATTATTATTTTAGTTGACGCACTAAACCAATTGGGTGCCGAAATTACTTATGAAGAAAAAGAAGGATTCCCTCCGCTTCGCATCAGAGGAAATAAAATAGTAAAAAATAGGGTAGCCTTACCAGCAAATGTGAGCAGTCAATACATATCGGCTTTATTGTTGATAGCGCCAAAATTGGAAAATGGACTGGAACTGGTTTTAGAAGGGGAGATAACATCACTTCCTTATATTAAAATGACATTAGCTTTGCTGAATCAAATAGGAGTGACAACTTTATTTGAAAACAACACAATCAAAGTCACCCATCATCCATCACCCAACACCCAACAACTAATAATAGTCGAATCCGATTGGAGTTCGGCTTCTTATTGGTATTCCATAGTAGCCTTGTCGGAAATTGGTTTTCAAGTAACGCTTTCCAACTTTAAGAAAAATAGTTTGCAAGGCGATAGTGTTTTGGTAGAAATTTATAAAAACCTTGGGGTTCAAACCGTCTTTAACGACAAAGAAATAAGCTTGTGTAAAGTTGAAACTTTGATTCCAGAAACTTTAAACCTGAACCTAAATAATTGTCCCGACCTCGCACAAACGATTGCCGTTACCTGTTTTGGATTGGGAATTAGCTGTCAATTAGCCGGATTGCACACCTTAAAAATAAAAGAAACCGATCGATTAGAAGCGTTGCAAACCGAATTGACAAAACTAGGAGCATACATACAAGTAACATCCGAAGCTTTGCGGTTACAACCGGCTGCTAGTATCAAATCCAATATTGTAATTTCAACGTATCAAGATCATAGAATGGCCATGGCTTTTGCACCTTTAGTGTTAAAAACAACTCTAATTATTGAAGAAGCAGAAGTGGTTTCAAAATCATATCCCACTTTTTGGAATGATTTGAAAAAAGTTGGTTTTGAAATTACAAAAGTGAATTGATTTAGGGTATATAATCAAAAACTAGTTTTTAATAAACTTGATATTTTCTATAGTATTTCCTGAAAATATTTTCATCAGGTATGTGCCAGATTGAAAGCTAGAAACATCGAAATCATTCCCTGATTTTTTCATAATAACCAAGCGCCCTAAGGTATCAAAAACTTCAATCGTATCAATACTCTTTTCTGATTTGATCGTTAAAATGGAAGAAACCGGGTTGGGGTAAATTTCAAAATTTCTTTTCAAATGGAAACCATTGTTGCTCAAATTTGGGTCTAATCGAGAAGCGGTTGCTCCCGTACAATCATTACTATTTGCTATAAAATTTACAAAATTGCCATTTTCAAAAACAAGTGGGGTACTTGCAGCAACCCCAGTTACAGTGGAAATTCCGTAGAGATTGGTATTGTCACTACAGTAAAACGTATTGGTTGAAGGATCAATTGTTGCCCCTGCAGTTACGGAATAATATAAGTTAGGCAATATGGTTTGTGACACTCGAGTCACTATTCCAGTTGCCGGATCAATTCTTCCCAAACGCGAATGTTGAATAAAAACGCCCGAAGGTGCATTTGGCATTTGGATGTTTGTCATTTCTCTAACAATTCCATAGATGCTATTATCCGCACAATTGTAGGTAAAATTTGAAAAATCATAATCATTTGCGCTGTATACAATATCGGGTTGGCTGTAGATTGTACCATTATATAAATCGATGCCTAAAAATTTTGTTCCGGTCTTAAAATAATACACCATGAGTTCGGGGTCTATTATCGTTCCTGCTAATTGATATCCACTAGCGATTGAATCAGGAGACAGCGTCGTCACTTGTCCAGTGGTAGTATTCAATTTTCCAAAAAAGACACCCAAAGAAACGTTGTTTGCCCCAAAGGGTCGCACCAATCCATATAATGTATTGTTTGAATGACTAAAACTCACATTGTCAAAATAAGTTGTTCCAGAAAAGGATGTGGTGTATGGAATTGTTGTGATGACACCGGTATTGAAATTAAAGGTAGTAAAGGTAGAATTCCCAGTCATTAAATACATTTTGGAATGGATAGGATCAAAATCGCCCCCAGATACGTTAAAGCTTTCGGTTGAAAACAAGGTGCTAACATCAGTTACTAAACCAGTATTGGTATTTATCGATCCCGCTTTATTTTGGCTTGGTCCAGATGGAGATGCATTAGTTTTAGTTACAATGGTAAACAAATTATTTACAGGTTGTGCAACAATAAAATTTATGAGGAAAACAAAGAGTAGATTTAATTTCATAGTATTTTTCGAATGTAATTACTTGTTTGTCAAATAAGTAATATAATGTAAAACTAATAAAAACCAAACAAATCACAATTACTATTTGTAAAATAAACAATTCTAATTTGAATAAAATTTGTTTTCATAAAAAGAAAAAGTCGGGATGACTGGATTCGAACCAGCGACCCCTAGCACCCCATGCTAGTACGCTACCAGGCTGCGCTACATCCCGAAGGGAGCAAATTTATGGATTTCAATTGTAATTAAAAAAAAATAAACAACAAATTACTTGACAACGCCTATTTCATAATTGTATATTTGCAGCCAATTCGTTTTTGAAGTGTCAAATTTCAGACGATTATTGCTAAATAATAAATTCTATTTATGAAATTATCTCATTTTCAATTCCACCTTCCTGAAGAGTTATTAGCCGAATTTCCTACTGAAAACCGTGACGAATCCCGTTTAATGGTTGTTGATAGAAAAACAGGAACCATCGAACACAAATTATTTAAAGATATTATCGATTATTTTGATGATGGCGATGTAATGGTTTTAAACAATACCAAAGTATTTCCAGCTCGTTTGTATGGCAATAAAGAAAAAACAGGTGCGCGCATTGAAGTTTTTTTATTGAGAGAATTGAATGCAGAACAACGTTTATGGGACGTGTTAGTAGATCCAGCTCGTAAAATTCGTATCGGGAATAAATTGTATTTTGGTGATGACGATTCATTAGTAGCTGAGGTTATCGACAATACCACTTCTCGTGGAAGAACCCTACGTTTTTTATATGATGGCTCCTATGAAGAGTTTAGAGAAAAATTAGTTGAATTGGGAGAAACTCCTATTCCAAAATATATTAATCGCGAAGTAACTCCAGAGGATGCTGAGCGTTATCAAACCATCTACGCAAAAGAAGAAGGAGCAGTAGCTGCACCAACTGCAGGTTTGCACTTTTCTAAACACTTATTAAAACGTTTAGAAATTAAAGGAATTGACTTTGCAGAAGTAACTCTACATGTTGGATTAGGAACTTTTAATCCGGTTGAGGTAGAAGATTTATCAAAACATAAAATGGATTCGGAAGAAATGAAAATTTCTCAAGAAGCTTGCGACATCATCAACAATGCAAAAATTAAAAAGAAACGTGTTTGCTGTATAGGAACTACAGCCATGAGGGCTATGGAAAGTTCAGTTTCTTCAAAAAGAACCTTGAATCCTTATTCAGGATGGACCAATAAATTTATATATCCACCCTTTGATTTTAGCTTAGCAGATGCAATGGTGACCAATTTTCATACGCCAAAATCTACCTTATTAATGATGATTTCAGCATTTTGTGGGCACGATTTAATGATGAAAGCTTACAAAGAAGCCATTCAAGAAAAATACAGATTTTATTCCTATGGAGATGCCATGTTGATCATTTAGTCAACACCACTTTCAAATATTAAAAATCTCATCAGAACTGGTGAGATTTTTTATTTATCCTAAGTTTTTTGACACTTTCTAACTTTTCCCTACTTTTACCTTCAAATAATCCAATAGATTCATGATTTTTCAAAATACACGCGAATTTGCACAAAGTTTAGATGCTCAAGACGAGTTAAAGAGTTATAGAAATGAATTTCATTTCCCAAAAGTAAATGGAAATCAAGTTATTTATTTTACTGGAAATTCACTGGGTTTGCAACCCAAAAGATCCAAAAAGTATATTGATGAAATCATGGCCGATTGGGCAAACTTAGCCGTTGAAGGACATTTCTATGCCGACAAGCCTTGGTGGGATTATCACGAACGTTTTGCCGCACCATTAAGTGAAATTGTGGGCGCTAAACCTACAGAGGTAACCGTAATGAATACGTTAACGGTCAATCTTCACTTATTAATGGTTTCGTTTTACCGTCCAACGCAAAAAAAATTCAAAATCATTTGTGAAGAAAAAGCGTTTCCAAGCGACCAATACATGTTCCAAAGTCAAATCGATTTTCATTCAAAATCGGTGGGTTTTAATCCTGCGGAAGCCTTGGTGGAAATTAAAAGAAGAGAGGGAGAACACAATATTAGAATTGAAGATATTTTAGCTAAAATTGAAGAAGTCGGAGACGAATTAGCCCTAGTGTTAATAGGAGGTGTAAATTATTATACCGGACAAGTTTTTGACATGAAAACCATAACCGAAGCAGGTCATAAACAAGGCGCTTATGTCGGTTGGGATTTAGCGCATGCCGCCGGAAATATCGAATTGCATTTGAACGAGTGGAAGGTAGATTTTGCGGCTTGGTGCAGCTATAAATACATGAATTCGGGTCCTGGAAATGCATCCGGATGTTTTGTGCACGAAATGCATCACAACGATTCAGAACTACCAAGATTCGCCGGCTGGTGGGGTCACAACAAGGAACGTCGCTTTAAAATGGAACCCAAATTTGATCCTGTTCGCGGTGCCGAAGGTTGGCAAATAAGTAATCTTCCTATTTTATCGTTAGCGCCTTATTTAGCATCTGTCGAAATGTTTGCTGAAGTAGGAATGACTAAATTAATTACCAAGCGTAAACTGATAACGTCTTATTTGGAATTCATCTTGCACGAAATTGCAAACGAAATAGAAGGGGCTAATTTTGAAATCATCACACCTTCAAATCAAGAAGAACGCGGTTGCCAATTGTCGGTATATTTGCACGGACAAGGCAGGGAATTATTTGAACGATTAATGAAAAATGGTATTATTACTGATTGGAGAGAACCCAATGTCATTCGATTAGCGCCAGCCCCTTTTTATTGTTCTTTTGAAGATATGTATGCGTTCGGACAACTATTGAAGAAACTGATTTTGGAGAAATAATAATTTCGGGTTCAAACTTGAAACCTGAAACCTGAAACTAAAAAAATGACAAAACAAGATATAATAAACAATTTCGACCCTTCACAACCGGGTTTAGCTGATGCAACCGTTTTTGGTTTGCCTTTTTCTGCCGAGCAAAGTGAAATTATTGTAGTTCCTGTGCCTTGGGAAGTAACCGTTAGTTATGGCGCCGGAGCTTCTGAAGGTCCTACTGCAGTTTTAGAGGCTTCTTTTCAAGTCGATTTAAATCATCAAGAGTTTCCAGAATTATGGAAATTAGGTATTTATATGGATGAAGCACCAGCACATTGGGCAAAAAATTCTGAAAAATACAAAGGATTAGCACAGCCCATCATTGAAGCTTTAGAGAGCGGAGAAGATGTAGCTACTTTTCCAACCTTACAATCCGACTTAGATACCATCAATAAAGTTTGCAAAGAATTACATCAAGAAGTAAAAGAGCGAGTTTTATTTTGGATGAACCAAGGTAAAAAAGTAGTGCTTTTAGGTGGCGATCACTCAACACCTCTAGGGTATTATCAAGCGTTAGCTACCCAATACGATAATTTCGGGATCTTGCATTTAGATGCGCACATGGATTTACGAATTGCTTACGAAGGATTTACTTATTCGCATGCTTCTATTATGTACAATGCCTTGCAAATTCAGCAAATTTCTAAAATTGTACAAGTAGGAATTCGCGATTTTTGTGAACAAGAGGTAGCAATAGCTTTGAAAGATAGGGTTTTGGTTCACACCGATAGTGATTTAAAATGCGAAACTTTCGGAGGCAAAACGTGGCAACAACAATGCGATCAAATTATCGCTTCGTTACCCGAAAAAGTGTGTATTTCATTTGATATTGACGGCATGTATCCTTGGTATTGCCCCAATACTGGTACTCCAGTTCCAGGCGGATTTTCATTTGAACAAGCGGCATATTTGTTCAGTCGCTTAGCAGCAACTAATAAAGAAATCATTGGTTTTGATTTAGTAGAAGTGGCTCCAGGTGATGACGATTGGGACGGAAACGTAGGGGCAAGAATGCTATTCCACATGTGTGGTGCTTTTGCCGAATCGCAAAAAATGAAGGTAGGGAAGAAGATTCAATTCAACAAGTAAATAGTAAAACCGAAGTCTTAATAAGCTTCGGTTTTTTTATAAGTTTTCTACATTCTCCAAAATCGAAATCGCTTTTTCTTTTGTAGCAGCTAATTCTTCAGGTTTCATTTTTCTCAATAGCGCTAGCATCATGCTCATCCGTTGGTTATTCGAAAAATGCTGTTTTTTCTCGTCTAAAAAATGCCAATACAAACTGTTGAAGGGACACGCATTTTCGCCTAATTTATCTTTCACATTATAATGACAACTGCCGCAATAGTTACTCATTTTATTAATGTAACTTCCAGAAGAAACATACGGTTTCGTAGCTAAAATTCCGCCATCAGCATACTGACTCATGCCTCTTGTGTTGGGCATTTCAACCCATTCAATAGCGTCGATGTAAACGCCTAAATACCAAGAATCCACTGCATCAGGATGTAATTGAGCCAACAAAGAAAAATTACCAATCACCATCAACCGCTGAATATGATGCGCATAGGCCTCCGATAAACTTTGGGAAATCGAATGTTGTAGGCATTTCATCTTGGTTTTTCCGGTCCAAAAGAAATCGGGTAGCGGATTATAGTTTTCTAGAACATTCATTTGAGCATAGTTGGGCAATTCTTTCCAATAAATTCCTCTAACATATTCGCGCCAACCAATAATTTGTCGGACAAAACCTTCTACTTGTGCCAATTCAATCGTTTCTCGATGTTGAAAATAATACGCAATCACACTTTCAACTACTTCTTTCGGACTAATCATTTTGGAATTCATCGCAAACGATAAACGCGAATGAAATAGAAATTTATGTCCTGAAAATAAGGAATCTTGATACGTGCCAAAGTGCGCCAACAAATGCTCACAGAAATAATCAATCAATTGTAAACTTTCGTTTCTTGAAGTGGGCCAATTGAAATGTTCTGCATCAATAGTTCCAATAGTGGTAATGTTTTGAGTGGTAATTTCAGCAACAAGTTCATTTACATTTTTATGAAATTCCAAAGGAAACGGAATCGGTACTTCGTTTTTATATTGATTGCGGTTGTTGTGGTCATAATTCCATTTTCCGTCTAGTGGTTGTTCACCGACCATTAAAATTCCGTGTTTTTTCCGCATCATGCGATAGAAACTTTCCATCAAAAGTTGTTTTTTCCCTTTGAAAAAATCGGCTAATTCATTTCTACTCGTATAAAAGTGTTCGGAATCGACTGCTTTTGTTGGAATAGAAAGTTTTTCACAAATTGATTTTAGTTGTTCATCCAAACGATATTCATCGGGAAGCTGGTATTCAAAACAGTCAAATTTATTTTTAGCAACCAAATCCAAAATTAGTTGTTCCAAATTATGCGGATTATTCGCATCCGAAATGGTATAATAAACCACTTGATGCCCTCGTGTCATTAATTCTTCAGAAAAATTTCGCATCGATAAGAAAAACGCCACCACTTTTTGAATGTGATGTTTCACATAATCCGTTTCCTGCCGCATTTCGGCCATTACATACACCACATCCGGATCGACTTTATCGAACCATGAATGTTGAGAATTGAGTTGGTCGCCCAAAAGTAATCGAAGTGTTTTCATCTAAAATAATTCAGGAGTTAACCACATTTTCTGAAATTTTCCATTGGCATCATATAGTTCCGCTTGGCGTTTGATGTTGAATTTTCTATCTCTTGGGTCATTTCCAACACCCGCATTGTACATCCAATTGCCATAATTACTGTGCACGTCATAATCGATCAACATACTTTCAAAATAAGCAGCGCCTATGCGCCAATCTTGTTCCCATTCTTTTGCCCAAAAACTCGCTACATTTTGTCGGCCTCGATTGCTCATCCAACCGGTTTTTTGCAATTCAATCATGTTGGCATTTACAAAATGTTCGGGTGTAGTGCCATTCGTCCATTGATGGAAGGTTTTTGTATTTTGGTTCCAATGATATTCTTTTTGTAAAATGCCATTTAATTGAAAAATTTTGTTGCCGTGTTTCAGTGAAATGTATTTGAAATAATCGCGCCAAATCAATTCAAAAATCAACCAATAGGTGTCTTCGTTTTTGATTACTTTTTTCTCAAATTCCTGCACTTCCCAATAAATCATTCGTGCCGAAATACTACCATTGGCCAGCCAAGCCGAAAGTTTTGAGCTATAGTCTTTTCCAATTAAACCATTGCGTGTTTTCTTGTAAACCGCCAGTTTTTTGGTGTCCCAAAAGTAGTCCTGAATTCTATTATGAGCTTGATTCTCACCACCTTTAAATGGAAATGCTGTAGTATGGGGTTGTTCAAACGGTTCAAAACCTAAATCTTCTAAAGTTGGTACATCCGTTTTCTCTTCAATTACATTTGAGATTGGTTTTGCTGTGATGGCGACGGTGGGTCGCACTCGAATTTTCTTTTCCAATTGTTTTCTGAATTCGGTAAACACTTCCGGAATTTTCTCCCAATCCTCATACGGAACATCATCCGGATGAAACAAAAATTGGTCGTAATGGGTTTTCCAATCCACAGTCGGAATTGAATTTTGAACTTCAGTTGCTACTTCTATTTCTTCTGTCGTCCATTCGGTTTGGTGATAAATGGTGTCAATTTGATATTGCGCAATTACTTTCGGAATTATTTGTTCGGGATAACCCAGATAAATCAACAAAGAGATGTTTTTATTGGCTAAATTCTGTTGTAATTCGGTTACCGTTTCTAACAAAAATTGGGTTCTAAATTTTTCGTTTTTTTTGAAACCGTATTGAGTTGTTTCAAAATGTCGTGGGTCTAAACAATAGATACCGATAACTTTTTCATTTTCTCTACAGGCATTGTATAACGAATGATTATCAATCGTGCGCAAATCATTTCTAAACCAAATTAATCCGTTCATTTCTTTTTGATTTTTGGATTTTCAGATTATAGATTTTCGGAGATTTTACTTTTGATTTTCCGAATATCTGAATATCTGAACATTAATTCTTGTTTTTTCTGCATTTGTCACTACAATATAGCACTTCTTCCCAGTTTTTCTCCCATTTTTTGCGCCACGAAAAAGGGAGATGGCAGGTTTTGCAAATTTTTTCAGGTAGATTGATTTTTTTATGCGCCATTTCTTAGCTTCGATTTACTTTTTTGTTTTGGTCGTGCATATTCAAAACGGTCAATTAATTTTGGTAACGCATAGCCGTCTAGTCCATTAATCGTTACAACATTTCCTTTATCCAATTGTAACCAATTATCTTTTTGGATTAATTCTTCTTCAACATAAATTGCTTCAATTGAGGCAATTATATGAATACAATCGTTTTCCTTTAAATAATATTCATTAACATATTTGCACAATAATTGCACCGGACTTCCTTTTACAAAAGGACATTTATAATCATCCAAGTATTCTGAAGTTAAATTTGTTGCATCAAATTCAGAAACGCCTTGTTCATAATTCGCTGATGTTTGGTGGGCATCGGCAATCATTTCTTTGGTAATGTGATTGATGCTAAAATAGTCGGTTTCTCTAATATTTTTATAGGTATCACGAGGCACGGTTGCAGGGCGCATTATAAACCCGATTAAAGGGGGTTCACTGCCTAAATGCGTAACGCTACTAAAAATGGCAACATTTTCAATTCCGTCTAAAGAGCAGGTCCCTATTAAGTTTGCCGATTTATAGCCTGTAGCACTGTTAATTAGGTTCAATCGCGGCACTTTGTCCATTTTTGAAATTTCAGAAAGTGTTATTTTTTTCATGTTATTTTTTTCAAAAGTACGTTTGTTTAATCAAAAATAAAAATTATTAAACAAAATAAATTTAACCATAAAAACACATCATAAAATAGAGTCAAAATCGCATTATTGTGTACTTTTGCAATCTATTTTACAATAACTTCATGCAAACGCCACAAAATATAGCTGTAGTTGGTTCTGGATTAGTAGGCACATTAGTAGCGCTTTATTTAAAACGGGCTGGACACCATGTTCATGTTTATGATCGTAGCCCCGACATTAGAACGGTTGAATTCTCTGGTCGATCCATCAACTTAGTCATGTCCAATCGCGGTTGGAAAACATTAGAGGATATTGGATTGGCTTCCGAAATTAAAAAAATAGGAATTCCAGTTGATAAGCGAAGCATACACAGACAAGACGGATCCCATTTGCATCAATATTATGGGAAAGAGGGTGAAGCAATTTTTTCAATATCTCGAGGTATTCTCAATCGAAAAATGATTGATTTAGCCGAAAATGAAGGGGTTGAATTTTTCTTTGAACGTAAAATTTGGGATGTTAGTTTGTCTACAGCTACCTTATGGGAAGGTCCTTCGGAACAAGGCAATTGGACACCTATACAATACGATAAAATTATAGGTGCAGACGGCGCTTTTTCTAGAATTCGCCACCGCATGCAACGTCAAAGTAATTTTGAGTATTCGCAGGAATTTATGAAAATTGGCTATAAAGAGTTGCACATTCCACCCAATGCTGATGGTTCGCATAAAATTGATCCGCATTCATTGCATATTTGGCCTCGCGGCGAATTTATGTTGATGGCTTTGTCTAATTTAGACGGAAGTTTTACCTGCACATTGTTCATGCCCTTCGTTGGCAGTAACTCATTTGAATCATTAAAAGATGAAACCGCATTAGTTGCTTTTTTTGAATGTTATTTTCCCGACACACAAGAGGTTATTCCTAATTTAGTTCAAGATTATTTTAATAATCCTACCAGTTCATTAGTAATTATGAAATGTTTTCCTTGGACCTTTGAGGATAAAGTTGCCTTGATAGGCGACGCTGCTCACGCCATTGTTCCTTTTTATGGCCATGGAATGAATGCAGGATTTGAAGACATTACTATTCTACACGAATTGATGCAACAGTATGGCGACGATTGGGAAGCTATTTTTAAAGCCTACGAAAAATCCAGAAAACCCAATGCCGACGCAATTGCCGAACTTTCCAGAAGAAATTTTGAAGAAATGAGTGCTAAAACTGCCGATCTGCAATTTTTACTCCAAAAGAAAATTGAAAAATGGTTTGCAGAAAAGCATCCCGATAAGTGGATGCCATTATACAGTAGGGTTACCTTTAGTTTGCAACCCTATGCTGAAGCATTGGCAATTGGAGATTCTCAAAACGCCATCATGCAAGAAGTCTTGAAAATAGATAATATTGAGGAAATTTGGAACTCAAAACGAGTTGAAAATAGAATTCTAGAGTTATTAGAACAAAATTAATCTTCTCTATTCACCAAATCCATGCTAAAAGCAGGTGAACAAATTGCCAAATATTCACAGGGTTCATTAAACGGATTTGAATATTGAATACGAGTATTTTTTTCAATTTTAATCGATTGACCTGCTTCTAAAATTACTACCTCATCTTCAATAATAAATTGCTTTTTACCTTTCATAATATAGGTATACTCTTCAAATTTTGGCGTTTGAAACGGTTCGCTCCAACCCGGTGGTGCAATCATATGCGCAATAGAAATTTCCGAATTTTGTGTAGTAGCCAATCCGTGGTGTTCTTCAATTAACTTGCCATCTGAAGTGGGTACAATAAAAGGCGATTTTTGCAAAATATATTTTTTCATTATTTATGAATTTTAAATAAACCACAAAGATACATTTTAAAGGGAATTAGTATAAACTGTTCCGATTACAAAAATGTTAAAATTAGTAGCATTATATCAGAATAATATAGAGGTTGAAATAAAAGAAAAATAATTGCGTTAAATTATATAATTTGTGAAAGTTATGTGATTTAAAAAATCAAGTTATTATTGATATTCTTTATTATGGGTAAACATAATGTTATTATTTCTTAACATTGGAGGTAAAAACATAAAAAAAGTTTTTTTTTTCAAAGTAAAAATATAAATTTGGACCCTGTTAAGTATCCTATCTTGATCTTAGCAATATTATCGACATTTTAAAACTAATAAAATTTAAAAAAAATGACAAACGTATCTAACGAATCTGTTGAAAACGGAGCAAGCTCTAAAGGTTCAAATGTATTTGCAGCTTTAACAATTGTAATTTGTATTGTAATTGGAATTTTAATTTGGAAATTTGTAATGGGTCACCCTTCAAATTTCGAAAACAATGATCCAGAAGGTCATCCACTTCCAGGAAATTATTTAGGAATGGTTTATAAAGGAGGATTTATTGTACCATTATTAATGGGATTACTTTTAATGGCTTTAGTTTTTTCAATTGAAAGATTTATTGTAATCGGAAAAGCAGCTGGAAAATCTAATGTAGAAAAATTCGTTAAAAATGTACAAATCCTTGTAGCTCAAGGAAAAGTTGATGAAGCTATTGCAGAGTGTGATGCGCAAGAAGGATCTGTTGCTAATGTTGTTAGAGCAGGATTAACAAAATATCAAGAAGTTAAAAAAGAAGGTTTTGATAGCGAAAAAGCTACAGAAACAATTCAAAAAGAAATAGAAGAAGCTACTTCATTAGAAATGCCAATGTTAGAAAAAAACATGACTATTATCGCAACATTAGTATCAATTGGTACGTTGATGGGATTATTAGGTACGGTATCTGGTATGATCAAAGCGTTCTCTGGATTAGCGGCAGCAGGTGCTCCTGACCAAGCAGCATTAGCAACCGGTATTTCTGAAGCGTTAATTAATACTGCTACAGGTATTGGAACGTCTACTTTGGCTATTATTTCATATAACTTATTTACATCAAAAATTGATAAATTAACGTATTCTATCGATGAAGCTGGTTTTGCAATAACACAAGCTTACAGAAGAATGAAAGGAAAAGCTGCATAATTCAGCAAATTTTTTTTTACGCGTTAATTATTAATAAATTTCAACTATTCCATTTTGAATAGTGAGATTCAAATTTTAAAAAAAGATGGCAAAAGTAAAAATGTCAAAAAAGAGTACAAAAATAGACATGACCGCAATGTGTGATGTTGCCTTTTTGTTGCTTTCTTTCTTTGTAATGACATCTACTGCCAAAGTACCTGAGCCGCTGCCAGTGGATACACCGGCCTCTACTCGTGAGACTAAATTACCAGAGACTGATTTGGTAACCATTACAGTAGGTAAAGAAAAAGTGTTTTTTGGTATGGTAGGTCAAGATGTTCGCTCAAACGCTTTGGGTAGAATTGCAGAAAAGTACAAATTAACATTCACTGAAGAGGAAACAAAACGTTTTTCTTTAATTGATGGTTTTGGAGTGCCTGCCGGAAGTTTGAAAGGGTTGATTGCCCTCGAAAGCGATGAGCGAAATAAAGATGGTGTTCAAATAGGAATTCCTTATGATTCTATTGACAATCAATTAAGAGAGTGGATCTTAGCAGCTCGTTTTGCTACAAAAGAATTGCACCAGAAAGAATTGAAAGTTGCGATAAAAGGAGATGCGAAAGAAGAATATCCAACCATTAAGAAAGTAATTGATATCCTTCAGGATCAAAAAGTGAACAAATTTTTCTTAGTAACAGGTCTTAGAACCGAAGATTTTTAATTTAATAATACTATATAATGGCAGAATTAAATACTGGCGGAGGCGATAGTAAGGGCAAAAAAGTAAGAAGTAAAAAACAAGACGCAGGTGTAGATTTAACCGCAATGGTAGATTTAGCGTTCCTTTTGATTACCTTCTTCATGTTGACCACTTCGTTGTCAAAACCACAGTCCATGAACTTGGCGATGCCGGATAAAAATAAGGATCAAATAGACGAACCTGTTTTAGATGTTGCTGATGATAGAACTTTAACTATTCTATTAGGTGAAAAAAACAAAATGGTTTGGTATTATGGTTTGCCTAAAACGCCAATCGAAGGGCCAACTGTTGTGGGTTATGGAAAAAATGGCATTCGCAAAGAGTTATTGTCCAAAACCAAATCAGTGGTAGCAAGGTATGGAGATCCAAAAAAAGGATTAATTGTTTTAGTAAAAGCAAGTAAAAAATCTACCTATAGAAATCTAGTGGATATCTTAGATGAAATTGCAATTACAAAAGTGCCTACTTATGCAATTGTAGATATTACTCCAGAAGATAAAGCTATGTTAGAAAAAGAAGAACTATTAACTAAATAAGTTTTCTTTTCTACTTTAAAAAAAAATATAATTATGTCAAAATTAAACATATTTCAGCAAGAGTGGATTGATATGGTTTTTGAAGGACGCAACAAGGCTTATGGAGCTTATGAATTGCGTGCACATGATTCCAAAACAACTACGAGAGCGTTATTGATTGGAGCTGTTTTTTTTGCTACTGTAATTGCGGCACCGGTAATTAAAAATATTATCAGTCAGCAATTAGCTTTAGCAGAAAAAGAGAGTAAAGACAAGGTAATTGAAGCAGCTTTATTACCACCACCTCCAAAAGAAGATTTACCACCACCACCACCAGAACCGCCAAAATCGGTAAATGATCAGGTAAAATTTCCACCACCAGTTGTGGTTGAAAAGGAAAAAGTAAAGGATGAAGATCCACCAACGGTTGAAGATCTTGAAAAAGCTGATCCAGGACAAAAAAATGAGAAAGGTGATCCAAATGCGGGTGATATCAATATCGATATGCCTTCAGGAGACGGAGACAAAGGAAATGAAGTAATTGAAGATACCAAAGTGTATGTGGCTGTTGAAGTTCAAGCAGCACCTCCCGGAGGTATGGAAGCATTCTACAAAAAATTTGCCAGTTTGTTTACACCACCTGAAGTAGATGAAGGGGTTTCTCAAATTAGAGTATTAGTAGGTTTTGTGGTTGAAAAAGATGGTGCTTTTACCGACATTAGAGTGATTCGTGATGGCGGTTATCCTGATGCAGGAAAAGAAGCTATCCGTGTACTGAAAAGAATGCCAAACTGGAAACCAGCAGTTCATAATGGCCGCTCTGTTCGTTCACAATTTGCCTTACCTATTGTTGTTAAAGTTCAGTAATTTTAACATGAATTTATTTAAAAATTATAAACAGAAATCCCTGTCTCAGCGATTTCTGTTTGTTTTAGGACTAGTTTTTCTTTTATTGTATGTCTTTTTAGCCATTACATTATTTGTTTGGAAAGCAATGCCTGTCGAGATTCCGTATACTAGAAGAGTAATTTTAGGATTCATTCTAATTGTTTATGCTATTATTCGTTTTTATCGACTCAATACTAAAGCATCAGAATAATTATTACGTATGAAAATTAAATTATTAGGGGTTTTAATCATCGTTATTGCTTTTGTTTCTTGTGAATTAGGCACTAAGCTAACAAAAGATACTAAAGAAACTGTGGTCACAGGGACCACTACAATTTTAGTAGATGAATCTATTTTCCCTATTGTAGAGGATGTGGTTGCTGTTTTTGAGAACGAGTACAAAAATGCCCAAATCAATTTAATTTGTAAATCAGAAGGAGAAATCATAAGATTGTTGAAAGAGGATAAATCTAAGATTGCTATTTTGGCGAGAAATTTATCGCGTTCAGAATTACAATATTTTACGAATAAGAAAATAATCCCAAGAGTTACTGAATTTGGTGAAGATGCAGTTGTATTTATTACCCACAAATCGAATGCTTTAGAAACAGTATCAGTTGACGCATTGGCATCAAAATTAAAAGGAGCTGCAAGTCAATGGGAAAATACAATCGTGTTTGAAAACCCAGAGTCAAGTACCCTTTCGTTTTTAAAAACGAATTTAGAAATGAATACATTTGATCCTAAAACTGTCTTTTCGATGCATGATTCAAAAGAATTGATACGCTTTATTTCAGCAAATAAAAATGCAGTAGGGATTGTGGGAGTAAATTGGATCTTACAGCCACCTGTAGATATAGAGCAAGACGTTCAAAATATTAAAATTTTAGGAGTAAACATACCAAAAATAATAGATGGGAAATCATCGGTAAAACCCAATCAGTCCAACATTGCCGATCATTCGTATCCTTGGACACGAAAATTATATTTGTTAAATTTTCAAGGCGCAAATGGTTTAGGCATGGGGTTTGCTTCATACATCGCTGGTGAAAACGGCCAAAGAATTCTATTGAAATCAGGGCTTTCTCCAATAAAATTTCCCACAAGAGAAATTAATATTAAAGGAAGTATAGAATAAATCATTAAGTAAAATAATATAAAATGAAGAAGTCAGCAGGTTTAGGTTTTTTATTTGTAATGCTATCCGCAATTGGTTTTGCACAAGATTTAGTACAAGTTAAAAATGATATCAATGCAGAACGTTTTGATACGGCTAAAAAAACATTAAAATCTTTAATTAAAACAAACCCAACTAATGGGAAATTATATTTTTATTTGGGAGATGTTTATTTAGCTCAGAAAGAGAGCGATTCTGCAGTAACAGTTTTTAAGCAAGGTTTATTGGCTAAAGACAAAGCATTTTTAAATAATATTGGTTTAGCTCAATTAGATTTAGATGCTAAAAAAAATGTAGATGCCATTGCAAAATTTGATTTAGTTTCAAAAGAAATCAAGAAAAAAGATGTGGATGAAACATTATTGATTGCTAAAGCCTATATTAAGTCTGAAAATCCAAATTATAAAGCAGCAATTGATGTAATCAACAAAGTATTAACCATTAATATGGCTAATGCAAGTGCACATTTATTATTGGGAGATGCTCATTTTGCAAACGGTAATTCAAATGATGCCTATTCATCGTATCGAAATGCTTATGACTACGATAACTCGGTTTTGTTAGCCAAAATGAATTTAGCTAAAATCACAAAAAATGCAAAAGCGTTTAATGAAGCGGTTACTTCTTTTGATGAAATTGTAAAAATCAACCCAAATTTTGGACCTGTGTATCGTGAATTAGCGGAGACCTACTATTTCTGGGCAAATTCAGAACAAAACAAATACCAAGAATACATTTCAAAAGCGCTAGCGTATTATGAAAAATATTTGAGTTTAACAGATTATTCCCTAGACTCAAGAATGCGTCATGCCGATTTCCTAATTCTGGCTAAAGATTACAAAGCTTTAGAATTAGAAGCAAACGAAATGAAAAAATTGGACAATATTAATCCAAGAATTTTAAGATATTTAGGATATGCCGCTTATGAAAATGGAAATTTTGTTGAAAGTTCAAAAGCCTTGACCGATTTTTTTGCAAAAGTAGATCCAAAACGAATCATTGCTAGAGATTATTTATATTTAGGTTTAACCAAAATGGCAGAAGCAAAAAAAGCAGACGGAACCTATGATGAAGTTATTTTTAATGAAGGTGTTGTGGAACTAAACAAAGCCGTAGAGAAAGATCCTGTTATTGCGAGTGAATTGAATCCTTTAGGAAAAAAGATGTTCAACGACAAATTGTATAAAAATGCAACTAAGCTTTTTGAAGTAGCAGTAAAAAATCCGAAATCTAAAAATTATACCTTAGATAATTTTTACTTAGGCTATGCGTTGTACTTAGATTTCGATGCTAAAACATCTTCAAAAGAGCAACTTACTTTAGCCGATCAAGCTTTTTCAAAAGTAATTGAAGTATCTCCTACTACTCCAGAAGCCCATTTGTTCAAAGCGCGGGTGAATGATTTAATAGAAACCCCAGAAGCAAAAGCTATTGTTTTGGCTTCTTATGAGCAATACATTACAGTTCTAGATAACAAAGGTGATGCTGAAAAAGCCAAACCAAGCAGTAAAAAAGGATTAATAGAAGCCTTGACGCACGTGGGTGCTTTTTATGCAAATAGTGGTCAAAAAGACAAAGCGGTTGAAAATCTTAATAAATTATTAGTCGTAGATCCTACAAATAAATATGCTACGGATACGTTAAAAGCGTTATAGTCGCAATAATAAAACTATTAAAGACCGAAATATTTGTTTGTTTCGGTCTTTTTATTTTCTATAAAAAACTAGGCAACTTAGTTATGGCTTCCCGTTGTAAATAAGTATCTTTGTGCCAATTCTCAATAATACATGTTGCAAAAAGAAATACAATTAGCAGTTGAAAGAGGCGAAATGTTGCCTTTAATGGAAGAGTTCTACACTATTCAGGGTGAAGGATATCATACCGGAACCGCGGCCTATTTTATTCGAATAGGAGGCTGCGATGTAGGATGCCATTGGTGTGATGTAAAAGAGAGTTGGAATGCCGAACTGCACCCACCTACAAATACCAATATAATTGTTGCCAATGCTAAAAAATATGCTGACACTATTGTAGTTACGGGTGGCGAGCCCTTAACATGGGACATGAGTTTGTTGACGTCAAAGTTAAAAGAGCAACAACTAAAAGTGCATATTGAAACCTCTGGAGCTTACGAAGTTACCGGAACTTGGGATTGGTTTTGTTTGTCGCCTAAGAAAAATAAATTACCCGTTCAAAGTGCATATGCTATTGCAGATGAATTAAAAGTCATCATTTACAACAAGCACGATTTTATTTTTGCAGAAGAACAAGCGGCAAAAGTAAATCCAAAAGCTATTTTGTTCTTACAACCCGAATGGAGCAAAAAAGAAGAAATGACTCCCTTAATTGTTGATTATGTCATGAACAACCCAAAATGGAGGGTCTCATTACAAACCCATAAATATTTGAATATACCGTAGAAAATTCCAAAAAAGAAATTCCAAATTCCAAAATTGGTCTTGTGCTTTCTTTGGAATTTAGAATTTATAAAGTGAGTTTTGCTAAATAATCAAAATGTTCGCCTTCTAGGACTACTTCACATTGAAAACCATTAGCAAAAGCTGCATTTTGTAAGGTGTTGTAGTCGATATACATCCAGTCAAATGCGTTTTCTTTTTCTCCTTTGTAGGTAATATCAAAAACAACTTCACCGTAGTAATCCACATCGGTTGGAATCCATTTTCCTCCGTCATCGTCTTCGTCAAACATGTATATGATATCCGAACTGTCCACTAAAATCTGACCTGTATCTGTCAGTAACGATTTTAGTTTTTGTAAAAAATTTGGAAGATTTTTCAAGCGACCACACATTCCAGCGCCATTCATCAATAATAATATCGTATCAAATTTTTCGCCATCAAGTTGCATGATGTCTTGCACTTTTGCTTTTTTCAAACCACGAAGTTCGCAAGCCTTGATTGCATTTGCAGAAATATCAATTGCGGTAACATCAAAACCTTTTTCTTGCAAATATAAAGCGTGACTTCCAGCGCCACAACCAACATCCAAAACCTTTCCTATAGCAAGTTGCAACGCTTTTTGTTCTAATTGGGGCATTTCTTCATACCCACGAAACAAATAGGCCACGCTCATTTCATCGGCTTCCGAAATAGAAGTTTCGGTAATCAAATCTTCAGGAGAATTATGGGTTTGGTAATCTAAAATGGCTTTCCCAAAAAGGTCTTTCATGGTATAAATTTCAAAATTCAACATTCGTTATTCTTAATTCGTAGTTCAAAATTGTAACTTTGCTGAAGAAAATCAATATAATGCTACAGCCAAATGTAAACGAACTCGGAAAACTTGCCAAAGATACGCATATCGAAACCAAAAAGTATTTCGACAAGCTAAAAAAGAAAACACCCAAGAATTTAGATTATGTGATGCAAGATTTACACGATGCCGAATTCAAAAAAACGGATTGTTTGGAGTGTGCCAATTGTTGCAAAACAACAGGTCCGTTGTTTACGTCGGCCGATATTGAACGCATTTCGAAAAGTTTACGTCAAAAACCACAACAGTTTATCGAGCAATACTTGCGCATTGATGAAGACAAAGATTATGTGTTAAAAAATGTTCCGTGTACGTTTTTAGATAGCGATAACAAATGTTTTATTTACGATGTACGCCCAAAAGCTTGTCGAGAATTCCCGCATACCGACAGAAAAAAATTCAATCAAATCACCAATTTAACCATGCTTAATGTAGCAATTTGTCCTGCTGCTTTTAATATCGTGGAGAAAATGAAGGAGAAGTTGCCCATGTAGGATCTTATTCGTAAATCAAATACTTTTTTCTCACTTCCTTAAATTGCTCCAAACCTTCTTGCCAAGTTTTTCTAATTTCTTTTTCGGTCATTCCAGCTTCAATTTGTTCGCGAAGTTTTTTGGTTCCGGCTAATTTGGTGAAGAAATCGTTGAAGAAAACCGTTTTGTCAGCGGTGTTTTCGTAGGCTTTCAATAGCCATTTCAATTCCAATCGGTGTACTTTTTTAATATCAGATAAATCTTCGCCAAAACATAACATTCCATTATGCACAGGATCTTTCGCACCAAAATTTGGCTGCGGAGTAAACCTAAAATCAAATTCACTTTCAGGTAAAAAAGGCGAACCGTAAATTTGAAATTGTTTTTCGGTACCACGTCCTAGACTTACATTTGCGCCTTCAAAAAAGCACAAACTCGCATATAAATTAATCGACTGATCGTTGGGTAAGTTGGGCGAAGGCTTTATCGGTAAACTATATTTCATATCGTGCGAATAGTTCAAACACCGAATCACAGTCACGTTACATTGTAAACTGTCTTTCAGCCATTTTTCGCCATTAATCATCAGGGCATACTCGCCAATTGTCATGCCATGCAAAACCGGAATTTCATGCATGCCCACAAAACTTTTGTGTTCTTTTTCTAATACTAGTCCATCAATAATTGTTCCATTCGGATTGGGTCGGTCTAAAACCAAAAGCGGAATATTGTTTTCGGCACAAGCTTCCATCACATAATGCAACGAAGATATGTACGTATAAAATCGTGCGCCCACATCTTGCAAATCAAAAATCAAAATATCAATTCCTTCTAATTGCTCTGGTTTTGGTTTTTTATTGTTTCCGTAAAGCGAAATAATAGGTAAATTCGTTTTCGTGTCTTTCCCATCTACGATTAATTCGCCAGCATCAGCCGTGCCTCTAAAACCATGTTCCGGCGCATATATTTTCTGAAGATTGATGTTTTGTTCTAACAAGAAATCAACTAAATGTTTCTCTTTCGTGAGAATTCCAGTCTGATTCGTTACAATTCCTGCGCTTTTGTCTTTTAGTAATGGCAAAAAGCTTTCTGTGTTTTCGGCTCCGGTTTTAAATTTTACCTCTTTTAGAGGGGCAACTGAGGGGTGGTTCGTTTTATTTTTATTTGAAACTACATTGTTTCTAGTTGTTGAACATCCAACTAAAATTAATAGTATAGAAATAAATAAAACCGTATTTTTGAACTCAATTTTCATATAAGATATCTTGAATTTAGAATATTTCATAGCCAAAAGACTAATTGCTGCTAAAAGTTATAAAAGTAGTATTTCTTCGCCAATTATAAAAATTGCGATTGCGGCAATTGCGATCGGAATAATCATGATGATTATGGCGGTGGCAACTGGTGTGGGTTTGCAGGATAAAATTAGGGAGAAAGTTTCAGCTTTTAATGGACATATTATCATATCTAATTTTGACGACAATCAATCGCAAGTTTCAACCGAACCAATTTCTATCAATCAAAGTTTTTATCCCAAATTTAAAAACGTAGAAGGCATAAACTATGTGCAAGCTGTAGCCAGTAAAGCTGGAATCATTCGCACAGAAAAGGCTTTTGAAGGAATTATTTTTAAAGGGGTAGGTAAAGAATATCATTTTGCTAATTTAGAAGAATATTTGGTAGCGGGGACGTTGCCCAATCTAAAATCGGAACTCAATACAGAAGTTTTAATATCCGAATATTTAGCTAAGCGACTCCAATTAAAAGTAGGCGATTCTTTTTTGACGTTTTTCATGAAAGAAAACGGAAAATTACCCAACAAAAGAAATTTTAAAATCACAGGAATATACAATTCGGGTTTTCAAGAGTTTGATGCTACTTATGTTATCGGAGATATTCGCCATGTGCAACGCATCAACAAATGGCAGCCCACAGAGGTAGGCGCCTTCGAAGTTTTTATTGATGATTTCTCAAAAATCAAAGAAAAAGGAGAAGCCGTTTATAAAGAAATTCCAGCGACTTACAACAGTACTACCATCGAAGAAAAGTACTACAGCATCTTTGAATGGCTCAAATTATTTGACTTTAATATTGTTGTGATTTTAATTGTAATGATCGTCGTAGCTACAATTAATATGGTAGTAGCGCTTTTAGTGCTTATTCTGGAGCGCACCCAGATGATCGGTATTTTAAAGGCAATGGGTGCTACCAATTGGAATGTTCGAAAGATATTTTTGTACAATGCGTTCTATTTAATTGTAAGAGGATTATTTTGGGGAAATGCTATTGCACTGACCTTATTGTTTGCTCAAAAATATTTCGGCATTATCCAGCTCAACCCCGAAAGCTATTATGTAAATCAAGCCCCAGTTAGTATTAATTTTATGCACATAGCATTATTGAATGCCGGTACTGTAGTGGTTTGCTTGCTGGTATTGCTCATTCCTTCTTATCTTATTACTAAAATTTCACCCGTTAAAGCCATTCGCTTCGATTAATTGCCCCCTCTTCCACATTCTTTCTTCGATTTGTGATTCATAATTTATATATGGATAAGTGTTATTATTTCAAGAGTTTGTTTATCTTTTTCACTCGTTATCAATGAGTTGGAGGGTATGGCAAAAAACTTTAAAAAAAGTATACAAAATATTTGGAAAATAGAGCTTTGCGTTAGTATCTTTGCCGACCCTAAACGCCAGAGATGGTGGGATTGTAAAGTTGATAGGTTAGGGTTATGGTATTATTTTGAGGGATAAAAAATATTTTTTCAAAAAAACTTGTTTGATTAAAAA
>CAMDDB010000006.1 GCA_945890865.1 Flavobacterium psychrophilum
TTTATTTTGTTTTTAGTCGTTTTTGTTGAAACCGGCTTTGTAATAATGCCCTTATTGCCAGGAGATTCGATGCTTTTTGCTATTGGTGTAATTGCTGCCACAACCGGCCAACTGAGTATATCCATCATTATCCCGTTGTTAATAATTGCTGCGCTTTGTGGCGATAATCTTAATTATTTTATTGGAAATAAATTTGGTATTTACATCAAGAAAAAAGAAAAAATACTGTTCTTAAAAAAAGAATACATTACACATACCGAACAATTTTTTGAAAAAAATGGTGGAAAAGCAGTTATCATGGCTCGTTTTGTTCCTATCATTAGAACCATTGCGCCTTTTGTAGCTGGAGCCGGGAGCATGCACTATTATAAATACATTTTATATTGTATAAGTGGTGCCATTCTTTGGGTAACGAGTATTACTTTTTTAGGCTATTTTTTAGGACAAGTACCCTGGGTAAAGGATAATTTTGAAAAAGTAGTTTTATTTATTATAATTATTTCTGTATTGCCTATTTTTATTAAAATTGCGAAAAATAAACTCAAAAAAAAATAACATTACCCTAACATATTAAAATAAAATAGGCAGTAATTTTGTTTGCTATATTCAATCTACTCTACTTCCTATGAAAAAGAAACCTAAGAAACAACTAAAATTTGGACTAATTGGTCAGAATATTAGTTATTCTTTTTCTGAAAAATATTTTACAGAAAAATTTGAAATGGGTCATTACGATAACTGCGAATATGCAAATTATGACTTAAATAATATTCAAAATTTATCTGAATTAATTCATCAAACCAAAGGATTAGTAGGTTTAAATATTACTATACCCTATAAAGAGACAATTATCCCTCATTTAGATAAGTTATCCAAAACTGCTCAAATAATAGGTGCTGTCAATTGTGTAACGGTATCCAAAAAGAAAAAGCTAAAAGGTTATAATACCGATTATTATGGATTTAAAAAAACGGTATCACCACTTTTAAAAGAACACCATAAAAAAGCGTTAATTTTAGGAACAGGAGGAGCCAGTAAAGCAGTTGCCTATGCGTTACGAAAGTTAAAAATCGAATATGATTTTGTTTCTCGAACTCCCGATGAATTTCAATTTGGCTATTCCGAGTTAACTGCAGAACTATTCGATGAATACCACCTTATCATCAACACAACACCTGTAGGTACTCATCCTAATATAGCTGAATGTCCCGAATTAAACTATAGTTTATTTACTGAGAAACATATTGCATATGATTTGGTTTATAATCCAGGAGAATCAACATTTTTACGCAAGGCAAAAGAAAACGGGGCAGTTATAAAAAACGGATATGACATGTTGGTTTTTCAAGCAGAAAAAGCATGGAAAATTTGGAATGAATAAGTCTATTTCTAAAAAAAATTCTTCTTTGGGGTAAAATAGAAATAACATCTTACATTCAAAAATCTTTTATTCAAACAAAAACAGAGATAAATAGCCATTTTTTTTTGAATTTTCACAGTGCTTTACTATCTTCACAGCTTAATAGTAACCTTAAGCATTTATACAATGTCAGAAGCACAACATGATAACCTGCAAAACGCAGACGGACAAGACCCAATTGAGCAACTATTGGAACCACAAGTTGATTCACAAGAAGAATCACAAGAAGAAATAGTGACCAGCAATCAATCTGTTTTAGAAGAAATTGATAATTCCAATGCAGAGGAAAATGAAGACGATTCAGTAAAGGAAAAGCATGAAATTCCAGTCTTGGATTATGATGCTTTATCGATGGAAGAATTAACAGACGAACTTGAAAAATTAGTCACCGAAGAAAAAGTAATGGCCATTAAAGACCATGCTGAAGGAATTAGAAAAGCTTTTGCTGATAAATACCACCATTTTATTGAAGAAAAAAGAGAGGAATTCAATGCGCAAAACAATGAAGAAGGGCTTGAATTTGAATACCATTTTCCATTAAAAAATAAATTTGATACGATTTTTAACTCGTACAAAACCAATAAATCCAAACATTTCAAACAGCTTCAAAATAATTTAGAACATAACTTTACCGTTCGGGAAGCTTTGATTGAAGAGTTAAAACAACTCATAGATTCTAGCGATTCTTCTATTGGAGATATGTTTAAAAAAGCCAACGATATTCGTGATCGATGGAAAAATGCTGGAGCGATTCCAAGAGACAAATACAATATCTTATGGAACAACTACCACTTTCACATGGAGCGGTTTTATGATGTGATTCATTTGGACAAAGAAGCACGCGATTTAGATTTAAAAAATAATTTAGAACAAAAACAACAAATTATTGCCAAATCCACTGCCTTATTAAATGAAACAGATGTTTTGAAAGCTTTTCGCGAATTGCAATTATTACACCGTGTTTGGAAAGAAGAAATTGGCCCAGTTGATCGAGAGCATAGAGAAGCCATTTGGAATGAGTTTAGCGAAATTACCAAGCAAATGCATGATAAACGTGAAGGTTTATTTGCCCTAGCGCGAGGAAAAGAAAGCGAAAATTTAGAAGTAAAAAATCAAATCATTGCGCAAATTGAAGTGTTGGGCACTGAAAAAGTAGATTCACATAGTGGATGGCAAGCACAAATTAAAAAATTGGAGGTCTTGCGCGAAGCATTTTTCAAAGCAGGAAAAGTTCCGGCAGAAGTAACCGAAGAAACTTGGGCAAAATTTAAAAATGCCGTTAGAGCTTTCAATGTGCATAAAAATGTGTTTTACAAAGATATCAAACACGAACAAAATGATAATTTAGCAAAAAAAATAGCTTTAGTTGAACAAGCCAAATCCCTTCAAGAAAGCACAGATTTTAATACTGCTACCCCAATCATGAAAAAAATCCAAGAAGATTGGAAAAAAATAGGTCATGTGCCACGCAAATATTCCGACAGTATTTGGAAAGATTTCAGAGAAGCCTGCAATGCCTATTTTGACCGCATGCATGAAGCAAAAAATTCGGAAAGTAGTGAGGAAGTAGAAGCATTTGAAAAGAAAAAAGCGTACTTAGAAGAATTGAAAAATTTTACGTTAATAGGTGAACATAAAGCTGATTTAGATGCCATTAAAGCGCACATTGCAACCTGGAAAACATTAGGCAAAGTTCCCTTTAACCGCCGTCATATTGAAGGTAAATTCAATAAAATTTTAGATGCTTTGTTTGAGAAATTAAGTTTATCTAAAAAAGATACCGAAATGATGCGTTTTAACAATCGCTTAGAGCAATTGAATGAAAACGACAACAAACGTGCCTTAGAACAAGAGCAATTCTTTATTAGAAAGAAAATCGACGAAGTACAAAGTGAAATTTTCCAATTAGAAAATAACATTCAGTTTATAAGCAGCAGTTCTAAAGGTGAAAATCCTTTTATTAAAGAGGTGCAAAAAAATATTGAACGCCACAAAGACGATTTGAAATTGTGGAAAGAAAAACTACAGCAAATTAAAAATATGTAATTTATAATTTTATAAAATATGAGAAAATTATTTTTATTAATTTTAGTAGCAATATCATTTATGAGTTGTAATATTGATGATAATTCAAATAATGAAGAAGCAAATAACACTATTATAGGAAGGTGGCATATTGTAGGTTTTGAACAAAACACGATGTGGGATTTTAAAAATAATTTAAAATATACCATCTATTCTACTAACGGAGTATTTGGACCAACTGAATCTTCAGCAATTCCAAATCCAAATCCCTGGTATATTGAAAATGAAGCAATTATCATTGATCTGCATTTTGGAAACGTTCTCAATAGAACACTAAACTTTTCCCAAAATGGAAATGTAGTAAAGTTTATGGATGCGAATGGTGACGTCTCACATATTTTATATAGAGAAGGCTATACTTACACCAATTAAATGTAAAAAATATTTGCTAGTACTAAAAATCCCAAGTTAACGCTTGGGATTTTTTTTTAAAACTCGTACTCTCGTTCGACTTTTGCTATTCTAACTTTGTAATTTTTATACCATGTTGTTCTACCGTTCTCTTGAGCTTCAAGATGCTCCATATTGGTTTTCCATTTTTGAATAGCATCTAAACTATCCCAATAGGAAACAGTGATTCCTATTTCATTTCTGGCGCTTTCCACTCCCATAAATCCAGGTTGAGCTTTAGCTAATTCCAGCTTTTTAATTGCCATTTCGGCATAACCCGCTTCGATTTCAGTTCGAGTAGATGTAAAAATTACTGCGTAATACATATGAATTATGAAGTGTTAATTATCTATTGTCCTTTAAAGTCTCTTCGCTTCTTCCCAGAAAACATCCATTTCTGCCAAAGTCATATCCATTAATGGTTTTCCTAATTCGGAGGCTTTACTTTCTAAATATTGGAAACGTTTGATGAATTTTTTATTCGTGCGTTCTAAGGCATCCTCTGGATTTACATTTAAAAATCGCGCATAATTTATCATGGAGAACAAAACATCGCCAAATTCGGCTTCAATTTTTTCTTGATGCCCTGATTGCACCTCCACTTGAAGTTCTTGCAATTCTTCTTGCACTTTATCCCAAACTTGATGCGGTTCTTCCCAGTCAAAACCAACACCTTTTACTTTATCTTGAATGCGACTGGCTTTTACCAATGCGGGTAGACTTTTTGGAACACCCTCTAAAACTGATTTCTTGCCTTCCTTAAGTTTTAGTTTTTCCCAATTCTGTTTTACTTCTTCTTCATTAGCCACCACGACATCGCCATAAATATGCGGATGACGATCAATTAATTTATCACATATGGAATGAGCTACATCGCCAATATCAAATGTGTTGGTTTCACTGCCGATTTTTGCATAAAACACAATGTGCAATAACACATCTCCCAACTCTTTTTTAATTTCTTGTAAATCGTTGTCTAAAATTGCATCACCCAATTCATACGTTTCTTCAATAGTTAAATGGCGTAAGCTTTCAAAGGTTTGCTTTTTATCCCACGGGCATTTTTCTCTTAAATCGTCCATTATATCTAAAAGACGATTGAATGCTTGCAATTGTTCTTGACGTGTGTTCATTGGTCTGTTTTTGTTTCAGGTTTGCATTAGTCCATGTCCTTTAATTTGTTCTGGATCTTGCTTTGGTAAAAATAAAAAATCCCACGAAGAAAACGCAGGATTTTTTACTATTATTTCATTACTTATTCAGCAGTGGGAGTCTCATCTTCAGCCACTTCTTTTGATAAGGCTTCCACTGAAACAAATCCTTTGGGTTGTAATAAATTATACCAATTTAAGATTTTTTTGATATCAGAAGTATACACTCTGTCTTCATCAAACTCGGGTAAAATTTCTCTAAAATAGGCTTTTAATTTTGCGTCATCTTCTTTGTGAGAAAGCGCAGGTCCGTCATTTTCTTTCGTAGCTATTGCTATTAAAACTTCGGCTAAGCGAATTTCTTCCGTGTAGGTATACACCGCAATTTCAGATAACAAACTAACATTGGCTCTCATGCCTACCGTAATTTTCTTTCCGTCTAATAATGACTCCGCAACAAAACCAGTACGGGTTTGAATCTTTAATTCATATAATCCTGGCTTTCCAGAAACTGATAATATTTTTTTAATGCTCATGCTACTTTTTATTATGGTTGGCAAATATATTATATTAAAGTAAAAAGTGGAACGTAAAAAGTAAAAAGTTTAGTTAAAATAGCCCGTTGCTTTTCACTAGTTAGTAAACACTGTTAACGACCTTTTTTGTGTGCAAATTTCATTTTATAGTCGGGTCTGGCTTTACCTTCCATAATATTTTGTAATTTTTTTCCAATTAATTTCTTTTTCAACATGGATAGATGATCGGTAAATAATATGCCTTCTATGTGATCATACTCATGCTGAATAACCCGAGCAATCAATCCATTATAGACTTCCGTTTTTACATTGAAATCTTCATCCCTATATTCAATAGTGATTCGATCGTGTCGAAACACATCTTCACGTACATCGGGAATACTTAAACACCCTTCATTAAATCCCCAAATATCACCTTCTTCTTTGATGATTTTTGCATTAATAAAGGTTTTTTTGAAGTCTTTCATTAGAGCAGCTTCTTCTTTAGAAACATCGTCATTATCACTAAATGGTTCTGTGTCAACAATAAACAATCGAATCGGCAACCCCACTTGAGGTGCTGCTAATCCTACACCATGTGCATGATACATCGTTTCATACATATTCGCAATTGTTTCTTTAAGATTTGGATATTCCAATGAAATGTCTTCACAAACTTTTCGTAAAACAGATTCTCCGTATCCGTATATTGGTAAAATCATACTTTTATTTTTGGTTTCAACTTTCTGGTTTCAAGTACACACTTCCATAACCGTGTAATAAAATGCAAAAGTACTATTTTTTATAACGTAAATAATCCTGAAGAATAATTGTTGCCGCAATTTCGTCAACTAGCGCTTTATTTTTTCGTTGCTTCTTGTTCAATCCACTATCAATCATTGTTTGAAAAGCTATTTTAGAAGTAAATCTTTCGTCTACTCGTTCTACTGGAATGCCAGGAAAAGCGATTTGAAATTGAACTACAAAAGCATTAATCAAATCCGCACTTTGAGACGGCGTCCCATCCATTTGTTTGGGTTCGCCAACAAGTACTAGCTCCACTTTCTCTTTATAAAAATAGTCTTTTAAAAAAGAAATTGCATTATCAGAGGCTATAGTGGTGAGTCCGAAAGCAATCATCTGCATCTCGTCGGTGATCGCAATACCGGTCCGTTTGATTCCGTAATCGATGGCTAAAATTCGTGACATCACTTTTTTTTACAAAAATAAGCGTTTTAAAGTAATAAATTTGCTTTCAAACTTTAAACCCTACATTTTTTTGCATTACTATAAATAAATTATCTTTGTGGCACAAATCATTAGAATCATGACCAATTTACAATCTACAATAGAACAAGCTTGGGAAAACCGTGCCTTATTACAAGAAGAAACTACTCAAAAAGCGATTAGAGCTGTCATCGAATTATTAGATAGTGGAACACTTCGTGTGGCCGAACCCACTTCAAACGGTTGGCAAGTAAATGAATGGGTAAAAAAAGCGGTAGTGATGTATTTTCCAATCCAAAAAATGGAAACTTGGGAAGCCGGAATTTTTGAATACCACGACAAAATGCTATTGAAACGCAATTATGCTGAAAAAGGCATTCGAGTAGTGCCCAATGCGGTGGCACGATATGGCGCTTATATTTCAAGTGGTGTAATATTAATGCCTAGTTATGTGAATATTGGCGCCTATGTAGATGAAGGGACAATGGTAGATACTTGGGCAACCGTGGGAAGCTGTGCTCAGATTGGAAAACATGTTCATTTGAGTGGTGGCGTGGGCATTGGAGGAGTTTTAGAACCCTTACAAGCGGCACCAGTAATCATTGAAGATGGCGCTTTCATTGGTTCAAGATGTATTGTTGTGGAAGGAGTTCATGTGGGTAAAGAAGCTGTATTGGGAGCTAATGTTTGTTTAACCGCTTCTACTAAGATTATTGATGTAACTGGAAACGAACCCATAGAATACAAGGGCATGGTTCCTGCTCGGTCAGTAGTAATTCCGGGGAGTTACACAAAGAAATTTCCGGCAGGTGATTATCAAGTACCGTGTGCTATCATTATTGGCCAACGAAAAGCCTCAACTGATTTAAAGACATCACTTAACGATGCCTTGAGAGAATATAATGTAGCGGTTTAATAAATGAAAATACTTGTCATACAAATTAAAATGATTGGCGACGTACTAGCCAGTTCTGTCCTGTTTGAAGCAATTAAAAAAGTGCACCCAAATTGGGAAATTCACTATTTGATTCAGAAAAACACAATTCCTGTTGTAGAAAATAATCCTTTTATAGATAAAATAGTTCTATTTGAAGAAGAAAAATATGTTGGTTTTGGTGGAATTGTTCAATTAGGAAAAGAATTAAGAGCAGAAAAATATGATACAATTATTGATGTATATGGCAAATTCAATAGTCTACTCCCAACCTTCTTAAGTGGCGCTAAAAATAGAATTGGCACCTACAAATGGTATTCAAAATTATTTTTAACCGAAACTGTTATTCCAGATACGATTTGTAACGGTACAGCAAATGCTTTCCGATTATTACTTGCTAAAACCGTCCTTAAAAAAGGTATTAATCAAATTTTTCCAAAAATTTACTTATCTCAATCTGAAATCGAAAGGGCAAAAAATCAAATAATAAACCATTTTGATGTCAGAAAAAAAATAATAATGATTAGTGTTTTAGGGAGCGGAAAAAATAAGAGCTTACCCAGTTTTTATATGGCTAAAGTAGTAAACCAAATTGCTGCGGCCGATGTTCAATTGATCTTTAATTACATGCCTAACCAACATGAAGAAGCGAAAGCTATTTATAACTTATGTGATGCTCAAGCACAATCCAAAATAATATTTGATTTTCAAATAAAGGGGCTTCGTGGTTTTTTAGCCCTACTTTCACAGTGCGATGCGTTAATTGGCAATGAAGGAGGAGCTACCAATATGTCTAAAGCACTAAACATTCCAACGTTTACAATATATGCACCTTGGATCAATAGAAATTCATGGAATATTTTTGAGGAAACCGGTCTGCACGAAATTGTGCACCTATCTGATTATTATCCTGAGCTGTATCAAAACAAACATCCCAAAAATTTTAAAGAGAACGCTTTTGAGTGGTATGATAAATTGAATCCTTCCTTATTTTCAAATAAATTAGAACAATTTGTTGAAAAAATTAATCAATAAATTTTTCTTTATACCATTTTACTTGTGCTTCAAGCCCTTGTTTTAGTGAAACTTTAGGCGAATAGGATAATAATTTTTTTGCCTTATCAATTACTGCAGCTGTGCGTTGCTGATCGCCTTTTCTTGCTGGTTTTTGATCAACTATTAATTTTTTATTCATGATATTCTCAACCACATTAATTCCTTCATGTGTTGTATTTACTTCATCGGTACCCAGATTGATAATTTCACCATCAACAACATTTTCTCTACCTATAATAGCTACTAGACCTTCTACAATATCACCCACATAGGTAAAACTTCTTTCATGTTTTAGGCTCCCTTCAAATAATGGAAATGGAATACCATTAAACAAACTTTCTATTAATTTAGTATACAATTTTTCTGGACGTTCCCTTGGCCCATAGACAGAATACAATCGAATGGAACAGGCATGTAATTTATTTAATCTTTGCAATCCTAATACCAATTGTTCAGCAGCTAATTTTGTTGAGCCATAAAAGGATACAGGGGCAGGTGGAACCGTTTCATTAACTGTTGCTTCTATTCCATAAACAGAAGAAGTGGCTATATTTATAAAAGATTTTAATTCCTTATTGTACAACAGCACAGCATCCATTAAATTTTGTGTGGCAAAAATGTTATTTTCAACATATTCTTCTAACGTAGTTTCGGCAGAAATTCCAGGCTGGGCGGCCAAATGATAAATATAATCATACGGTTTTTCAAATAGGCTTGCTAAGTCATCATTGAGATCTATTCTATAAAATTGAACTCCTATACTTTCTAAATCTTTGGCATTCATCTCTTTTAGAGAAACAGAATAATAATCATTAAAATTATCTAATCCAATTACTTCATGTCCTAAACTAACTAATTTTTCACATAAATGTGACGCTATAAATCCTGCAGCACCAGTTACTAATATTCGCATAATTATAATTTTTCTACTTTCTCAATTCCGAAAGGGGTCCATTTAATTTTTTTAGTGCGTACTTCTTTACGAATAGCTAAATTGGCAGCTAATGATTCAGGGGTTTTATATCCTCTTGCATGATCTAAATGCAAAACAATAGCTTTATGTCGAATTTGTTTTCCTTTAACTCCATAATTCTCTAGACGCTCTCCAAATTCTCTATCTGGACCACCATACTTCATTCGTTCATCATATCCATTAATTGCAATCATATCGTCTCTAAATCCCGACGAGTTGCAATTGTTAAATGAAGGAGTTGTGGGCGATATTGCATCTAAAAATTTAGCAAAATATCCCTCAGCACTTAACTTTAATGTATTTGAAAAATTTAATTTTTCAATGGCATTCAACCATTTTATGTTAAAACAATTTTGATTTAGAATATCATCCTTAGAAATAGCTTTACTCGTTTTCATGGGGAGTTTACAATAACCACCCGATAAAAATTTTCCCTTTTCTGCTTGTTGCGCATGCACGGCAATAAAATCAGCTCTTGGAATACAATCTCCATCTGTCATAATGATGTATTCAAAGGAAGCTTCCATGATCGCAACATTTAAAATTTCTTGCCTTCTATACCCTAAATCTTCGTGCCAAATGTGACGAAGGGGAACAGCAAAATTCTTTGCGTAAGAATCGATCAGCTCTTTAGTAAAAAGTCTAGAGCCGTCATCTGCTACAATTAATTCAAAATTTTTATAGGTTTGATTATTATAGCCAATAAGTACTTTCTCTAACCATTCTTCGGCATTGTAAGTGCTAACTATTACTGATATTTTCATTTTTATCCTTTTAGAATAATCTATTCTGAAACTAATCCGTTTTTAATTCTAATAATTCTATGCTGTAAGTTGTATCTTCTTATTGCTAAGTTAGATTTTATTTTATCCAAATCTACATATCCTCTTTCATGATGCAAATGTAAGCAAATTGCATCGTATCTTATTTGTTTGGATAAAATTCCTGAATGGGTTAAGCGTTCGCCCACCTCTCGATCTAGTCCACCATAATGCATGTTTTGATTAAAACCATTTATGGCAAGTAAATCATTTTTAAATACCGATGAATTATGCCCATTAAATGTACGTTTAGTAGGTGTAGCCGAATTCATTATTCGAGCAAACATATCATTATTGATTAATTTTGTTATTTTAAAAGAAATACTTATTCCATTTTTAATCAACCAATAAATTGAAAAACATTTTTGACTTACAATATCGTCATCTTTTATGGCTGTAGAGGATTTTAGGGGTAATTTAAAATATCCACCCGATAAAAAATATCCCTTTTGTTGATGCTTTAAATGCTTTTGAATAAAATCTTTACGAGGAATACAATCGCCATCGGTGAAAAGTAAATAATCGGAATGCGTTTCCAAAATGGCTTTGTTTAAAATTTTACACTTTTGAAAACCATTATCTTCTTGCCATACATGTATAATTGGATATTTAAACTTTGAAGAAAAAAGATCGATTAGCTGTTTTGTTTCTTTTGTAGAACCGTCATCTGCAATAACCAATTCAAAATCAATTTCATTTTGAACGCTATAGCCGATTAGTACTTTTCGTAACCAATCTACTGAATTGTATGTGGTAATGATTACAGATGTCTTCATTGATTATTATTAATAGTATAGTACTACTTTTTCCAGAATACAATTTTATTTTTAATTTTTTTCTTTCTTTGAAATATAAATTGAAAATTTGAAGTAAACTTCCACATGTTTTCAAAAACAACTGGTTCTGACTCTCCAGAAAGTTTAGCGTATTCGTTACTCATTATTGAAATAACATCTCTATTTGAAGTTATTCGAGATAAATTTTTCATTCTTGTTTTAAAATTTAAAGATCTACAAAATTTCATTCGATTGACATCAACTAAGTAGAAAGAAAAATCAATGTTTTCATTTTTTTTTATCAAGGTATTACCCGGTGAATGATCTAAAAATAAAATTCCTTTTTGATGCATAGAATAGGTAAATTGAACAAATTTTCTCAAAATTAATTCCCGTTTTTCAAAAAAATTGTCATTTAATACGTCCTTTAATTCAAAAACATCCTCTATATGTATGCTAACAAAATAACTATCTTTCAAACCTATCCAATTAGTTTTTTCAAGATATGCAACAGGTTCTGCTGTAGCTATTCCCATAGCTATTAACTTGGTTGCATAGTTGTATGAACGGCTAGCTTTAGAATTTCTAATATAATCATATATAATCTTGTTTAAAAAATTTGGTCTTTGAAACGATTTAATATTAATGCTTTGATTTTCTATTTCAAATAATTTAATAGTATTTCGATTCCCAATGACAAGATCAATTCCTTTTTTTTTGAAACCAAGGATATTTTCTAAAATAGAATTACCTATAGAATCATATTTTTTATTTAGGATAAATTTCATGGCTCAAAATTAAGAATTAAGAATTTAATAAAACAAGTTAAATAAATTTATTCATACATTTGTTATTAATTTATCGAAATGAAAAAAATTTTCCTCGAATCGCACAATATCAACAACTTAAATTTTGGTTTTGGTCAATTTAATTATCATCTTTTAAAGGCTATTGCTAATTCGGATGAAAAAATGTATACCTTTTATATGCATTGTATAGATACTCAAAAATACAAAAAGGAGTTTAATCATTTTTTCAAAACAAAACAATACTACTCTTTTCAAAGATACCGGATATTTAACATTAGGCAGAAATTTGATTTATGGCATTCTATGAATCAAAATTCTAAAATGGAACCCTATTACAAAACACCCTATTTGTTAACTATTCACAACATCTCATACATTCAAGATTATTCAAATTATAAAAATCTTCCGAATCATGTACGTTTCCAAGATAAAATAAACAGAAGTAATGCAATTGCTTACATTTCTGAATATGCCAAACAATCTACACATCAATATTTTGAGGTCCCAGATGTACCGGAATATGTAATTTATAACGGGAATACAATAGAGGAATTGGTTATTCCTGAAAATTATAAACTTGACATCGTTAGTGAAAGACCCTACTTTTTCTCAATTGGTGAAATAACCGAACGCAAAAATTTTATTTCAATTGTTAAAATGATGTCTTTTTTTCCAGAATTCGATTTAATTATTGCAGGAAAAAACAGTACGCAAGAAGCCCTAAAAATTGGTGAATATATTCAAAAAAACAACATCAAAAACGTCCATTTAATTGGTAAAATATCCGAACTTGACAAGCAATATTTGTACAAAAATTCGCTTGGTTTACTATTTCCATCGCTTCGTGAAGGATTTGGATTACCAATTATTGAAGCCATGACTTTTGGGATACCATGTTTCTTATCAAACAACACTTGCTTGCCAGAAATCGGTGGAAATTTATCCTATTATTGGGATGAATATGATCCTGAATATATGGCAAATATTGTTAAAAATGGGCTGAATAATTTTAATGATACTCCAACTATCAAAAATCAAATGCGCCAAAGATCAAAAGAATTTAGCTGGTCAAATGCTGCTGATTCTTATTTAAACATCTATAAATCAATGGTATGAATTTAAACTTAATTAGTTCGTTAAAACGAAAATGGAATCGATTTGATGTAACTCGTAAAATAGTAAATCGTGACTATTCTAATAATGATGTTGTCAATATTCACCGTATAGATACTAAAAATATAGGAGACTATTATTGTGCTCCACACCATTATTTTGAGGCATTAAATGGAAAATTTCTAGACATATTTGATTACAAAAATGAAAATGAAGTGGTTAGAAATAACTACATCGACACTGTATGTAATAAATCAATCATTGTAGGTGGAGGTGGCCTTTTAAATCGAAGCGGTTTTGAAATGCAACTTAAATTATTTCAAAAAATCGCTGAAAAAGGAAAAAAAATAGTGCTTTGGGGGGTGGGCCACAACGATAAATCACCTAAAACCTATGGAAAAATAGCAACGTATAATGTAGACATTCACAAATTTGGATTGGCTGGCACTAGAGACTACAGTATGCCCGGTGATTATGTTCCTTGTGTAAGTTGTTTGCATCCTATTTTTGATCAAAAATTTACAATTACCAATGACGTTGGGGTTGTCTTTCACAAAGACACGCTCAAAAAGGAACACATTACAAAAAAGTATCAAGATTTTGCTACTTCGTCGAACACCACCAATTTAGAAGAGTTGATTCAATTTATTGGGAGTGCCGATAATATCATTACCGACAGTTATCACACGATGTATTGGGCAATGCTGATGAAAAAGAAAGTAATTGCGATTCCTAATTCTACCAAGTTTTACGATTTCAAGCACCAGCCCATCATTTCAAACTTCGATGAAGCACTTCAGTATTTGAATAAAGGAACTACTTATGACGGGCTCTTACAAGAATGTAGAGATCTTAATCATAAATTTGCTGAAAAAGCATTCAATTATTTAAATTTATAATATGGACATCAATTCCGAAGTACACAATGCTTTCGAAATTATAAAAGACGGAGGCATTATCTTATATCCCACAGATACTGTTTGGGGTTTAGGATGTGATGCTACAAATGAAGAAGCCATAAAAAAAATATATGCCCTAAAACAACGTGAAGAAACGAAGAGTATGATTGTGTTATTGAATGGCGAACGCATGATGTATACTATTTTCAAAGAAGTTCCTGAGGTGGCTTGGCAAATTCTTGACTTATCCGAGAAACCCACGACATTAATATTAGACAATCCTAGAAATGTCGCTAAAAACATCATTGCCGAAGACCAAACTTTAGGTGTCCGAATCGTTACCGAACCTTTTTGCTTTAAACTCATGGAACGCATGAAAAAACCATTGGTTTCGACTTCGGCAAATATATCTGGAATGTTTACCCCAAAAACTTTTAAAGAAATTAGCCCCGAAATTATAAAAGGTGTTGACTATGTAGTAAATTTGCACCACGATAAAGTATGCAAAAATCCTTCTACGATTATTAAATTAGGTTTAGATAGTCAAGTAAAAGTGATTCGCAAATAAAATTGCCATATTGACAAATTGTCAAATTGACTAATTAACAAATGAATTACAAGCAACAGTTAGATCATACTATCTTCAAAATCATTTCACAAGCAGCTCAAGAACTCAACTTGGAATGTTATGTAATTGGCGGTTTTGTGCGCGATATCTTACTGAATCGCGACCATAAAAAAGACATTGACATTGTGGCGGTGGGAAGCGGTATTGAACTGGCAGTAAAAGTTTCCGAAACCATCCCCTTTCATCCAAAAGTACAAATTTTTAAAAATTATGGTACAGCAATGTTACGTTATGATGATATCGATGTAGAGTTTGTAGGAGCACGAAAAGAATCATATACTCACGATAGTCGGAACCCACTTGTTGAAAACGGCACGCTAAAAGACGATCAAGAACGTCGAGATTTTACCATAAATGCACTCGCTTTTTCATTGAATTCAGCAAATTTTGGAACTTTAGTGGACCCCTTTAACGGAGTAGCTGATTTGGAAAATAAGATCATCAAAACACCCTTAAATCCAGATGTAACCTATTCTGATGATCCTTTGCGTATGATGCGCGCCATTCGGTTTGCCACCCAATTGGGTTTTGAGATTGAGTCCGAATCATTAACGGCAATTTCAAAAAACAAAGAACGAATTCACATCATTTCAGGAGAACGGATTGTAGATGAATTGCATAAAATATTAGCTACTGAAAAGCCATCTATCGGATTCTTACATTTGTATCACACCGGTTTATTAGACATCATATTGCCCGAATTAACCGCCTTAAACCATGTAGAAGAAGTCGAAGGGCACACGCACAAAAACAATTTTTACCATACCTTAGAAGTAGTAGATAATATTTGTTCTACTACCGATGACATTTGGTTACGTTGGTCGGCATTACTGCATGATATTGGCAAAGCTCCCACAAAAAGATTCAACAAAAAACTAGGATGGACCTTTCATGGTCATGAATTTTTAGGCAGTAAAATGGTCAAAAAAATCTTTGAACGATTGCACATGCCCTTGAATCACAAATTGAAATTTGTTCAAAAAATGGTCATGATGAGCTCGCGACCCATTGTGATTGCTGAAGAAATAGTTACCGATAGTGCCGTTCGTCGTTTGGTTTTTGATGCGGGAGAAGATGTAGAGAGTTTAATGACATTGTGCAAAGCGGATATCACCACAAAAAACCCAAAGAAATTTCAGAAATATCATAAAAACTTTGATATCGTTAAACTGAAAATTGTAGAAGTAGAAGAAAAAGACCGCGTTCGGGTATTTCAACCGCCTATTTCAGGAGAAGAAATTATGACACTATTTGGTTTGAAACCTTGTAAAGAAATAGGGATATTAAAAGAAGCCGTTAAAGAAGCCATTTTAGAAGGGGAAATTCCAAATGAATACGAACCAGCAAAAGAATTTGTTTTAATACGCGCTGAAAAATTGGGTTTAAAAAAAATATAAATAAAAATAGCTGCCAATCTGCGGACATAACAAATGAAAAAATATTTTCTTACAACAGCAAAAACAGCATTAGTTTTAGTTTATTTGGTCATTCTTGCGGGTGCGTTAGTTCGAATGACAGGTTCAGGAATGGGTTGTCCAGACTGGCCAAAATGTTTCGGTTATTATATCCCACCTACGGAACAAAAGGAACTTGAATTTACACCAAATAAAGCTTACGACAAAGGTCAAGTAATTATAAAAAATGAAGGTTTACTTGTAGCTAAATCGGATTTTACAGCTACAACCTCTTTTTCAGAAAGCAATTGGGAAGCCTATACCCAACACGATTATGCTATTTTTAACCCAGCGCATACTTGGATTGAATACATCAACAGATTGTTAGGTGCATTGGCCGGAATAGCTTGTTTTGTTGCATTTATCTTCGCTTTTGGATATTGGAAAGAAAACAAAAAAATAGTTTTCTATTCGCTTTTGATTTGTATGTTGATGGGCTTTCAAGCTTGGTTAGGAAAAACAGTAGTAGATTCGGTATTGAGTCCGGTCAAAATTACCACCCACATGTTAACAGCCTTTTTAATTGTAGGGTTGCAATTGTATGTTATCTATGTTGTTTCAGCTAAAAATAGTGTTAGAAAATACGACAAAACATTTAGCACAACACTTGTTGTAGTGCTGCTTCTTACTATTGTTCAAGTAATTTTGGGTACTTATGTCCGAGAGTTCATTGATACCATTGAAAAATCGGGAGCACCTAAATCGTTTTGGTTACAACATCCTGAAATTACATTTTACTTTCACCGTAGTTTTTCAATAGTCGTCTTTTTAGCCAATTTATTTTTACTACTTCGAAATAGAAATCTTCAATTGGGATTTGAAAAAGTAAATTGGATCATTCGAATTCTAATTTTCGAAATTATATCCGGTGTCATCATGGTGTACGTTGATTTTCCTTTCGGAAGTCAAACCCTACATTTGGTATTAGCCACATTCTTATTCAGTGTGCAATTTTATTTACTGTTAGAAAATCAAAAAGTAACAGAAAAATAATACTACTTTTGCAGTCCGACTATATTGTCACAGTTCTTTAGATTTGATTAATGTCTAAACTCGCAGCGCAAGATAAATTTTTAGATTTATCTGATTACGGAAGATCTTTCGGAAGATTTTTCGCACTTCAATTAAAAGAAACACGTTTTACACCTATTCATGTAACACTCCTTTTTGGACTTTCTGGCTTAGTGGCCTTATACAGTATTTTAAATAATTACTATTTTGCGGCTGGCTTTTTCATTGTTTTAAAATCTGGAATTGATGCCGCCGATGGCGAATTAGCGCGCTTAAAAAAAACACTCTCCTATGTGGGTCGTTATCTAGACAGTATATTTGATATCATTCTTAACTTCCTATTCCTAATGATGATTTGTTATGTTTCCAAAACTGCGCTTTGGGTAGCTTTATTGGCCTTTTTGGGACTACAACTTCAGGGTACGCTTTATAATTATTACTATGTAATTTTAAGAAATAAATCGGTTGGAGGCGATGCAACCAGTAAGATATTTGAATACAAAACACCAAAAGCTTTACCGGGTGAAACGCAACAAGCTGTCAATATTTTATTTAAAATGTACACCATTTTTTACGGTACATTTGACAAAATTATTCATTTTTTAGACCCTGAAGCATACAAGGTTAAAACTTTCCCTAATTGGTTCATGACCTTACTTTCGTTATACGGATTGGGCTTTCAATTGCTCATCATTGCTTTGATGCTACCCTTGGGTTGGATAGACTATATTGCTCCATTTTTTATCGGATATTCGAGTTTACTACTTGTACTGATTGCGATTCGAAAAACAATAATTAAACCTTAACAATTTTTTTATTGGTCCAATTCACCAATTCATTATATATTTCAAACGTATTATTAGTACTATTGCAACATATGGGAAACAAACTCGTTCTACTGTAAACCTATAATCTCGTATGAAAAAAATCAAAACCATTTTTTGCCTTGTATTACTTTTATCTTATCATACAGGAGATTCTTGCAGCATGTACAAAGTGACCAAAAATGGAAAAACAATGGTGGGATGTAATGAAGACGCGTGGAGAACTACTTCTCATATTTGGTTTGAAGTTGGCCAAAACAAGCAATATGGTGCTGCTTTTACAGGTTCTAGATGGGACGGAGAAAATGGCTATGCACCACAATCGGGTATGAATGAGCACGGTTTAGTTTTTTCTAGATTGGCATCCTATCATCCTGAAATTAATACTTCAAAATTCAATAATCGTATCAAAATTACAAATCCTACACGCTATCTAAAAGAAATCCTTCATTCTTGTAGGACCGTTGAAGAAGTGAAAAAATTTATTGAAAGATATGATCAGCGTTATTTTTTAGAAGATGTTTTTATCTATATCGAGCAATCTGGAAAATACCTTATAATTGAACCTTATATAATTCTATCGGGAAATGACGCCCAATATGTTTTGTCAAATTTTTGTCCATCTATCACTAGCAAAGCAGATGCAAATAAATTAGAACGCTATAAAAATGGTGCATCTTTTTTGACAACTAAAATGGAAACAGATTTAGATTTTTGTCGAAAATTATCCGATACCATGCATGTTTGCAGAGCAAAAATTGGTGACGGAACATTGTTAACCTCAATTTGGGACAGTACAAATGGACTTGTGAATTTGTACTTCTATCATAATTATGACAATACCATTCAATTCAATATTAAAGAAGAATTAGCCAAAGGAAATCACCTACTAAAACTAGATACTTTATTTCCTAAAAATCCTGAATTTGAACAATTAGCCTCGTATCAAACCCCTCAAAACAACAATACAATACGAGTATTTTTGATGATCAGTGGTTTGTTTTTTGCTTTAAGTTCGGTTTATTTTTTGATCAATTCAATACTCTATCGTAAAAAAGACAAATTCAATGTACTTAAAATTTTATTTTTCCTATTCGGAATCATGATGTTTTACTACATGTATGTTTTATGTACAAATGTGAATATATTTTATTTTGCTTCACCCTATAAAAGTCTATCTCACCCAATAATAAGTTTAACGTCTTATTTGCCTTATGTACTCTTAGTAATAATTGTTCCAATGGTCGGATTCAATTTTAAATTGATAAAACAAAAATTTTGGAATACATTTTCAACGGCGATGTTTAGTCTTAACAGCTTATTGTATTTAATTTTAATAGGATTTTTTATCTATTGGCGCTTTTTGAAGATGTAGGACAAACTAGATAAGTTGCGCACACAATAATATTCCAAATTTTGAAATAGAACTTGATTTTCTAATTGATTTTTGAAATTAATACTTACTTTTGCTTTTCGTAAAATTGCAACAACTATGATTTATAAATTCAGAGCGATCCTCGATGCCGAAGACGATATTTTTAGAGATATTGCCATCGAAAGTAACAATACTTTAGAAGATTTACACAATGCACTCATCAATGCTTTTGGTTTTGACGGTTCCGAAGTAGGTGCTTTCTATACCTGTGCAAATGATTGGGCTTGGCATGAAGAAGATGGGATACCTATGTTTGACACAGGAGATATTCCCGGAGAAATAAAAACCATGTCGGAATATAAAATAGATGAATTAGTGCATGAACAAAATACAAAATTAGTTTATGTATATGATTTGTTCAGTATGTGGACATTCTTTGTTGAATTAGCAGCAATTGAAGAAAAAGAAGCCAACGAAACCTATCCTGCCCTACTCTTTTCTCATGGCGAACTTCCAGCCGAAGCCTTACAAAGTGGTCTGAGAGGTGATTTGTCTGATGAAGATATGTTTGGCGAATTTGAAGATGACTTAGACGAAGAAGATTATGATATGTTTGATGGCGACGACAGCTTTGAAGATATCGGATTTGAAGAAAACTGGAATTAAATAATTAGCCAATGTGCTAATATGGCAGTGTGCCAATTATAAAAACTTAATAATAACATTGTTAATTGGCTTATAGACCAATTGACGAATTGACACATTAATAATGATCAACCTTTTTAATGCACATATTGAAAACCTTTCTATTCACAGAGTAGGTAACAAAAGTAGAAACGAAGCCATCTTTTTATCGGATAATCCTTACGGATTGAATGATGAAATTATGCCTTTACTCAAAGAGTTTTTCTTTAAATCGTTTCGAGAAAAGGAAGAAAACTACTTTCAATTTGCTCATGAAGTAGATTTAGAATACAATGAAATGTTCAATTTTTCCAGTGAAGTTTTTACCAATCCAGGAGAAATTCATAACGTTTCAAAAAAAATAACGAAACACCTTTTTGAACAGTCCAATCACCCGCACATCAAAAATGGCGAAGTTTACGTGGCTTATTTTACGAACGTTTCTATCGACAATAATGTAGTAGATGCGATTGGTGTTTTCAAAAGCGAAATGCAAACCGATTTCTTGCAATTTGAAGAGAAAGAATCCAATTTAGAAATGATTCTTCAACAAGGAATCAATTTGAATAAGTTGGACAAAGGCTGCATCATTTTCAATTACAAAAAAGAAGAAGGTTACAAAATTTTAACCGTTGATAGCAACCGATACGATGCCCGTTATTGGCTAGAACATTTTTTATCCGTTGATGCCTTTCAAGACGAAAACTTCATGACAAAAAAATACTTGAAATTTTGTCAAGAATTTGCCAAAGCAGTCGTTTTGCCGGCCGAAGATAAACAACAAGAAGTATTGTTTATGAATCGTGCCATAAACCACTTTGCGAAAAATGACGATTTTGAAGAAACGGCTTTCTTAAACGAAGTCATGCAAAACCCAGATTTTATTCCCGAATTTAAAAATTATAAAGTAGATAAAGGAGCCAAATATAGCATTGAAGACGTGTCCAGCTTTCCAATTGCCAACGCTGCTGTAACAGACGTGCGCCGTACGTTAAAAAACACCATTCAATTGGATACCAACATCCAAATCAAATTGGATTTTATTAATCCAGAAAGTGCTGAAAAATTTGTAGAAAAAGGCTGGGACGAAGAAAAACAAATGTATTATTACTTAGTATACTTTAACAAAGAACAAAAATCTTAAGCAACTTAGATACAGATTATTAAACCTTAAATACAATGATAGTAAATAAGTAAGAAAAATATAAAAAATTCTGAATTTTACATCCAATTAATACTCTATTCTAAAGTATAAAGTAATCCCTAGCAGCAACATCGCTTCTAGGGATTTTTATAGGATAAATAAAGGTAACAATTTCTATATTTGTTCGTCTTATGTTCAATCAAAAAGAAAAGACCTTGGAAACCATTTTAAAAATTACCCACCTCAATAAAATTTTCAATCGAAAAATACATGCCGTTAAAAATGTTTCGTTTGAAATAAAAAAAGGAAACGTTTATGGTATTTTAGGGCCCAACGGCTCTGGAAAATCGACCACCCTTGGGATTGTATTGAACGTTGTAAATAAAACTTCCGGCGATTTTGAATGGTTTGAAGGAAGACTCGATACCCACCAAGCGTTAAAAAAAGTAGGCGCCATCATTGAACGCCCCAATTTCTATCCCTATATGTCGGCCAAAGAAAATTTGGAATTGGTGTGCAAAATAAAAGAAACACCCTTTACAAAAGTGGATGAAAAACTTGAATTGGTTGGGCTTTTAGACCGAAAAAACGACAAATTCAAAACATTTTCTTTAGGTATGAAACAACGGTTAGCCATTGCTTCTGCCTTATTGAATGATCCTGAAATTTTGATCTTAGACGAACCCACCAACGGACTGGATCCGAAAGGAATTCGTCAAATTAGAGACATTATACGAATCATTGCTGCTCAAGGCACCACCATATTATTGGCCTCTCATTTATTAGACGAAGTAGAAAAAGTATGCAGCCACGTAGTTGTGCTACAAAAAGGGGTTATGTTGTATCAAGGTACTGTGCACAATATGATTGAAACCAATAGTTTTTTCGAATTGAAAGCAAAAGATCTCTCACTTTTACAATTGGCACTTCAAAATCACAGTTCCATTGAAAAAACGATAGAATCGGAAGGAAAGTTATTGGTGTTCCTGAAACAAGATATAGCAGCAGAGGAACTAAATACCTACCTTTTCAAACATAATATTGTGTTAGAACATCTTGTGAAAAGAAAAAATAGTTTAGAAGAACAATTTCTAGAATTAACCAAAAACTAAGGCAAAAATGAGACGTTTACTTTCTATAGAATTTCAAAAAATTTGGAAAAATAAAGCCAGTCGCATTCTAGTGCTCGCCTATTTTTTTCTTTTAAGTTCGATTGCCTTAATTAGTTCCATAAAATTTACCCTTTTTGGAAATGAGATCCGAATTGCCGACCAAGGCATCTTCAATTTTCCTTATATCTGGCATTTTAATACCTTTATTGCTGCTTTATTTAAAATTTTTCTAGCCGTGGTTATTGTATCCATGATAGCCAATGAGTATACTTATGGAACCTTAAAACAAAATTTAATTGATGGGTTGAATAAAAAAGAATTCATTATTTCTAAATTTCTCGTGGTCGGTACTTTTGCACTGGCTTCCACCTTTTTTGTATTTGTACTCTCACTAATTTTAGGTTATTCCTTTTCTTCCTATACTGAATTAGCCATCGTTTTCTCAGATTTGGAATACCTCTTGGCTTTTTTTATCAAATTATTTGCCTTTTTTTCCTTCTGTTTATTTCTGGGAATAGTAGTAAAACGAAGTGCTTTTGCATTAGGTTTTTTGGCACTTTGGTTTGTTGCCGAACAAATTATCTATTGGATGGTGAAATTTGTCATATTAGGCGGTAATGATAAAACCAAAAACTTTGCCGATGCCCTGATCAAATATTTTCCTATGGAATCCATGTGGAATCTAAGCAGAGAACCCTTTTCAAGATTCAGTGCCGTAAAATCGATTGAAAAAGCAATGGGGAGTGGTAAAATAGTCAAAGATTATAGCATTCATTTTTCAGAAATCAGTATTGTCCTCGTCTGGACAGTTCTATTCATATTAGCTTCCTATTATATTCTAAAAAAGAGAGATTTGTAGTATCTTTGTGATACTATGGGGATAGTAAAAAATGTATGGCTTTTAATTTTTAGCATTGTATTTCATTGGGGAAATGCACAATACATTTCCGTTGACGAAAGTTATACCCCTCAACAGCTCGTTCAAAATAAATTAATCAACAGTCCTTGTACTAACGTATTCAATGTCTCGGTGTCGGGTGGAAACTTTACAACAGGCGAAAAAAGTTATGGTTATTTTGAAGCTGCGGGTTCTGCTTTCCCTTTTGCAAACGGAATTGTATTAACCACAGGCAAAACAGCAAATACCATTGGACCCAATGCCTCATTATCTGATGACGGAGGAAACATGGGTTGGAATGGCGATTCCGACTTAAATCAAGCATTAGGCCTGAGCAATTCTTTCAATGCCACCGTCTTAGAATTTGATTTTATTCCACTGGGAGATCATATTAGTTTTGATTATATTTTTTCATCCGAGCAGTATCTATTAAATCCTTCGGCCAACCAATGCAATTTTACGGATGGTTTTGTTTTTCTATTAAAAGAAGCCACTGCGACTACGTATGAAAATTTAGCGATTATTCCCGGAACTACAACTCCCGTAAAAGTAAACACCGTTAGAGGGCCAGGCACCCTATGTCCTCCAGCTAATGTCAACTATTTTGATGCGTTCAATACTACAGAACATCCTACCAATTTTAATGGGCAAACCAAAGTAATGACAGCGCAAGCTGATGTTACTCCTGGTACAACCTATCACATCAAATTAGCCATCGCTGACGAAGGCAACTACCGATACGATTCGGCCATTTTCTTAGGGGGTGGTAGTTTTAATTTTGAGGTTGATTTAGGAGCCGATCGATTATTAGCAAATGGAACGGCACTTTGTCCAACTCAATCTATAACTTTGAATGCTTCCCAACAAAGTGCCATCAGTTATCAATGGTACCAGAACAACAACATTTTAACAGGTGCAACCCAAGCCTCATATGTAGTAACAACGGCAGGAGATTATAGCGTCGAAATCAATTATCCTTCAAATTGTCAAACAAGTGGAAGCATCCGCATTGAATATGCTACCGACTTACTCGTAAATGAAACTTCTTTTGCAATTTGTGATACCGATACCAATCAAGATGGGATCACTACCTTTAATTTAGGCCTAATTATCCCCGAATTATTTACCAATTTACCCGCTAATTATTCTATTTCATTTTTTGAAAGCATCACAAGCACCATAGCTTTGCCGACAAATTTCTTCAATACTTCGCCTTATAATCAGGTCATTTATGCACGCATAATGAATTTACCCGGATGTTACAATGATTATCCGGTTGAATTAATTGTAGCAACTTTCCCAACCATCGTTACAGACGAAGAAGTAGGATTGTGTGAAAACAGGCCTACATTACTGGATTCGGGTACTGGTTTTACAAATTATTCTTGGAATACCAATCCGGTACAAAATACGCAAACCATTACCATTTCAAATCCCGGAAATTATACGGTAACCCTCACCAATGCTTCAAATTGTACAAAAACAAAAACATTTACCGTTACTGCCTCTGGTGTGGCAACCATTCAAAACATTCTTATTACTGATTTTTCAGAAAACAATTCCATAACCGTAGAATATACTGGCCCAAGCACTTATACATTCTCATTAGACGGGTTAAACTATCAAACTTCGCCCATATTTACGCAGCTAAATGAAGGAGAATATACACTTTATGTTAAAGATACCAAAGGATGCGGGATTAGTACAGCTCCCTTTTTTTTATTGGACTATCCTAGGTTTTTTACCCCAAACGGCGATGGGATCAACGATTTTTGGTACATCAAAAACCTAAACCAACGCATATCTGGAAATGGATTCATTACAATTTTTGATCGATACGGAAAACTCATTTATCAAATCAATCCTCAAAATCAAGTTTGGGACGGAACCTTTAATGGCTCACCTTTGCCCAGTTCCGATTATTGGTTCCAATTTCAATTGGATGACGGAAAAATAATTAAAGGACATTTTTCACTAAAACGTTAGGCGCAAATATTGCACAATCGCTTACAAAATAATATATTCGCAGTATGATGCACGCAAATGAAATTGAAGCCATTAAGATACTATTGGCTTCACCCAAAAAAATAGCAATAATACCCCACAGAAATCCTGATGGTGATGCCATGGGCTCTACTTTAGGACTTTATCATACGTTACTACAAAAACAACACGATGTTGTGGTCATTTCTCCTAATGAATTTCCAGATTTTTTAGCCTGGTTACCCGGGAGCGAAAACGTAATGCTGTATGAGCAAAATAGTACAAAATGTTTATCCCTGTTGGAATCGTGTGATCTAATTTTTACACTTGATTTCAATGCCTTACACCGCACTGGGGAAGTTATGGAAAAAGCACTTACCGCATTAAGTGCCACAAGCATCATGATTGATCACCATCAATTTCCGGATACTTACGCAACCTATACTTTTTCTGACACAGCCTATGGCTCAACCTGCCAAATGGTATATGACTTGATTCTTGCATTAGGCTTTGAAAATGTATTAAATACAACTGTTGCCACCTGTTTATACACCGGAATTGTAACCGATTCGGGAAGTTTTCGTTTTCCAAAAACAACGAGTGCAACTCATCAATGCGTGGCCGATTTAATTGATCGAGGCATAAACAATAGTCAAATCCATAATTTACTATTTGATAATTCCAGTTACAACCGATTATTAATACTGGGTAAAGCCTTGCAAAATTTAAAAATTTTAAACGAATATAAAACTTCTTATATCACCTTAAGTCAGGAAGAATTAGACGCTTTTGACCATCAAAAAGGAGATACAGAAGGAATCGTAAATTATGGTTTAAGTATAAATGGGATTGATTTTACAGTCCTATTTATTGAAAACAAAGAAGAAGGAATAATTAAAATATCGTTTCGTTCACAAGGCGATTTTGATGTCAACCAATTTGCTAGAAAACATTTTAATGGTGGTGGCCACATTAATGCTGCCGGTGGGAAATCGAATTTATCTTTATCCGAAACCGTTCAACAATTTATTTGTATTTTAGCCACAGAAAAAAAGTAAAAATGAAATTACAACATTTATTATTCGCTTACACTTTTTTGGTTTTAATTTGCAGCTGCTCGCAACGTCAAGAAGAAGCGCGCAGGCCTATTTCTCATGCTTCTGGAACTTTCATTAAGAAATCCATTGAACGCAATAAAAAATTAATAGCCACAGAAGAAAAAATTATAGATTCCATTATAAAAAACGATACGTTAAAAGAATATACCGCTTCAAAAAAAGGCTATTGGTACAAATATGAGACTAAAATTGAATCCGAATCAGATTTTCCAAAAAGAGGCGATATAGCTTATTTTGACTATGAAGTAAAAGATATTGAAAACTTTATTATTTATACTAAAACTGAAACAAAACCTCAAGTTTATTATGTAGATAAGCAAAACATGCTAACGGGATTGCGCGACGGAATTAAGTTAATGAAAAAAGGAGAAACCATTTCTTTTTTATTCCCTTCACACATGGCCTATGGTTATCATGGGGATGATCAAAAAATTGGGATAAATCAACCCATTATTTGTACTGTAACATTAAAAGATATTCAACCCGACCCTCAAGCTGAAAATTAATAGAACGATGATGAAACCTATTTCTTTTTTACTACTAAGTATTGTATTTTTTGTATCTTCTTGTTCAAAATCCTACGAACATTTAAAAGAAGGACTCTATGCTGAAATTGAAACTTCAAAAGGTACAATGATTGCTAAACTAGCCTATGAAAAAGTACCCAATACAGTAGCAAATTTTGTATCATTAGCAGAAGGAAAAAACCCCTTTGTTAACAATGAGTTCAAAGGAAAAGCATTTTATGACGGTTTAACTTTTCACCGTGTAATTCCAGATTTTATGGTACAATGCGGCGATCCAAACGGAGATGGGTCTGGCGGACCTGGCTATAAGTTCAAAGACGAGTTTCACCCCGATTTAAAGCATTCAAAAGCTGGAATACTAGCTATGGCAAATGGAGGCCCATCAACCAATGGAAGCCAGTTTTTCATTACACACAAAGCTACTCCTTGGCTCGATAACATCCATAGTGTTTTTGGAGAAGTTATTGATGGAATCGAAGTACTTCAAACCATCGAAAGTGAGGATGTAATTGAACATATTACCATCTTACGAATTGGAAATGCTGCCAAAAAATTTGACGCCGTAAAAATTTTCAAAAAATATTATGCCGTTCAAGCTAAAGTCCAAAAAGAATGGGAAGCTAAAACAAAAGTTATTCGAGAAAATAAAGCCAATACATTCTTAGAAGTTAAGAAAAATGGAATACAAACACCTTCGGGTTTGATTTATAGAATTATTTCTAAAGGTATTGACAAAAAACCAACCACTGGAACCACTGTATATATCCATTATGCTGGGTATTTAGAAAACGGTCAATTATTTGACACCAGTTATGAAGAAGTGGCCAAATCGTTTGGAACTTTTGACCCATCACGAGCTGCTCAAAATGGCTATAATCCTATTGAATCTGAAATTGGAAATCTGCGTTTTATACCCGGATTCAATGAAGGAGTAGAACTGATGCACTTTGGCGACAAAGCAATTTTTTATATTCCATCGCAATTAGGTTATGGCGAGCAAGGAGCTGGCGATTTAATTCCACCTAATGCAAATATTGTGTTTGAAATCGAACTATTAGAAAAATCAATAAAATAATTAACAAATTAACATGAAAAAGATAGTAATACTTACTTTAGCACTAATTGGATACACCTCCCTTGGCTTTACTCAAGAAAAACAAGTAGAAGGTATTTTTGCTGAATTCAATACCTCTAAAGGTAAAATTGTAGTACAACTTGAATACCAAAAAACACCCTTAACAGTAGCAAATTTTATCACCTTATCGGAAGGTGAAAATTCTATGGTTACCGAAGCATTTAAAGGCAAACCCTTCTATGACGGCTTAAAATTTCACCGCGTAATTACTGATTTTATGATCCAAGGAGGTTGCCCAAAAGGCGATGGTACTGGTGACCCAGGTTACAAGTTTGTAGATGAAATAACCGAATTAGCACATGACAAAGCTGGAATATTATCAATGGCTAATGGAGGACCAGGAACAAACGGAAGTCAATTTTTTATCACACACAAAGCTACTCCATGGTTGGATGGAAATCATACCGTTTTTGGGCATGTCATTTCGGGGCAAGATATCGTCAATACTATTGCAAAAAATGATGTGATTCAATCGATTAAAATTATTAGAAACGGAAAAGAAGCGAAGAAATTCAAAGCTGATAAAATTTTTACGGCTTATTTTGGTAACAAAGAAGAAAACGATAAAATCCAAAATGATAAAAATGCAGCGTTAAAAAAACAACTAACAGAAATTGCTGCTGAAACACAAAGAAAATTAGCAGAAATAGTAGCAGAAAAACAAAAAGTTGCCAAAGAAAAAGCGTTAAAAGAATTTGAAAATGCAACAACTACTGCTAGCGGATTAAAATATATAGTATTGCGAGAAGGTTCTGGATCTAAACCTGTGGCAACGAGTAATGTGAAAGTACATTATACGGGTATGTTTTTAGATGGAGAAATATTTGATAGTAGTGTACAAAGAGGTGAAACCATTGATTTTGGCTTAAATCAAGTGATTAAAGGTTGGACAGAAGGTGTACAATTAATGCCCGAAGGTTCAAAATATAAATTTTATATTCCCTCGCAATTAGCCTATGGCGAAAGGGGTGCCGGAGGTGTAATTCCTCCCAATGCCGACTTAATTTTTGAAATCGAGTTGATCATGATCAATAAATAAAAAAAGCCGCTAAGTAATTAGCGGCTTTTTTTGACTCTTATTATTTTAAAATTTCCAATCAAATTCGTCTTTATCACTAAAAACAGCTCCTATTTCAATCTTTACAATTTCATTGTAATCTACGTGAAGGAACAACCAGTTTTCTTCATTAAAATAACTCATCATTCCTTCAGACGTATCGGTTTCAAAAGTCTTTACTTTATTTTTTTCCAACACAGGATACACATCACTCCAGTTTTTTCCAATAACTGTAGTATTGAATAATTTCACTATAGGGTTCGTTGAAGTCATATAACCCAAACGGTAGGCTTCTTCTTTATAGAAAATAAGACGCAACTTTCGAGCATTGTATAGCAATACAACATTTTCCTCTTCGTCTTTATATTGTGTATCTGGTTTTCCTAAAATTTTAGTAACATCTTGCTCTTTCATTCCGAAAAGCAAATTGTCAATTCCATATTTTAATTTAATTTCCATATGTATTTGTGCTAAAAAATCCCGATTTTCATCGGGATTCATTTATTATATTTTAAAACGTTTTCTATCGTTTTCTGTCAAATAAATTTTTCGTAGACGAATTGATTTGGGGGTAACCTCAACATATTCATCTTTTTGAATGTATTCCAAAGCTTCTTCCAAAGAGAAAATAATCGGTGGAATAATTCTTGCTTTTTCATCATTTCCAGACGAACGTACGTTAGATTGCTTCTTGGCCTTAGTTACATTGATACACATATCGTCTCCACGAGAGTTTTCGCCAATTACCTGACCTTCATAGATCTCAGCATTAGGCTCCACGAAGAATTTACCACGATCTTGTAATTTATCAATAGAATAAGGAATAGCTTTTCCATTTTCCATAGAAATTAAAGAACCATTATTACGTCCTGGAATGGCTCCTTTGAACGGTTCATAACCAATATAACGGTGCGACATGATTGCTTCTCCAGCTGTAGCAGTTAACAATTGATTTCTCAATCCGATAATTCCACGTGATGGAATATTGAATTTGATGATCATACGTTCTCCTTTAGCTTCCATCGATAACATTTCGCCTTTACGAATCGAAACAAATTCAACGGCTCTACCTGAAAGATTTTCGGGTAAATCGATTGTTAATTCTTCAATTGGCTCACATTTTTGCCCATCAATTTCTTTGATGATTACTTGTGGCTGACCGATTTGCATTTCATAACCTTCTCTTCTCATGGTTTCAATAAGAACCGATAAGTGAAGTACTCCACGACCAAAAACCATAAATTTATCTGCAGAATCTGTTTCACCTAACTTCATTGCTAAGTTTTTCTCTAATTCTTTTGTTAAACGATCTCTAATGTGGCGTGAGGTAACAAATTTTCCTTCTTTACCAAAGAAAGGAGAATCATTAATCGTGAACAACATACTCATAGTAGGTTCATCAATAGCGATAGTTTGTAACGCTTCCGGGTTTTCAAAATCGGCAACAGTATCCCCAATTTCAAAACCTTCAATTCCAACAATAGCACAAATATCTCCAGCAATTACTTGATCAACTTTTTTGCGTCCAAGCCCCTCAAAAGTATGTAATTCTTTGATTCTTGATTTTAATATGGTACCATCTCTTTTTACTAAAGAAATAGGCATTCCTTCTTTCAATACACCTCTTTCTAAACGACCAATTGCGATACGACCAGTAAATGATGAAAAATCCAAAGAGGTAATTAACATTTGTGGGGTTCCTTCCGAAACTTTTGGAGCTGGAACATGAGCCAATACCATGTCTAACAAAGGTTCGATGTTATTGGTCTGATTTCTAAAATCATCCGACATCCAATTGTTTTTTGCTGAACCATAAACCGTTGGAAAATCTAACTGTTCTTCAGTAGCTCCTAATTCAAACATTAGATCAAATACTTTTTCGTGTACTTCTTCTGGAGTACAATTTTCTTTGTCTACTTTATTGATTACAACACATGGTTTTAGCCCTAAATCAATCGCTTTCTGTAACACAAAACGTGTTTGAGGCATAGGACCTTCAAATGCATCTACTAAAAGACATACACCGTCTGCCATATTAAGTACGCGTTCCACCTCTCCACCAAAATCGGCGTGACCTGGCGTATCGATAATATTGATTTTTGTTCCTTTATAAGTAACCGCAACGTTTTTAGACGTAATGGTAATACCTCTTTCACGTTCCAAATCATTATTATCAAGGATTAAGTCTCCTGTGTTTTCGTTTTCACGAAACAATTGACAGTGGTACATAATTTTATCAACCAATGTAGTTTTACCGTGGTCAACGTGTGCAATAATTGCGATGTTTCTAATAGAAGTCATTTATTTTGTTTTTGAAAGTGCAAAGGTAATCTTTATTTTAATAAAAACACTATAGTAATCAACTCTTTAGTTGAAAATTAAAGTGATCTATGCAAATAAAAAAAGCCCTCAGATAGAGAGCTTTAGTGTTTTTTCTAATTACGTACTATAATGAAGCTACGTGTTTTGTTAACTTAGATTTTAAGTTAGACGCTTTGTTATCATGAATGATATTTTTCTTAGCTAACTTATCAATCATTGAAATTACAGTTGCTAATTTTGCAGAAGCTTCAGCTTTATCAGTAGCTATACGAATAGCTTTGATTGCATTACGAGTAGTTTTGTGTTGGTATCTGTTCAACACTCTTTTTTTATCGTTACTTCTAATTCTCTTTAAAGCAGATTTATGATTTGCCATTTTTCCTTTTTTTTTTAATTGTAATAATTGTTATAAACTACTAGTTAAAAAAGAAAAACCTCCCACAACTAAATTACAGTCACTTTGGTTTTAACTAATAAAATAATAACAGAGACACCAATTACTATTTTATAAAACTTATTTACAACTAATTTTGTAGCCCGTAGGGGAATCGAACCCCTCTTACCAGGATGAAAACCTGGCGTCCTAACCGATAGACGAACGGGCCCTTACATTATTTTGTAATGCGAGTGCAAAAATACAACTATTTTTTATTCCTGCAAGTGCTAAAATAAAAAAAAGTATAATTTTTAATAGGCTTTTGCAAACAACACGCGGCCTTTTGAAGGCGCGCCAGTCAACACACATTTTCCAACTTCTTCCTTGCGATCTAATGCAATACAACGAATAGTTGCTTTTGTGATTTCTTTAATTTTATCTTCGGTAGCCGCAGTACCATCCCAATGAGCAGCTAAGAAACCTCCTTTTGTTTCCAATACCTCTTTGAAATCTTCAAAAGAATCTACATTAGTAATGTGCGTATTTCTGTAATCTAAAGCCTTTGCATACATCTCATTTTGGATAGTGATTAATACCTTTTGAATATAAGCTGTTACCCCTTCTTGAGCAACCACTTCTTTAGTCAAAGTATCTCTACGTGCAATTTCATAGGTGCCGTTTTCTAAATCATTAGGCCCAACAGCAATACGAACAGGCACTCCTTTTAATTCCCATTCAGCAAACTTGAATCCTGGCTTTTGGGTATCACGACTGTCATATTTCACAGAAATTCCTAATTTTAGCAAGGCTCCTGTTAACTCATTCACATGCTTTGAAATGGCATCAAATTGTTCTTCCGTTTTATAAATTGGGACAATAACTACTTGTATAGGGGCTAAATTTGGAGGTAAAACTAAGCCTTTATCATCTGAGTGTGTCATTACTAACGCTCCCATTAATCGAGTTGAAACTCCCCAAGAAGTACCCCAAACATATTCTTGTTTTCCTTCTTTATTGGCAAATTTTACATCAAAAGCTTTGGCAAAATTTTGACCTAAAAAGTGAGACGTTCCTGCCTGTAAAGCCTTACCATCTTGCATTAATGCTTCAATACAGTAAGTTTCATCTGCTCCAGCAAATCTTTCGGTTTCTGTTTTTAATCCTTTAATTACAGGAATAGCCATGAAATTTTCAACAAAATCAGCATAGACATGCATCATTTTTTCAGATTCATCTATTGCTTCTTGTCGAGTAGCATGAGCGGTATGTCCTTCTTGCCATAAAAATTCGGCAGTTCTTAAAAATAAACGGGTACGCATTTCCCATCGCACCACATTGGCCCACTGATTAATTAATAATGGTAAATCTCTATAAGATTGCACCCATCCTTTGTAAGTTGACCATATAATTGCTTCACTTGTTGGGCGCACAATTAACTCTTCTTCTAATTTAGCATTTGGGTCCACCATTAATTTTCCGGGACGAGATTCATCATTTTTTAAACGATAATGAGTAACAATTGCACATTCTTTGGCAAATCCTTCAGCATTTTTTTCCTCAGCCTCAAACATACTTTTAGGAACAAAAAGTGGAAAATAAGCGTTGCTGTGTCCTGTTTCTTTGAACATTTTGTCTAATTGGGCTTGCATTTTTTCCCAAATTGCATATCCATATGGTTTAATTACCATGCAACCTCTTACTCCTGAATTTTCTGCTAAATCAGCTTTTACCACTAATTCATTATACCATTTGGAATAATCTTCTGCTCGTGTTGTTAAGTTCTTACTCATTGTAAATATTTTGGCACAAAAATTGTTTGTATATAATTTAACTAAAATGTTTGGCAAAAATAGTTAAATTTGGAGTGTCCAACAATAAAAAAAAGAGTTATGAAAACTAAATACCCTATTCATCTTAAAAAATGTGGATTTTTCTTTATTGGATTTGTTGCAATTATAACCACTTCATGTGGGTCATACCAGAACGTTTCTTATTATGACAATGATGGTATTTATTCTTCAAGCGCAACTAAAAAAGAACCTGTTTCAAAAAGTAGCAACCAAAATAGTACTGCAAAATCAGAAGAATATGCTCAACAGTTTAGAGCAATGCAAGACGAATACACCTATTTTACTGATGTAGATTCTTACCAATCTAATGTATCTCAAGACACTATAGTTACGGTTTATAACACAGCATACACCGATCAAAATTATGCCGGATGGGGAAACAACGCCTCATCGGTAACCATAAATTATTATGATAATGGAGGATGGAACAATTGGTATTCGCCTTATTGGGGCTATACAAACATGGGATGGGGTTGGAACTCATGGTATGGACCCAATTGGGGTTGGGGGTGGAATTCTTGGAACGGACCCAATTGGGGCTGGGGATGGAATAATTGGAATGGATATGGGTATTATGGTCAAGGCTGGGGTGGTTATTATTACAATAACTTAGGTTGGTATGACTATAGAGGCCGAAATGTAGCCTATAACAGTGGCCGAAGAGGTGGAGCCGGCTATTATAATTCGGGTTCAGGAAGAACTGGAACAAATTACAATCAAGGGAGAAGAATTGGCTCGACAAATTACAATGGAGCACCTCGAACTATTACCCCAAGAAATTCATTTCAAAACCCTAGATCTGTACAACAAATAAATACTGCTCCTAGAGCAACAAATCCCAGAACTAATTCACCAGAAGTTAATCCGGTAACTCCAAGAAATACAACTTCAGAACCAAGAAATAATAGCAATTTTTCTTCCCCTAGAAGTAGTTCATCTGGAGGCGGTGGTGGACGATCTGGTGGTGGAAGCGGAAGAGGTGGTAGAGGATAATTTATAGATTTAATTGATTTAAAAAAAATGAAAAAAATACTTTTATCCTTATTATTAGGGAGTTCATTAATTACAATAGCGCAGGAGACCACTACCGGAGATGGTTTACGTTATGCTTTAAATAATTTAACTGGAACGGCTCGTTTTAGAGGAATGAGTGGCGCTTTTGGTGCTTTGGGTGGCGATTTATCGGCGATTAATGTAAACCCTGCCGGTTCGTTATTTTTTTCAAATAATTATGCGAGTATTTCAGGAAGTTTATACAATGTTTACAATCGTTCAGATTATTTTGGAACCAGAACTAACGAAAACTTTAGCACACTTGATTTAAATCAAATTGGTGCTGTCTTGATTTTTAATGATACTTCTGAGAAGAACAATTGGTCAAAAATTGCATTTGCATTAAATTATGACAATACCAATGATTTTGATACTAAAATATTTTCGGCGGGAACCAATCCAACAAATTCTGTTGATCAATATTTTTTAAATAAAGCTCAAGGATTACCCGTTGAATATGTAACACTTCAAAACAACGAAAGTATATCCGATTTATATGCTTATTTGGGGGAAGCCAGTGGATTAGGGTTTCCTGCGCAACAAGCCATGTTGGCCTACCAATCTTATTTAATTGAATCCGATGGCCCAGATACTTATTTTACTAATGTACCTTCAGGAGGCAACTATTATCAAGAAAATTATGTTTCTGCAACAGGATATAATGGAAAACTTTCGGCAAATATTGCAACTTCCTATAAAAATAGATTATTTATTGGCATGAATTTAAATGCTCATTTTACCGATTATGTGAAAGCAACGTCTGTCTATGAATCTAACAATAATCCTTTATTTTCATCTGGATATACCGCTACAGCATTGCAATTTGATAACGAATTGTATACTTATGGAACTGGATTTTCTATAAATCTAGGAGCTATAGTTAAAGTTACGGAAGGTTTTAGAGCAGGAATTGCCTATGAATCTCCTACCTGGTATCGATTAACCGACGAATTAACTCAACGATTAATTGTTAACACAACAGATGGTACCGATGATTTTCAAGAAGTGATTGCACCCAATGTAGTTAATCTTTATCCTGTTTATAATATTCAAACACCCAGTAAAATTACTTTCAGTGGGGCATTCATTTTCAATAAAAAAGGACTATTAAGTATTGACTATGGGATGAAAGATTACAGTAATATTAAATTTAAACCCACTAATGACGCATTATTCAACAACTTGAATACTCAAATTCGCCAGCAATTTAATAGTGCCTATGAACTTCGTATTGGAGGGGAAATTAAAATTAAAAATTGGAGTATTCGAGGAGGTTATCGATTTGAGGAGAGTCCGTATAAATTAACAACTACCATGGGTGACTTAATTGGATATTCTGGTGGATTAGGATATAATTTCAGTGAAAGTAAATTGGATTTTGCTTTTGCAAATGACAGCAGAAATAAACAAATTGCTTTTTTATCTTCTGGGATGACCGATACAGCACAAGTAAGAACGTCTAATAATAACGTAACAGTTACTTACTCAATTTATTTTTAGACTTTTGCATTTCGCAATATTTCACTACCACTTCTACCCTTGAAGTGGTTTTTTTATGTAATTTTGCGCACCGAAAGTTCGGGATCAAATAGAAAAACATGAGAACCAAATCGTTAAAGAAAAATAAAATCAATGTCATTACCCTTGGCTGTTCAAAAAACACTTATGATAGTGAAGTATTAATGGGTCAACTTAAAGCAAATGGTAAGGACGTCGCACATGAAACAGAAGGAAATATTGTAGTCATAAATACTTGTGGCTTCATAGACAATGCAAAGGAAGAATCGGTGAATACAATTTTGGAATATGTAGATAAGAAAGAACAAGGTTTAGTTGATAAAGTTTTTGTTACCGGTTGTTTATCAGAACGGTATCGTCCCGATTTAGAAAAAGAAATTCCGAATGTAGATCAATACTTTGGAACTACTGAATTACCTCTTTTATTGAAAGCTTTGGGTGCTGATTATAAACATGAATTACTAGGCGAACGCTTAACTACTACTCCAAAAAACTATGCTTATTTAAAAATTGCAGAAGGATGTGACCGTCCTTGTAGTTTTTGTGCGATCCCGTTGATGCGTGGAAAACACGTTTCGCAACCTATAGAAAAATTAGTTAACGAAGCAAAAGGCTTAGCTAAAAAAGGGGTAAAAGAATTAATATTAATTGCGCAAGATCTTACCTACTACGGATTGGATTTATACAAAAAACGCAATCTTGCCGAATTATTAGAAAATCTTGCCAAAGTAGAAGGCATCGAATGGATTCGATTGCATTATGCGTTTCCAAGCGGTTTTCCAATGGACGTTTTAGATTTGATGAAACGCGAACCTAAAATTTGTAATTATATTGATATTCCACTTCAACACATTTCAGATGCTATTTTGAAATCAATGAAACGGGGCACCACAAAAGAAAAAACAACAAAATTATTACAAGAATTTAGAGCGCGTGTACCAGGCATGGCGATTAGAACTACACTAATTGTTGGTTATCCTGGCGAAACGCAAAAAGATTTTGAAATTTTACGTGATTGGGTGCAAGAAATGAAATTTGAGCGTTTGGGTTGTTTTACATATTCTCACGAAGAAAACACGGGAGCTTTTGCACTAATTGACGATGTGCCTCAAGAAGTGAAACAAGCCCGAGCAGCTGAAATAATGGATTTACAATCACAAATTTCATGGGATTTAAATCAGGAAAAAGTGGGAAAAACCTTTAAATGTGTCATCGATAGAAAAGAGGGCCAATATTTTATAGGAAGAACAGAATTTGATAGTCCGGATGTAGATAATGAAGTGTTAGTTGATGCCTCAAAATATTATTTAAAAACAGGTGATTTTGTCAATTTAAAAATAATAGATGCTACCGAATTTGATTTATACGCAGAGCCCGTTTAATCTGTATTCTATACTTAAAAACTATTATGAAAATCCTTGCAATTATGTTGTAAGGATTTTTTATTTGAAATGACATTTGTCATATGGATTTACAATTATTGCTTGTAATTTTGATTCTACCAATTAAAAAAACAATAGTATGATTACTAAACACCAATTAGCCATTGAATTTCCTGAATATGCAGAAAAAATTCATACTTTAAAAATTGAAAATGCACATTTTAGAAAATTATTTGAAAGTTATGATGATATAGATCACAGAATTTACAACATCGAATCAGATACTGACCCAAAATCAGATGATGCATTGAATAAATTGAGAATCGATCGGGTTAGATTGAAAGATGAAATCTATACTTTTTTAAAAAACAACTAATTATCAAAAGTGTTATAAAAAAGCCACTAAAAAGTGGCTTTTTTTATTCTGTTAATACCCGATTAATTTGAATAAATCGCTTGGCATAATAGGGTTCTTTAGTAGAAGAAATTATTACGCCCGATTGTACCGAGGAATGAATAAATTTGATTTCGTCATCTATAATTTCAGTGATCATACCCACATGATTAACGTTCCCTCTTCCATTGGTCGTAAAAAAAATCAAATCGCCTTTTTGAGCTTGATCGCGTTCTATTTTTACCCCAGCTCCTGCCGCCATTGACCCCGAAGATCGCGGCAAGGTCATGTCTATATTTTTAAATGTAGTATACATCAAACCCGAACAATCAAAACCTGCTGCAGTAGTACCTCCACCTCGATAACGGGTGCCAATATATTCAGATGCCTTTGCAATTAAAAACTCTGCTTTGGTCATGTTTTCAATGGAAATTGGAGCTACAACAGGTTTATCAATTACGACATTTTGATGCTTTGCAATTTCTAAATTTCCAAGTTTTACAATTAATAAATACCCTTCGGGCAAATTTTCAACCACTTCTTCATTCAATTCTTGTAACTCTTTTAATTTGACATGGTATATTTTTGCGATGCGAAATAATGTTTCCCCTTTCTGGACAGTATGTATTGTATTTCCCAATTCATCTTCACAAACAATAGGGGTGATTGATAGAGGAGCTGAAACAATCGATTTAGAAACTACCGTGTTTGAGATGGGATTAGATTTGACAAGTTGATCTACTTTAGGTAGTGTTTTTGACTTTTTCTCTGTAACTAATTTTTTAGAAGCAATTATGCTTATTTTGTCTCCAATCTGAATCGACTCGGGATTGAGATTCGGGTTCATTTCTTTTATTTTTTCTAATGAAATGCCATATTTTAGAGCAATCTTATATAAAGATTCTCCAGCTTCGGCTATGTGAAATTCTGAAGTTTCACTCTTCTTTTGGGGGGTTTTTCTCTTTTTATCTTCGGCAGAGTTGCGCTTGTTGGGTATAATTAAAACTGTTTTCAATTGAAGTAAGGCGCCTTTTGCCTTTGGGTTAAATTCATAAATATCAGCTTCCGCTACCCCATATTTTTTTGCAATCACATAAACCGATTCTCCTTCAACAACGGTATGCTTTATGGTCTTTTGTGAAAAAAGAAAAGTTGTGAAAAAAAAGAATAAGGCAATTAAATGGTAACGATTCATTTTGGTATAAATTTATTTCAGCGCTAATAAAGGGAACGCAATATAAAAAAACTCCCCATAAAACATAGGCGTTTTAACATTAATTTATCTTTGAAAGGATTATTTCTGTATTAAGGTTTAGCAGTTACCCATAGATTATTTTTAGTATACAAATGCTACTAATATTTATAAACGCCTTTCAAATAACAAATTATACCTATTATAAATTAATACGGGTTGTGAAAATATATCTATTTATAGGATATCGAAAGTTATAATGAAAGTAATCCTGCATGTTTAACAATTTGTATGGGTTTACTAAACCAAAACAGTTCGAAATTTTCTCCATCCTTTTCAAAATCTGCTTTACAATCAGAATAAGTCCATTTTTCATTTCCTAAAGCCGCTTTTTCTAAAGCAGTTAGCAACCATGTCCCATCGGATTCAGAAATTACAATATCAAAAGATTCGGTTTTCTTGTGAAATGTTAATTTCATCATGTTCCAAGTAATGCCTTTTTTCGATTTAGTAAAGATTTCTGATTGAGGTTTCCCGCCTAACCAAACAATTTTAGCATTGGGCTTTGTAGAAAACAATTGTTCGTTTTGAAGGCAATTATAGATATAGTCTTTAGGTATTTTAGTTTCTGGAATCTTAAAATCGAACCAATCTTGCAACGCATACTCAAAACAAATGCCGTGCATGTAATTGAATAAAGATTTCTTTAATCCGAAACTAAATTTGTCATGATTAATGCCGGTTTTATCTTTAAAATTGATGTCGTTATTAGCAAAAGTAACTCGATTTTGTAGTGGAATTACTCCAAATTCTTCTGGAAACATTCCCACTGGAGAATGCGCTGTCATAGCAAATTGATGCCAAAAACCACTTTGCAAAACGCCTAATTCAAACAACTGCCTTACCATTTCTAAGCTATCTACCGTTTCTTGAATTGTTTGAGTGGGATAACCATACATTAAATAAGCGTGAACCATAATCCCTGATTCAGTGAAATTTCGGGTTACTTGAGCTACTTTTTCAACAGTTACTCCTTTTTTTATCAACTCTAACAATCGGTCCGAAGCCACTTCTAATCCGCCTGAAACTGCTATACAACCCGACTCTTTTAACAACAAACATAAATCGGGGGTAAAACTTTTCTCAAAACGAATGTTGGTCCACCAAGAAACCACTAATTTTCTTTTTATAATTTCCAAAGCTACTCCTCGCATCAAGGCAGGCGGCGCAGCTTCATCAACAAAATGGAAACCATTTTCTCCAGTTTGAGCCATTAATGCTTCCATTCTATCCACAATAAGTGAAGCGGCTATGGGCTCATATAGTTTAATATAGTCTAATGAAATATCACAAAATGTACATTTTCCCCAATAACAACCGTGCGCCATTGTGAGTTTATTCCAGCGACCGTCGCTCCATAAACTGTGCATAGGATTGGCCATTTCAATCACCGAAATGTATCGATCCAACCACAAATCAGAATAATCGGGTGTACCGACTTCACTTTGTTTGTAATCTGGTTTGGTTGCATTATTTTTATAAACGACTTGATTGTTTTCAAGAAGAAATGTGCGTTTGAATTGATTAGAATTTGGCTCTTCAAGAGATGCGATTACTAATTCCAAAGGCAATTCCCCATCGTCTAAAGTGATAAAGTCAAAAAACTCAAAAACTCGAACATCTTTTAAATCGCGTAGTTCGGTATTGGGAAAACCCCCACCCATTGCAATTTTCAGGGAAGGAAAGTTTGTTTTTATAGAGCTTGCACATCGAAAGGCACTGTATAAATTTCCGGGAAATGGCACTGAAAAACAAATCAATTTTGGAGCTATTTCTTCTATTCGTTTGTGGAGTAGTGAAAGTGTAATCGTGTCAATATACGTTGGTTCTTCTAACAAATGAGCGTACAATTCGTCAAATGAATTAGCACTCCTACCTAATCGTTCGGCATACCTACTAAATCCAAAATTTTCATCCACACATTCCACAATATAATCGGACAAATCTTCTAAGTATAATGTGGCTAAATGTTTGGCTTTGTCTTGGATTCCCATCGAACCAAAAGCAAATTCCATGTCGTCTAATTGCTCAAAGCGCGAGGCCTCTGGGAGAAAATTTCCAGCACAAATTTGGCGTGCCAACGATGGATTTTTTCCTTGAAGAAATGCAATAACTGGATCAATGGTTTTGATGTAATCGTTCTTTAAAGCACAAATTCGTTGACTGTTGGGTGTTGGGTGTTGGGTGTTGGTTGAAAAAATCTGTGTTAACCCATTCTTTGAAAATAATTCTAAAATCACTTCAATACCCAAATCCATTTGAAAGGCAGAAATCTTTTTGGTATTCAAAAACCCTTTGATATATGCCGATGCTGGATACGGCGTATTCAATTGGGTAAAAGGTGGTGTGATAATGAGAATGTCTTTCAAAAATAATAGTTTTAGCAAAAATAGTCTTTTTCTTAAAAACTATATCCTTACTAAAAGCGATTATTACATAAAGAAATTTAGTATTTTAGCACAAAATATTTTTCTAATGTCAAGCGATTGTATCACGTATCAAAATTCGGGTTATTTTTCAAAACTCATCGTCGATTATTTGGATGAAAAACCAGAGCTACAATCGTTATACAATCGCTTTCCAAAATTGGATAATTTTAAAGCCCAAATCGAAGAAAAGAAGGCAAATTACCCTATTGAAAACCGTCAGATTCTTGTTTCAGCATTAGAAAAACAATACCACAATTTTACGCTTTCAGAACCCACAGCACTCAACATTCAATCACTAAAAGATTCGAATACCTTTACCATTACTACAGGACACCAATTGAATCTCTTTACCGGGCCATTATATTTTTTGTATAAAATTATTTCTACCATTAATCTATGCAAGGAATTAAATGAAAAATACCCTGCTCAGCATTTTGTGCCTATCTATTGGATGGCTACAGAAGACCATGATTTTGACGAAATAAACTATTTTAATTATCACGACAAAAAAATACAATGGAATCGGGAGAGCAAAGGACCTGTTGGCCGACTATCTAACCAGGGATTGGCTTCAGTATATAATCACTTTGCAGAAGAAATTGGAACAGGAATTCACGCAAACTATCTAAAGAATTTATTTGAAAAAGCATATATATCCCATGAAAATTTAGCCGATGCTACTCGATTTATCGCTAACGAGTTGTTTAAAAAAGAAGGATTAGTAGTTATTGATGGTGATACAGAATCTTTGAAAAAAATATTCATTCCCTATGTAAAAAGAGAATTACTCGAACAAACTTCATATAAAAAAGTAACAGAAACATTGCCAAATCTTTCTAGCTACACTATTCAAGTTAATCCGAGAGAGCTTAATTTATTTTTCATACAAGATAACCTCCGCGAACGTATTGTTCTAGAAAACGGATATTACCGTGTCAATTCGACTTCAATTGTTTTTTCAAAAGAAGAGATACTTCTGGAATTGGAAAAAAATCCAACTCATTTTAGCCCGAATGTACTATTACGGCCTGTATATCAAGAAGTAATTTTACCTAATCTTTGCTACATTGGTGGTGGAGGAGAAATTGCCTATTGGCTAGAATTGAAATCCACTTTTGACGCTTATGGCTTAACATTTCCAATGATGTTACTTCGAAATTCTGCGCTTTTGGCTACTCAAAAACAAGCTTCAAAGTTGGCTAAATTAGAACTAAATTGGTCCGATATGTTTTTGCCACAGCAAACACTTTTAGATAAAAGAACAAAAGAAAAATCAGAATTTACAATCGATTTTACACCACAAAAAAATCAATTACGTTCACAATTTGAACAATTGTATAATATAGCTAATCAAACCGACAAATCATTTCTAGGGGCCGTTTCAGCGCAGGAAAAAAAACAAATTAAAGGTTTAGAACAGTTAGAAAAGCGATTATTAAAAGCAGAAAAAAGAGTATTATCCGAGCAGTTGGATCAAATTGCAGGATTACAAAACGAATTGTTTCCAAAAGGCCATTTGCAAGAACGAAAGGCTAACTTTTCCTCCTATTTTGAAGAATTTGGTCCTTCATTGATAGAACAACTTCTTACAACCTTACAACCCTTAGAACAAAATTTTGATATTCTTATACTCTAAAGGGCAATTAATAGAATCTCTGTTCAAAAATAAGTAGATAATATTTCTATTTTTGAAGAAATATAGTTATTTTTGCACCCAATAAAAACAAAAAAATGGCAAGTAATAGAACTTTTACAATGATTAAACCAGATGCTGTTGAAAACGGACATATTGGTGGAATTTTAAATATGATTGCTGAAGATGGGTTCAGAATTGTAGCAATGAAATTGACGCAATTAACAGTTGCAGATGCTCAAAAATTTTATGCCGTTCACAGTGAAAGACCTTTCTTTGGTGAATTAGTAGAATTTATGACTAGAGGCCCAATAGTGGCTGCTGTCTTAGAAAAAGAAAATGCCGTAGAAAGTTTCAGAAGTTTAATTGGCGCTACTAACCCAGCCGATGCCGCTGAAGGAACCATCCGTAAAAAATATGCTACTTCAATTGGAGAAAATGCCGTTCACGGATCCGATTCAAATGAAAATGCAGCGATTGAAAGTGCATTTCATTTTGCAGGAAGAGAGCAATTTTAAGTAACAAAATTCAATTGCAATTAGCTGATGAGTAACTTGTAATTAAAATATAAAATCCCGCTTTTAAATAGCGGGATTTTTTTATCGTAAAATCAAATGTTTCACTAGCTCTTTTCGCAATTCTTCATTAATCATTGTAATGATTTTGTCTTTCCCATAACTCAGTTCTTCCCGCAAAACAGCAGAAGATAGAGCAACATATAGGGTATTCCCTTTTAATTGAATTTCAGTTGTATACGTATTTACCCCATTGCCCATAACATTTTGCCATGCTTCACGCACGTTGACCACATCGATACCCATTTCTAATTTATTTTGAACAATAAATTGTTTGAGCACATCGGCAATAGAATTTTCTTCATTGAATCGTTTAGCCATACTATTTTACTGAAAATTTGACCGGTCTTTTATAATGGTAGACTAATTCTTGTTGATTTTTTACTATGAATTCATCTTTGCTTACTGCAATTATTTCTTCGTTCCATTGCGCATAATTAGTTTTATAATGCAAGATGGCCGAACCCTCTTCAAGACTAATATACACCGATTCCTTCAAATTATTTGTCAAATAGCTGCCGTCTACTTGCGGCATTACTTTCGTTCTAAAACCTTTATTTTTAACCAATTTAAAGTAATCAATTGTTTCATTGACTTTATATTCTTTTTTTTCACCATTGGGTAAAATTACTTTTTCTATTTCCCAGTACCCATTTAGATTATTCAAATCTGACTCGGTAATGTTTTGCTTACAAGAAAATCCTAAAGTTGCTATAACAAATACGATGAATAGTTTTTTCATTTTTCTGTACTAATAAGGTCTAAAATTACAATTATTTCTGATTTGAATTAAACAATTTCTTACTTTTATTGTCCTATGTCAGCAAGTAACGAAAGTATTATTATGAAAAACTATATTTTTGTGTTATTCATTGTGTTTTTTATATTTGGTTGTGACCAAAACGACTGCGGTTGCAATGCGCCTGAAGAAATCATGTATTTCCCACCCATTGGTTCATCTATTTGGGAAACAAAAACCATTGAAAGTGTGGGATGGAATCAATCACAAGTGCAGCCATTGTTAGATTATTTAGCATTAAAAAATACAAAAAGTTTTATAATATTGCACAACGGAAAAATTGTGCTGGAAAATTATTTTAATGGTCATACGGCATCAACAGCATGGTATTGGGCAAGTGCAGGAAAAACATTAACTGCTACCGTAACAGGAATTGCTGAGCAGGAAGGTTTTTTAAATAGTAACCATAAAGTTTCCAACTATCTAGGAACAGGTTGGACTAGTGCTCCATTAGCTAAAGAAAATCTAATTTCGATTAAGCATCTTTTAAGTATGACATCTGGTCTAAATGACGCATTAGGCGATGATGTATCTCCATCAAATTTACAATATGCAGCCGATGCTGAAACACGATGGGCTTATCATAATGTGTATGTAAAATTACAAGATGTTGTAGCAACTTCAACTGGACAAACTTGGGAGAATTATTTCAATACAAAGTTGAGAGATAAAATTGGAATGACTGGAGGCCTTTGGGTACAAAATGCCGGCTTAAGTGTTTATTGGAGTAATACGAGAAGTATGGCACGATTTGGTTTATTAACTCTAAACAAAGGTAAATGGCAAAATAATCAAATTGTTCCTAAAAGTTATATGCAACTTGCCACAACTACTTCACAAAACATAAATTTGGCTTATGGCTATTTGTGGTGGCTGAATGGAAAATCTAGCTATAGATTGCCTCAAATTCAAATTCAATTTAACGGAAAAATAATTCCAACTGCACCCGATGATTTATATTGTGCTTTGGGTAAAAATGATCAAAAAATATATGTTGTTCCCAGTAGAAAATTAGTCATTATCAGAATGGGAAATGCAGCAGATGATAGCAATATGGCACTTTCCGATTTTGATGAGGTATTATGGGAAAAAATTAGCGCTTTGATTGACTAATTATTTCTGTATTTTTTTCTTAGCACTTGTAAGTTTAATAATAACATACATAATAATAGCAAAAGATATCAAGCGCAAAGCCATATAAACAAAACCTATTTCGTCAAAAGGGATTGCTATAAGTGCCAATACTAAAGCTACTAATAGTAACTTAACCATTTTATATTTTAAAAATTCCATCTGTTTTTATTTAAAAAATGAATCTACAAATTCATACTTATTGAAAACGTGTAGGTCTTCAATTCCTTCACCAATACCAATATATTTAACGGGTATTTGAAATTGATCTGAAATACCAATTACAACACCCCCTTTTGCAGTTCCGTCTAATTTTGTAACGGCTAAACAAGTAACTTCGGTTGCAGCGGTAAATTGTTTGGCTTGTTCAAAAGCATTTTGACCTGTTGAACCATCTAATACAAGAAGTACGTCATTGGGTGTGTCTTCCACTACCTTTTGCATTACTTTTTTCACTTTTGAAAGTTCATTCATTAAGCCTACTTTATTATGCAAACGACCAGCAGTATCAATAATAACAATATCTGCGTTTTGTGCTACAGCGCTTTGTAAGGTGTCAAATGCAACCGATGCAGGATCACTACCCATTTGTTGTTTTACAACTGGCACACCTACTCTATCGGCCCAAATTTGCAATTGGTCAATGGCAGCTGCTCTAAACGTATCTGCGGCACCTAATACTACTTTATAGCCTGCTTTTTTAAATTGATAGGCTAATTTTCCAATGGTTGTGGTTTTTCCTACACCATTGACACCAACCACCATTATTACATAGGGTTTTGTTCCAGCAGGAATTGAAAACTCTGTAGCTTCGCCCGAATTGGTCTCCGATAACAAACTGGCAATTTCTTCCCGTAAAATGCTGTTTAGTTCATCGGTACCCAAATACTTATCTTTTGAAACGCGCTCTTCAATGCGTTCAATAATTTTTAATGTGGTATTTACCCCTACATCTGAAGAAACCAATATTTCCTCTAAATTATCTAAAACCTCATCATCTACCTTTGACTTACCGGCAACGGCTTTGGTTAATTTAGAAAAAAAAGAAGTCTTCGTTTTTTCCAAACCTTTATCCAGGGTTTGCTTTTCGAGTTCTGATAAAATGGGTTCTTTCTTTTCGGAAGCAAATATTTTTTTTAAAAAACTCATGGGTTTTAATTTCTGTTTACTAATAATAAATGATTTAACTCATTGCTAGTTGACAACAAATGTAAAAATAAAAAAGCTACTTTCAAACGAAAGTAGCTTATCTATATAATTGTGAGTTGAATTATTTCTTTTTCAAGAATTCATCAACTAATTCAGGAGCCATCACAGATTCAACGAATGTGTAAGCGCCAGTTTTTGGAGATTTAACCATTTTGATAGCTTTGGTTAATCTTTTAGAAGCTGTTTGTAAAGTTGCTACGGTTTTCTTTGCCATGACTTATCTTATTTAATTTCTTTGTGTACAGTTACTCTTTTCAAAATTGGATTAAATTTTTTAATCTCTAATCTATCTGGAGTATTTTTTTTATTTTTAGTTGTAATGTAACGAGAAGTTCCAGGAACTCCTGAAGTCTTGTGTTCAGTACATTCTAAAATAACTTGGATTCTATTACCTTTCTTTGCCATTTTGATATATATTATTGCGGATTATACAGATTTAACAAATCCGTTTGCTTTTGCATTTTTTAATACAGCAGCAATTCCATTTTTATTAATAGTTTTTAATGCAGCCGTTGAAATTTTCAACGTTACCCATCTATCTTCTTCAGGAATGTAAAAACGTTTTTTTACTAAGTTAACAGAGAATTTTCTCTTTGTTTTGTTCATAGCGTGAGAAACATTGTTCCCTACCATTGCTCTTTTACCCGTAAGTTCACAAACTCTTGACATTATTATTCAGCTTTATTCGTTATCTAAAATCAGGGTGCAAAGAAACAAAATCGATTTCATATACACAACTATCTTTTATTATTTTTTTAAAATTTCTTTGTAAAGAAGTTCCAATGATTTTCCAACAGTCCTATCTATTACCTTTTCACGGGGTTGTCCAAAATTAAATTCCTCTACAAAAACGCTATCAGGCGTAGCAATTGCAATGAATACAATTCCTACTTCTGCAGCTGAATCACCTTTTGCAGGACCTGCATTTCCGGTAGTTGCAATTGCATAATCTACCTGCATCATTTTTTGAAGTCCAAGCGCCATTTGTGTTGCTACTTCAGCGCTTACAACGCTATGTCTTTCAATTGTTGCTTTTGAAACTCCTAAAATTGAAATTTTGGCGGATGTAGCATAACTTACCACACTTCCTTTAAAATAATTTGAAGCTCCTGAAACTGACGTTAGTGTAGCTGCAATTTTACCACCAGTACAACTCTCTGCCGTTGCCAATGTTAATTTATTTTCAGTCAATAATCGACCCAATACCACTTCGATTGTTTCATCTTCGTTGTAACCTACAATGATATCATGAAGTAGCAGATCCAATTGCTGAACCTGCTTTGTTATTTCAGCTTGAAGTTGTTCTTTATTGGCGCCTCGAGCTGTTAAACGCAATCTTACTTTTCCTGGACTTGGCAAATAGGCAAGCTTGATAAAATCTGGCAAATTATCTTCCCAAGTTTCGATTTGTTCGGCAATTAAACTTTCCCCCCTTCCATAGGTCATTAAGGTTTGATGAATAATAAAGGGACGTTCAAATTTTGATACCAAACTTGGTATTACATCATGATCCATCAAATACTTCATTTCGTAGGGTACACCTGGCAATGAAATAAAAACCGTTTCCTCTTTTTCCATCCACATTCCTGGAGCAGTTCCCACCTTATTGTAGAACACTTTTGCCGTTGAGGGCACTAAAGCTTGTTCAATATTAATTGGCGTAATAGGTCGCTTGTAAATTCCTTCGATTAACGCTTTTACATGAGATAATACTACCTCATTTTCTACTAAATAATCATCAAAATAATCACAAAATGTTTTTTTTGTGATATCGTCTTTTGTAGGACCCAATCCGCCGGTAATGATCACAACTTGAACCCTATTTTGTAATTTTCTAAACGTTTGTAATATATGTGTTTTATCATCAGAAATAGAGACCATTTCATGGGTTTCAATTCCAATTTTATCGAGAGCTTTAGCTATGTAAGAAGAATTCGTGTCAACAATTTGACCAATAAGAATTTCATCACCAATAGTAACAATTGCTGCTTTCATTTTGTGTTTATTTTTTGAAATTTACAATTTAAAATCCTTTTTGATTTCCTTAATTGCTAAGTCGATTCGATCTTTTAATGATTTATAGACTTCCTTGATTTCTTTGCGCTTCCCTTCTGTTTTGGTCCACGACATGATTTGAAGATTTTCTTCGTAAGACATATCCATTCCTAATAAGTCCAAAGTTGGCTTTATTTTGTGGCACGCAGCATAAGTGCGGGAATAATCTTTTTCTTCTATAGCTAATTTAATAGTTTTCATTTCTGAGGGAACTTCTTCTAGAAACAAGGTTACTATTTGTAATGCAAATTCGGTATCGTTTTCCGAAATTTCATACACTTTTGCAAGATTATACTGTAAAGCCATACTACTTAATTTGTATTTTAAAGAGTGATTTACCTTCGATAAACCCTTCTAAAACATCACCTTCTGAAACTTTTGCAACTCCTTTTGGTGTTCCTGTAAAAATGATATCTCCTTTTTTTAACGTAAAAAACTGAGAAACATAAGCCACTAAAGCATCGATATTCCAAAGCATCAATTCTGTATTTCCTTTTTGTGCTGATTGCCCGTTGGATAGCAACTCAAAGTTAATATTTTCCATTGAATGCAACTCTTTTTTCGGTAAAAAGGCACCAATTACCGCTGAATGGTCAAAAGCTTTTGCTTTTTCCCACGGCAATCCATTTTCTTTTAATTGCGCTTGAACATCTCTAGCTGTAAAATCGATTCCTAAACCAATCTCATCATAATATTTATGAGCAAATTTGGGATCAATATATTTACCTACTTTACAAATTTTAACCAAAACTTCTACCTCATGGTGCACATCATTACTAAAAGCAGGAATCACAAACGGTGTCTTTTTGGGCAAAACTGCGGTATCAGGCTTTAAAAAAATAACCGGTTCCGTGGGTTTTTCGTTATTTAGTTCCGAAATATGGTCTGGATAATTGCGACCGATACAGATTATTTTCATTTTATTTAATTGTTGGAAGATGGAAGCAAACTACTCCCAGCTTCTAGCTTCAAACTTCTAGCTTTTAGTGTTTAACTTTCTTAATTTAATGGCCGTCAGTACTTTTTTGGTATACAAAGGAAAGTCGGCGTTTTGAATCCAACCAAAATATCCTGGTTCTTTATCAAAAATATCTTCTACTAAAGCACCTTTGTGTTTTCCAAACGTAAAAATTTCTTTTCCTTCGGGATTCATTGCAATAAATCCTGCAAAATCAACTGATTTTTTTCGTGTCGTAAATTCAGATAATGACTTCATATCGTTTTCCAAATTTTCATAGCGATCCAGTTGTGATTTTAAGATTTCGTACGTTGCCATAGTATCGGCTTCTGCACTGTGTGCATTTTCTAAACTTTGGCCGCAGTAAAATTTGAAGGCAGCACTTAACGTTCGCTCTTCCATTTTATGAAAAATCGTTTGTACATCTACAGAAACCCTGTTTTTCATATCAAAATCAACACCTGCACGCAATAATTCTTCAGCTAATAACGGAATATCAAAACGATCTGAATTAAATCCAGCTAAATCTGAATCTTTAATCATATTATGCACTTGAGAAGCTAATGCATCAAAAGTAGGTTCATTAGCTACTTTTTCATCCGAAATGCCATGAACAGCTGTTGATTGGGGCGGAATTGGAATCGTAGGATTAACTAACCAGGTCTTACTTTCTTTGGTACCGTTTGGATATATTTTAAAAATTGAAATCTCTACAATTCGGTCTCGAGCCACATCAATTCCCGTTGTTTCAAGATCAAAAAAGCAAATTGGGCGTGTTAATTTTAATTCCATACTAATGTTATAAGTGACAAATATAGAAAAACCCGACAGCTTTTAAAACTATCGGGCTTACTTCTATAAATTAAACTTGATTATATTTCTCTATTGGGATCAAAAGCTTCTAAATATTCGGCAACACGTTTGACAAAACTTCCTCCTAATGCACCATCAACCACTCGATGATCATAGGAGTGCGATAAGAACATTTTTTGACGGATTCCGATGAAATCTCCTTCTGATGTTTCAATAACAGCGGGTACTTTTCGAATAGCACCTAAAGCTAAAATACCTACCTGAGGTTGATTGATAATAGGAGTTCCAAAAACAGATCCAAAAGTACCCACATTTGTAACTGTATACGTACCACCTTGTGTGTCGTCTGGTTTTAATTTTCCTGTTTTAGCTCGGTTTCCTAAATCGTTAACCGCTTTGGCCATGCCTACTAAATTTAATTGGTCAGCGTTTTTAATTACTGGAACGATTAAGTTTCCGTTGGGTAAAGCTGCTGCCATACCTAAATTAATATTTTTACGTTTAATAATGAAATCACCATCTACTGAAATATTCATCCCTGGAAAATCTCTTAATGCTTTAGCTACCGCTTCCATGAAAATTGGCGTGAATGTTAGTTTCTCTCCTTCTCTTTTTTCAAAAGCATCTTTAACTTTATCTCTCCATTTTACAATATTGGTTACATCCACTTCAATAAATGATTGTACGTGAGCTGAAGTTTGAACGGATGCTACCATGTAACCCGAAATCAACTTACGCATTCGGTCCATTTCTACTATCTCGTCACCACCATTTACCGAAACAGGAACCGCTTGAACACCAGGAGCAGCAATTACTTTTGCAGTTGCAACTAGAGGAGTCTGCGTATTTGGTTGACTTTCTTTATTTTTGATATAATTTAATAAATCTTCTTTATTTACTCGGCCATCTTTACCCGAACCCGAAATAGCTTCTAATTCGGCTACAGAAATTCCTTCTTCTTTCGCAATATTTTTTACTAGCGGAGAAAAGAATTTGTTAGAAGCTGAAAAATCAGCTGGAGCTACCGTTTCAATAGCAACTTCAACAGTTTTAGCAACTTCCGCTACAGCGTCCGGAGCCTCAGTTTTAACTTCCGGAGCAGCTGCAACAGCTCCTCCCTCTGTTTCTATAATAGCAATTGTTTGGCCTACTTGTACTAAATCGTCAACTTTGAAAAGAATTTCAATCAAAGTTCCCGAAACCTCAGAAGGGACTTCACTGTCTACCTTATCGGTTGCGATTTCCAACACTGCTTCATCCATTGCAATAGTATCGCCTACATTTTTTAACCAATTGGTTACGGTTGCTTCGGCAACACTTTCACCCATTTTAGGTAATTTCAATTCAAACTTTGCCATATCTGTAAACTAAAGTTGTGTTTTTGTATTTCGTTTGCAAAAATACTAATTTTTCGTTCTTTTTTGAAGGAAATCAATAATTTTTACAACAAAATTATTTGCCCTTTGTCTTTAGAATGATTGCTACCAATTAAATAATTTGAGCTTGAAATATAGTTCTTAAAACTAAGGTTTTTCTTTTTATTTTCTTCCATAAAAGTAATGATTTCGGTAAAACTAAAAGTAGAAGAGTCAAAAATTATTTCAGTGTTCTTTGAAGGGTCGTTTTTAAATTGATTGAACCTGGAAAAATAAACCGTTTTTTGCGATAAATTTATACAAAGGTCGCCTTTTGAAAAAACAACATATTCGTCAATTTTTCTTCTTGTATCCTTTGGCTCGTGTTTTTTTACCATGCTAAACACAAGGCTTCCCACGAACATCATTCCATCAAAAAACAAGGATTTTTGAAAATGTTTTTTATAAAAAAACTGCATGGCTTCCTGAAAACGTTTTCTGTAGGTTTCATCCCTAACCGTACTCTCGCCTTTGTAATGAATTACCGAGGTTTCATGAAAATAATAATTAGATTTTCCCGTTTTTAACACCATATAACTCAAATCAATATCATCGGAATACATGAAACAATTTTCATCAAAACCGCCAACATCTATGTATAATTTGTGTTGCATAAACATAAATGCTCCTACTAAAATAGCTGCTTTTCCTGATTGATGTTCAGTTAAATGCTGTGCATAATATTTCCCGAAGTAGTTTGAAATTTTATACAACCCAACTATTTTTGTAAAAGCTACCCAGGGCGTTGGAACTCCGCGTTTGCTTTCTGGTAAAAAATTTCCTGTCCCATCAATCAATTTACAACCGATAATGCCGAGTTGTGAGTTGTGAGTTGTGAGTTGTGAGTTAAAAATTTTGACAAAAGTATCTTCTGCCACAACGGTATCGGGGTTTAAAATGCAAATGTATTCGCCTTTAGCATGTGCCACTCCTGTGTTATTCCCTTTTGGATATCCAAAATTGGCTGTATTTTCAATAAGTGTAACGGTTGGAAATTTAAGCTTCATCATGGTGCAACTATCATCCGTGGAAGCATTATCAATCACAATAATTTCTCCCTCAATACCTTCTAATGCTTTTTGAACACTATACAAACACTGTTCTAAAAAATAGCGTACATTATAATTAAGGATGATTACGGATAGTTGCATGGATTTAATTTTCAATTTTCAATTAGCAATATGCCAATTAATTGATGAGTCAAAGTTGCAATTTTTATTTATGAATTGCAAAAATTGGGAATCCAATATCAAATATTAACCTTACTTTTGTGCTCTTATTGTCTCATTGGCAAATTTTCAAATTTTCAAATTAATTCATGAATTACCTATCAGTCGAAAATATTTCAAAATCCTATGGCGAACGTGTGCTTTTTGACAACGTTTCTTTTGGAATCAACAAAGATCAAAAAATAGCTTTTATTGCAAAGAATGGTTCGGGAAAAACTACCATTATGAACATGATTAATGGCTTAGACGAACCCGACACAGGACAAGTGGTCATTCGGAAAGAGATTACTATGGCCTTTTTGTCGCAAAACAATAATTTGCAGGACGAATTGACCATTGAGGAAAATATTTTTGCGTCGGATAATGAAATATTAAAAGTCATCGAACGCTATGAAAAAGCGCTGGAAAATCCTAATGACGAGGAAGCCTATCAAAGAGCTTTTGATGATATGGACCGACATAACGCTTGGGATTTTGAAACGCAATTCAAACAAATTTTGTTCAAACTGAAGTTGGAAGACTTAAAAATGAAAGTCAAAAACATGTCGGGTGGAGAAAAAAAGAGATTGTCATTGGCTATAATTTTAATTAGCAAACCCGATTTATTAATTTTAGACGAACCCACCAATCACTTGGATTTAGAAATGATTGAATGGTTAGAAGATTATTTCGCCAAAGAAAATATTACCTTATTTATGGTGACACACGACCGGTTCTTTCTCGAACGCGTTTGTAACGAAATCATAGAACTAGACAACGGGAAAATCTATCAATACAGAGGCAATTATTCCTATTATTTAGCCAAAAAGGAAGAACGCTTAGCTTCTGAAAATGCGAGTGTCGACAAGGCTCAAAATCTATTTGTAAAAGAATTGGCCTGGATGCGACGTCAACCCAAAGCGCGAACCACCAAATCCAAATCAAGACAAGACGACTTTTATGTGATCAAAGAAAAAGCCGAAAGCCGTCGAAAAGAAAATGTAGTAGAGCTCGAAATCAATATGGAGCGCATGGGTAGTAAGATCATTGAAATGGTAAAATTAAATAAGAATTTTCCAGATCGAAAAATATTAGAAGATTTTTCCTATTCGTTTCAACGAGGGGAGCGCATAGGAATTATTGGTAAAAATGGAACCGGAAAATCAACCTTTTTAAATATTCTAACACAAACCCTACCCCCCGATTCGGGAAAAGTAATCATAGGCGATACCATAAAAATTGGCTATTATACCCAAAGTGGGATCAACCCAAAACCCGGTCAAAAAGTAATTGACATCATTAAAGAATATGGAGAATACATTCCGTTGACGAAAGGAAAAATCATTTCGGCTTCGCAATTGTTAGAACGCTTTTTATTTGATGCAAAAAAACAATATGATTTTGTAGAAAAATTAAGTGGTGGCGAATTAAAACGTTTGTATTTATGTACGGTTTTGATTCAAAATCCGAATTTCTTGATTTTGGACGAACCTACCAATGATTTGGATATTGTAACGTTGAATGTCCTAGAAAGTTTTTTATTGGATTTTCCGGGTTGTTTGCTCGTAGTAAGCCATGATCGCTATTTTATGGACAAAATTGTCGATCACTTATTTGTTTTTAGAGGCGAAGGACACATCGAAGATTTTCCAGGAAATTATTCCGATTTTAGAGCCTATGAAGATTCTGCAGAACCTAAAACCCTCTCTAATGTGAGTACCGAAAAAACCCATTGGAAAGAAAAAAGTGCAGCACCTTCTGGACTTAATTTTAATGATCAAAAAGAATTTAATAAAATTGAACGCGATATCAAAGATTTAGAATTTCAAAAGAAACAAATCGAACAAGAATTTGCCGATGGCAAAGTGACAGATGATGCTATTGAAGACAAAGCAAATGAATTGCAAAAAATCATCCAATCTTTAGAAGCAAAAGAAGAACGTTGGTTTGAATTGAGTTCGAAAATGGAATAAAAATAGTAATTAGAGAATAGTAATTAGAGAATAGCCAGACTAATTACTAGTCACTTTTCACAAATCACTATGCATGCAACACCAAATTAAATCATACCTGAAATTTCTTAGGAACGCCAAAAACGAACATGGTGTTCATTCTCCTTTTGTGTTTGATTTGGTTACCAAATGTTTTCACGCTACAGACATTACTTCATTTGGCCATGAAAGAAATAACAGAATACAGAAAACAATTGCTTACTTGCATCTTGAAGAATATTTTTATTTTAAAGTAGGACAAGAACTACCTAGAACTATCAAGGGTCTAATTGTTCCCAGTGAAGCTTTAAAAACTTTTTCAATCGATACCATTTATCCATATTGTATCAATGAAAGTTGCCTTTTTATTGAAGACATTCACAAAACAAGAAAAAATGAATTTCTTTGGAAACAATTATATCAAAACGATAAAATAACGTGTAGCATTGAAACCTACAACTTAGGCTTGCTTTTTTTTAGAAAAGAACAAAATAAAGAGCATTTTATTCTGCATCCAAAAAAAACAATCCTGTCGCATTTGTTTGAAAGAATACGCTTCAAATTGTAACAAATTTGACATTTAATCTACTTATGAAAGAATCCTTTTTCTAATCATCATTCTTTATTCAAATGGCAGAATCATTAATCAGTATTACCAATATTAAAAGAGATTTTCCTTTAGGAAACGAAATCGTTTATGTGCTAAAAGGCATTGATTTGGAAATTAAAAAGGGCGAATATGTCGCTTTGATGGGACCCTCAGGGTCTGGAAAATCAACATTAATGAATATCTTAGGCTGTTTGGATACGCCTACCTCTGGAACCTACATTTTGAACGGAAAACACGTTAGTGAAATGCAAGACGATGAATTGGCAGGCATTCGAAATAAAGAAATTGGATTTGTATTCCAAACGTTTAACTTGATGCCTCGAACTACCGCTTTAGATAATGTAGCGTTACCAATGGTATATGCAGGATATTCAAAATCGGAGAGAATTGAAAGAGCTTCTGAAGTATTAAAACAAGTAGGATTAGATGATCGAATGGATCACAAACCCAATCAGCTTTCAGGTGGACAACGCCAACGTGTAGCGGTTGCAAGAGCATTGGTTAATAAACCCTCAATTATTTTAGCCGATGAACCAACAGGTAACTTAGATAGTAAAACTTCGGTAGAAATTATGAATTTATTTAACGAAATTCACGCCAATGGCAATACCGTAATCCTAGTAACACACGAAGAAGAAATTGCGGCTTATGCACACCGAATCATTCGTTTACGAGATGGAATTATCGAAAGCGATACGCAAAACCCAAACATTAAAAAGCAAAATTAGACGGTTGTAGCCCTCCCCGACACGGTTCGGAATCCTGGTTGGTTTTTCTTGCTTTCGTATTCAAAATAACTACCTTTACTGCAAAATAACTGCATGAATTTTTCCAGCTATACCAAAGAATTCTCTTACAACTTTAAATTGGCATACCCAATTATTCTTGGAATGCTAGGCCACACGCTTATTGGAATTGTTGATAACATCATGGTAGGAAAATTAGGGTCAACAGAATTAGCAGCTGTGTCCTTAGGGAATAGCTTTATCTTTATTGCCATGTCATTGGGCATTGGATTTTCAACCGCCATAACCCCATTAATTGCAGAGGCAGATGCCGAAAAAGACGAGAAAAAAATTCGCTCTACCTTTCATCATGGTTTGCTTTTGTGTACGGTTCTTGGAGTTGCTCTATTTACTTTGATTGTATTAGCAAAGCCAATTATGCTGTTAATGCACCAACCCATTGAAGTTGTAGAAATGGCCTATCCATACATCGATTGGGTAGCATTTTCTTTAATTCCGGTAATTATTTATCAAGGATATAAGCAATTTGCAGATGGCTTATCACGTACAAAATATTCTATGTATGCTATTTTTATGGCAAATGTGGTCCATATTTTTTTCAATTATGTCTTAATTTATGGGGTATGGATTTTTCCCAAATTAGGCATCTTAGGAGCTGCCTTAGGAACGGTGATCTCAAGAATTATGATGGTTGTTTTTATGCATTATTTACTAAAGTATGACAAGAATATTAAAATATATTTCAAAAATTTTAGTTTCAAAGAAATCAAAAAATCGGTTCTCAAAAAAATAATCAATTTAGGGACTCCCTCGGCCATGCAAATGCTGTTTGAAGTGAGTTTATTTACCGGGGCCATCTGGTTAAGTGGCACCATAGGTAAAACAAGTCAGGCAGCAAATCAAATAGCACTCACCTTAGCAACACTAACATTTATGTTTGCAATGGGACTAAGTGTTACTGCAATGATTCGAATTTCAAATCAAAAGGGATTGAAAGATTATGTTAATTTAGTGGTTGTTGCCAAATCGATTTATTTATTGGCCATAATCATTGAAATTGTCTTTGCCATTTTATTTATTGTTTTTCACAATTACTTGCCACCTTTGTTTCTAAATTTAGAAAATACACAACAAGCGGTTGATAATAGAGAAGTGATTGAAATTGCCTCTAAATTGCTTTTGGTGGCGGCTGTTTTTCAAATATCTGATGGTATACAAGTTGTAGTTTTAGGTGCGCTTAGAGGGTTACAAGATGTCAAATATCCAATGTATATTACTTTTGTTGCTTACTGGTTAGTCGGTTTCCCAATTTCAATTTATTTGGGATTAAAAACAGAATTGAAAGCTGTTGGAATTTGGATTGGACTTTTAGCAGGTTTGAGTGTAGCCGCAATATTTTTGTATATTCGCTTCAATTATTTGACAAAAAAAATGATTCAAGAGCAAGCTTAATTACTAAAACAAACATATTAAAACAAAAAAAATGATTTTACCAAAATTTGTAATCGGAGACAACACTGATTTTCCTGAAGATATTTTCATAATTCACCTTGAATATCCTCGATTTGTGATCAATTTAAAAGATGACGAAGTAGAATTTCTAGAAGATATTGAAGAAGAAGATGAAAAAGAATTGGAATCCGAAATGGAACATTTAATTACCATTGCTGGCGAATTCTACGATAGAGAAATTGAACGTTACGATCAAGAATAGTGTTCAGATTTATAGAATAGCTAATTATTCCTTACTAAAATACTGACCTAACAATTTCATAGCCGCTGCAAAAGGTGATACTTCATTGGTTGCAACGGCTTTTTTATTTTCTTCCAAGAGTTGGATAACATTTGGATGGTTATAAAAATGTGATTTTAATTGCTCATTTATGGTTTCCATCATCCAAAATTGATTTTGCTTTTGACGATTTTCTTCAAAATATTGATTTGATTTTACCCATTCAATATACTCGGTTATAATATCCCAAATCCCATCAATTCCTGTTTTTTCATAAGCACTACATGTAGTCACTTTGGGCATCCAACCTGAAGATTTGGGAGGAAATAAATGCAGCGCCCTATTAAATTCTGATTTGGCTAATTTGGCTTTAACAATATTATCACCATCCGCTTTATTGATTACAATGGTGTCGGTCATTTCCATAATTCCTCGTTTAATGCCTTGTAATTCATCGCCAGCCCCCGAAATTTTTAACAACAAAAAGAAATCAACCATGCTGTGTACAGCAGTTTCACTTTGTCCTACTCCAACCGTTTCAATAATTATCGTATCAAATCCACAAGCTTCACATAAAATAATAGCTTCTCGCGTTTTTCTAGCAACTCCTCCTAAGGTGCCACCCGACGCGCTGGGCCTGATAAATGCTTTTTTATCTTTGACCAATTCTTCCATCCGGGTTTTATCACCCAAAATACTGCCATGACTAATCGATGAACTGGGATCAACGGCCAATACAGCCACTTTCTTACCCAGTGACGTTAAATGTGTTCCAAAAGCTTCAATAAACGTACTTTTCCCCACTCCAGGAACGCCAGTAATTCCTATTCGAATGGAATTATTTGCATGAGGCAAACAACCTTTAATTACCTCATTTGCCTTTTCTAAATGTTCAGGATTAGTACTTTCAACCAAAGTAATAGCGCGACTCAAAGCGGTCTTGTCACCTTCCAAAATTCCAGTAATTAATTCCTCGGCTGTAGGTAAATTCTTTCTAAATTGTTGAATTTGTTGAGCAACAACACTACTCACGACTTTAGGTTGTTCCACGCCGTGCATTTCAGAAAGTGCAGATTTTTTATTACTTTTACTCAACAAAAAAAGATTTTATTTTGTAAATGTAGCAAATTTTATCCATTTTAAACTAATGAACCTAAATACCGAACTACTTTCTGCACTCGAAAAAATTGTGGGTGCTTCTTATCTTTTTACCGATGAAGCTACGCGTAAAATCTATGGCCATGACGAAACAGAAGATTTAAGTTTTCCACCTAATGTTGTACTGAAACCTGCAAATACACTTGAAGTCGCAGAAATTTTAAAGGTGGCCAATACATACAAAATTCCGGCGGTGCCTATTGGAGCTCGCACTGGTTTAAGTGGCGGTGCATTATCGATCTATGGTGGTATTGGTATTTCAATGGAGCGTTTCAATAAAATTATAGAAATTGACGAACAAAACCTACAAGTAACTACCGAACCCGGGGTAATTACTCAGGTACTTCGAGAAGCGGTTGCCGAAAAAGGACTCCTTTATCCAGTAGACCCAAGTAGTATGGGAAGTTGCTGGATAGGTGGAAATATTGCAGAAAACTCGGGTGGAGCTCGAGCCTTAAAGTATGGTGTTACTAAGGATTATGTGCTCAATTTAGAAGTAGTTTTACCCACAGGGGATATCATTTGGACGGGCGCCAATACCTTAAAAAATTCGACGGGTTATAACCTTACCCAACTAATGGTAGGTAGTGAAGGAACCTTGGGTATAGTAACCAAAATTGTGCTCAAATTAATCCCACAAAACAAACATAATGTCTTACTATTAGTTCCTTTTTACAAAGCGGAACAAGCTTGTGAGGCGGTTTCGGCAATTTTTAGAGCAGGCATTGTTCCGAGTGCACTAGAATTCATGGAACGCGATGCAATAGATTGGACATTAAAATTTGTAGACGGTTTAAATGTATCGGTTCAGGACAGTGTTCAAGCGCATTTACTTATTGAAGTCGACGGCAATTATCCCGAAATACTCATGCAAGAAGCCGAACAAATTTTAACCGTAGTGGAACAATTTGAAATAGACGAAGTACTATTTGCCGATACCGAAGAACAAAAAAATGCACTTTGGAAAATGCGCCGTTCTGTAGCTGAAGCGGTAAAAGCCAATTCGATTTACAAAGAAGAAGACACGGTTGTCCCCAGATTTGAATTGCCCAAATTATTAAAAGGCATTAAAGAAATTGGTGCCAAATATGGTTTTCAATCGGTGTGCTATGGTCATGCAGGCGATGGTAATTTACACGTCAACATCATCAAAGGTGCTATGACAGATGACAATTGGCAAACAGAAGTGCCAAAAGGGATTCGAGAAATTTTTGAATTGACTGTAGGCTTAAAAGGAACACTTTCGGGAGAACACGGGATTGGCTTGGTGCAAAAAAATTATATGGACATTCCGTTTTCTAAAGTACATTTGGAATTAATGGAACGCATTAAAGCCGTTTTTGATCCAAACAACATCTTAAATCCTGGAAAGATCTTTCCTGATGCTGCAGACTAATTTTGAGCTAAGAATTCTAATAAATTGGCATCCGCATTTTTAAATGTGGGAGACTGTTCAATAATACTTACTAACCGCTTTTTATTTAATTTCATGGTGATATCGGCTTCAGTAGTAAATAACAATGCAGATAAAAACGGATTGTTAATGTGCGGAATTAATTCAGCTTCCAAATCCTCTAAATGACAGATTTTTACCAATTCTTGCTTTTCTGTAGTATATATTTTATAGGTCATCGCCAGTTTTAGTATACCATCCTCTACAATTGTTTTCACGTAAATATTTTGTAACTCAGGCTTTCCTACTGTTTTTGCTAAAGTTAATTTTGCAAAAGTACCCGCAGTGATACTGGCTCTTACTTGGTTGAAAAATTCGGAATAAATAATTGTATTTGAAGGAATCGTTTGCATTATTGGAAATTTTACCAAATATAAAAAATCCCCAACTACTTTTGGTACTTGATGATGAGTTTATTTTAATTAGTTATTCTTATTCGTTTACTATAACCCATTCGCCAGAAGCAATCATACTCTCAGCTTTTTTAAACTTCATGGTTTCACTTTTTCCACTCATAACATGCTTAATGGTTACGGTGTCGTTGCGATTTATTTTTGGAGTTTCTCTAGTAATGGTTTCGGTTACTGAAGGTCTTTGACTGGCAGCTTCGCCGGCTCTTCTTGCTTCACTTGCCGCATCACTACTCGCTACCTCTTGTTTTGATTCGGTATAATTTTGTTTTTGACGCACCTGTTTTGCTTCATGAATATCCGATGGATTTTGAGAAGGTAAATTCCCTTTAAATAAGAAGGAAATTACTTCTTTATTTACATCATCAATCATTTTTTTAAACAAGTTGAAGGCTTCAAATTTATAAATTAACAAAGGATCTTTTTGCTCATGAACTGCTAATTGAACGGATTGTTTTAATTCGTCCATTTTGCGTAAATGTTTTTTCCAAGCTTCATCAACAATGGCCAGCGTAATGTTTTTTTCAAAATCTGTCACTAATGTTTTCCCTTTAGATGCATACGATTTTTCCAAATCGGTAACTACATTCAACGATTTAATTCCGTCTGTAAATGGAACGATAATACGCAAATATTGCCCATTATTGTTTTCGTATACATTTTTAATAATTGGGAAAGCATCTTCTGCATTTCGCTCAATCTTAATGTTATAATGCTCTAAAATAGCTTTATACGTTTTTCCTGTTATCTCTCTTTCGGTCAACTTTCCAAATTCAGCTTCAGTAACAGGCGAACTAATTGAAAAATAACGAATGAGTTCAAACTCATAATTTTTAAAATCCCCAGCCGCTTTGTTTTGTTCGACAACCAATTCGCACGTATCATACATCATATTGGCAATGTCTACTTTTAAGCGCTCTCCATGCAATGCATGACGTCTTCTTTTATAGACCACTTCTCTTTGAGCATTCATTACGTCGTCATATTCTAACAAACGTTTACGAACTCCAAAGTTATTTTCTTCCACTTTTTTCTGTGCTCTTTCTATTGATTTCGTCATCATCGAATGCTGTATCACTTCGCCTTCTTTTAGACCAATACGATCCATTACTTTAGCAACGCGTTCAGAACCAAATAAACGCATCAAATTATCTTCTAGCGACACATAAAATTGAGAACTACCTAAATCTCCTTGACGACCGGCACGACCTCTCAACTGACGGTCTACACGACGAGAATCATGACGTTCTGTTCCGATGATTGCTAAACCACCTGCTTTTTTTACCTCATCAGATAATTTGATATCGGTTCCACGACCCGCCATATTAGTAGCGATAGTTACAACACCTGGTTTTCCGGCCTCGGCAACAATCTCGGCTTCGCTTTTGTGCATTTTAGCATTCAATACATTGTGCTGAATTCCTCTAATTTTTAACATTCGGCTTAATAATTCCGAAATTTCTACCGATGTAGTTCCAATCAATACCGGACGACCTTCCTTAGAAAGTTCAACAACGTCTTCGATCACAGCATTGAATTTTTCACGAACGGTTCGGTAAATCAAATCATCTTTGTCTTTACGAGCCATCGGTCTATTTGTAGGAATTTCCACAACATCTAATTTATAGATTTCCCAAAATTCTCCCGCTTCGGTTACAGCTGTTCCTGTCATACCAGACAATTTGCTGTACATACGGAAGTAATTCTGTAAGGTAATGGTAGCAAATGTTTGAGTAGCCGCTTCGATTTTTACATTTTCTTTGGCTTCAATAGCTTGGTGTAAACCGTCTGAATAACGACGACCATCCATAATACGACCTGTTTGCTCATCAACAATCATTACCTTATTGTCCATGATTACATATTCGGTGTCTTTTTCAAACAACGTATAGGCTTTAAGCAATTGTGTTAAGGTATGAATACGTTCGGATTTTATTGAAAAGTCTTTAAATAATTCTTCTTTTCGTTCCGCTTCTGCTTCAGTAGCTAAATTTTCACGCTCAATTTGAGCAATTTCAGTTCCAATATCGGGTAATACAAAGAAATTGGCATCGGTATCTTGAGAAAGATATTGAATTCCGTTATCGGTAAGTTCTACTTGATTATTTTTTTCTTCGATAACAAAATACAAGGCCTCATCGATTTTAGGCATCTCTCTATTGTTATCCTGCATGTATTGGTTTTCTGTTTTTTGAAGCAATTGTTTAACCCCTTCTTCCGACAAAAATTTAATTAAGGCTTTACTCTTTGGTAAGGCTCTATACGAACGCAATAAATTGAATCCCGCCTCTTTAGCATTCCCTTCTTTGAATAAGCGTTTTGCTTCTGTCAAACAATCGGTAGCAACCTTACGTTGTAATGTTACTAAATTTTCAACTTTGGGCTTCAACTCGTTAAATTCATGACGGTCTCCTTGTGGTACTGGTCCAGAAATAATTAATGGGGTTCTTGCATCATCTACTAATACGGAGTCAACCTCATCTACAATTGCATAATTATGTTTTCTTTGCACTAAATCTTCGGGAGCATGTGCCATATTATCACGCAAGTAATCAAAACCAAATTCGTTATTGGTACCATATGTAATATCGGCTTCATATGCTTTTCTTCTTTCTGGTGAGTTAGGCTGGTGGTTGTCGATACAATCTACCGTCATTCCGTGAAATTCAAAAAGTGGCGCTTTCCAAGTGCTATCACGTTTGGCTAAGTAGTCATTTACCGTTACTAAATGTACACCATTACTGGTTAACGCATTTAAATATAAAGGAAGTGTAGCGACTAACGTTTTTCCTTCTCCCGTTTGCATTTCCGCAATTTTACCTTGGTGCAAAACTACACCTCCAATTAACTGAACATCATAATGAATCATATCCCATGTGATCGCTTTACCTGCAGCATCCCATGAATTGGACCAAGTTGCATTATCGCCCGAAATAGTGATGTACGATTTTGATGCCGATAATTCACGATCTTTTGGTGAAGCACTAACGGTGATACTTTTGTTTTCTTTAAAACGACGTGCAGTTTCTTTAATTACAGCAAAAGCTTCCGGAAGAATTTCGTTTAAAACTTTTTCCGAAATTTCGTAAGCCTCTTTTTCAATGGCATCAATTTCAGCATAAAAATCTTCACGAGCATCGATATCTTGAGTTTGTTCTGCTTCTTGTTTTAACGCAATGATTTTTGCGTCTTTATCTGCACGAGCTTGTTGTATTTTAGATTTGAATTCAGACGTTTTAGCACGCAATTCATCATGAGATAGTGTTTGTAAAGCACTTTCAAATGATTTCACTTTTGTGACTAAAGGTTGAATAGCTTTTACATCTTTCTCCGATTTATCTCCTACGAAAGCTTTCAATATAGAATTTATGATACTCATAATAATTATTTTCTAATGGTTTGCAAATATAACCAAAAAAAAAGCCTCAGTGAAGAGACTTATTTCTGTTGTGTGTATTTATTTTTTAATATTCGTCCTCATTCCAAAGATAATCTTCGTCAGTAGGATAATCTGGCCAAATTTCTTCCATTGATTCATAGATTTCTCCTTCGTCTTCTATTGACTGTAAGTTTTCGACCACTTCTAATGGAGCTCCAGTTCTAATAGCATAGTCGATAAGTTCATCTTTGGTTGCTGGCCAAGGGGCATCACTCAAGTAGGATGCTAATTCTAATGTCCAATACATCTTTTTATCGATTTAAGTTTATGCAAAAATAAATTTATTACTTAAAAAGTCAAGTTTTTTTTTACTTTTTTTAATAAAATTTAAGAACGTGCTTTTTTGATAGTAATTTTAGGACTACTTTATAAGGTAATTATACTTTTATTAATGTCCGTTAAAATCAAAAATTGTTACGCTATAATTCCAAATTATTTTCTTGGAATCCATTGTACTTCTTTAGCGTTCAAGTCATAAGTCAACTTTCGTGCCAAGACAAAAAGATAGTCAGAAAGTCGGTTCAAATAGGAAATAACCTTTTCATCTGTAGGCTCCATGTCATTTAAATGTACGGCTAAACGTTCTGCTCTTCTACAAACACATCGAGCAATATGACAATATGACACTGTTGTGTGCCCCCCAGGCAATACAAAATGAGTCATTGGCGGGAGTGCCTCTTCCATTTGGTCAATTTGATTTTCTAAATATTCAATGTCCGATGAAATAATACCTAAATTTTTTAGGCGAGGTTGTCCATTTTTTAGTTTCTCTTTTTCTGGGGGCGTTGCTAAAATGGCGCCCACCGTAAACAAGCGGTCTTGGACTTCAATGAGCACTTCTTTATAGGAATCGTTTATTTCTTGATCTCGAATCAAACCGATGTGCGAATTCAATTCATCCACCGTTCCATAGCTTTCAATTCGAATGTGATGTTTGGAAACACGTGTTCCACCAAATAAAGCTGTTGTACCTGAATCGCCTGTTTTTGTGTATATTTTCATTCGATTATTTTATTTATTACTAAAATAATAATTTATTAGCTCTTAAGCCCATATTGATCTCAAAACATTATTTCCTAAATGTATCCAAATTATATCTTTGTAAAAATATGAAAAAAATTACTTTTCAATCTCTTTCAATGAATCCATTTTTTTGAGTGCCAAGAATCCTTTAATGTCTTCAAAATGTTCTTTTACTCGTTTGTGTCCAAATTCAAATACTTTTTGCGCTAAACCATCCAAGAAATCACGGTCGTGAGATACTAAAAGTAATGTTCCGTCAAAATCACGCAACGCATCTTTGATGATGTCTTTAGTTTTCATATCTAAGTGATTGGTAGGTTCATCCAAAATCAACACATTTACTGGTTCTAACAACAATTTAATCATGGCCAAACGCGTTTTTTCGCCACCCGAGAGGACTTTTACTTTCTTTTGAATATCATCGCCTTTGAACATGAATGCTCCTAATAAATCTTTAATTTTTGTACGCACATCGCCCACCGCAATTTGATCAATAGTTTCAAAAATAGTCAATTCGCCATCCAATAAAGACGCTTGATTTTGAGCAAAATAGCCAATTTGTGCATTGTGGCCAACTTCTAATTTCCCTTCAAAATCAATTTCGCCCATAATCGCTTTAATCATGGTTGATTTTCCTTCTCCGTTTTTTCCAACTAAAGCTACTTTTTGACCACGTTCAATGACCATATTGGCATTGCTAAACACTACATGATCTCCATATTTTTTGGTCAAACCTTCAACTACCACTGGGTATTGCCCTGAACGAGGCGAAGGCGGAAATTTTAATTTTAAAGCAGAAGTATCGACTTCATCCACTTCAATAGGAACAATTTTTTCCAACATTTTTACACGCGATTGCACCGATTCTGTTTTGGAGAAAGTTCCTCTAAAACGATCAATAAACGCTTGATTTTCAGCTATGAATTTCTGCTGTTCGTCATAGGCTTTTTGCTGGTGTATTCTTCTATCTTTTCGCAATTCTAAATATTCAGAATAAACGGCTTTGTAATCATAAATGCGTCCCATGGTTACTTCAATAGTACGATTGGTGATATTATCCACAAAGGTTTTATCGTGGGAAATTACCATTACCGCCTTAGCCTGATTAATCAAAAAATCTTCTAACCACTGAATACTTTCGATATCCATGTGATTGGTAGGCTCATCTAATAAAATTAAATCCGGTTTTTTCAACAAGATTTTAGCCAATTCGATCCGCATTCTCCACCCCCCCGAAAATTCGGACGTTTGTCTATTAAAATCTTCCCGTTCAAAACCTAATCCTTTTAATACTTTTTCAACTTCTGCTTCATAATTCACTTCTTCAATGGAATAGAATTTTTCAGACAACTCAGAAACTCGCTCAATCAACTTCATGTATTCATCACTTTCATAATCGGTACGAATGGTTAATTGGTCATTAATTTCGTCAATTTCCTTTTTCATGTCTAAAATCTCTGCAAACGCTTTAGAGGTTTCTTCCATTACTTTACAATCATCAGAAGTAAGCAAATGTTGAGGCAAATAAGCAACAACAGCATCACTTGGTGCCGAAATAACCCCTCGTGTAGGCTTGCTTTGTCCAGCTACAATTTTTAATAATGTCGATTTTCCAGCTCCATTTTTACCCATTAAGGCAATTTTATCATTTTCATTGATGGCAAAAGTTACTTCACTAAAAAGTGTCGTTCCACCAAATTCTACGGCGATGTCGTTTACTGTAATCATTTTTTAAAGTTAAAAGTAAAAAGTTAAAAAGTGCTTTTACTGAAATTTTTGAAAGGTGCAAAGATAGATTAATTCATGAAGGAAACAATTAAGATTCCAAAAGGATATAAAAAAAGCCCCTGCAAAACAGAAGCTAATGAATACTATTGAAATGTTACTTACAAGCTCATTCTAAATTCTTCTAATACTGGGCTTATTTTTCCGTAGTAACGTTCGTCTACAAACAATTCAACGGCTAAATCGGTATTCCCAAAACCAGCCAAACGAGCCGATTGTAAGTTATCTTTTTTTACAACCTCAACGCCTACTTCCTCTATTTTTAATTTCAAAACATCGGCAAGAATTTCACTGCCCGAAAAAACCTTCATTATTCCCATACTTATTTTTATTTAATCTTCCATTTCGAAGTACATCGGTTCAATCATTATTCGATCGGCTAATATTTCTACACGCTCCGTAATTTGCGAACAAAAAAACAAACGCTGTGTTTTTTCAGCGCTCATTGAAAGACGTTGAATAATTGAATCCTCTCTTTTGCGCAACATTTCTTCTATATCATCGACCACAAACATTTTTATTGTATTCATGTTGAAACCTGCCGAAGAAAACATGTCATTGATCCGGATGGGTGTACCAATTAAAACATCCATTCCCAAAGAAATTTGATTTTTATCATAGTCCATATCTCCTTTTTCATGAACTCCAAAAACGCGCAAATTTGTGTACTGATTCATTTTCTTAAAAATTTCCATAGCTTCCAAGACTTTTTCTTTGTCTTGAACCAATACTAATGCACGTGTACTTTCACCCACAGGTTTTTCCATACGTTGAATAACATTCATCAATATAGTTGTCGTTTTTCCACTCTGTTTTGGCGACTGAATTACCGCATCGACACCACTTTTTATAGTTGAAAAAGTTTCTTGTTGCATTTCATTTGCTTCAATAAATTGATTTTCAATCAAGGCATCTTGAAGACTTGGATGTATTTTTTTTAATTGCATTTTTTTTACAGCTGTAAGCCATAAGCTTTAAGCTACAAGCAACTTAATGCCTATTGCCTAATGCTTAAAGCATTATTTTATTTACTTGCGAATAATTTCACGTCTTGTTCTGAAATTTCTGAACCTCCTAAAATAATTAGGCGTTCAACAACATTGCGAAGTTCACGTATGTTTCCGGTCCAATCGTATTCTTGTAATAATTGAAGGGCTGATATTGAAAAGTGCTTTACAGCTGTTCCTTGTTCGACCGCAATTTTAGCTGCAAAATGATCTATTAAAGCTGGAATATCCTCTCTACGATTATTTAAGGCTGGAACTTTAATTAAGATCACTGCTAATCGATGGTATAAATCTTCTCTAAATCGTCCTTCTTCAATTTCTTTTTTTAAATCTTTATTTGTGGCTGCAATGACTCGAACATTCACTTTGATATCCTTGTCAGCACCCACGCGTTGAATTACATTTTCTTGAAGGGCTCGCAATACTTTTGCTTGCGCCGACAAACTCATATCGCCGATTTCATCTAAAAAAATGGTGCCCCCATCTGCCGCTTCAAATTTACCAGCACGGTCTTTAACCGCCGAAGTAAAAGCCCCTTTTACATGACCAAACAATTCGCTTTCTATGAGTTCTGAAGGTATGGCTGCGCAATTTACTTCTATAATGGGAGCAGAGAAGCGCTCACTTTTTTCATGTAATTGATGAGCTACTAATTCTTTACCAGTACCATTTGGACCTGTAATTAAAACTCTGGCATCGGTTGGAGCAACTTTATCAATCATAATTTTAATATTATTGATGGCTTCGCTATCGCCAATCATTTCATAGTTTTTCGAGACTTTCTTTTTCAAGATTTTGTTCTCAATTACCAATTGTTTTCGATCTAAAGCGTTGCGAACTGTATTCAATAGCCGATTTAAATCGGGTGGTTTTGAAATATAATCAAAGGCCCCCAAACGCATCGTATTGATGGCGGTTTCCAAATCTCCATGACCTGAAATCATAACCATTGGAATCTCTGGTTTGATTTTTTTAACCGCTTCTAATACCTCAACACCATCCATTTTTGGCATTTTGATATCACACAAAATCAAATCGTAGTCTTCGTTTTTTACTTTTTCAACACCTTGTAATCCGTCTTCTGCCTCATCAACTTGATACAAATCATTTTCTTCGGAAAGTATTTTGGTCAATACTCTTCGAATAGCAGCTTCATCTTCTATGATCAGGATTTTACTCATTATTAACTGGGTGATGGATCAATGGCAAAAGTATGACTAATAAAATTAGATTTAAAAGCTTATTTAATATTTCAACCATTTATACAATTCTTTCCATGTTGGTTTTTTTCCGTACATTAAAATTCCAATACGGTAAATTTTTGAAGCAAACCAGACCACAAAGAGAAACGTTCCAAATAATAATGTGATAGAGAGGGCTAATTGCCACCATGGCACCCCAAAAGGAATTCGCATTAACATTACGATTGGCGATGTAAATGGTATAATGGAGAAAACAGTAGCAATGGTTCCATGAGGATCATTAATTACTGTAAAAAACCCAATATAGACCCCTAAAATTAAAGGCATAATAATAGGCAATAAGAATTGTTGCGAATCGGTTTCTGAATCCACCGCAGCGCCAATGGCAGCATACAATGAACTGTATAAAAAATAACCTCCAATAAAATAAATGATAAAACATACCAGTAAAGTGGCTAATGGAAGATTTGAAATCTCATTCAAATACATTTGAATTTTTGATATTTTGTCAACATTTGCAGTGGCTGCTTCCATCATTTCGGGTGAAACGCTAGATGAAGCACCCATTTGCATTCCAAAAAAGGACGAGGCTATGAAGAATAATAGTGTGCCTACAATAGCCCAAATGAGAAACTGTAAGATACCTGCTAATGAGTTTCCAATAATTTTTCCCATCATCAATTGGTAGGGTTTTACAGAAGAGATTATGATTTCTATGATTCTTGAGGACTTTTCTTCAATGACACTTCGCATTACAAAATTGCCATAAATTACAATAAACATCATGATGAGATACCCAAAAAGTCCGCCAATGACTACTTTAATTTCATTCAAACCTTTCAAGCTTTCTTCACCAGAAAATTTTGCCAATTGCAAGGCGGAATTGGCTTTAGCCTCTTCAATTTTTTGGGCATCAAAACCCAAAACTTTTAAATTATCTTGTGTGATGACCGAATCAATCACTTCTTCTACATCACTAATAAATTCTAAACTCGGACTATCTTCAGAAATATAAACTACTTTTTCTTTTAACTCATGCACCGAAGCCACTTTAGGAATATAAATTAATCCTTCATAGCTTGCTAGTGCGGTATCTTTTGCTGTTTGCAAGGACATTGCAGATAAATCGGTGTAGTGGGTAAGCTTGTTATTTTTAAACTCTTTTTTCAATAAACCCGCTTCATCATGAAGTGCAATTTGTGTCACCGAATCTTTATTCATCGTCGATAAAAATGCGACAAGCAATGCCATACCAACAAATAAAAGTGGACTTAAAAAAGTCATCACAATAAATGATTTATTGCGCACTTTAGCAATAAACTCTCTTTTTATTATTAAGGATAGAATGCTCATAATTAGTTACTTACAGTTTGAATAAATATATCGTTAACACTCGGTATTTTCTCGACAAAATGGGTCACTTGCCCAAAAGAAGTCAAGATGGAAAGCAATTCATTTGAAGCATTTGATCCCAATTGTACTTCTAATTTTAAATCATCATTTAACGATTTGAAATGGGCTTGCCCAATGGTAAACTTTTGGGTCAATTGTACCATTAATCCTTCAACATTATTTGTCATAATACCTACTTGAAACGTATTGGAACGGTACTGTCGTTTTACATCTTCTAACTTGCCCTCTATTAATTTATTGGATTTGTGAATTAAGGCAATGTAATCACACATTTCTTCCACCGACTCCATGCGATGGGTAGAAAAAATAATTGAGGTCCCTTTTTTATTTAATTCGATGATTTCATCTTTAATTAAATTAGCATTTACAGGATCAAATCCCGAAAAGGGTTCGTCTAGAATTAATAATTTAGGTTCGTGCAAAATGGTTACGATAAACTGAATCTTTTGCGCCATTCCTTTTGACAATTCTTGTATTTTTTTATCCCACCAACCTTCAATTTGAAATTTTTCAAACCAATATTTGAGTTGTTTTTTTGCTTCGGCAAGGGGCATCCCTTTAAGTTGGGCCAAATACAAACACTGCTCTCCTACTTTCATTGTTTTATACAAACCCCGTTCTTCGGGCATGTATCCAATGAATTTAACATGTTCGGGTTTTAAGGGTTGTCCATCTAACAAAATAAATCCGCTATCGGGCATGGTAATTTGGTTGATGATACGAATTAGGGAGGTTTTCCCTGCGCCATTAGGTCCTAAAAGTCCGTAAATGCTTCCGGAAGGAACCTGTAATGAAACGTTATTCAAAGCGGTATAATCGCCATATTGCTTCACTACATTTTGTACTTCTAAAATAGTGCCCATAAAATTGTGATTTTTATCCAAACATTAGTAGAGATAACCTGATTATTGTTACAAAAAACCCACCCAATATATTAAATGGATGGGATATAGATTGAATCGAACAAAACTTCTTTTGGTTACCGAAAATTGTATACTTATAATTGTTTCCAATTATGAAAACATATCTTTTACTTTTTCAAAAAAAGATTTATCCGATTTTTCAGGTTTTGGAATAAAATTTTCATCGGTTAACATTCTTTCAAAAAATTGCTTTTGTTCGCTATTTAGATTTTTGGGTGTCCAAACATTTACGTGAACGAGCAAATCGCCATTTCCATACGAATTCAAACTTGGAATACCTTTACCTTTTAAACGCAAAATCTTACCCGATTGAATACCTTCTTCTAATTTTATACGCACTTTGCCCGAAACAGTCTCGATATCTTTTGAAACCCCAAGTGCAGCTTCAGCAACACTTATGTAAAGATCATAATGAAGATTTTCACCTTCGCGTTTTAAAAATTCGTGCTCTATTTCTTCGATGGCCACGATTAAATCTCCAGGAATACTATTGCTTCCGGGGGCTTCGTTTCCTTTATTGGCCACCTTTAATTGCATTCCGTCTACGACTCCAGCGGGTATTTTAATAGAAACCGTATCGTCTTCTAGTAACATCCCTTGTGCGTCTGCTCCGGCTGGTTTTTGATCTAATATTTGTCCAGAACCGCTACAAATATGACAGGTAGTTGCTGTTTGCATTCTACCTAAAATAGTGTTTGCAATTTTCATTATTTGACCCGAACCGTTACAAGTAGGACATGTTCTATAGGATACCCCTTTAGCTTGAACTTTTCGTTTCACTTTCACTTTCTTTTCAACACCGTTTGCAATTTCTTCTAAAGTTAATTTCACTTTAATGCGAAGATTACCACCTTTTACTCGGCGTTGACCGCCTCCACCACCAAAACCTGAAAATCCACCACCGCCAAAAGCACCACCAAAAATATCTCCAAACTGACTAAAGATATCATCCATATTCATATGTTGTCCACCACCAAAACCACCGCCTTCAAAGGCTTGATGTCCATATTGATCGAATTTGGCTTTCTTGTTGGGATCGCTCAATACTTCATAAGCTTCAGCGGCTTCTTTAAACTTATCTTCGGCTTCTTTGTTGCCTGGGTTTTTATCCGGATGGAATTCAATCGCCTTTTTTCTATATGCTTTTTTTATTTCATCGGCAGAAGCATTTTTGGAAATGCCTAATATTTCGTAAAAATCTTTTTTCATTTTAAAATATATAATAATTAAAACGCATTGATTGCGTTTCTACTGACCGATTACCACTTTAGGAAAACGGATAATTTTATCTCCTAATTTATATCCTTTTTCAATTACATCAACTATTTTACCTTTCATCTTATCATTTGGCGCTGGAATCTGGGTTATAGCTTCTGCAAAGTCAGCATTAAAAACATCTCCTGCTTTAACTTCTACTTCTTCTAGGCCTTTTGAAACAAGGGTAGATCGCATTTTATCATGAATCAATTGAACCCCTGTGACTAATGCTTCATCTTCAGATTTTGACACTTGCGCCCATGCTCTATCAAAATCATCTAAAACAGGAAGCATGGCTTGTAACACTTCTTGATTAGCTGTTTTGAATAAATCGATACGCTCTTTGGCAGTTCTTCGTTTGTAATTTTCAAATTCAGCAAAAAGACGCAAAAACTTATCTTTTTCATTGCTTAATTCTTCTTTTAATTGCTCTTCAACAGTTAATTCGGGGGTGGGAATTCCTTGATTTTCTGAAACATTTTCTTCATTAATGTTCTCCTTTTCGATGTTTTCAGTACTTTCCTGACTCATATTTTTGAATATTTTTTTAAACATTTTTACTTTAGCAAATGGAATTGCAAATGTATTGCCAAATGTTTAAAAATGTCAAATTGTCAGTAAAAAGCTATTGAATCACTTAATGTAAGAGATCTGAAAGAGCTTTGTCTAGGGATGCAAACTTAAATTGGAAATTTTCATCTAATAATTTTCTACAACTCACATGTTGGCTAGAAAATAGTATTTCATGCATTTCGCCCAAAACTAATTTCATCACAAATTGAGGAACATTTGGAAGAAACAAGGGTTTTTCAAATGTTTTGGCAATCGCCATGATAAGATCTTCATTGGAAACTGGGTAAGGTGAAACCCCGTTATACAAGCCCGACAACTTATTTTCCAATACAAAATAAAAAATGGCTGCTAAGTCGTGAATATGAATCCAAGATTGATATTGCTTCCCATTGCCAAAAGCTGCTCCTAAGCCGAAACGAATAGGTTTTGCCATTTCTTGCAGTGCACCTCCATTTTTAGCAAGTACAATACCGATTCTAATTTTTGTTACCACCAACCCTAGTTTTTCAAAATGACTTACTTCATTTTCCCATCTTTTGACTACATTACCTAGAAAAGAAACATCTATATCTAAGTCTGTTTCATGATAAATTGAGGTCAAGCTGTTGGGATAAATACCTACAGCAGAGGCGGCAACAATTTGTATTACATTGTGCGAAATTTGCTGGAGTGTTTTATAAAGTAATTGCGTTGAAAGTACGCGGCTTTGAATAATTTCTTCTTTGTAGTCTGTCGTCCATCTTTGGGCTACAGTAGCACCCGCTAAATGAACAATAGTTTTGACATTATAAAATGCCGCGATATCAATTTCGCCCGATTTTGGATTCCAATAATAACCTTTATAATGAGCAGAAGTAACTAACTTAGCTTTGGAAGTAGACAAATAATGGACCGTATGTCCGTTTTTTAACAACAATCCTACTAATTCTTGACCGACTAAACCCGTAGCACCTGTAACTAAAATTGTCATTTTATTTGCTTTTTTCTCAAAATTACAATCAATTGATAAGGTAAAGAAAGAAATTAACGAATGTTTAGGAATAGTTTCATGTATGTTGTTTAGGATCTTAGCTTCAATGTCCATTCAAACTGCATTTCTGCTACTTGTTCCCCTTTTTCATTGACTCCTATTGATGTGAGCCAAATGGTTTGTCCTTTTTTAGTTTCAATTGCTTTTTGCAGGGTCGACTTAATGGCGTCGCCTTGAGAACAGGTAAAAGTAATTCTACCCGTAGCTTTTTTTGTGAATACACTTTTATTTTGAGCTACCAACATGGATAGGTTTGTACCACTTTTTTTGATGTGCATAAGTACGAGGGCACCAGTAGACAATTCGGCTGCCATTGCTTGCACAGCAAAATACATGGAGTGAAACGGATTTTGATTGAACCAACGGTGTTTGACTGTTACCTCACAAAGCGTATCTGAAATCGATTTAACACGCACGCCCGACCAAAAGGCTGATGGTATTTTAAAAAAAGAAAAAAAATTCAGTTTTGTTGGCGTAAACTCCATTTTAATTTGATTTATTCGTAAATATACAAATTAGATTGGTTGGACACAAAAATTAATAAGTGTTAATTTTATGTTAAATATTAGTACTTTGCGTAACATAATACCTTTCATTAGACTTATCTTTGCATAAGAAATTAATGGGTTATGTATTTAGCACTGGAAAAACTAGTATTAAATAAACATGAAACCCATTAATAATAAACAAATAAAGCATGAATATAGAAAACACAAAAGCGCAAATGCGTAAAGGGGTTTTAGAATTTTGCATCTTATCGGTATTAAAAGAAAAAGATGCTTACACTTCTGAAATTCTGGACACGCTAAAAAACGCAAAATTATTAGTCGTAGAAGGAACGGTGTATCCTTTATTAACACGACTCAAAAATGATGGTCTGTTAATTTATCGCTGGGAAGAATCAACTTCCGGGCCGCCCAGAAAATATTATGGATTAACTGAAGAAGGAACCGAATTTCTAAACGAATTAAATGGCACTTGGAAAGAATTAGCCGATGCTGTAAATATCATAACCCGTCAAAATTAAACGTCATGAATAAAACAATAAGTATAAATTTAGGAGGAATGTTCTTCCACATTGATGAAGATGCCTATCAAAAATTATCGCGATATTTTGATGCGGTAAAACGTTCTCTATCACCCGATGGTAGAGAAGAAATCATGAAAGACATTGAAAGTCGCATTGCCGAATTATTTCAAGAACGCATTCAAAACGAAAAACAAGTAGTTAGCTTAGTAGAAATTGATGCCGTTATTGGAATAATGGGACAACCCGAAGATTATAAAATTGATGAAGAAGCAGCACAATCTATTGATTATAGTATCCCTTCCAAAGCAAAAAAATTATACCGAGATAAAGAAAACAGCATTATCGGTGGGGTGGCATCTGGATTTGGACACTACCTTAATATAGATCCAGTTTGGATTCGATTGTTATTTGTAATTATAGTTGTAGCGGGTTTTGGAAGTCCCATTTTAATTTACTTAATATTGCTGGTGATTATTCCGGTAGCCAAAACTACATCCCAAAAACTAGAGATGAAGGGAGAACCCATTACCATTTCCAATATTGAACGAAAAGTAAAAGAAGGAATAGATGATATTGCAGAAAAATTTAATAAAATAGATTCTCAAAAATTTACCGAAAATACGCGTCAAGGAATTCACAATACAAGCACATCGATAGGAAAGTTGTTCACTACATTGTTTGGCCTATTTACAAAAATAATTGGAGGAATTATCGTATTGTTCAGTTCCATAGCCTTGATTGGATTTTGTGTAGCCAGTGTATTCATGATCTTTTCTGCCAATATGCCTGATAATTTTATTTTAAATCACATCAAAACACCGATAGGCCTGGAAACACCTATTTGGATTCAAGGAATTTTAATGCTTTTAGTCTTTGGAATACCGTTCTTTTTTATTCTATTGTTGGGATTAAAATTATTGGTAAATCACATGAAGTCAATTGGTGCCATTGCAAAATATACCTTGCTTGCAACATGGATAATTGCAATTGGTATTGCTATTTCATTAGGTATAAACGAAGCGTCACAATTAGCCTTTGAAGGAAAATCTGTGCAAAAGCAAGAACTAATAATAAATCCAACAGACACTTTACTAATCAAATTTAAAAACAATGATTTCTATTCGAAAAACGTGTTCCACGAAACTGATTTTAGAATTACACAAGATGAAAAAAATAAAGAGATCATCTATTCCAACAACGTTTCTATTGAAATTATGGAAACCGAATCTCCCATTGCATATTTACAAGTAGAAAAATTAGCCAAAGGCAAATCAGCCGATGATGCCCGAAAAAGAGCTGAAAAAATTAAATATGGTTTTAAAATAGACGGCAATGTATTACAATTAGATAATTATCTTATTGCAGCTGTAGAAGACCAATTTAGAGGGCAAGAAATTGCATTGTATTTGTATTTGCCAAAAGGAACCCACTTTAAAACCGATAAAAACTTTTACAGTTATGACATTTCTAATGATGATTTTTTCAATCTTCACTACAGTTCTTCAGACTACATTTATAGAGTTGATCTCGAAAAAGTAAAATGCTTGAATTGCCCAATTTCTGAAAACCAACACCAAGATGTGGAAACCAACGAAGTAGAAAATGATTCTACAGCAACCATTATTTATAATGAAAACGGTGTTTTAGTGAAGAAGAAAATAAATGAAACCCTAGTCATTGAAGATGCTAAAAAGAAAACTGAAATTAAAACAAAAAAATAAGATGCAAATTACTTTAAAATATATAGTACTCCTTTTAAGTGTTACGCTACTTTCATGCAATGATCATTTTATAGGAATTCATGGCAGTGGAAATATAACCACTCAAAAAAGAAGTGTAGCAGAAAACTTTAGCACTATAGTTTCTAGTTCGGGTTTAACAGTAATTGTAGCACAAGAGGCAACACCATCAATTGAAGTTGAAACCGATGATAACCTCCAACAATATATTATAACTAAAGTTGAAAATGATACACTGCATGTAAAAGTTGAAGGTAATATAAACACGCAGTCCTCTATAAATGTTAGCGTTAAAATGCCCTCTATTAATGGTCTAGAAGCTTCCAGCGGTTCAACAATACATTCTAAAGACAGATTAAAAGGGACGTCGCTTTCATTAAAAACAAGTAGTGGAAGCAAAATAGAAGTTGCCATTGAATTTGAAAAAGTAACTTGTGATGCTTCAAGTGGAAGCAGTATTACTATTTCAGGAGAAGCACTATCGATACAAACATCTTCATCCAGCGGAAGCGAAATCGATGCCAAAGAACTAGCAGCTAATGAAATTGTTGCCGATGCATCTAGTGGAAGTTTTACAAAAGTAAAACCCATAATTAAATTAAATGGCACGGCTTCAAGCGGAAGCACTATTACCTATTATCAATCGCCAAAAACATTAATAAAAACAGAAAGTTCTGGCGGTAGTGTAACTGATGACTAAGAGTTTAAGTGCTTCATTTTTATACTGATCTTTAAGAAATTAACAAATAATTAGTATATAATTAACACCCCTATTTCTAGATTAAACTAATTTTACAACATCAATTCTGATAAAAAACTAAATTCAAGCCTATGATAAAACTAGTTATTCAAATTATCGAATTTGTATTTACCTTTATTACCCAATTGATAGAATCTATCTTTTAAATACAAAATAAAAACATCGGAAAAATACCGATGTTTTTATTATATTTGTACTATAATATCTCAAAAAATGTCAAATAAAATCGCATTGTTACTTGTTGCTCTTGTAGTAACTTCTTTTTCTTTTGGACAAAAAAAAGAAAAAATTAAAGGTTCAAAAATTGTAACCTTGGCCATCAAAGAAATCCCCAATTTTGATACTATTGAAGTCGGAGATAATTTTGAAATATTTTTAGTCAAAAGTGATAAACCCTCAATTGAAATTGAAGCCGATGACAATTTGCAAGAAATAATCAATTATGAAGTTTCTGGAAATGTGTTAAAAATTACTGCGTTAAAAGAACCTACAAGTTATAAGAAATTTGCAATTCGCATTAATTATTCAAATACATTGCAATTGATCACAGCTCGAAATGAGGTTGAAATTAAAGCCCTAGCCGATATTGAACTAGAAAAAATTACTATTAAAAATTACCACAATTCCAAGTCGTTCTTAAATGTAAAATCGAATTATTTTACATTGATGTTAGACGATAAAGCAGAAGCCGAAATCAATGTAAAAGCCGAAGGCGCAAACATAGAATTGAGTAAAAATAGCAAATTAAAAGCCTTTGTTGCTGCAACAGAATTTAAATTAGATATGTATCAAAAAAGTACAGCTTTAATTGAAGGTTCCGCTACAAATTCAAAAATTAGATCAGACAATTCGTGTCATTTAACGGCTCCTAAATTTGTTATTGGTACTGTAGAAATTGAAACCGATGGCGCTGCAAGATGTGAAATAAATGCAAGTATTGCCATCACAATTGCGGCAGCTGGTAAATCGCAAATTGAACTTTGGGGCGAACAAAAAATTACAATAAAAAAACTCATAAACAACGCCACAATTCAGAAAAAAGAAAAAACAAACTAATAAAAAAATCCGACAAATATGTCGGATTTTTTTATCTTTTCTTTGGATCAACTATTCTATTGAAGCAATATATCGTTCTGCATCTAACGCAGCCATACAACCCGTTCCTGCCGCTGTAATAGCTTGACGGTATACATGATCTGCGGCATCGCCAGCTACAAATACACCAGGAACATTGGTTTTTGAACTACCCGCCACATTAACAATGTAACCGGTTTCATCCAATGTTAAATAATCGGCAAATATATCGGTATTCGGTTTATGACCAATAGCTACAAAAAAACCGGTAGCATTAATTTCAGTCAATGCGCCTGTTGCTCTGTTTTTAGCACGAACTCCTGTTACCACCTGACCATCTCCTAATACTTCATCGGTTTCAGTATTCATTAGTATTTCTATATTTTCTGTTTTTTGAACGCGTTCCGCCATAATTTTAGATGCTCTAAATTTATCACTACGCACTAACATTGTAACTTTCTTACACAACTTAGAAAGATAATGCGCTTCTTCACAAGCACTATCACCTGCACCAACAATTACCACTTCTTGATTTCTATAGAAAAAACCGTCGCAAACCGCACACGCCGAAACTCCACCACCTAATTTTAAATAAAGTTGTTCCGATTCTAATCCTAAATATTTTGCCGACGCTCCAGTTGAAATAATAATTGTTTCAGCCTGAATCTCTTTGGTTTCATTGACCCATACCTTATGAACAGGTCCTGAAAAGTCAACTTTAGTAACCCATCCATCACGAACGTCTGTTCCAAAACGTTGTGCTTGTGCTTGCAGTTGCACCATCATTTCTGGTCCCGTTACGCCATCGGGATAACCTGGAAAATTTTCTACTTCATTTGTAGTGGTCAATTGACCGCCGGGCTGCGTTCCTTGATATAATATAGGATACATATTTGCTCTAGCCGCATAAATAGCTGCTGTATATCCTGCAGGACCCGAGCCAATAATTAAACATTTTACTTTTTCAATTGTGTTTGACATAATAGTATTCTTTAAAGAGTAACAAATGTAAGGTTTTAATTAAAATTATTTCTTAATATTAAATTAGAATTTACGAATATTCGATAAATTTAACCATAAAAAAACCTTCCTGAACACAAGAAGGTTTTAGTCGGGGTGGCAGGATTCGAACCTGCGGCCTCCTGCTCCCAAAGCAGGCGCGATAACCGGGCTACGCTACACCCCGTAAAGAGGTTGCAAATATACTATTAAAATCTATTCCCCCAAATAAATAAATCTCTTTTTCAAAATAAAAAATACCCTTTTGAATTATAGCCTCTTATTGTTTGCTGTTTTACACTTATTTGATTCTCAATCCGTCTAAAACGATATTAATTTAGCGCTAAATCCCAAAACTTTCTTATCAAAACAAAAAACACATAGAATATTATTTCTATTTTTGCTAAAACAATCCATACGATATCAATTATGCTTATTATCGGAATTGCTGGAGGAACAGGTAGTGGAAAAACCACAGTGGTTCACCAAATCTTGAACGAGTTACCTGAAACGGAAGTGGGAATTATTTCACAAGACTCCTATTACAAGGAAACCCATCATTTATCCTACGAGGAGCGAACTAAAATTAATTTTGATCATCCAAGAGCGATTGATTTTGAATTACTAGTCACGCATCTGAAAGATTTAAAAGCAGGCAAAACCATTAACCAACCGGTTTATTCTTTTGTTACACACGACAGAACTGATGATAAAATAGTTACACATCCCCGTAAAGTAATGATAGTGGAAGGCATTTTGATATTAACCCATCCCGAATTGAGGGATTTATTTGATATTAAAATATTTGTACATGCCGATTCTGACGAGCGACTAATTCGTCGCTTAAAACGAGACATCGCGGAACGAGGACGTGATATGGAAGAAGTATTGACGCGCTACCAAACCACTTTAAAACCCATGCACGAACAGTTTATTGAACCTACAAAAGCATTTGCAGATATCATTATTCCAAACGACAAGTACAACACCGTTGCCATCGATATAGTGCGCGCCGTTATTAATCAAAAACTGGTGTAATGAATAAACTAAAGAATCTTATCGTCAAATATCCGTTTCTAAAAATCATCGTCAATCGCTATATTTTAGTTCTTATATTTTTTTTGATTTGGATGCTATTTTTAGATAACTATTCTTATCTGGAACATCGTGTGTTAAATCAAGAAATTGATGAAATAGAAGACAACATTGACTATTATAAATCTGAAATAAAAAAAGATAGCGCCAGTATAAAACACTTAATAAACAATGATAGGGTCGAAAAATTTGCTCGTGAAAAATATTATATGAAACGTGAAAATGAAGACATATACATCATTGAATATGAAGACGACAATAAAACTGAAAAAACCAATAGTAACAATTAAAGAATCAATTTGTGTCTACTCCTAATTTATTTAACCAATTTGAACCAATTTCTACAAAACAGTGGAAACAACAAATTCAGTTTGAACTCAAAGGCTTAGACTATAATGAAACGCTCATTTGGGAAAGTCCAGAGGGAATTAAGGTAAAACCGTTTTATCACAATGACGAAACCCTATCAAATATTTCAACTGTAGCACCCAAAAAACCCTTTACTATTATTCAGAATATTTTTGTTCATGATGTAAGAAAATCCAATGTGCGTGCGCTAGATACTTTACAAAGAGGTGCAGAAAGCATTCGGTTTACCTTTGAAAATGATTCGGTTTCAATGGAACAACTAATGCAAAATCTGCCTTTGCAAAATATTACATATTATTTTCATTTACCTTTCCTCTCTATCGATTTAGTCACTACAATACATACTTTTGCCACAAAGAATAATGCAACCGTATACACCCTTATTGATCCTATTGGACATCTAGAAAAAGAAGGAAACTGGTTTGAAAATCTTGAAAAAGATTTTGAAAGATTAAATGCAATTGCTTCAAAAACTTCAATTCCGTTTTTAACTATATCAAGTGGAATTTACCAAAATGCAGGTGCAAATATTGTGCAACAACTGGCCTATACTTTGGCACATATTAACGAATATTTCAATAGAATACCAGCCATCAATCAACCCATTACGGTTGAAATATCGGTGGGTACAAATTATTTTTTCGAAATTGCGAAACTAAGAGCGTTGCGTATTCTAATCAAAACATTAGCATCCGCTTACGATCACAATTTGGAATGCCATATTATAGCTACTCCAACTAAACGCAACAAAACAGTGTACGATTACAACGTGAACATGTTGCGCACAACTACCGAATGCATGTCGGCCATACTAGGAGGTGCAGATGGTGTTGCCAATTTACCCTACGATGCCTTATATCATAAAGACAATGAATTTGGAGACCGTATTGCCCGCAACCAATTATTAGTATTAAAACACGAAAGTTATTTTGACAAAGTGAATAATCCAGCCGATGGCGCATACTATATTGAAAGTGTAACGGAACAACTAGCAGAAAAAGCTTTGGAATTATTTAAAGATATCGAAAAAAATGGTGGCTTAATTTCGCAATTAATTGACGGAACAATCCAACGAAAAATCAACGAAAGTGCTCATAAAGAACAGGAACTTTTCGATTCTGGAAAAGAAGTTTTATTGGGAACCAATAAATATCCCAACAAAAACGATCACATGAAAAACGACTTGGAATTATATCCTTTTGTAAAGCAAAACACAAGAAAAACCTTAATCATACCGATTATCGAAAAACGTTTGGCTGAAAAAATAGAACAAGAACGCTTATCTCAAGAGCAATAATCATGAGAAAAAATATACAACATTTAAAGGTAGAAGTTAGAAGTCAGAAGTTAGAAACTTCTCCAAACACTAACCTGCATACTCCAAACTCATTTACTACAGCCGAAGGCATTGGAGTAAAACCAACATACGCTAAAGAAGATATTTCCGATTTAGAGCACCTAAGTTTTGGAGCTGGTTTTGCACCCTATCTTCGCGGACCCTATGCTACTATGTATGTTCGCAGACCATGGACCATCCGTCAATATGCGGGCTTTTCAACCGCTGAAGAAAGCAATGCATTCTACAGAAGAAACTTAGCAGCAGGACAAAAAGGATTGTCGGTTGCCTTCGATTTGGCCACCCATAGAGGGTACGATTCTGATCACGAACGCGTGGAAGGTGATGTAGGAAAAGCGGGTGTTGCTATAGACTCCGTAGAGGACATGAAAGTGCTTTTTAACCAAATTCCATTGGGCGAAATGTCAGTTTCAATGACCATGAACGGTGCGGTTTTGCCCATTATGGCATTTTACATCGTGGCTGCAGAAGAGCAAGGCGTTTCAACTAATCTACTTTCTGGAACGATTCAAAATGATATTTTAAAGGAATTCATGGTGCGAAATACTTACATTTATCCACCAACGCCTTCCATGAAAATTATTGCCGATATTTTCGAATATACGAGTAAAAACATGCCGAAATTTAACTCCATTTCGATTTCAGGGTACCACATGCAAGAAGCAGGTGCTACTGCCGATATTGAATTGGCATACACTTTAGCAGATGGATTGGAATATATTCGTACCGGTTTAGCAGCAGGAATGGATATTGATACCTTTGCTCCTCGCCTCTCTTTTTTCTGGGCTATAGGAATGAACCATTTTATGGAAATTGCTAAAATGCGTGCGGGTCGTATGCTATGGGCCAAACTATTGAAACAATTCCATCCAAAAGACGATAAATCATTGACTTTGCGAACCCATTGTCAAACTTCAGGTTGGAGTTTAACCGAGCAAGATCTCTTCAATAACGTGGCCCGAACAGCAATTGAAGCTGCCGCAGCCGCATTTGGAGGAACCCAATCGTTGCACACCAACGCCTTAGATGAAGCGATTGCATTACCTACCGATTTCTCGGCCCGGATTGCTCGAAATACGCAAATCTTTTTACAAGAAGAAACCAAAATTTGCAAAACTGTAGATCCTTGGGCGGGCAGTTATTACGTAGAAAGTCTAACGGCTGAAATTGCCGAGAAAGCTTGGGCATTAATTGAAGAGGTGGAAACCCTAGGAGGAATGACCAAAGCCATTGAAGCCGGAATTCCTAAACTACGCATCGAAGAAGCAGCTGCTCGAAAACAAGCACGAATCGACAGTAATCAGGATATCATTGTTGGGGTAAATAAATACCGTTTAGAAAAAGAAGATCCCTTGCATATTTTGAATGTTGATAACCAAATGGTGCGAAAACAACAAATTGAACGATTGGAACAAATAAAAACAACTCGCGATAATTCAAAAGTAGCAGCTTGTTTAAAAAAATTAACAGCGTGTGCAAAAACAGGTAACGAAAATTTACTAACTTTAGCCATAGAAGCAGCAAAAAACAGAGCAACATTAGGAGAAATAAGTGATGCTTTGGAAGTTGTTTTTGGTAGATATAAAGCACAAATTAAATCAGTAAGTGGCGTGTATAGTGCAGCAATTAAAAACGACGAAAGCTTTGAAAAAGCAAAACAACTAGCCGATGCCTTTGCAAAAAAAGAGGGTCGTCGCCCTCGCATTATGATTGCGAAAATGGGACAAGACGGCCACGATCGTGGGGCAAAAGTAGTAGCAACAGGTTATGCCGATGTAGGTTTTGACGTAGACATTGGTCCGTTATTTCAAACTCCTCAAGAAGCCGCAAAACAAGCGGTTGAAAACGATGTGCATATTCTTGGTGTATCTTCGTTAGCTGCCGGACACAAAACCCTGGTCCCTCAAGTAATTGAAGAACTTAAAAAGTATGGACGCGAAGATATTATGGTAATTGTGGGAGGTGTAATACCGGCTCAAGACTACCAATTCTTATTTGACTCCGGAGCTGTTGCTGTTTTTGGTCCGGGTACAAAAATTAGTGAAGCCGCCATAAGTATTTTAGAAGTTTTGTTGCAAGATTAGTAAAAATCGGTGCCTATTTTTAGAAATAAATGAAATCAAACTCATCCGGCATATACTTTTATGCTACATTTACGAAAAACTAATCCTTATGGCAAAAAGTCAAGACGCAAAAAAGACGGCAAAGAAAGAACCTTTGAAGACGGCAAAAGAAAAAAAAGAAGACAAACGCATTAAAAAAAACACTCCCAAAAGAGATTAATATTTGAAAAACACGAAGAATTTCGTGTTTTTCTTTTTTAAAACTACTTCCCTTCTCAAAAAAGATCTGTAAAATTCCTATTTTATAGGCATTAAAACGAACAGGCACTACTTTAACCAATTGTTAACAAAATTGCCTTGAAAAAACGATAAATAATTGTATTTTTACCACTTAATTTTTTTATTATCAAATGGGTAAAATCATTGCAATAGCCAATCAGAAAGGTGGCGTAGGAAAAACAACAACCTCTGTTAACTTAGCAGCATCGCTTGGTGTTTTAGAAAAAAAGGTGCTTTTAATCGATGCCGACCCTCAAGCCAATGCAAGTTCGGGTTTAGGGATAGACGTTGAAAGTGTTGAAATTGGCTCTTATCAAGTTATTGAACACAGTGCAACACCAGAAGAAGCCACTGTTGCTTGTTCGGCGCCTAATGTATCGATAATTCCGGCCCATATTGATTTAGTAGCCATTGAGATCGAATTAGTAGATCAAGAAAATCGTGAGTATATGCTCAAGCAAGCCTTAGAAAGCATTAAAGATCAATACGATTATATCATAATTGATTGTGCTCCTTCTCTAGGCTTATTAACATTAAATGCATTGACGGCTGCTGATAGTGTATTAATACCTATTCAATGTGAGTATTTTGCTTTAGAAGGATTAGGTAAATTATTAAATACAATTAAAAGTGTTCAAAAAATTCATAATCCAAGTTTGGATATTGAAGGATTGTTATTAACGATGTATAATTCGCACATGCGTTTATCCAATCAGGTAGTAGAAGAAGTGCAGAAGCATTTTAACAACATGGTTTTTGACACCATAATTCATAGAAATGTTAAATTGAGTGAAGCGCCTAGTTTTGGCGAAAGCATTATTAATTATGACGCCACCAGTAAAGGTGCTTCAAATTATTTAAATTTAGCAGAAGAAATCATTAAAAAAAATCAATAATAGAAAGATGACAAAAGCGGTAAAAAAACAAGCCTTAGGAAGAGGTTTATCAGCTTTATTGAGAGATCCAGAAAACGATATCAAATCGGCTTCGGATAAAAATGCTGATCAAGTAGTAGGAAATATTATTGAATTAGATATAGATGCTATTGAAATTAATCCCTTTCAACCGAGAACCAATTTTAACGAAGATACATTACAAGAATTAGCTAAATCAATCAAAGAATTAGGGGTAATTCAACCAATTACCGTTAGAAAATTGGAATTCAATAACTACCAATTAATTTCCGGAGAACGCCGTTTGCGTGCCTGTAAACTAATCGGTTTAAAAACGATTCCAGCCTATATTCGCTTAGCCAACGATAATGAATCTTTGGTAATGGCATTAGTAGAAAATATTCAGCGTCATGACCTAGATCCTATCGAAGTCGCTATTTCATACCATCGATTGATTGAAGAAATCAAACTAACACAAGAAGAATTAAGTGAACGTGTAGGAAAAAACCGCTCTACCATTGCCAATTACTTGCGCCTATTGAAATTGGATCCTATCATTCAAACAGGCATGCGTGATGGTTTCATTTCAATGGGACACGGAAGAGCATTGATCAATATTGATAATCAGGATGTACAAAGCGATATTTATCATAAAGTAGTTACACAAAATCTTTCTGTAAGAGAAACTGAAGCATTAGTTAAAAGCTACCAAGACCGTCTAAAACCAAAAACTGCGAAGTTAACCAAAGGAACATCTTTTGAAATAAAAGAAACTGAGAAAAAAGCTATTGCAAATTATTTTGGAACAAAAGTCGAGGTGAAAGTTGCCGGGAATGGTAAAGGAAAAATAACGATCCCTTTTCATTCTGAAGAAGATTTTAATCGCTTATTAAAATTAATTCACGCTTAGTGAAAAAGATACAATACATACTACTCTTTGCCGTATTGTTGTATCCGATCTATGGACTGGGACAAAAGGAAATTTCGTTGCGCCCTGCTGACACCACGCGAACGATAATCAATCCGAATGCTCCTGCCAAAGCCGCTTTTTATTCGGCTGTATTTCCAGGACTAGGGCAAGCTTACAACAAAAAATATTGGAAAATTCCAATTGTATATATCAGTCTGGGAATTGGTTTGTATTCTTATACTTGGAACCAAGAAAAATACCATCTGTATAGAGATGAATATAAAAGACGTTTGGCGGGAACATCCGATCCAAACCATCCCATTTATAGTGGAAAAAGTGATGATTGGGTAATTCGCGGGCAAAAATTTCACCAAAGAAACAGAGATTTATCGGCATTAATTACAGGAGGAATCTACATATTAAATATTGTGGATGCTAATGTTGATGCTCACTTGATGCAATTCAATGTAAACGATAATTTGACTTTAAAGCCCGAATTAAACCAAAATGATTTTGATTTTAAATACAATTATGGAGTAACATTATCCTATCATTTTTAACAAATAATTAGGTAACAAATTTGTAATAACGCAACTAACACCAAATGAAAATAGCACTTTTAGGTTACGGAAAAATGGGCAAAGTAATTGAAAAAATAGCTTTGGAGCGCGGGCATCAAATTGTATTACGAAAAGATAAAGACAGTTCATTTGAAGGACTAAACAATGCTGACGTAGCTATAGATTTTAGTATTCCAACTAGTGCCGTTGAAAATATTTCAGAATGCTTATCCCATGGGATTCCTGTAATTTCTGGAACTACTGGTTGGCTAGCTCAGTATCAAAAAATGGTTGATTTATGTTCCGCAAAAAATGGCAGTTTTATTTATGGCTCTAATTTTAGCCTAGGAGTTAATGTATTTTTTGAGTTGAACGAATATCTTGCTAAAATGATGACTACCTTGAATCAATACAAGGTTTCCATTTCGGAAATTCATCATACTCAAAAACTTGATGCCCCTAGTGGAACTGCCATTACCTTAGCTGAAGGCATTATCAAACATAGCAATTATGCCAATTGGACTTTAGAAACTCCAATAAGCAACGAAATACATATTGAAGCGAAACGCATTGAAAATATTCCAGGAACACACAGCATTTTTTATGACAGTGAAGTCGATCAAATTGAAATTAAACATACTGCAAATAGCAGAGAAGGTTTTGCCTATGGAGCCGTAATAGCTGCCGAATGGTTGATAGGGAAAATAGGAGTTTTCACAATGAAAGACGTACTTGGACTAAAAGAATAAAAATTAACAATAAGACAATTTAAACAATTAAACACTATTTAAATGGAAACATCAGGCTGGTTACTTTTAATCGTATTTGCACAAGTCCTTCACGGAATTAGCACATGGAAATTGTATGTAAAAGCGGGAAGAAAAGCATGGGAAGCATTTGTTCCGGTGTATAATGGAATCGTATTAATGAAGATCATTAATCGACCAAAATATTGGATACTGTTGTTATTTATTCCGGTGATTAATTTGTTTTTATTTCCAATTATTTGGATAGAAACATTGAGAACCTTCGGAAAAAAATCAACACTTGATATGCTCCTTGGTGTATTTACTTTAGGATTTTACGTAGCTTATGTAAATTATACACAAGAAGTTATTTATCATGAAAAACGGGACTTAAAAGCACCAAATAAAACGATGGATACCATTGGATCACTATCCTTTGCTATTGTTGTTGCTACCTTAGTTCACACTTATTTTATTCAACCTTTTACTATTCCAACTTCTTCATTAGAAAAATCATTATTAGTGGGCGATTTCCTTTTTGTAAGTAAGTTTAATTATGGAGCTAGAACACCCATGACACCTATAGCAGCTCCTATGGTTCATGATACATTACCTCTAATTAAAGTAAAATCGTATGCTGAAAAACCACAACTACCCTACTTTAGATTTCCAGCCTTACAAAAAATTGAACGCAATGATATTGTTGTTTTTAACTGGCCCGCTGATACGTTGTATCACATGTACAAAGCTGCCGACAAACGCTATGACAAACCTATCGACAAAAAAACCAATTATGTAAAACGTTGTACGGCTATACCTGGAGATAAAATAGAACTAAAAGGTGGTGTAGTTTATATCAATGGCAAAGAATCTATACTTCCTGAAAGAGCTAAACCACAATATTCCTACAAAGTAGCTTGGGACGGAAAAACCCAAGTAAATTTGGATTACATCAAACAAGAACTTCATATTACGGATGCTTTTGGGCAAATTGCAAACGATACTTTATTATTTAGTGCATTACCTCAAGAATCAGTTGATCGTATCAAAAATATTCCTGGTATCACTAAAATTGAACGCATTATTCATAAAGAAGCTGACCCCGCTATTTTTCCAGGTTCTAAAAATTGGAATGTTGACAACTTAGGTCCAATTTATATTCCTGAAGCCGGTAAAACTATATCGCTTACAAAAGAAACACTTCCTTTTTACAAAAAAATCATAAGTGAATATGAAGGTAAGGAGTTAATTGTAACTGGAAACGAAATTAGAATTGATGGAAAAGTGGCTACTTCCTATACTTTTGAACAAGATTACTATTGGATGATGGGAGATAACCGTCATAACTCCTTAGACTCTCGTAATTGGGGATTTGTGCCAGCAGATCACATTGTGGGAAAACCCATATTTATTTGGATGAGTATTGATGGTATCAATGATGGCATAAAAAACTGGAGCATCCGTTGGGATCGCTTATTCACTACTGTTAGTGGAACCGGCCAACCCCAATCTTATTTTAAATATTTCTTGTTTGCTTTAGCGGGGTATTTTGCCTTTGATTATTTTAGAAACAAGAAAAAGAAGAAAGACGAAGAAGCTTAATTCATACGCATTAAAATTTCACTAATTAGCTTATTTTATTCTAATTAGTGAAATTCTGTTTTTATATAATTTATGATGAAGAACCTCCTTATACATCCAAGCTATTTCCCGTCTATCAGTCATTATATTGCAATTGTTCAGGCAGCTACCGTTACGTTTGAAATGGAAGACAATTTCCAAAAACAAACCAACCGAAACCGGATGTATATTTATAGCCCGAATGGAATTCAATTACTCAACGTCCCTATAAAACATAGCAAAGAAAAACATCAGAAATACAAAGATGTTCGCATTGAAAATGACTTTGCTTGGCAAAAAAATCATTTCAAATCCTTAGAAGCAGCTTATCGAACTTCTCCATTTTTTGAATATTTTGAAGATGATTTTAGACCCCTTTTTGAAAAAAGACACACTTTCATCATGGATTTGAATTTAGAACTATTTGAATTGGTAAACGACAGTTTAGGATTAACCATAACACCTAATAGAACAGTCGAATTTTTTCAAAACGTAACCGATTTTAGCGATTATAGAGCACTAGTAAACGGCAAAAAAGATCCCACACAAATTGAAGCTTACACCCAAGTATTTCATGAAAAACATGGGTTTCTAAATAATTTAAGTATTTTAGACTTGTTATTTAATGAAGGCCGCTATGCCGTAGATTATTTAAAAAATCAATCGCTATAAATTAGTGGTAGCATTGATCTTTAAACGGGCAATTTGAGGAAAATGATCGCTTTGAATGAAATAATCCAAAGACATAAATTGCTTCACTTCTATAAAATTTTCCACAAAAATGAAATCAATTCTAGCCGGATAATAGCTGTAATTATACGATTTTCCAAAGCCTGTTCCAGCTTCTTCAAAGGCATCTTTTAAATCTCCTTTAATGGTTCGGTACACATAGGAAAAAGCGCTATTATTAAGGTCTCCACAAATAATTTTAGGATAATGACACGAAGCGCAATGTGCTTTTATTAATTCGGATTGGTACTGCTGCTGACGGAAGGCCTTACTGATGTTATTAAAAATAAATTTGGAGCGCTTTTCATCCATTTCCTGATTGATATCGGCACTAATTTTTACCGATTCTAAATGCATGCTATACACGCGAAGGGTATCTTTATCCTTTACTATATCTGCATAAATAACACTATTATAGGAATTAGGAAATTCTATCTCGCCAGAATTTACTATTCTAAATTTAGAATAGATCGCTTGACCAAATTTCAAACGATCGCCCTCTAGTTTTACCAATTTATATTTGAACATATTCACATTGACATCGTCATTAGGTGAGTAATCCTGCAAACATAAAATATCAGGCTGTTCGTCGAGTAATAAATTTGAAATTTGAAACGGTACATCGTCATTAGGTAACCATTCATACAAATTAAATAATCGGACATTGTAACTCATCAATTTAATATCGTTTGGCTCTTCCGGCAAATTGGTTTCCGAAAATTTATAAAACCGATTTAAAAAGGAAATACCTAATAATAATAAAATTCCAGACAGTATCATTTGACGCTTTAACTGCAATAACCAATACAGAAAAAACAAAAAGTTAATCATTAAGAAAAATGGAAGTACCAAAGTCAACACACTTAAAAAAGGAAACGCTTTAGGTGCTAAAAAAGGCAAGGTATAAGCAACAAAAGTAGCTACAGCAAATACTATATTCAAATAAAAAATTAATTTGGACCACCAACTTTGCTGCTGCATTGTGCTTATTTTCCTGCTTTAAATAAAAATTCTTTTTCCTCTTTTGTCAAACAATCATAACCCGATTGACTGATTTTATCTAAAATTTCGTCGATTTGTTTTTGGAACATCTCATTATTTTGACCATACGAATGTACCGATTTTTTTTCGGTATTTCGATGTATTTTTCTAAATGGTGTTTTAGGTTTAGGACTAAAAACTGTTACCAAACGATCCAAAAATTTTGATAAGGGTTTGGTAAGATCGACACCTTTTTTCAACAATTGAATGTAGATAAACCCGAAAAGGGCACCCCCAAAATGAGCCATATGACCGCCCATATTTTCAAGCGGTAGCTGGATCAAATCCATCAATAAAACAAAAAAAGCGACATGCCATAGTTTTACAGTTCCCACTAAAGGAATACGCAATAACATAAATGGCGCATAGGTTGTAGTAGCTATCAAAAGTGCCATAATGGCTCCACTTGCTCCCACCAATAAAGAAATTTTTTGCAATACAAAATACATTACAATAAAAGTCAATCCAGAAAAAACACCTCCCAAAAGGTACACTCCAAATAATTGCTTATCGGTAAAATACGTATTGAATAATCGACCCGAAAAATGCAACACCAATACATTAAAAATCAAATGAAAAACGCCTGCATGAAAAAAATTAAACGTCAAAATTGTCCAGGGCTTCTCAAAAAACGCTACTATATTAGAAGATAAGGCTACATAATCAAAATAAGAAAACCCAATTCCCGAAAATTTCAATACCACATCGACTAGGGTAGCCAATACAAAAAGGCCAATGTTCCAAAAGAGTAATTTTTGAACCATACCTCCCGTTCTGTATTGCAGCTTTATATCGTCTATAATGTTCATCGGTATTCTATTATCTAAAAAGATTTTCTATCCCAGCGGTTGTTATTGAATTGATTTTTCTTCCAATACCACATCATTAAAAAGCCCACTACAGCGCCTCCCACGTGAGCAAAATGGGCAATTCCACCTCCAAAAATGCTATAGCCCGTTACACCAGAAAATAAATCCAATAAGACAATAGCAGGCACAAAATATTTGGCTTTAATAGGCACAGGAATAAACATCAAAGCAAGTTCTGCATTGGGAAACATAAAAGCAAAAGCGACCAACAAGCCATATATAGCTCCAGTAGCTCCCACAGTAGGCGTCAAGGCGCTTATCATGGCATCAAAAGTTGAGGGTGACAATACGTCTTGCCAGGACGTCATGAATTTACCTTCGTTGAGTATTTTGAATATTTCTGCTTTTTGAAAACCATTTGTAATTAGCGTATTTAAACCATCATGAAAATAATAATAGTTCACTCCTGAATGCACCAAAGCAGCTCCAATTCCGCAGGAAAAATAAAAGAACAAAAATTTCTTAGGACCCCAAAATTGTTCTAAAGCACTTCCAAAAGACACTAATGCAAACATATTGAAAAAAATATGCATGAGGTTTCCATGCATAAACATGTGCGATAGGGGTTGCCACAATTGAAATTTATCACTTTCAAAATAATGTAGCGCTAATAAATCCGTGGCTTGAGGCACAAAGTAACTCCCTACGAAAAATAAAATATTTAAGATTAATAACTGTTTTACAGTATTGGTCATGTTGTTCATCATAGTGCAAATCTTTTATCTAAATCTTCTACCGTAAAGGTAATAAAAGTGGGTTTTTGAAAAGGAGAAATAGTAGGTTCTTTACAAGCAAATAATGAATTTACCAGATTCTCTTGCTCCTTATCCGTTAAATATGTACCGGATTTAACCGCTAAACTTTTAGCCATAGATTTGGCAATCGTGTCGCTTTGTGAAAAACTACTTTCAGGAATTTCGTTTTGTAAATTGTTGATGAGTTCTTCTAATACGATCGAAACCTCACTTTCAGCCATTGCTAGAGGCAAACCCGATATTTGAACAGTATCGGCAGTAAAAGTATCAAAAATGAAACCTGTATTTTCTAAAGTGGACTGCATCTCGCGTAACAATTGTATTTCGCTAGTGGAAAAAAATAAAGTTAATGGAAACAACAACTGTTGGCTTGCCGCTTTTTGAATGGTAATATTAGTTAAAAATTGTTCGTATAAAACCCGTTGGTGCGCTCTGCGTTGATCCATCACTAGCATTCCGGATTTGATGGCACTAACAATATATTTTTTGTGAATTTGATACGTTGTATGAGCCATAGACTCGCTGGTTTGTTCATCAAATAATGAACCTGTAACTTCGGTACTTTCAAAAGAAAAAGAAGCTAATTCTTCGGTATCTTGCTTTAGTCCCACATACAAACTCTCCCAATTGGCTTGTGCAATATCCTTTTTATAACTGCCAAAAGTATTTAATGATTTTGAGGGTTTTTCAGACGCAAATGGATTGAATCCAGCGTCTACTTGAATGGTAGGAAAATCGGCGGTTTTATCTTTATATTGGTAGGGCGTATCAAGGTTTGCATCGCGTTCAAAATCGAGAATTGGCGACACATTAAATTGCCCTAAGCTGTGTTTCACCGCCGAACGCAAAATAGCATACAAAGAATGCTCATCGTCAAACTTGATTTCGGTTTTGGTAGGATGAATATTGATGTCAATTGTATGAGGCGGAACTTGCAAGTATAAAAAATAACTGGGTTGATTACCTTCTTTCAACAAGCCTTCAAAGGCACTCATGATGGCATGATGTAAATACGGACTTTTGATGTATCTATCGTTCACAAAGAAAAACTGTTCGCCTCGACTTTTTTTAGAAAATTCAGGTTTTCCTACAAAACCCTTTATTTTAATGAGATCGGTATCTTCGGAAACCGGTACTAATTTTTCATTCGTTTTACCACCAAATAGTGTCACTATTCTTTGTCGCCTATTTGATCCTGGCAAATTGAACAACTCACTCCCATTGTGGATTAATGTAAATGAAATAGAGGGATGTGCTAAGGCTACCCGATGAAATTCATCCAATACATGACGCAACTCGACTGTTTCCGATTTTAAAAAATTGCGTCGGGCCGGAATATTAAAAAACAAGTTTTTCACTGCAAAAGAAGTTCCTTTAGGCAAAACGGCGACCTCTTGGGAGGTTAATTTACTCCCTTCGATAACTATATGATTTCCCAATTCTTCTTGGTCTTGTTTGGTCTTCATTTCTACATGGGCAATGGCCGCAATAGAGGCCAAAGCTTCTCCACGGAAACCTTTGGTATGTAAATCAAATAAATCTTCAGCTTGGCGAATTTTAGATGTAGCGTGGCGTTCAAAACACAACCGAGCATCGGTAGTATTCATTCCTAATCCATTATCGATTACTTGCACCAAGGTTTTTCCTGCTTCTTTTACAATCAATTTTATGTCGGATGCTTTGGCATCGACAGCATTTTCTAACAGTTCTTTAACAACAGAGGCCGGGCGTTGCACCACTTCTCCTGCTGCAATTTGATTGGCTACGTGATCCGGTAATAATTGAATAATTCCAGACATTAATCTGAGGTGTTTTTATTAGATGATGTTACAAATTTATGAAATTTTATGCTGGTTTTTACGCCTATAAAATTGGAACAACAGAAAAGTTAGTAACAAAAATGGCAGCGAAAAAAAAATCACAGCTTTGCTCCCTATATAAGTTGCCCGCTGTGAAATGTATTTTTTTATTCTAAAAAGAATTATTTGCTCAATTTAGTATTTAAATCGATCATCTTTATGGCGGCTATAGCTGCCTCAATCCCTTTATTACCATGCTTACCACCGCTTCGGTCCATTGATTGTTGTAGCGTGTTATCGGTTAGTACACAAAAAATGGTAGGTACATCATACAATAAATTCAAATCTTTCATCCCTTGGGTTACCCCTTCGCAAACAAATTCGAAATGCATAGTTTCACCTTTAATAACGCAACCTATAACGATAACAGCATCTATATCCAATTTTTCATGCATCTGTCTCGCCCCAAAAATCAATTCGAAACTACCTGGAACATTCCATCTGATAATATTTTTAGAAGAGGCACCACAATCTACCAATGCCGAATAGGCTCCTTGAAATAAACCTTCTGTAATTTGTTCATTCCATTCTGAAACAACAATCCCAAACCGAAAGTCTTTCGCGTTTGGGATTGTGTTTTTATCGTAATTGGATAAATTTTTATTTTCTGTAGCCATACTTATTCGGTCATCGCAATATAGGCATCAATATTCATACCTTCTTTAGAAGTTTCATACTTTTCTTTGATTTCAACAAACAATTTATTGGCTTCTGCTTTTTTGCCAGAAACAACTAATAGCTGGGCAGCTTTAAACAAGAATCGTGGTGTTGTAAAATCGTTTTCTGTAGCTTCAGCAGCTTTTTTGTAGTATGAAATGGCATCGTCAACTTTATTGGTTTCCGATAAAGCATCTCCAATGGCACCAATGGCAAGTGGTTTCAATACAGCATCTTCTGAATTAAATTTTTCTAAATAAGCGATTGCATTTTTATAATCACCCGTATTTAAATAAGAAATTCCTGCATAATAATTCGCCAAGTTACCAGCGGCTGTTCCTGCATATTCTTCAGCAATACCTACAAATCCTAATTTCCCTTCACCACCTTTAAGTGCTAAATTGTATAATGAATCTGGTTTTGTGGTCGCATCAACTGCTTGTTGAAAATATTGTTGTGATTGAAAAATTTCGTTGGCTGCTTTATCTTCCTTAGGCTCAACAACAAATTTGTTATATAAAACATATCCTAGAGTTGCCAGGGCAATTACTCCAACAACCGTTAAAATCAATTTCTGATTTTTAGCTACCCAATCTTCCGTTCTAGAAGCGGTCGCATCTAATGTATTGAAAACCTCAGCGGTAGTACTATCGCTAACATCAATTACTTCGTCAAAATCTTTTTCAACTTTAGCGTCCTCGGGTTTTGGTGCTTTGTATCCTCTTTTGTTATATGTTGCCATTTATATTAAATTTAATGAGGTGCAAAAATATAATATTTATTAAAATTAAAAACCATTTTAGTAGATATTTTTAACAAATTCGCTATACTTTTGTAAAATATCTTATTTTTAGCCTTCAATTAAAGTACCAAAATAGTGTTTTTAAAACAATTATCGCTTCTAAACTACAAAAATTTAGCCCAAATAGAATTTGATTTTGAGGCTAAAATTAATTGTTTTGTGGGTAAAAATGGGGTAGGTAAAACCAACATATTAGATGCTATCTATCATTTGGCTTATGGTAAAAGTTATTTCAATCCGTTGGCCACTCAAAACATAAAACATGGCGAAGAGTTTTTTGTAATTGATGCCCTACTTGAAAAAAACGACAAAGAAGAAAAAATTGTTTGTAGTTTGAAAAAAGGGCAAAAAAAAACGATCAAACGCAATGGAAAAGCCTATGAAAAGCTTTCGGAACACATTGGTTTTATTCCCTTAGTTATTATTTCGCCTTCCGACACCGATTTAATTGTGGAAGGTAGCGAAACACGTCGAAAATTCATTGATAGCGTAATAGCTACATTGGATACCACATATTTACAAGTATTGATTCATTACCAAAAGACACTTACGCAACGTAATGCATTGCTCAAATATTTTGCGCTCAATCGAACTTTTGATGCCGATAATTTATCCATTTACAACGAGCAATTGAGTCATTCGGGACAAATCATTTTTGAAAAAAGAAAACAATTTTTAGAAGCATTTGTTCCCATTTTTGAAAAACACCATGCTACAATTTCGGGAGGCAACGAAAAAGTAGCCTTACACTATGAAAGTCAATTATTCGAAACGAATTTACTCCAGCTTTTAAACGACTCCTTGGCAAAGGATAAAATCATTCAGTATACCTGTTCTGGTATTCATAAGGATGATCTGGTTTTTGAAATTGATGGATATCCAATTAAAAAATTTGGTTCACAAGGCCAACAAAAATCATTTTTAATTGCACTAAAATTAGCGCAATTTGAATTTGTAAAAAACCAAAGTAACACTTTGCCCATACTATTATTTGATGACATTTTTGACAAATTGGATGCGTACAGAGTCCAACAAATCATCAACATGGTTAACGACGATGTGTTTGGCCAAATTTTTATTTCAGACACCCATCCCGAACGCACCGAAGACATCATGAAACAAACCCATAAAACCTATAAACTATTTTCCTTATGAAAAAAATAATAAACTATAGTTCCTTAATTATTCTACTATTTACTGCTAGTTGCACAAACAGTCAAAATTTTAAAAGTGTGGAAGTGTCCGAATTCAAATCTACCTTAGAAAAAAACTCAGACGTACAACTACTAGATGTGAGAACCCCGGGAGAATATGCCGGTGGGTACATTAACAATGCCCAAAACATAGATTGGAATGGTAGCGATTTTGACACCCAAGTTGCTGCCTTGGACAAAAGCAAACCGGTACTCGTTTATTGCTTAGCGGGTGGTAGAAGCAAAAAAGCGGCATCTCATTTGAGTGCATTAGGTTTTAAAACAGTAATGGAATTGGATGGCGGGTATTTAGCCTGGAGCAAAGCCCATCCTGAAGCAAATGCCACTTGGAAAGGAATGACAAAAGAAGTGTATGCTAAATTATTAACCACCGATAAAGTTGTAGTCATTGATTTCTATGCTGAATGGTGTGCACCGTGCAAAAAAATGGCTCCGTATTTAGAAAAAATGAATGCAGAATTAACCAACAAAGTAATTATTCATCGTATTGATGCCGATAAAAACAAATCGCTTTTTAATGCTTTAGGTTATGAAGGCTTGCCAGTTGTATTGGTATACAAAAATGGTACAGAGACTTTCAAAAAAAATGAATTTGTGAGCGAAGAAGAATTGAGAAAAGCACTATAATCCCTTTTACCTTTATCAAATGAACATCATACAGAATCAATCGTTAAAAAAATACAATACTTTTGGAATCGATGCCAAAGCTAAAGAATTCGTCGCTGTAAACTCTATTTCAACTTTAATTGAAGCAATTGCCTCTACAAAGGATCTCTTTATTTTAGGAGGTGGTAGCAATATGTTACTTACGCAAGACATTCAAAAATTAGTGGTTCACGTTAATTTGAAAGGGATAGAACTGATTGATGAGAACGAAGATTTTGTAATTGTAAGGGCACAAGCCGGAGAAAACTGGCATGAATTTGTACTTTGGTGTATTGATCAAAATTTTGGTGGCATTGAAAACTTATCCCTAATTCCAGGAAACGTAGGCACTACAGTCATACAAAATATAGGGGCTTACGGTGTTGAAATTAAAGACACCATGTTTTCCTGCGAGGCACTCAATCGAAGTACATTGGAAATAGAAACATTTACTAATGTACAATGCCAATTTGACTATCGAGAAAGTATTTTTAAAAATGAATTGAAAGAGCAATATATTATCACAGCGGTCAGTTTTAAATTATCCAAAAAAAATCATGCGGTTTCTACAAATTATGGTGCAATAGAAGCCGAATTATTGAAAAAAAACATACAAAATCCTACATTAAAAGAGGTAAGTAATGCAGTAATTGCCATTCGCCAAAGCAAACTCCCTGACCCCAAAGAATTAGGAAATAGCGGTAGTTTCTTTAAGAACCCTATCATTTCAAAAACTGACTATGAAAAAGCAAAAGCAGTACATCCCGAAATGCCACACTATGTCGTTTCCGAGAATAGTGTAAAAGTTCCGGCGGGTTGGTTAATTGAACAAGCTGGTTTCAAAGGAAAACGTTTTGGTGATGCAGGTGTTCACAAAAATCAAGCCTTGGTATTAGTCAATTATGGAACAGCGACAGGGGCAGAAATTGTGGCTCTTTCAAAAAATATTCAGCAAACTATTTTAGATCAATTTGGCATAGCCATCGAAGCCGAAGTAAACATAATTTAATTGTCCAATCACTTTTTATTTTTTACATTTGCTGAATATTAAAATCCGATTATATTTTTTCTATGCTGTTCATTTTATCACTTATTTTTATAGGAATTACATTAATACAATTTGTGTATTATGTCTTTATTTTTGGCACATTTTCTTTTGCTAAAAAACAAAACATTACACCCAAAAGATTGCCCATATCGATCATTATTTGTGCTAAAAATGAAGAAGAAAATATCAAAAAATATTTTCCATTTATTGTGTCGCAAAATTATCCAGATTATGAGATTGTATTAATAGACGATGCTTCTAGTGATGAAACGCTAGAACTTTTTGAAAGCTACGAAAAACAATATTCCAATGTCAAATTAGTAAAAGTAGAAAACAACGAAGCGTTTTGGGGAAATAAAAAATTTGCGCTAACACTAGGCATTAAGGCCACTAAAAATGAATATCTTGTTTTTACCGACGCTGATTGTTATCCTGTTTCAACCGATTGGTTGTTACAAATTTCTAGTCAATTTACTGTAGAGAAAACTATTGTTTTAGGATATGGAGCCTACGAAAAGGTTAAAAATTCATTCTTAAACAAAATGATCCGTTTTGACACTTTACTTACTGCGATACAATACTTTTCTTGGGCAAAACTAGGTAAACCTTATATGGGGGTAGGCCGAAATTTAGCTTATAAAAAATCAGAATTTTTTAACGTGCGAGGATTTATGGATCACATGAAAGTTCGCGCCGGAGATGATGACTTATTCATCAATCAAGCGGCAACATCAAGCAATACAAATATTGTTTTTAGTACCGATAGTTTTACCTATACAGAAGCAAAGACCAGTTTCAAAGATTGGGTCCTTCAAAAAAGAAGAAACGCCGCTACAACCCATTTTTACAAAGGATTTGATCGATTTCAATTGGGGCTATTTTTAATATCACAAATCAGCTTCGTACTGTTAGCCATTGTGTTGTTAATTTTCCAATACCAATGGATCGTTATTTCGAGTATTATTGTGTTTCGCTACTTATTCACTTGGATTGCAATAGGTAAAGCTGCAGCCAAATTAAAAGAAAAAGATGTTCTCTATTGGTATCCATTAATTGAATTAATTGTTATTTTTACACAACTAAATGTGTTTGTAAAAAACATCATTTCAAAACCAGTACATTGGAAATAAACGCAGTTCTCATTCAGAAAAATATTGAACAGGCAAAAAAAGGGGATCAAGTTGCCTTTACTTTTCTGTTGGATTTTTTTTGGAACGAAGTGTATGGTTACATGTTAAAACGTACTGAAAACGAAACCGATACCGAGGATATTGTTATTGAAACATTTGCCAAAGCATTTGATAAAATTGCAACCTACAATCCCGAATTTGGATTCAATACTTGGTTGATTGCCATCGCAAAAAACGTACACATTGACTTGCTTCGAAAAAAGAAATCCTCATTATTTATTGACCTCAACGAAGACGAAGACCGTCAAGCTTATTTTGTAGCAGACAATTCCAATTCTGCCGAAGACGAATTGATTATAGAGCAAAATTTAGCTCAACTATTACAATACATTAAACAATTAAAGCCCGCCTATCAAGAAGTTATTCAAATGCGATATTTCCAAGAAATGAGCTACCAAGAAATGGCCGATCAAATAGATGAGCCGTTGAACAATATTAAAATTAAACTACTGCGAGCTAAAAAATTATTAGCGGAGATCATTCAAAAAAAATAATCCCTTTTTTATTTCAATTCTCCAACAAATCATAAAACTTTATTAATCTGAATCTTTTTCTAATTTCTTAGTTCAAAATTCTAAATTTGATATCGTATCTTTGTCGCTCAAATTATTGGAACATGAATACTGTTTTAGAATCGATAACGCCACACGCACCCAAACCAAAATGGCTGCGCGTTAAACTGCCTACCGGTCAAAAATACACTGAACTTCGTGGTTTAGTAGACAAATACAAACTGAATACCATTTGCACCTCAGGAAGTTGCCCAAATATGGGAGAATGCTGGGGCGAAGGAACTGCAACATTTATGATCTTAGGAAATATTTGTACGCGTTCGTGTGGTTTTTGTGGTGTAAAAACCGGCCGTCCAGAAACTGTGGATTGGGACGAACCTGAAAAAGTAGCGCGTTCGATCAAAATTATGAACATCAAACATGCGGTAATTACCAGTGTAGACCGAGATGATTTAAAAGATATGGGATCGATTATTTGGGCAGAAACGGTAAAAGCCATTCGTCGAATGAATCCCAACACCACACTAGAAACCCTAATTCCTGATTTTCAAGGAAACACGCGCAACTTAGATCGTATTATCGAAGTAGCGCCAGAAGTCGTTTCGCACAATATGGAAACCGTAAAACGATTAACACGGGAAGTGCGCATTCAAGCCAAGTATGAAAAAAGTTTAGAAGTATTACGTTATTTAAAAGAACAAGGTATCAATAGAACGAAATCGGGAATCATGCTTGGATTAGGAGAAACCGAAGAAGAAGTCATTCAGGTTTTACATGATTTAAAAGAAGCTAAAGTAGATATTGTAACCATTGGCCAATACCTGCAACCTAGTAAGAAACATTTACCTGTAAAAGAATTCATTACACCCGAACAATTTGCAAAATACGAACAAATAGGAAAAGAATTAGGCTTCAGACATGTCGAAAGCGGACCTTTAGTGCGCTCTTCCTATCATGCCGAGAAACATATTCACTAAAAGTTCAAATTCTAGAACAACTACAACTTCAAAAAAATACTATTGAAAACACGAATTGCAATTAATGGTTTTGGAAGAATTGGACGCAATGTATTCCGATTGTTGTTGCATAATCCTACTATAGAAGTGGTGGCTATTAATGACATTGCCGATTGCAAAACAATGGCGCATTTACTTAAATATGATAGCATTCACGGGGTTTTAAATCAAAGTATTTCGTTTACAGATGACTCCATAAGTATCCACAATAAATCCTATATTTTCTTTCACGAAAGCGAAATAAAAAATTTAGATTGGAAATCACTAGATATTGATTTTGTTGTCGAATCGACTGGAAAATTTATAACTTTTGAAGAGATCAATTCTCATATTAAATCCGGGGCAAAAAAAGTAATACTTTCGGCTCCTTCCGATATTGAAGCCATTAAAACAATCGTATTGGGTGTAAACGAACACTTACTCGACGGAAGCGAAACCATTATTTCAAATGCAAGCTGCACCACCAATAATGCAGCTCCCATGATTAAAGTAATACAAGAATTATGTGCAATTGAACAAGCCTACATTACCACGGTTCACTCCTACACTACTGATCAAAGTTTACACGATCAACCGCACAAAGATCTTCGCAGAGCGCGCGGTGCAGCTCAATCCATTGTACCTACGACTACGGGTGCCGCAAAAGCATTAACCAAAATTTTTCCAAGTCTCGACGGAAAAATTGGAGGGTGTGGCATTAGAGTTCCTGTGGCCGATGGCTCCCTAACCGATATTACATTCAATGTAAAACGAAAAGTAACCATAGCTGAAATCAATCTGGCATTTAAAAATGCAGCCGCAACTCATTTAAAAGGAATTCTCGACTATACCGAAGATCCCATCGTATCGGTAGATATTATTGGCAATCCAAATTCCTGCGTATTTGATGCCCAATTAACTTCTGTTATTGATAAAATGGTAAAAATAGTTGGTTGGTATGACAATGAAATTGGTTACTCATCTCGAATTATCGATTTAATCGCCTTCATTTCCAAAAAATAAACTTTTTTTTTAGCAACAAAACACTTAAATTGCAAGGGTAATCTTAATTCTAGATCCTTTTGATTAAGCAATTTATACTATTTTTAGCAATGCTAACTGGATGCAGTTATGCACAATCTGTCTACAAAGAAGTAGCCAAAATTAATGACAGTACGGATTACTATCTCGAAATCGGTCTTTTCAATAAAGAAGAAAAAAAATCGGTCAGTAAAGCCATTTTATTTACAGAAAAAGCTGTTGCATTTGCAAAAAATAAGGGTCAAAAATCAAAATTGGGTGCCGCCTATTTGCAATTGGCCTACGTTTACTATGATATCGATAAAAACGAACTAGCTATTGACAATTACATACGAGCTATAAATGCTTTTAATAAAAAAAATCCTACCGCAAATTTAGCATTAGCCTATTATAGTCTTGGAAAATGTTATTTGAAAAAAAACAAAATAGCCGTTGCCGAAATCTATTTTGAAAAAGCTTCTACTTTATATGAATCCTTAAATTTTTTAGACGCCATAGAGCTTATTAACCTTCAAAAAGGAATCATTAAAAAAGAAAAAAAAGAATTTTCAGAAGCCAGTCGTATTTTACAATCGGTGATTGAAAATTTAGCCGACGATTCATTCATAAGTACAAAAATTGAGGCCTATTATCAATTAGGAGAAATTGAAATGGTTCAGGAAAAATTTGCCAACGCAATTAATTATTATACATTGGCACATGCAGCAAACACAAACAACAAAACCGATTTTAGTATTACCAAGCGCATTTTAAAACAATTAAGTGTGGCTTATGAAAAAACGAAAAACACAAAACAATCCCTAGTTTTCCTGAAAAAATACACCCAATTATCCGATTCCATTCACAACCACCTTAATTCCAACGGCTCTGAAAATATGATTGATAAAATTCAGTTTGACGAGCAATTGAAAAAAATCGAACAATTGGATAAAGAGAAAAAAAGCCAACAAAAAACATTACGCTTTTCAAAGTTAATTTTTATATTGAGTATTGCACTGATTTCCATCCTCTCGTTATTGAGTTTTTCGCTGTATAAAAACAATAAAATAAGAATCACAACCAATACGCTATTAGAGGAAAAAAACAAAGAACTTACTTCAGAAAAAGAAAAAGCCGAGCAAGCTTCAAAAGCACGGGCAGAATTTTTATCAACAGTAAGCCATGAATTGAGAACCCCATTAAATGCTATTAATGGAATTACCTATTTGTTGTTGCAAGAAAAACCCAAAGCAAGCCAATTGAACTATTTAAAATCGCTTGAGTTTTCTGGAAGTTATTTACTTCATTTTATCAATGATATTTTAGAAATCAACCGATTAGAATCGGACAAAATACAAGTAGAAAAAATCAGTTTTAATCTGAAAGAATTGATTGAAAACATAACCATTTCCTTCAAAGAATTTATTCATGAAAACAATACCAAATGCCACTTACAAATTGATTCAAGCATTTCAGATTACCTGAAAGGCGACCCCACTAAGCTTTCACAAATTGTCATCAATTTATTAAATAATGCCATTAAATTTAGTAAAAATGGAGATGTTTGGTTTACAATAAAAAACCTCTATGAAGATGAAAAGCACATCAAATTGCATTTTGAAATAAAAGATAACGGCATTGGTATTCCCCTTGAAAAACAACGAACCATTTTTGATAGTTTTAGCCAAGGATCGGTAGAAATTAACAGAACCTACGGCGGAACCGGATTAGGTCTATCCATAGTTAAAAAAATTCTGGAATTAATGGATAGCACCATTCATTTAACGAGTGAAAGCCAAAAAGGAAGTACCTTTTCATTTGAACTTCAATTTGAAAAAGGAGAAAAAAGTGAAGAGAAACTAGTTCCAAAAACAACAGTGACCGACGGAAAAAAGAAAATAGTGCTATTGATTGAAGATAATAAAATCAATCAAATGATTACCCAAAAAATGTTAGAAAAAAAGGGAATATCCTGTGTGATTTTAGACAGCGGTGAAGAGGCGATAGAAAATGCTAAAACTAATCAATATGATCTTATTTTAATGGATGTTCATCTGCCTGGCATCAGCGGTACCGAAGCCACTGCAGCCATTCGGTCTTTTGATACCAAAACACCTATTATTGCATTGACAGCGATTTCATTAAATGAAAACAAAGAAACGTTATTGTCGTTTGGCATGAATGAAGTGATAACCAAGCCCTTTGAACCCGACTTTTTTTATGAAGTCATTCATTCCTATTTAGCTACGAACGAATAATCAGGTTTTTAATTAAATTACGAACATGAGGTTCTGCTTTTTTAGCTGCCTCTAATACTTCTTTGTGATTCACCTCGTCGATATTTTCTTCGTCGCCCATATCGGTAATAACCGAAATTCCGAAACACTCCATATCCATGTGACGCGCAACAATAACTTCGGGAACGGTAGACATCCCTACACAATCGGCGCCTAAGGCCTTAACCATTTTATATTCGGAAAGGGTTTCAAATGTAGGGCCTTGTAAAGCTAGGTAAATTCCTTTTTTTAAATCTATTTTTAATTCTTGAGCCAATGCAAAGGCCTGATCAATCATCGCTAAAGAATAGGGTGCGCTCATGTTAACAAATCGAGGGCCAAAACGTTCGTCGTTGTGTCCGCGCAATGGATGTTCTGGCAACATATTGATATGATCGGTAATGACAACAATATCGCCAATGCTGAATAATGGATTAACGCCGCCTGAAGCATTGGAAACAATTAGTTTTTGAACCCCAAGCCTTTTCATTACCCGAACCGGAAAGGTAACTTGTTTCATATCATACCCTTCATAATAATGAAAACGTCCTTGCATGGCAACAACTTTTTTACCTTGAATAGTTCCAAAAACTAAAGCACCTTTATGTCCTTGAACCGTTGAAATGGGAAAATTTGGAATGGCAGAATACTCTACAGACAGTTCTATCGTAATATCATCGGTAAATTGGCCTAAACCAGAACCTAAGATAACACCATATTCTGGAATAAAATTGGTTTTTTCCTTAATAAAATTAACCGTTTATTGTACTTTTTCCCACATAATCTTTTATTGTATTATCAAAATTAGTTCCGTTTAGGAACAAGGTGCGAATGGGCAAATAATACAATTGCGATGGAGGCAATACGCCTTTTAATCGCACAAAATCTTTTTCGGTAGTTACAATTTTTTTGCCCTGAGCACTTTCTATAATCTTTTCACAATCTGTTTTTGAAAAATGATGGTGATCTGGAAAAGTAAAGCACTCGTCTTGTTCGTTTTTTAAATAACTAAAAAATAACTTTGGGTTTGCAATACCGGCTACTAACACTTTTCTTTCCTTTTGAATATCCGATACGCTACAAGTGTTTTGTGCACTTACTACACAATCATCATATTGGATCGTTGAAAAATATACGGGTTGTGTTACCTGCAATTGTTTAATTATTTCTTGTTGTGCAAGTTCGGACAAATCGGATGGACATTTAGTGACAATTATCATATCGGCTCTTTTTTTTCCTAGAGAAGATTCTCTTAAATTACCAAAGGGCAAAATGAAATCAGCACAAAATAAATCATCGTAAGCGGTAAGCAAAATAGATAGACCCGCTTGTACTTTTCTGTGTTGAAAAGCATCGTCTAACAAAACAACATCGGGACGATTAGACCCTTGAAGGAGTTGGTTTATTCCGTTTTTTCGTTGCGTATCCACAGCAACCTGAATTGAAGGGAACTTAGAGAACAATTGAAAAGGTTCGTCGCCAATTGTAGCCGCCGTTGCCTTTTCATCTGCCAAAATATAACCTTTAGTAATTCTTTTATACCCTCTACTGAGAACCGCAACGTGATAGTGTTCTGAAAGTAACCGAATTAAATATTCTATTTGAGGCGTTTTGCCTGTTCCACCTACACTTAGGTTGCCAACAGTAATAACAGGAACATCAAAAGTAAAGCTATTGAACACACCTTTGTCGTAGAGCCAATTTCGAAGAAAAGTGACACACCAAAACAACAGCGCCAAAGGAAAAAGTATCTTTCGTAACCAAATCATATTACGAAAGTATAATAAAATATCTGTAAAATAAAGTTTATCTCCTTTTACATCGTAATTCTAAGGAGTAATTCGTTATTTTTGTAGGCATTATTTATTAAAATTAACTCATGAAACTTACCCAAATACTTTCTATACTTGAAGAAATGGCACCCTTAGGTTATGCTGAAGATTTTGACAATGTAGGACTATTAGTTGGTGATGCAACAACTGAAATTTCAGGAATTTTAGTCTGTCATGATGCTCTGGAAGTTGTCATTGACGAAGCCATTCGCAAAAAATGCAATTTGGTCGTATGCTTTCACCCGATATTATTTTCAGGGATTAAAAAAATTACCGGTAAAAATTATGTAGAACGCGCCCTACTCAAAGCCATCAAAAATGATATTGCTATTTATGCTGTTCATACCGCATTAGACAATCATCAAAATGGCGTCAATGCTATTTTTTGTAAGGCCTTAGGAATAGAAGCATCCAAAGTACTGATTCCAAAACCCAATTATATTCAAAAATTAGTTACTTATTCCCCAGCAGAGCAGGTAGAAAAGATTCGAAAAGCTTTATTTGATGCGGGAGCTGGAACCATAGGTAATTATGAAGATTGTAGCTTTTCATCATCAGGCAGCGGCACCTATAGAGGCAATAAACACTCGAACCCTAAAATTGGAGAACGCTTTGAATTTGTAGAAACAACCGAAATTAAAATCGAAGTTACCTATGAGAAGCATTTACAAGCTAAACTATTGGCTGCGTTATTTTCAAATCATCCCTATGAAGAAGTGGCTTATGAAATTTATTCCCTTGAAAACCAACATCAAAATATTGGATTAGGACGAATAGGCGAATTAAAAAATGCCCTTACTGAAACCGATTTTTTGCAATTGGTAAAAGAAAAACTAAAATGTGGTAGCATACGACATTCGGCATTTACTGGAAATACCATTAAAAAAGTAGCGGTTTTAGGAGGAAGTGGTAGTTTTGCCATTCCAAATGCAAAACTGTTGGGAGCCGATGCTTATTTGACGGCCGACTTGAAATACCACCAATTTTACGAAGCCGAAAATCAATTGCTTTTGGCCGATATTGGTCACTTTGAAAGCGAAAGATTTACAAAAAACTATATAGTTGATTTTCTTAAAGAAAAAATCACTAATTTTGCACCCAATTCGCTTTCGAGTGGAATTATTTTATCAGAAGAAAATACAAATCCAGTTAAGTACTTTTAAATATGGCAACAATCAAAGAGATAAGCGTAGAAGATAAGTTAAGAGCCCTTTATGCTTTACAACTAGTTGATTCTAAAATTGACGAAATAAGAAATGTTAGAGGTGAATTGCCTCTAGAAGTAGATGATTTAGAAGATGAAGTTACAGGACTTTCTGCACGTTTAGAAAAGTTGAAAAGCGATTTAGAGACTATTGATGAGCAAATCAAAGAAAAGAAAAACGCAATTGATGGCCACAATGCGTCTATCAAAAAATATTTAGAACAACAAAAAAATGTTCGCAACAATAGAGAATTTAATTCTTTGACTAAAGAAGTAGAATTTCAAGAATTAGAAATTCAATTGGCTGAAAAGCATATTAAAGAAATGAAAGCGTCTATTGAGCACCGTAAAGAAGTTATTGATCAAACCCAAGAAAAACTTGACGGTAAAGAATCGCACTTAAAACACAAAAAAGCTGAGTTAAGCGATATCATGTCTGAAACCGAAAAAGAAGAAACCTTCTTATTGAACAAATCGGCTGAACTAAGAGGCAAAACAGAAGCGCGTTTGTTAGTGGCTTATGACAGAATTAGAAGTAGTGTGAGAAACGGGTTAGCAGTAGTATCCATTGAACGTGGTGCCTCTGCAGGTTCTTTCTTCACCATTCCACCACAAACACAAATGGAAATTGCGGCACGTAAAAAAATTATCACTGATGAACACAGTGGCAGAATTTTAGTAGACGGTGTTTTAGCCGACGAAGAAAAAGTAAAAATGGACAAATTATTTGCAAGCCTTTAGTTTTTTCCATTTTAAAATACATTAAAGTCCTTTTTTTAAAGGGCTTTTTTGTTTTTATCAACAACGCAACAACGATTTTATACCTGCAAATTACGATTACCAATCCCTTTTCGCTTTTTCACTAAAAACCCTATCTTTGTCTCATGGAAGAAAACACAACTCGAATCAATAAGTTCTTATCGGAAACCGGCTTTTGCTCTCGCAGAGAGGCCGATCGTTTGATTGAACAAGGAAGAGTTACCATTAATGGAATTGTTCCAGAAATGGGCACTAAAGTGAGTCCAAAGGACGAAGTAAGAGTAAATGGTAAATTGATTCAGGAGCGAACGGAGAAACCCATTTATATTGCCTTCAACAAACCCGCCGGTATAGAATGTACCACCAATTTAGATGTTCGAGACAATATAATAGATTTCATCAATTACCCTGAGCGTATTTTTCCAATTGGACGTTTAGACAAAGCCAGTGAAGGTTTGATTTTCATGACCAATGATGGCGATATTGTAAATAAAATTTTACGTGCCCGAAATAACCACGAAAAAGAATACATTGTAACTGTAGACAAACCCATTACCGATCAATTCATTGACCGTATGGGCAATGGCTTACCGATTTTGGAAACGATTACCAAGAAATGCAAAGTAGAGCAAATTAGCAAATATGTTTTCCGAATCATTTTAACGCAAGGATTAAACCGCCAAATTCGTAGGATGTGTGAGTATTTAGATTATGAAGTAACCGCTTTGAAACGCACGCGAATCATCAATATTTCACTAGACGTTGCCGAAGGAAAATACCGCAACTTAACCGATGCTGAAGTTACTGAATTAAACAAACTAATTGCCCCTTCGAGTAAAACTGAAGAAGCCAGTTTACCCAGCAATAAAAGTAAGTTTACAGGAAAACGAAATTATGGCGAGCGTAATCGTTAAATAGTAATTTCCATTACGTAATCATCCATTACATATCCTTGACCAATAGCAATAACATCTTCTTTTACTTGTGAAAATCCTAATTTCTCATAAAAGAAACGGGCTTTATTATTTTTATTAACGTTTAAGAAAATCTTTTTTTGTTTATTATCGATGGCTTTTGTCTTTACCCATTCAAAAAAATATCGGCCTAAACCAGCGCCCTGTAATTCTGGAAGCACATATATTTTGTGGATTTTTGTTTTTGTGGGTTCGCAATTAATTTCATACGATACGAATCCTACATAGCAATCCTTTTCGTCTTGTGCCAAATAGAAAACATGTCCCTTTACCATTAATTCAAGTAAGGCGGTTTCCGTATAAAAGGTATCAATCATATAATCCAGTTGGCTCCTCGTTAAGATATTCCCATAGGCATTGGGCCAAATCTTCTTCGTTAAGTCAATGATTACAGGAAGATGCGATGCATCACAGGCTACTAATTTCATTTCACAAAAATAAAAACAAAAAGGGTTAATCTTTTCAGATTAACCCTTTTTTATTAAATACCTTTTAAAAAGTACTTAGTGACTAATTGAATTTATACTGCAAATAGAATTCGTTTGAACCGTTTGCTCTTCCTAACAACTCACTGCGTAAGCTGTACTCATACGCATATCCTAAAGCGAATTTATTGCTTACGTTAATCTTAGCCAAACCAGCAAACGAACGATCCGTTCTGTAAGTAACTCCTAAATCAAATTTATCATCAAATTTCGCTGTAGTCGTGAAATCTGTTGAAAAAGGAGCTCCGTTTACATAACGTACCATAATCGATGGCACTAAATCTAAAGACGAGCTCACTTCAAAAGTTCTTCCCGCTGAGAAATAATAATGTGCTTGATCGGTAGCCGCTGTAGCAAATCCATCTTCGTTTTTAGCTCTTTTGGTATCCAACATTTTAGGTGTAGACAACGACACAAAATAGTCCTTGTGTTTCAAATAAAATCCAATACCAATATTGGGGTTAAAACGTGAAATCGGTTGTAAACTTGGATCGGCCATAATATTGTAGGTTTCTAATCCATTGGTGTTTACTTCGTAGTTATTTCCACCGGCTTTAATACCCATAAACAAATCTAAAGCATCGTTCAATTGCACTTTGTAAGAGAAATCGATGGCTACAAATGTTTGTTTTTCAATAAAAACTTCATCTTTAATAACTGAAAGCCCTAAAGATAAATTTTTACTTAATGGCGTCATAAATGAAGCTGATTGTGTTTGTGGTGCCTCTTTTACTCCTGTCCATTGCTGTCTAATACTCGTTCTTAACATGGATTCTCCATTTACACTAACGGCAGCTGGATTAACCAAATTCAAATGATTGCTGTAAAAAGCGAGTATACTTTCCTGTTGAGCATACACACCACTACTTATAAAAAGTAGTAGTGCGATGCTGATATTTTGAAGTTTTTTCATTGTAAATTGATTTTACTTTTAATTATTTAGTAATATAAATCCAACCATCGTGATCAATTGATCCATTACCATCTAAATCGATTTGATAATAGTAAGAAGAGGCATCTGGAATATTATTTCCGTTGTTTGCATAAGAACCATTCCAATCATTTTGGTAACCATTCTTGCTAAAGATTAAATCTCCCCAACGGTTATATACTTTAACGATGTTGTTTGGATGATTTTGAATGTTGTTGATAAACCAAGTATCATTTACACCATCTCCATCCGGAGTAATCGCCTGAGAAACGTTGATTTCAACTGTATCACAAATATCTCCTAATCCATCGTTATCGATATCACTTTGATTTGGGTTGTAGATCATTGGACAATTGTCGTAACCATCTAACACCCCGTCATTGTCGTCGTCGTTATCACAAGCATCACCTAAACCATCATTATCATTATCTGCTTGGTTTGTATTAGCCTGTTTCGGACAATTATCATTAGTGTCTAAAATACCATCGTTATCATCATCTGGATCACAATTGTCTGGCGTACCATCTAAATCGTTATCACCAGTTGTTGAGAAGTCAACGGATACGGTAACAATAGCTGTTCCTGTAGCTGTATTTCCATTTACATCGGTAACCGTTAATGTTACTGTGTTTGGACCTAAGTTAGCACATGTGAAAGTACTTGGACTAACTGTTACAGAATTCACACCACAATTATCGGTTGAACCGTTATTGATTTGAGCCGCAGTAATTGAAGCTTGACCATTAGCATTTAACAATACCGTTATAGGTCTTGTAATTACTGTTGGAGCAATTAAATCTTGAACCGTTACTACTGCAGTACCTGTACTTGTGTTACCACTTGCATCGGTTACTGTTAATGTTACGGTATTTGGACCCACATTAGCACAAGTGAAAGAAGAAGGGCTTACTGTAGTTGTAGCAATGCTACAGTTGTCAGTAGAACCATTGTTTACTTGAGCAGCAGTTACAGTAGCAGCACCCGCAGCATTCAATTGAACAGTTACTGGACGAGTTACCACCACTGGGGCAACCGCATCTCTAACGGTAATTGAAGCAGTAGAGATACAACCTGAACTTCCATTCGTTGAAGTAGCCACATACGTTAATGGCGCTACGGTAGTTGGCAACACATATACTGTTGAAGCAGAAGTTCCAGCTGTATAAGGAACTGTTGCAGCAGCATTTGTATATAAGTTAGCTACTGGAGACCAAGTAATGTTACTTTGTGATTTTACCACTTTAACATCATCAATAAACCAACCCATGTAATTCACACTTGTATCGGTAGTATAACGGAAACGTACTCTAAACTGATTGGTTAATGCAGTTGTTGGAATTGTAAAGGTTTCCGTTTTCCACAAACTAGTTGCTGGACCAGCCCCTGGTGTTGATGTAGAATTTGTGAAAACAGTATTCCAATCAGCATAACTGTTTTTTGAAAATCTTGCATTGGCATTAAATACAGTAGTTGATGCCGCACCTGTATAATTTGCAGGTGTGAAAGTGTTCCAAGTAGCTCCCCCGTCATTTGAATATTCTACATATCCATAATCGTAGAAGGATTCCATTGCAGCAATGTGTTTGAACGTAACTACTGCACTAGCAGCACTTGATAAATCAAGATTTTGATTCAACTCATACGTTTCATTTGCACTGGTTCCTGCGTTGAACAATACTGAAGCGGCCCCTTGTGCAAAATACGTAGTATTAAGCGTAGCTGTCGAATTGACACTAGCGTCAAAGTTTGTTGGCAACACTTCCATAGGTTGTGACAATGCATTTTGATTAAAATTACCACCTGTTGCCGTCATTGGCAATACCACACCTACACAAGCAGATGAATTCGCTGGTGTAATCGTAATGGCTGATGGCAAATCATTAACATTTGCTGTAAATGTAGTCGTAGTAGCACATTGACTACCTGCAGACTGAGAAGCCGTTAAAGTATAGGTAGTAGTAGCCGTTGGATTGAAAATCCATCCGGTAGTACTATTTCCAGAAACTACTCCTGTTGCAGGAGACCATACATACGTATTGTAATTTGATGCACCTGTTGCAATAGTTACTGCAGCAGTTGATGCACCGTTACAAATTGTTGCACTCGCATTACTTAATGCAATTGCAGGAGCTGGAGTAACGGTTACCGTTACAGGCACTCTTGGAGATGCACAAGCTACTTGACCGTTGAAAATAAAACGAGGTCTGTTAGAAGATGTTCCAAAAGTTGTCATAACGTCTGCCATTTCAGCTGGTGTTGCATTATCATCTAAAGTGTAATTTGTAGAAACAAATCCAACATTATCTACCTTCATTGTAGTAGGTGTTGCAGTATTAGCAGCTGGCACTCTTGACCATGATATAGATACCACGATATTTGAAGCGCCATCCCATACAAAACTACTTGCAGTTCCTGTTCCAGTTCCAAACGTTAAGTTATTTACTGTATTAGCAACTGGAGTAAATCCTTGATCAGCTTGTGATCCTGCATATACAAAACTTAGACCACTATTCGCAATAAAGTTTGCACCTGCAACATCTGCAGTAGTGTGACCCATGCGAACATTGAATCCTTGGTAGGTTTGACCTGAATTTGTTGGTTCAAAACCTAAAGAAGTAATTGGACCCGCACTTAATCCCGCCTGAATTAATTCAGAAGCTTTAATGATGTATTGTGTTTTAGCACCTCCCCAGAAACCTGGTAAGAAACTAGAAGCAGAAGAACTAGAAGTAGTTCCACCGGCCCCTAATCCTAAACTACCTGTTGCCGTAGATACAGCAGCAGCATAATAGGTTGTTGTTGTAGCAATAGATGGCGTTGTAAATATAACACCCGAACCAATTGATGGTCCTCCTGTTGCAGCAGCATACCAGTTAACCACTGATCCTGCGGTTGATAACGCATTGATCGTAGCTGTTCCTGTTCCACAACGTGTGGCAGGAGAAGTACCTGTAATATTATTTGCAAATACTACTGTAGAAACACTTGAATAACCTGGCGTTCCACCACAAGAAATCATTCTACAACGGTATTTCGTAGCTACAGTTGGTGTAACCGTTAATGTTGCTGTAGTTGCAGATGCAATATCTTGCCAAGTAGCTCCATTGTCAATACTAGATTGCCATTGGAATACTAAACCGTCTGTAATTCCTGTATAGCTTAAACTTAAATTAACTGATTCTCCAAAACAAATTGAATTGGAAGTTGCAATTGTTGAAACGTTTGCGGGTGCAAAACTATTCAATACGGTCATTAACACTTGCGCAGATCCCGCTGCATTTGTACAACCGGTCGTTTGATTCGTATACGAAATCGAATAGTTAGTTGTAATAGCTGGAGATACTGATTGTGAAAATATATTGGTTCCTGTTGCAATAGTTGTTGTACCATTCGCATCGGTAGCCGTCCAAGTTGTATTGTAGTTAGCTGGAGGATTAAATCTCCAAGCTTCCGGAGTCGATACCGTCCAAGCACCACCTGCTCTACCTGGCGCAACCGCACCAATAGTCTTAGTAGCATCTTGTAAACCTACAATCGCAGAATTTGTAAATGTTTTTTCAAAAATATGAATTTCTACGACTCCAATTGTTTCGATTAAACGACATTGAACCGTTGCTTTTGGATTTGCTGAATACCCATTAACATTTCTATATTCAACAACAAATGTTCTATTTGGGGCATACCCTTCTGTCCAATATTTAATAGATGCATTTGTGGTATTTGTACCCATATGTAAATCAGCAGCCATTAATGAAATAATATTTCCTGGATTACTCGTATTAGGGAAATATGGTGGGCCAGTAAATATAAATTGACCTAATTGTCCTGAACCCGTTCCATAACCTGGAGGAGTACCAAACATTAATAAACCATTTGTTCCAACAGAAATAGTAGAAAATGAATTACCAAAATAATTAAAGTTGAATCCTAATGGAATATTAGACCAACCACCGTCGTCAAGATTACCTCCAGCTAATGGAAGTACTGCAGTACCATTATTCATTATAACACCTGCATTTGATGGCGGAAAAGTAGCCGCATAAGGAACAGACGTAACAACAAAGTTACCTGCGCTTAATCCTGATCCAATGGTTGCTGCTGTTCCTGGACATACTCCAGAAGCAGTAGTGGTAACCGTTGCAGAAGGCAAGTCGTATACTCCAATAGACAATACTTGAGTTGTTGAACACGCTCCTTTAGTAGCAGTCACTCGAATATCTGAAGTGGTTAACATAGTTGCTGTTACCGATTGACCAGTAGTGGTATTGAATGTTGGACTTCCACCAACACTATCCCATGTATAAGTAATCGATGGGTCATTTGGAGTTACAGTTAAAACCGTTGCTCCACCCACACCACAAAATGATGCTACACTAGCTGTAATTGCTGTTGGATTCACGGTAATAGTTACTGACGCTCTTGCGCCATCACATGAACCATTATTTGAAGCCACATAAAGCGTAGAAGTAGCACATGCCGGAGCAGAATAGGTCGCTCCTGTATAAATTGGTGTTCCACCGTTTGCGGTGTTATACCAATTGAATGTTGAACCAGATCCTGTTGCCGTAAAGGTAACTGTTGCTCCTAAGTTAACGGTAGCCGTAGCAGGAGAAACATTTGGCGCTGAAGGCGAAGGTGCCACAGTGACAACCTCTGTACCTGTAAAGGTTGCCCCATTTTTAACCACACTTACCGTTCCTGTAGTACCATTACCCGCATACCCTGTAATAGAAGTATCAGAAACTACAGTGAAAGCCGTTACTGGTGTACCACCGATAGAAACCGCAGTAACGCCTGAAAAATTAGCACCTGTAATAGTAAATGTTCCAGAATTAGCACACACTATTAATGGTACTACACTAGCAATTTGAGGAGCCGAATTTGACCACGCATAAAACTTATTATTAGTAGGTACTATTGGACCTGGAGTTGTAATTGCAGTAGTTCTTGAACCCGTTGCCGCTAAAGCACCTGTTCCAGATGTTACACTTCTGATAGTCCAAGGACCGTTTAATGCGTTAGACTCAGACACAAAAAGTTGATCTTGCGTTCCGGTTAAGGCATCTTGACTGTTATAATTTAAAGTAACTTTTGGATTAAGACCCGTAAGTGGCGTTACACCCGTAGCAATATCTGCATACTGCACTCGGAAAGCTCTAGACCCAATAGCAATTCCAGTTCCAATATTTGCAGTTGTAGGCGTAGCTGTATCAGAAACGGTTACTCTTGTTACACTTGAACCACCAGTGATCGCTGGAGTTGAATCACCTGCATACCAGGTAAATGTTCCAGAGAATGGATAGTTAAACGTACTTGGTCCTCCACGACCTGTTAAAGTCATGGAACCATTTTTAATATATGAATTATATGTACCAAAACTAGATGTTCTACCTCCGTAACTATTCCAAGTAAACAACAAGTTGTTTCCTCCTAAGTTCAATACATTTCCATCTCCATTATCACTAGACGAAAAACCAAGAGGTGCTGAACTTCCAAAAATCGTTAAGTTTGAGGTAATATTCATCCCTTTTGCATTACCAAAAAGGTTCAACTGATTTAATTTTCTATTGGCTGGAATTGCAGCATCCTCACCTTGTGGCACAGCCACAGTTGTTGGTGCATACAAACCTGTTGAAAAGTTATACAATCCTACACGTGCAGTAAGACCGCTTGCAGCAGTAGTAGTAAAAGTACCACCTTCTGCAGTTCCTGAAGTTGTTCCTACACCAACAGTTGGTGCAGCCACATATCCAAAACCTGCATTGGTCATCGTAAAGCTAACCAATTGTCCGTTAGCACCGATGTTAGCTGTAGCCGCTGGCAAACAGTTAAGTGGTAAAGCTAAGGTTGCATTACCTGTAATGGTAAGTGTTGGCAATGTAGAATATAAAGCTGAACCACCCGAAACATAAACCGATTCGATGGTTCCATTATTAACTGTAATTGTAAAATTAGCAGAAGTAAGTGCTGTACCTGAAACCAAGGTACCACCTGATACCGTAATTGTTGGAGCAGTAGTGTACCCTGAACCTGGGTTAGTAACCAAGTTCAATGCGGTTGGCAATGAAAAACCAATTTGTGGTGCTACGGTATAATTTACCCCTCCATTTGTAACAGAAATAGCACCTACTCCTGATGAGGCTTGCTCATTGGTTGGCGCTAATAAGCCAGCTCCTTGATCACTATTGATGGTTAAACCACCCGTAATGGTAGCGGCTCCCCCACTTTTTTGGAATAAACTATTTGCTGGTCCTACTATAGAAGTAAATACCACAGCAGTTGCTGCAGCACCTGAACCTGTTCCACCAACGTTACCCACACTGAACACTATTGAAGGTGTAGTTGTAAAACCTGTTCCTCTTTGTAAAATAGTCAAACTTCTTACCGTACCCGTTGTCGCATCAAAATTAGGCGACACCTTTGATACAGTTCCAATATAACGTAAATTATTTACCACACCTGACGTATGTACTGGGAAGTTTGCAGCTGATGAAATTGCCGTAGTCGCTAATGCTTGATACACATTATTTCCATGGAAATATTGTGTAGTTAAACTCAATGTTCCATTAAAAGGCAAGTTGGTACCAATTGTACCGATTGTTCCTATGTATAATAAAGTAGGACCGCTAGTCGTAAAAGTAGCTTGCAAATCGGTAGACGTAGGTGCAGTGCCATTGAAGGATCCTGTTCCCGTACACAAATACACATTACTTCCACTCACATATCGAGTTCCTACCGATGCACTTACACCACTAGCATATTGGGTAACCGCAGCACTAAAAACAACTGGAGCTACTGTATATAATGAACCCATATTGGTTACGGCAACACTCGCTAAACGATTGTTGAACGATTGACCGTACACTTGAGCCGTATTGTCAATAATTAACTTTCCGTTGGTATTCAACGAACCACCGTAGTGATTTAATTGTTGCGTTACAATTAAATTATTGGCTGTAGTAATGGCATTACTACCTGTATTTTGAAAATATAAGTTACGAATGATTCCGTAATATCCACCTTGAAAGTCTCCTGCTCCACTTAACGTAGAACCTGAACCGTTAAAATTTAAAGTGGCCAATGCTAAATTAGCATAACCATCATTGATAAAATTTCTGGCAATGTTAATGGTTTGACCTGTTCCACCAGTATTGTATGCTAACAAACTTCCCGTAGCATTGATTGTAAAATCTTGAGTTACCGTTATTGCATTAGAAGATGCGTTCCATTGTAAAAGCCCATCAACAGTAACGCTCACAACTGATACAGCTTGATCAACCGTAACGATTGCACCAGCAGGTATTACAACTGTACTAGCTGCATTAGGCAATGTACCTCCCCAAGTAGCAGGATTACTCCACAAACCACCCGTAGCTATAGCTGTTGCCGTATTAGGTAGTAGTTGAAAGAAACTAAACGTACCCGGACAAGGACTATTTGGCGTTGGAAAAGTATCAAACATGATGTAATACGTAACACCAGCTGTTAAATTAACATTTATACTTTTTGAAGCAGCCGAAGATGAAACTGCACCAACACAAACTGTACCAGCAGTAGTTGGACACCCATCAAAAAATGCAATTTGAGTCCACGTTTGACCAGTCATGCTCATTGAATACAAACCTGTACTAGATGGTACAAATGTGTATAATGATTCAAAACCACCAACATACGAAGTACTCAATCCTCCACTAATAGCGGATGCAGCAATTGAGCTACTAGAAACATCATTCGTTGTTCCACAAATTAAAGATTGGTTTGTAATGGGCAACGAAGCTGACGTAATAGCCGTCGCATTCGGACAAGTTGTAGCATTTACTTGCTGAACAAATGAAATTGTAACCAACATAAAGAACGCTAACATCCACGAAGTTTTCGTGACCACAGAACGAGATTCAGAAGGCAAACCTCCAGAAATCCCGAAACCATTTTTGAACCAGGTAAAACTACCAATGTCAAAAGAATTGTAATTATTTTTCATAATTAGGTATTATAGGTTAGGAAATTAAATTATTAAACAGGCGTTAAAAATAGTTAAATAAAATAAAAAAACAATAGTAATATTTGTTTTTTTTTTTGAAAAATAGCGCAAACATTATTAAACTAAATAAAAATAAGAAAAACAGATGCGTTTAATGCAATAAAATAGTTAATATTATATTGTATACGTAATTTGAATACATTTATTTAATAATCAATTATTTAGATATTAAAATAAAATAGCATTAGGCTTGTCCGGCCGGTCCAAAGTTTAAAGGAATAGCGGGTTGCTCTCCTTCTTCTATTTTGCCGTGTGCTGCTTCAAAGCGGTGTATGTTTTCTTGAAGCGCTTTTAGAAAGCGTTTCGCATGTTGCGGTGTTAATATGATGCGGGATTTTACCTTTGCCTTAGGCACGCCTGGCATAAGGGTAACATAATCGACTACAAACTCTGAGTTGGAGTGATTGATGATGGCCAAATTTGAATAGATGCCTTCGGCAATTTGTTCGTCGAGCTCAATGTTGATTTGCCCTTCTTGATTGTTGTTTTCCATATTTTTTAATTTATAGTGGTGTTGGGTGTTGGGTGATGGATAATTGGTGATGGGTAATTTGTATTGGGTGATGGGTTTTGGGTTTTGGGTTTTGGGTTATGGGTTTTAGGTGATGGGTGATGGGTGATGGGTGATGGGTTTTGGGTAATTTTTACTTTTGCCTTTTCACTTTTTACTTTTCACTTTCAACTAATGCAATAATACAAAATCCTTTTGATTAAAAAAAAGCCCAACAAAATAAATTGTTAGGCTTTTTAACTATTGGAATTGCGCTAGGTTTAGTAATTGAATTCTTCTTTAGCAGCAATTAATTCATTGTACTCTTCTTTAGATCCTACAATCATATTGTCATAATCTCTCATACCAGTTCCGGCAGGGATTCTATGTCCTACGATTACATTTTCTTTCAATCCTTCTAAGGTATCCACTTTACCAGCAACCGCTGCTTCGTTCAATACTTTAGTCGTTTCCTGGAACGATGCCGCAGAAATGAATGATTTCGTTTGTAACGATGCTCTCGTGATACCTTGAAGTACCGGAGTAGCCGTAGCCGTAATAACATCACGTGCCACCACTATGTTTTGATCGTTGCGTTTTAATAACGAATTTTCATCGCGTAACTGACGTGGAGAAATGATTTGACCTGGTTTTAAATGCTCAGAGTCGCCTGCTTCTTCTACCACTTTCATTCCGTATAATTTATCGTTTTCTACAAGGAAATCACTAGTGTGTGCCAATTGATCTTCTAAGAATAATGTATCTCCTGGATCCACAATTCTTACTTTACGCATCATTTGACGGATCACCACTTCAAAGTGTTTGTCGTTGATTTTTACCCCTTGCAAACGGTATACTTCTTGAATTTCATTTACCAAGTACTGTTGTACCGCTGATGGTCCTTGAATTCTTAGGATATCTTCTGGAGTAATTGCACCATCTGAAAGTGGCGTACCTGCTTTCACATAGTCATTCTCTTGTACTAAGATTTGGTTCGAAAGTTTAACTAAATATTTCTTCACTTCACCAAATTTAGACTCGATAGCGATTTCTCTGTTACCTCTTTTGATTTTTCCAAAAGTAACTACCCCGTCGATTTCAGAAACCACTGCTGGATTGGATGGATTACGCGCTTCTAATAACTCGGTAATTCTTGGTAAACCTCCGGTGATATCGCCTGTTTTAGAAGAACGACGTGGAATTTTTACTAAAATTTTACCCGCTTTAATTTTCTCACCATCATTTACCATAAGGTGGGCCCCAACTGGTAAGTTATACGAACGAATTAATTCGCCGTCTTTACCATAAATCAATAAGGTTGGAACTAATTTTTTATTTCTTCCTTCCGAAATTACTTTCTCTTGGAAACCCGTTTGCTCATCGATTTCAACTAAGAACGATTGTCCTTGCTCTAAATCTTCATAAGCAACTTTTCCTGTAAATTCAGAAATAATAACTCCATTATAGGGATCCCATTTACAGATGGTTGCCCCTTTTTCAACAACGTCTCCGTCTTTTACAAAAATGCTTGATCCATAAGGAATATAGTGTGTATTTAATACAATACCGGTTTTAGGTTCTACTAATTTCAATTCCGTTGAACGAGAAATAACGATGTCAACAGCATTTCCGTCGGCATCTTCTCCTTTAACTGTTTTTAAATCTTCGATTTCTAATTTACCACCAAAACGTGCTACAACGCTAGACTCTTCAGAGATTCCTCCTGCAACTCCTCCTACGTGGAACGTACGAAGTGTTAACTGTGTACCTGGCTCACCAATTGATTGTGCTGCAATAACACCAACTGCCTCACCTTTTTGCGTCATTTTTCCTGTCGCCAAGTTTCTTCCGTAACATTTAGCACAAATACCTTTGGTTGCTTCACAAGTTAAGGGCGAACGCACTTCCACTTTTTCAATTGGAGACGCTTCAATTTTCTTAACGATTGCTTCTGTGATTTGGTCTCCCGCTTCTATTAATACTTCATTATCCAATGGATTAACAACGTTTTGTAACGCTACACGACCCAGGATTCTTTCGCCTAAAGTTTCTACGATTTCTTCATTTTTCTTTAAAGCCGAAACTTCAATTCCTCTTAGTGTACCACAATCTACTGAGTTCACAATTACATCTTGCGATACATCATGTAAACGACGTGTTAAGTAACCCGCATCGGCTGTTTTAAGAGCGGTATCGGCAAGACCTTTACGCGCACCGTGCGTAGAAATGAAATATTCTAAGATGGAAAGTCCTTCTTTAAAGTTAGAAAGAATTGGGTTTTCAATAATTTCACCACCACCAGCAGTTGATTTTTTTGGCTTAGCCATCAAACCACGCATACCGGTTAACTGACGAATCTGTTCTTTTGATCCCCTTGCACCCGAATCAAGCATCATGTATACCGAGTTGAAACCTTGTTGGTCTTCACGGATATTTTTCATTGCCAATTCAGTTAATTGTGCATTCGCAGACGTCCAGATATCAATAACTTGGTTGTAACGTTCGTTATTGGTAATAAGACCCATGTTATAATTTATTGAGATACCTTCAACTTGCTCTCTAGCATCTGCAATTAATTTTGTTTTTTGTTCTGGAATACGAATATCACCTAAACTGAATGACAATCCACCTTTAAATGCAAATTTGTATCCCATATCTTTCATGTTATCCAAGAAAGCTGCAGTAGTAGGCACATCAGTAACCGATAAAATTTTACCAATAATATCACGTAATGATTTTTTTGTTAAAACTTCATTGATATATCCAGCTGCTTGAGGTACTACTTCATTAAATAATACTCTACCCGCAGTAGTTTGGATAATTTGGTATACTAATTCTCCGTTTTCATTAAAATCTTTAGCACGCACTTTCACACGAGCATTCAATTCTAATTTTCCTTCGTTCAAGGCAATATTTACTTCTTCTGCAGAATAGAATGTTAAGCCTTCGCCTAAAATTTTATGTTCTGGAGTAGACAAACGTTCTTTGGTCATATAATACAGACCCAATACCATGTCCTGAGAAGGTACGGTAATTGGAGCTCCATTAGCAGGGTTTAAGATATTGTGTGAAGCCAACATTAACAATTGTGCTTCTAAAATAGCTTCTGGTCCTAATGGTAAATGAACCGCCATCTGGTCACCATCAAAATCGGCATTAAACGCCGTACATACTAATGGGTGTAACTGGATTGCTTTTCCTTCAATAAGTTTTGGTTGGAATGCTTGAATACCTAAACGGTGTAACGTAGGAGCACGATTCAGTAATACTGGATGTCCTTTGATTACATTTTCAAGAATATCCCATACTACAGGCTCTTTTTTGTCGATAATTTTCTTAGCCGACTTCACCGTTTTAACGATTCCTCTTTCGATTAACTTACGAATAACGAATGGTTTGTAAAGTTCAGCCGCCATATCTTTTGGAATACCGCATTCAAACAATTTCATTTCTGGTCCAACAACAATTACAGAACGCGCCGAATAATCTACACGTTTTCCTAATAAGTTTTGACGGAAACGACCTTGCTTACCTTTCAATGAATCTGAAAGTGATTTCAACGGTCTGTTTGATTCTGTTTTAACCGCAGAAGCTTTACGTGTATTGTCAAATAATGAATCTACCGATTCTTGTAACATACGTTTTTCGTTACGTAAGATCACTTCTGGAGCTTTGATCTCCATCAATCTTTTTAAACGGTTGTTACGGATGATTACTCTTCGGTATAAATCATTTAAATCTGACGTAGCAAAACGACCACCGTCTAAAGGCACAAGAGGACGCAATTCTGGTGGAATTACCGGAATTACTTTTAAAATCATCCATTCAGGACGGTTTTCTCTGTTATGGTTAGACTCACGGAACGATTCTACTACATTCAAACGTTTTAAAGCCTCCGTTTTACGTTGTTTAGACGTTTCGTTATTAGCGGCATGACGCAATTCATATGATAATTCATCTAAATTAGTACGAGCTAATAAATCCATAATACATTCAGCACCCATTTTAGCGATGAATTTATTTGGATCGTTATCGTCTAAATATTGATTTTCCATTGGAAGTGTATCTAAAATATTTAAATACTCTTCTTCGGTTAAGAAATCTAAACGTTGTAGTGTTTCTCCTTCGGCATTTGTAGCGATACCTGCCTGAATTACTACGTATCTTTCGTAGTAAATAATCATGTCTAATTTCTTAGAAGGTAATCCTAAAATATAGCCAATTTTGTTGGGTAATGATCTAAAATACCAGATATGAGCAATAGGCACTACCAAATTGATGTGTCCTACTCTATCTCTACGTACTTTTTTCTCTGTTACTTCTACACCACATCGGTCACAAACGATTCCTTTGTAGCGAATTCTTTTATATTTTCCACAAGCACATTCGTAATCTTTAACGGGACCGAAAATACGCTCACAGAAAAGACCATCTCTTTCTGGTTTGTGTGTACGATAGTTAATCGTTTCTGGTTTTAAAACTTCACCTCTAGATTCTCCTAAAATTGACTCTGGAGAAGCTAAACCTATCGTGATTTTGTTAAACCTTTTGATTTGGCTCTTGTCTTTACTATTTCTATTATTCATCATAGTTTTTACTCTTGATTTATTTGCAATTTAAAATTGATTCTTGTTTTCATCTAAAGGTTTGCTTTAGACTTCAACGCTACCTCGGCTTACTTCTCAAAACTTCAACATTAACGGATGAAGTGCTAGTTATATTTCTATAAAAAATCGGAACGGTTTACGGGTATAAATCCTAAAAACTCATTATTATTTTGTTCAAAGTTTCAAGTTTCAGGTTCCAATTTGAAACCTGAAACCCAAAACAAAAAACTATTCTTCTAATCTGATGTCAAGTCCAAGACCTTTTAATTCATGCATTAATACATTGAATGATTCAGGTAATCCTGGTTCTGGCATGGTTTCTCCTTTAACGATCGCTTCGTACGTTTTTGCTCTACCAATAACGTCATCTGATTTTACCGTTAAGATTTCTCTTAGCGTACTTGATGCGCCATAAGCTTCAAGAGCCCAAACCTCCATCTCTCCAAAACGCTGACCTCCAAATTGAGCTTTACCGCCTAATGGTTGTTGCGTAATTAACGAGTAAGGTCCGATAGAACGTGCGTGCATTTTATCATCAACCATGTGTCCTAATTTTAACATGTAGATCACCCCAACTGTTGCCGCTTGGTGGAAACGCTCTCCAGTACCACCATCATAAAGATACGTGTGACCGAATTGAGGAATTCCTGCTTCATCAGTTAATGCGTTGATTTGATCTAAGGTTGCACCGTCAAAGATTGGGGTAGCAAATTTTCTACCTAATTTTTGACCTGCCCATCCTAATACCGTTTCATAAATCTGCCCAATGTTCATACGAGAAGGTACCCCAAGTGGATTCAATACGATATCTACTGGTGTTCCATCTTCTAAGAATGGCATATCTTCATGACGAACGATTTTAGCAACAATACCTTTGTTACCGTGACGACCCGCCATTTTATCCCCTACTTTCAATTTACGTTTCTTAGCGATGTAAACTTTAGCCAGTTTTAAAATACCTGCAGGCAATTCATCTCCAACTGTAATGGTGAATTTCTCTCTTCTCAACCAACCTTGTAAATCATTCAATTTGATTTTGTAGTTGTGAATCAAGTCATTTACCATAGCATTGGTATGATCATCTGTTGACCACTGACCTTTGGTTAAGTGTGCGAAATCTTCCACTCCTTGTAACATTTTTTTAGTGAATTTTTTACCTTTTGGTAAAACTTCTTCTCCTAAATCATTCATTACCCCTTGTGAAGTTTTTCCGTCGATGATGATAAATAATTTTTCAATTAATTTATCTCTCAACTCATTAAACTTAACTTCAAATTCAGTTTCTAATTTATCAACGTCTTCTTTGTCTTTCGTACGTTTTCTCTTATCTTTTACTGCTTTCGCAAATAATTTTTTGTCTAAAACAACACCGTGTAATGAAGGAGATGCTTTTAATGAAGCGTCTTTAACATCACCTGCTTTATCCCCAAAGATTGCACGTAACAATTTTTCTTCAGGTGTAGGATCTGATTCTCCTTTAGGTGTAATTTTTCCGATTAAAATATCGCCAGGTTTAACTTCAGCGCCAATTCTAATCATTCCATTTTCATCTAAATCTTTAGTAGCTTCTTCTGAAACGTTTGGAATATCATTGGTTAATTCTTCGTTACCCAATTTGGTGTCACGTACTTCTAACGTATAATCATCAATGTGTAAAGATGTAAATACGTCATCACGAACCACTTTTTCAGAAATTACAATTGCATCCTCAAAGTTATACCCTTTCCAAGGCATAAAGGCTACTTTTAGGTTTCTACCGATTGCTAATTCTCCGTTTTGAGTTGCATAACCTTCACACAATACTTGCCCTTTAGTCACTCTATCCCCTTTTTTGATAATTGGTTTCAAGTTAATACAAGTACTTTGATTGGTTTTTCTATATTTAATTAACTGATATGTTTTTTCATCTGATTCAAAACTCACCATGCGCTCTTCATCGGTTCTGTCGTATTTGATGGTAATCATATTCGCATCAACATACTCGATAGTTCCGTTTCCTTCTGCATTGATCAATACTCTAGAATCTGAAGCTACTTGTCTTTCAAGACCAGTACCTACAATAGGTGCTTCAGGACGTAATAATGGAACGGCTTGACGCATCATGTTTGATCCCATCAACGCACGGTTTGCATCATCATGTTCTAAGAACGGAATTAATGAAGCCGAAATCGAAGCAATTTGGTTAGGCGCAACGTCTGTATAATGAACTGCTGTTGGAGCTACCACTGGGAAATCTCCTTCTTCACGAGCAATTACATTAGTTGCCGTAATTTTACCTTTGGCATCCATTTCAATGTTAGCTTGCGCAATCATTTTTCCTTCTTCTTCTTCTGCGCTTAAATATACTGGTGTCGATTCTAAATCTACTACCCCATTCGTAACTTTACGATAAGGTGTTTCAATGAATCCCATTCCGTTTACTTTTGCATATACACCTAATGAAGAGATCAAACCAATGTTTGGTCCTTCAGGCGTTTCAATAGGACAAAGTCTTCCGTAGTGAGTATAGTGAACGTCACGAACTTCGAAACCAGCTCTTTCTCTAGATAAACCTCCAGGTCCAAGGGCAGATAAACGACGTTTGTGTGTAATCTCTGCTAATGGATTGGTTTGATCCATGAACTGAGACAACTGATTGGTTCCAAAGAATGAATTGATAACAGACGATAATGTTTTAGCATTAATCAAATCGATAGGTGTAAACACCTCATTATCACGAACGTTCATTCTTTCACGAATGGTTCTCGCCATACGTGCTAAACCTACACCAAATTGTGCAGATAATTGTTCTCCAACCGTTCTAACACGACGGTTTGATAAGTGATCAATATCATCAATCTCTGCTTTAGAGTTGATTAATTCGATCAAATATTTAACGATAGTAATGATATCTTCTTTGGTTAAGACTTGCTTTTCCATTGGGATATCTAATCCTAATTTTTTGTTCATTCTATAACGACCTACTTCACCTAAGTTATAGCGTTGGTCAGAGAAGAATAATTTATCTATAATACCGCGAGCCGTTTCCTCATCAGGCGGTTCCGCGTTACGTAATTGTCTATAAATGTGTTCAACAGCTTCTTTTTCAGAGTTTGTTGGGTCTTTTTGTAACGTATTGTGAATAATCGTATAATCTGCTGCGTTACTATCTTCTTTGTGTAAAAGAATAGTTTTTACATCCGCTTCGATAATTTCTTCGATATTATCTTTGTCTAGAATTGTATCACGATCTAAGATAATTTCGTTACGTTCAATAGAAACCACTTCGCCAGTATCTTCATCTACGAAGTCTTCATGCCAAGTATTCAATACCCGTGCAGCAAGTCTTCTTCCAGCGAATTTTTTTATTCCTGTTTTAGACACTTTAATTTCTTCAGCAAGATCGAAAATTTCTAAGATATCTTTATCTCTTTCAAATCCGATTGCTCTGAATAAAGTAGTTACTGGTAATTTTTTCTTTCTATCGATATACGCATACATTACGTTATTGATATCAGTTGCAAATTCGATCCAAGATCCTTTAAAAGGAATAATTCTTGCCGAATACAATTTCGTTCCATTGGCATGGAAGGATTGTCCAAAGAAAACACCAGGAGATCGATGTAATTGCGAAACAACTACCCGCTCTGCACCATTAATTACAAAGGTACCGCTAGGCGTCATATAAGGTATTGTTCCTAAATACACATCTTGAACGATTGTTTCAAAATCTTCGTGTTCTGGATCAGTACAATATAATTTTAATCTAGCCTTAAGAGGAACGCTATACGTTAAACCTCTATCAATACACTCTTCAATGGTATATCTTGGTGGATCTATAAAATAATCTAGAAACTCTAAAACGAATTGATTTCTCGTATCCGTAATTGGAAAGTTTTCCATGAAGGTATTATACAGCCCTTCGTTGCCTCTCTCATCCGATTTCGTTTCCAATTGGAAGAAATCTTTAAACGATTTCACTTGAATATCTAGAAAATCTGGATAATTCGGAATGTTTTTTGTCGAGGCAAAATTTAATCTTTCAGTCTGATTTGTTATCATCAATGGACAAAATTTTGATTTAAAAAAAGTAATTTTTTGTGTAAAACACTAATTTATGTATACTTCCTTTTATTTTAATAATCAATACATCTTTGAAAATAAACTAGGAAAGTTAAGTTTGTTTTCTTTCTTCGTTATTGATTACTATTTATTGCATGCGTAAATTGATATATTTACTATACGCAAAATGGTTTAGGCCTTTGAGAGATAATCTCAAGGCCTAAACCTGGTTTTTAAACCTAAGTTTTAGCTTATTTAAGCTCAACTACAGCTCCAGCTTCTTCTAAAGCTTTCTTAAGCCCTTCAGCTTCATCTTTAGAAACACCTTCTTTAATGTTTGAAGGAGCAGCATCTACTAAATCTTTAGCTTCTTTAAGACCTAAACCAGTTAATTCTTTAACTGCTTTAACAACTCCTAATTTAGAAGCACCAGCTTCTTTTAATACGACAGTGAATTCTGATTGCTCAGCTGCACCACCTGCATCTCCAGCACCACCACCAGCAGCAACTACTACCGCTGCAGCAGCTGGCTCGATACCATACTCATCTTTTAATATTGTTGCTAATTCGTTAACTTCTTTAACTGTTAAGCTAACTAATTGTTCTGCGAATTGTTTCAAATCTGCCATTTTTTCTATCTTTTAAAATGTTTTGTAAAAATATAATTTATTAAGTGCGTACTTATTATTCTGCTGAACCTTCCTTATTAGGTTGATTCTGAAGAGCTGCAAGAACTCTTTTTGCAGGAGATTGTAATAATCCAATGATTTCTGCGATAACTTCTTCTTTAGTTTTAATAGCTACTAAGCTTTCTAATAAGTTGTCACCGATGTAAATTTCTTGGTTGATATAAGCTCCTTTAAAAATGGGTTTCTCACCTTTCTTACGGAATTCTTTAATGATTTTTGCTGGCCCATTTGCGGTATCAGCAATAAACATAGAAGTATTTCCTTTAAGAACTGATGATAAATCACCATAGTCGTTATCAGAAGCTTCCATTGCTTTTTCTAACAATGTGTTCTTCACAACTTCTAATTTGATACCTGCTTTAAAACAAGCTCTTCTTAAGTTTGAAGTTGTATCTGCATCTAGTCCTGAAATGTCTGCTAAATAAACAACATTTACATCCGCTAACTGTGCAGTTAAATCTTCAATAGCGATTGATTTTTCTTCTCTAGTCATACTAAAAATTTTTAACTACCAATTAAATTGCTTTAGGATCTAAAGCAATTGCAGGACTCATTGTACATGATAAGTGAATAGACTTAATATATGTACCTTTAGCTGCCGTTGGTTTTAATTTGATTAATGTTTGAACAATTTCGTGTGCATTGTCATAGATTTTTTCCGAATCAAACGAAACTCTACCTATACCTGCATGAACGATACCTGTTTTATCAACTTTAAAGTCAATTTTACCGGCTTTCACTTCTTGCACGGCTTTAGCTACATCCATAGTTACTGTACCTGTTTTTGGATTAGGCATTAAACCTCTTGGTCCTAAAACACGTCCTAATGGACCTAATTTACCCATAACAGCAGGCATAGTGATGATTACATCAACATCTGTCCAACCGTCTTTAATTTTTTGAAGGTAATCATCTAAACCGACGTGGTCTGCACCAGCGGCTCTAGCTTCTGCTTCTTTATCTGGAGTAACAAGAGCTAAAACTCTTACATCTTTACCAGTTCCATGAGGTAATGTTACAACCCCTCTTACCATTTGATTCGCTTTTCTAGGATCTACCCCTAATTTTACTGCGATATCAACAGACTCATCAAATTTTGCAGAAGCAACTTGTTTAATCAATGCAGAAGCATCTTTTAATGAATACAATTTGTTCTTCTCAATTTTTGCTGCAGCCTCTTTTTGCTTTTTTGTCAATTTTGCCATTGTCTAATTCTTTTTAGCGATTAAAAAGGAGCATTTCCTGTTACTGTTATACCCATAGATCTAGCTGTTCCCGCAATCATACTCATCGCTTTTTCTAATGTAAATGCATTTAGATCGGCCATTTTGTCTTCAGCGATAGCTTTAATTTGGTCCCAAGTAACACTTGCAACTTTTTTACGGTTAGGTTCACCAGAACCAGACTTTAATTTTGCTGCATCTAATAATTGAATTGCAGCAGGTGGCGTTTTAACAACAAAGTCAAAAGACTTGTCTTTATACACAGTAATTTGTACTGGTAATACTTTGCCAGGTTTATCTTGTGTTCTCGCATTGAACTGCTTACAGAACTCCATGATGTTAACCCCAGCAGCCCCCAAAGCAGGTCCAACCGGTGGCGATGGATTCGCAGCACCTCCCTTAACTTGTAGTTTAACTACTTTACTAACTTCTTTTGCCATTTTTTTAAAAAAATTTAGCACATCTATCAATTGGAAGCGATTGATGTGATTTATATATGTAACGAAAATTATACTTTTTCAACTTGCATAAAACCTAATTCTAGTGGTGTTTTTCTACCAAAAATTTTCACCATTACTTCAAGTTTACGCTTTTCTTCATTTATTTTCTCAATAGTTCCATTGAAACCATTGAAAGGACCGTCTACTACTTTTATAGTCTCGCCTATTGTAAACGGAATCGAGACGGTATCAACTTGCAAAGATAATTCATCTACTTTTCCAAGCATTCTGTTAACCTCAGACTGTCTCAACGGTACGGCATCGCCTCCTTTTGTTTCGCCTAGGAAACCTATAACACCTGGAATTGATTTAATAATATGAGGGATTTCTCCGGTTAAGCTTGCTTCAATCATAATATAGCCCGGAAAATAAACTTTGTCCTTAACTATTTTTTTTCCATCACGCACAGTAACTACTTTTTCTGTAGGAACCAATACTTGAGTGATATAATCTGCCATACCTAAGCGTGCTGTTTCAGTCTCAATATAAGCTTTCACTTTATTTTCCTGACCACTCACAGATCGCACCACATACCATTTATTCACATTATTATCAGCCATAGTCGCGTGTTATTTTATAATGTTAAAAAAACCAGCAATTGCTTTTGCAAAAATTTCATCAACCCCCCAAGTTAATAGGGCAAAAATGATTGAAAATACGGCTACAATAATTGTCAAACGTTGCACATCAGCCCAAATTGGCCAAGTAACATTTGTTTTCAACTCTTGAAATGCTTCAGATATGTAATTAACTACTTTTGTCATTTTTTTTTTATTTGCACGGGCGGAGGGATTCGAACCCCCATCAATGGTTTTGGAGACCACTATACTAGCCCTTGTACTACGCCCGTTTGTTAAAAAAACCAGCAGCGGAACTGCTGGTTTGATATATTTAACTAATTAGGCTAATAAATTAGTCTAATATTTCAGTTACCTGACCAGCACCTACTGTTCTACCACCTTCACGGATAGCAAAACGTAAACCTACTGATAAAGCGATAGGACTTAATAATTGAACATCAATTGTTAAGTTATCACCTGGCATAACCATTTCTACACCTGCTGGTAAAGAAATAGTACCTGTAACATCAGTCGTACGTACATAGAACTGAGGACGGTAGTTATTGTGAAATGGAGTGTGACGTCCACCTTCTTCTTTTTTCAAGATATATACCTCTGCTTTGAAATGAGCGTGTGGTTTAACAGATCCTGGCTTAACGATTACCATTCCTCTTTTGATATCTTCTTTAGCGATACCTCTTAATAAGATACCTACGTTATCACCAGCTTCTCCTCTATCAAGGATTTTACGGAACATCTCAACTCCTGTAATAGTAGAAGTTAATTTATCTGCTCCCATACCAATGATTTCAACTGGATCACCTGTATTAGCAACTCCTGTTTCGATACGACCTGTAGCAACAGTTCCACGACCAGTAATTGTAAATACGTCTTCAACTGGCATCAAGAATGGTTTCTCAACGTCACGAACTGGTAATTCAATCCAACTGTCAACTGCTTCCATTAATTCCATAATAGTAGCTACCCATTTTGGATCTCCATTCAATCCACCTAAAGCAGAACCTTGGATAACTGGACCATTATCACCATCATATTGATAGAAAGATAATAAATCTCTAATTTCCATTTCTACTAATTCTAATAATTCAGCATCATCAACCATATCCACTTTATTCATGAATACAACCATTCTAGGCACACCTACTTGGCGACCTAAAAGGATGTGCTCTCTCGTTTGTGGCATAGGACCATCAGTAGCAGCAACTACTAAGATAGCACCGTCCATTTGAGCAGCACCTGTTACCATGTTTTTCACGTAATCCGCGTGACCTGGACAGTCAACGTGTGCATAGTGACGATTTTGTGTAGAATACTCTACGTGAGACGTATTAATAGTAATACCTCTTTCTTTTTCTTCTGGAGCATTATCAATTTGATCAAATGATTTTGCTTCTGAAAGACCAGCATCTGCTAATACTTTAGTAATTGCAGCTGTCAAGGTAGTTTTACCGTGGTCAACGTGTCCGATAGTACCAATATTCAAATGGGGCTTCGAACGATCAAAGGTTTCTTTTGCCATGATTTAATAATTTAATCTTAGTTATATATTAGTGTTCAAAAAATAAACGTATTTAAGAGCCAATGACGGGAATTGAACCCGTGACCTCTTCCTTACCAAGGAAGCACTCTACCCCTGAGCTACACCGGCTTTTGTGTATTCAGAAGTTAGAATTCCGAATTCAGAAATTTCCAAATCCTTTTTTCTAAATTCTTCTTTGGATCACACTCCAATGGAGCGTTTTCCTGCAAGAATAATCTTACAAAAGTTAATGTTATTACTAACAAAAACTTCGTGGGGAGAGCAGGATTCGAACCTGCGAAGACGTAGTCAGCGGATTTACAGTCCGCCCTCGTTGGCCGCTTGAGTATCTCCCCAAACCCTTTACATTCAGTTACTTAAAAAATTGAGCCGATAGAGGGACTCGAACCCACGACCTGCTGATTACAAATCAGCTGCTCTAGCCAGCTGAGCTACATCGGCAACTTAAATATAAAAAGTCCGCTATTTCTAACGGACTGCAAATGTATAGAATTTATTTTTGAATCAAAACATTTTTTATCTTTTTTTTACTTATCTCAATTTATACGTGATTTTTCTTTTCTTTTTACCAAAACTCTCTCTAATGAATCTACTGCTAAATCTGTTCCTTCCTCAAATGATTTTGCTATTTTTTTTACTACAAAATCATCACCCGGAACATTGATTTTGATCTCTACAATTTTATTTTCTTTATCACTGGTGTTTTCAAGTTTTAGAAAAACATCTGCGGAAACAATTTTGTCGTAATACTTTTCTAATTTATCGATCTTTTCTTGGACAAAATCCACCAACTTTTTATCGACATTAAAATTGACTGCATGCAAATTAACTTTCATACTTTTCGATTTAAGATTATACAACTGAATTGTTATTTATTTCTTGGATGTGCTTCTTGGTATACTTTTTTTAATGCCGCCAAACTACTATGCGTGTAAATTTGGGTGGAAGACAAACTAGCATGACCTAACAATTCTTTTACTGAATTCAAATCGGCTCCATTATTCAACAAATGTGTTGCAAAGGAATGCCTAAGAACGTGTGGGCTTTTTTTGGTCTTTTGAGACACAGTACTAAAGTACGCATTTATCAAACGATACACAAACGATTCGCTCACTTTATTTCCGTTTTTAGACAATATTAAAAGGCTCTTGTGGTTAATCACTTCTAAATGAATACGTTGTTCTTTATACAACTCAATTAATGAAACGGTGCAATCTAATAAAGGGATGATCCGTTCTTTATTGCGTTTACCTATTACTTTAATCGTTTTCTGGGAAAGATCAACATGTGCTATTTGCAACTGAATCATTTCTGCTCTTCGGATGCCCGTTGTATAAAACAATTCGATAATCAACTGATTGCGTATTCCTTCAAAATTATCAGCATAGGAATTAAATTCAAAGACATCTTGCAATTCTTTTTCTGAAAAAGGGATTTGAATTTTCTTTGCCGTTTTTAAGGATTTATGCTTGAGTAAAGGATTGACTTGAATTTGCTTTACTTTTAATAGAAACTTATAAAATGATTTTAAAGAAGAAATTTTACGGTTAACCGATGTATGAGAAATTTTATTTTCAATCAACGCGACTATCCAGGTACGAATCTGCGAATAAACGACTTCCTCCATAGCGATAGCGCCGTGTTCCAAATGCAAATAGTGTTGAAAGGATAAAATATCTGCTACATAGGCATGAACTGTCAGTTGAGAATAATTTTTCTCTTTAACCAAATAATCTTGATATGCTTGAAGAGTAGTATCCATAAAAAAAACCGCTAAAAACAAAGTTACACTTTATTATCTAGCGGTATTCTATTTTATTAAAAAAAAGATTAACTTTCTAAAGCGTCTCTCATTCCTTGAATATATGCTGCTTTTTGAATTTTAGCTCTGTTTGTCACAGAAGGCTTAATGAAAGCTTGACGGGCACGCAACTGACGAACAGTTCCTGTTTTATCAAATTTTCTTTTATAGCGCTTCAATGCTCTATCGATATTTTCTCCGTCTTTAATTGGTATAATTAACATAATATAGACACCTCCTCTCGTTAAGGGTGCAAATGTATAAAATAATTGTGAATAATAATTGAAAATCTGAAATTATTTAACGGCAGGCTTATAATGTTGCTTATCTATAAGCATCTTTGAAAGTATTTCTCTCATAATTTCAGAGGTTCCGCCTCCGATAGGTCCCAAGCGGCTGTCTCTAAATAAACGCGCCAAAGGATACTCTTCCATATAACCATAACCTCCGAGCATTTGCAAACAACTGTAAATAGTATCGTCGGCAACTTTAGTCGATTTTAATTTGGCCATTGTGGCTTCCTTAACTACATATTCTCCTTTATCTAATCGGGCAATTGCAGCATAGTTAAAAATTTTACAGTGTTCAACTTCTGTAGCATGTTCTACTATAGTATGGCGTAACGCCTGAAATTGATTGATTTTTTTTCCGAAAGCTTCGCGTTGTTCCATATAGTCTATGGTATATTCCAAAGCAAACTCAGCTCGAGCATGAGCATTAATAGCCATAATGAGGCGCTCAAAAGCAAAATGCTGCATAATATAAGGAAAACCACTATTGGCTTCTCCCATAAGATTATTAGCAGGTATTACTACATTATCAAAAGCAATTTCTGCCGTATCTGAAGCCCTCCATCCTAATTTATCCAATTTGGTTGCAGAAATTCCTGGTGTATTGGTATCTACTAAAAAAATACTGATGCCTTTATTACCTAATTCAGGTTGTGTTTTTGCTGCCACTATGTAATAATCGGCATAAACTCCATTGGTAATAAATGTTTTCGAACCATTAATAATGTAATTATCTTCCGATTTTGTTGCGGTAGTTCTCATACCTGCAACATCACTTCCACCAAAAGGCTCCGTGACACATAAGGCCCCTATTTTATCTCCAGTAATACTTGGCACTAAATACTCTTGTTTAATTCTTTCATCCCCTTCGGCATTCAAATGAGTCATAGCCAAATAAGCGTGTGCCCACATCGCAGCAGCAAAACCCGATGATTTAATTTTTTGAAGTTCTTCTAAAAAAATTACGGTGTAAAATAAATCCAACTGCATGCCTCCGTAGGCTTCTGGATAGTGTATGCCAAAAAAACCCATTTCGCCAAATTTTTTCCAAATGAATCGCTCAATCGTTCCTGATTTTTCCCATTTTTCAATATGAGGCACAACTTCTTTTAGTAAAAAATCACGAAAACTCGCTCTAAACAATTGGTGTTCTTCAGTGAAATATGTTGAATTCATGGATCTTATTTATTGGAATGTATTAGCCATTTTTTTTAGAATTCCAAATATAAGGCTATTATTTTTATTTTTTCGTTAGGCATTCCTTTAATTTTTGTTAAATCTGTAATGCTATTGATGCCATTGTTCATGGTTCTATACACCACAATTTCTTTGGCAAGCGCATAATTGAAATAGGGAAATTGCGCCAATTCTTTCATAGACAATTCATTAATAGCAATTTTATTAACCGATGGATTGTTCGATACAAAAAATCTTTTCCCTAAGTCTTCTAGTGCTTCAGGACGTATTCCCCACATAAATTGAAATTGTTCCAAACTCACAAACCCACCCAGCTTTTCTTTTTCAATTAGAATTTTATCGGCTAATTTTTCACCTATACCATACACTGCAATTAATTCTTCTTTGGTAGCCAAGTTGATATCCTTGCGCACAATTGCCTTAATTGGCTTTGATGCGTTAACAATAAATGCTTTTGAACGAGTTTCGTTTTTTAAAGTTACCCATTTTGGGAATTTAAAATAAGGGGCCAAGGCTTGAAGTTTATCATCAGAAACCTGGGTTACTTGTTGAAATGCCGCAGCCGAGTTAACGTATTTGTTTTGTGCTCTGAAACGATGGAGCCTGTCTATCTCTTCTAGGGACATTCCTAATTTATACCCTTTATAGTCGGAAATAAAATTGGGATTGAATGGGTAAATCGTATCTTTCTTATGGGAAACAATTTGTTTTAAACTGTCGATTTCATTTTGAACCTGCAACCATTTCAAATCTTCTTGCATTGGCGCATTTTGATTGGACATCAAAAAATAGCCCAATTGGGACAACAACAATAATGTTAGCAAAAAAAAGATTCCGCCTCGATGCGATTTAGAAAAAATAAAATAAGACTTGAGTTGCTTCATGGCTTTGCTATAAATCAAATACAGAACTACGTTTGGATCGTATCATGTCTTTTAATCTTAAAAGAAACGCCAATGTCAAATAAAATCCAAATCCTAGTCCTACCGTAACAAAAGATATATAAATAAAAAACAATCGAACATGTGTTGCTCGCATTCCTAATTTGTCGGCTAATCTTGAGGCTACGAAGAACCCGTGTTTTTCAAAAAAATGCAATATGACTTGAACCATAATCCGTTATTTTATTCAAAATTACAATTAATTTTTAAGTATTTGAAGCCCGACAGCGCATTGCAAACATTTTTTCGCTTCACAATACTCTTTTTTCAATTGTAAAAGTGCTTGAGATTCAAAAGCCGAATTGGAAACCACACCAATTGTAGCAAAGTGATCCATAATAGCATTTTTTTCTGAAGGTAGGCTTTCCATTAAACGAAAGAATTGTTCATCATTTTGCTTTAGTCTACTCTTTTCATACGCATACTTTATTGGTAAGATAGTATTGATGAGCATTAGATTCAGAAATGAAGTCGATAAGGTACTTCGTTTTTTTTTACTCATTTTATCAAAGTTATAATGTGTAGTCCAATATGCATTGATAGAAACCGAAAGCAATGTATACATCGATGTGTGATCTGGGGCTATCATTAACTTCGAAAACAAATTGCATTCCTTATGATACAAAGCGGCTAACTGAGCCAAGCGAATGGTAGGAAAATTATCGGGGCGGTGCTTAAAAAAGGTAACCGAGGTGAAACTATTTTTTTTCAAACCATATTTAAGACTAAGATATTCAAACTCTTGTTGAAGTCTTTTTGCATATTCATCTTGAAAATCTTGATCCAGTAGATTGGCTTGACCATACAACAAAGCTTCTAATGCGTGTAACGAATTTGTTTCTTTTCGAATCACAGCAAATGGTATGCTGTTTGCCACCGCTAAAAAATGGGCACCATTGCTATTCAATCCAAAATTCTTTGCCAACAATTGAAACAAAACAGCCTCCCAATCATTATTTGAGGCGCGTAACAAGTCCTCAATTTCTAATGCTTTGCGTTCCATGCGCTCGATAAACAATCGGGTAAGCCATTGTTTAATTATGAAATCGGGAATCGAAGCAATTTCGTTTTCACAATAGATCCATCTTTTTTGCTGGAGTAAGGTTTGATAACCTTGCACTAGCGTTATAGGGACATACTTATTTAATTCCAAGGTGGGTATTTCGGAATTGTCATTTCTAAAGATCGGTGTGTCGTGCTCCCAAACTACATGCAAAATCACAGAATCATAGGCCGGGTCTTTTTCGTGGTGGTGCAGATACCAATCGGAGGATTTAAGATGAATTTCAATATTCCCAGCCCATTTTTGATTTCCAATAATGAGTTGGGCATTAAAAAAATCGGGACCCGCTAATTGTAATAATTGTCCGGAGTTGAGTATCTGAATCGATTCTCCAGTAGTGGTTTTTAAATGAGTGACCGCAAATTTTTTATGCTGCCAAACGTGGTGCAAAAAATCTTCTTTCATTTTGTGTGGCGTATATCGTTGAATATCAAAAGTAAAAAAAATTATTTAATCAATTGATAAAAAATAGTTTCATTCTTCAATAGGTGTACCCCATTTATTAGTGCATAAAAAAAGATGTTACTAGAACATCTTTTTTTTATTTATTGCTTTAGGTGAATCTCTTTGAAAACTCTTCCCCTATTTAATGGAACCAATAATATCGTATTTGGTAATGATGTGGTATTTGCCTTTTCCAAGATCTATTAATACTGCTTGATTGTCTTTGGTAATCAAGCGAGAAACATCTTCTACAGGAGTTTCGCTTTTAACAACAGGAAATGGTTTTCCCATGACTTCGCGAATGGGGCGCTCTGCCGTATTTTTATCAGAAATAAAGCTTTGAAACAAATCGGATTCGTCCACTGAACCTACAAAACCAGAAGTATCCATCACTGGAATTTGTGAGATTTTATATTTTCGCATGCGCTCGATGGCATGTGAAACCAATTCTTCTGTTCTAACAACCACTAATGGCTTATCCAAATGTTCTTTAATCAAGTCTTCTGCTGTAGTAATTTCTTCTTCTAAAAATCCACGTTCGCGCATCCAATCATCATTAAACATTTTTCCTACATAACGACTTCCTGAATCATGAAATAAAACAACCACTACATCTTCAGGTTTAAAATGATCTTTCAGTTGCAACAATCCCTTCACGGCAGCACCAGCCGAGTTTCCTACAAAAATTCCTTCTTCTAATGCAATTTTTCGGGTATAAACCGCAGCGTCTTTATCGGTCACTTTAGTAAATCCATCGATTAATGAAAAATCAACATTTTTAGGTAAAATATCTTCCCCAATTCCTTCCGTAATGTAGGAATAGATTTCGTTCTCATCAAAAATACCTGTTTCGTGGTATTTTTTAAAAACGGAACCATAAGTATCAATTCCCCAAATTTTGATATTCGGATTTTTTTCCTTTAAATATTTGGCCACTCCCGAAATTGTACCTCCTGTTCCAACACCAACGACAAAATGTGTAATTTTCCCTTCGGTTTGTTCCCAAATTTCGGGTCCTGTTTGCTCATAATGGGCAATGGCATTACTTGGATTGTCGTATTGGTTCACATACCAAGAATTTGGAATTTCTTCGCCTAATTTTTTAGAAACCGAATAATACGATCGCGGATCGGTAGGTTCTACATCGGTAGGACATACAATTACTTTTGCTCCTACAGCCCGAAGAATATCAGATTTTTCTTTTGATTGTTTGTCTGTTATAACAAAAATACATTTGTACCCTTTTACTATAGCTGCTAAGGCCAAGCCCATGCCCGTATTTCCAGAAGTTCCTTCAATAATGGTTCCTCCGGGCTGTAAACGTCCATCAGCTTCGGCGTCTTCAACCATTTTAACTGCCATGCGATCTTTTACCGAATTCCCTGGATTGAAAGTTTCTACTTTTGCCAAGACTAATGCATTCACTTCAGCTGTAACTTTATTCAATTGGACTAACGGAGTGTTTCCTATGGTCTCTAAAATATTTTTTGCGTATTTCATTGTACTGGATTTCGGATAATCTTATTTTCAGATGATATAATATGATTGGCAAAGATAGGATGAAAAATACGAATACAAAACTAAAAATAACTCATACTATTTGAAGAAATTCCATTCCAATCCAAATCGAATCATAAAATCACGATACGGATAATTGGGTGCCGAATAATAGTTATAACCTGTCATAGCCGAATTAAAATGTTCTGCTTTTAAGAACAAACGGGTTTGACGAATGCGTGCATTGACAAAAAAATCAAGCAGTGGAAAAGCACCAATTTTAGTTTCATTTTGAATATAAAACTCGCCGAGCAACGGATTGTAATCATTGGCATAGTATTTTGTAAAATAATTAGCCGTAAGCCCTACTTGCAACAACATAGCCCTTTTAAAAACATAATCGGTGAAATAAAGCGTGTTTCTTGTGGTTAGCTGTGGCACATTGACAATAGGGCTGGATTGATCAACATTTTGATACAACACGGTATTGTCTAATGCTAATTTCCAAAATTTGATTTCTTTATTGGCTTTAACCGAAAGGTAATTGATCGTTTTATCATATTGCACCGGCGCAACAAGTAAAGAGGTAATATCATTTGAAGTATTGTCAAAATACAAATAATCAGTTAGCACTTTATATTGTGCCGAAAAATTGATCCATTTAGAATTGGCAGTAAGCGTCAACTGGTTGGTTTTTTCGGATTTAAAATTATGATACCAATTGTATGCTAAATAATCACTTTGATACAGGGTATAATTTAAATTGGGTAAACTATTTTGTTTTTGATAGTTCAGTTTGAACTGTAGGGCATCGTTTACCTTATATGCTGTATTAATTTCAATAGTTGAAATAGCATGATTACTTATGGCTTGAGACACGTTAAATTGAGCAGTTAGTTTATCGGCAAAATAGGTATAATTACCTCCTATTGTATTGATTCTATCTGCTATTGCATTTGGAACTAAAACATTTCCTGTGGCACCATACACTAAACTATCATAATAGTAATTGTAGTTATGATCTTCTACAAAAAAAGTTACATCACCGTAATTCTTAGTTTTATAAGCTACCCCAAGTTTGTTGTATAAATGATTATAACGGGTCTTGTTGTTTATACTATTTGAAAAAGAGGTTCCATAACGGTTACTCACCGTGGGCTGTTTAAATTCAAAAAATTTATATTCTTGATTGAATTGATGCAAAAAAACTAAACTATTAGGATTGTCTTTACTCAATTTAAAGGAATGATCGATGAAAAAGCGATTGCCTTTGAGCATCGAACTTGCATCTTCAAAATAAACCTCGATGGCATCCCTTTGGTTAAAATTGGGATCACCCGACTCAAATTGAGACACATCAATAATTCCACCATTTTCTTGATTGAAAAGATCTTGGCCTGTAAAATGGGTATTGAGAATATAGCGTTTATCTTTTGTAAAATAGCTGGTAGTAAATCTGAAATTTCCCGAACTTGATAAATAATTTACATAATCACCCAGGGAACGTAACCCTTTATAGGCAATAGAGAAATTTAAATTAGGTTTTGTGTTTACAGTCAAAAAAGCATCTAAAGACTGGCCTTGTTCCATAACTGTTTTATAATACAAATCGGTCAAAGGGGTAGGAACCGAGTAGTATTTGATATCATTAGTCTCTAAGTAATTGAAATGTTTTGCCAAAAAACCAAAACTTGGCATCGATGATTTTTTAAATAACCCAAAATCTAAGGTAGTGTAGGTTTGTCCTTCGTTTGAAAAGGGCAATAAACCAAAAAGGTCTTTACGAAGCAAATTATATCGGTACTCACTCTTTAGATTTAGTGTAGTATCTACATAGGTAGAATCTTTTTGTAAGGTATAGAATTTATAGAAGTCGATAGGCGGCTTTTTTTCATTCTTATCGGAAGTCTCTGAAGTGGGACCATCAAGTTTAGCATTGGTTACCCCAAAACCTTCACCTCTTAAAGAATTCTTTTGAGCATAAGAAAAATTAATTCCAATGAAGACAAAAAATAATACATATCGAATCATAGGGAACAAAATTATGTAAAATTAATGGAATTAAAAAAAATACATTAAAGAGCAAAAAAAAGCCAGTGTAAAACACTGGCTTTTTGAGAAGATTAGTACAATTATAGTGTAAATGTATGACTTCTAGAAGTGGTAAAATTACCTGGTAAACTAGCAATTGTAGTTCCATTCGCTTTTAAAACGTATGAACCAACCACTGTTGCACTGGTTACCATTCCATCACCAAAAAGATCACGGATCGTGAAGGTATAAACACCATTAGGTATACAGAAAATAAAATTCTTAACCGGTTGTAAAGCATTTGTTGCGGTGTCAGTATAAGGACCACCACTAGCTACAATTACGTTAGAAGCATTTTTGATATCCCAAGTAATTTCACTACCCCAACGATCTAAGATAAGATCAAAAGTAACTGTATTCAAAGGACAATTCTCTCTAACATTAACTGTTAAAGCGCTTCCAGCATATAAACCGTCTTCTGCTACTAAATTTAAAACAATAGTTTTAGCTAAACTTAAATTTAATCCAACACCTCTAGCAGTGATTGTAAGCAATCCTTCGTTTGAATTAGCAGGAATCGTAACTGTTGCAGGAACTGTATAATTAGCAGCAAGCATTGTTGATGTAGCAGCAACACTTACATTATATGTTCTAGCAGAACCCGATTTTTTTGAAGAGTATACTTTAACATCTGTAGATAAAGTTGCCCCTGGGTTTACTGAAATGTTTTTTACTTTTGTTTCAAAAGTCACATAATTAAAAGGTGATGATGTAGAATTATCTTCTTGAGTACAACCTTGAATTACAAATGACAAAGAAAGAAACAAAACAAAAAATCTTGATAATTTAATTAATTTCATAACTTATTTTGTTTATAAATTTTTAATGGACTAATTAGTTTTGCTCCGTAATGAAAGGATTGTTTAAAAGTTCCGCTTGAGGAATTTTATACGATAATTTCACATCATTATGAGGAACAGCAACACCCGCTTGGAACAAGTGGTTACTACCTCTATTGATAGTAGCACGGTTACGTTTCATAGCTAAATAACTTTTTCCTTCACCCCATAATTCAATTCTGGTTTGCTTGTAAATTTCAGCCGTTAGAGCTACACCAGTTAATGTACTGATGTAACCAATATTTGAATCTCTTGAAGTTAATAATTGAGTCAATACAGCTTTAGCTTGTGTCTCACGACTTGTTTTTGCAGCTGCTTCAGCATGTAATAAATACATCTCATCAACTCTCATGTAGATATAATCACAAGTGATTACACGTTGTCCACCAATAACACGAGCAGGATCATAGAATTTATTTACTGGTCTGTAACCAGAAGCTGCAGTAAACTGACCTTTTCTTACGTCTGTAGTAGGAATAGCATCCCATAATGCTCTGTCGATAGATTTTCTATCTCCAGCCCATTGGTAACTATATGTATAGTAATCCATTTGACCCCACCAAGAAATTAAGTCTAATCCTTGGTTAGTTGTTAAATCAACTCCCCACATCCAAGATGGAGTGTTTACATCGTTGAAACCACCTAATAATTGACTTTGAGTAGTTAATGTAAATCCACCATTTGTAATAATGTCTTGTGTTAATGTATACACTTGATCGTAATTACCCATAGCTCCGTATGTATAAGCCAATAAACCTTTAGCAACATACTGGTTGATTTCCGTTTTAGAAGCTCTAGTAAAATCAGACATTAAAGCAATGGCATCGGTTAAATCATCAACGATTAAAGCATAAACAGCAGTAGTTGTACTTTTTGGTTGTGCTTGTTGAGCTGGATCAATGTATATAGGTAATACTTCTTGCGTAGCATTGTACTCACGAGTGTACAATTGCGCTAAATAAAAGTATGAGTAAGCGCGTAAAGCTTTCGCTTGACCTAATAACCATCTGTTTTGAGCATTCGTTGGTTGCGCATCATTACCACCTAAGGCATTGATTACGATATTAGTAGAACGAATAATTCTATAGTAATATCTCCAAGGAATATAACACTCATTACGAGTAAAATCAGTAGTTGCTATATAATCAACATGATTTCTATACCAGTTGTAGGTATTTTGAGATAAAGCGATATCACCCGATAACATATCGGTCCAAATATCAATACCTTTTTGACCGAAATCATTGTGACCTCCTGTTCCACCAGTACCTGTTTCAAACATTAATGAATAGATACCAGAAACAGTACCTCTGATCAAATCAGGGTTGTTAACAGACGCAGCTGCTAGCTGCTCTTGAGTAATGAACGCTGTTGGTTCAGTTTCAAGAAACTCTTTATCACATCCAACTGTTACAAATAACAATGAAGCAACTAGAGATAAAAATAATTTATTGTTTTTCATGATTTTTATTTTTTTAGAATTCAACTTTTAATCCTAAACTAAAAGTAGAAAGCGGAGAATAACGATAAGTATCAGAACCACCACTTTCAGATGTTGATGTATTAAATCCATCTCTTTGACTAAAGAATAATAAATTATCTCCAGAAACAAAGATGTTCAATTTAGACAAGTTTAATTTATCAGCAAATTTACCAGGAAGGTTGTATCCTAATTGAACATTGTTCAATCCGAAATAATCTGCTTTAGTTAAAAATCTTGTTGATCTAGCGTTTACGTTAGCATCTAATGCTGCAGACAATCTTGGAACACCAGTGATGTCTCCAGGTTGTTGCCATCTATTTCTAACATCTGTATGCCAGTTGTTTTGACCTAATGATCCATTAGCCATTAAACCTGCATAAGCACCGTCATAAGCATAACCACCCATGCTGTATGTAAATTGTGTCGTTAATTCAAAGTTTTTATACGATGCATTCAAACGGAAAGCTCCTCTTACTTTAGGAATAGCAGATTTTCCATTAAATTTTTGTGTAGCATCAGCATAAGTTGTTGTAACGGTTTTACCTACAATAGCAGTTGGGTTTAAACTTAAATAATCAGTTAATGATCTGATGATTACATCACCTGTATCAAAAGTACCATTATCATTGATGTCATTATAATTCATGTACCACATTGGTACTCCAGTAGCTGGATCAACTCCTGCCCATTCTGGCATATAAAAATCATATACTGAACGTCCTTCAGCCCATGCGAAAGGTGCATTTGAAGTATCTAATACTTTTGGCAAACCAGTTGCAGGGTCTAGTGGCATTGTAGTTATTTCATTTTTCAATAACTCACCATTGATCGCAAAATCTAAGCTAAAATCTTCATCTGTTTTACCTTTGAAAATATGAGCATTAACGTCAAATTCGATACCTTGATTTTTTAATTCTCCGTCGTTAACAGTTACAATTGCAACCCCTGTAGATGGAGCAGTTCTTCTTTGGAAAATCAAATCGTAAGTGTTTTTTACATAGTAATCAACATTAACATCTAAGAAATCAAATAAAGAAGATTCAACACCCACTTGGAAAATTTTTGATTTTTCCCATGTTAAGTCAGCATTACCATTATCTCTAATAGAAATAGCATAATCATCATTTAAGTTACCAACATCAAATGTATCGTAACCTGGCCATAAACCAACACCTTCTTGGTCACCTAAAAGACCATAACTTGTTTTTAATTTCAAGTAGTTGATTGACTTGATGTCCATGAAAGATTCTTTAGAAATTACCCAAGAAGCTCCGATTGATCCAAAAGTTCCCCATTTTTCATTTTTGAAACGAGAAGAACCATCACGTCTTGCAGAAGCCGTAAAGTAATATTTTCCACCATAGTTATAATTGAATTGACCAAAATAACTTTCTAAAGCTGAAGTATTTGTAAACGATCCAGGAGGCGAAGACACAATAATGTATTGGTCTAAATCATATGTATCATACAATACCGCTTTTTGCTTGCTTGCATAGGAAATCTTTTGTTCGTAGCTATTTGATTCATGAGCTGCAAATATTTCCATGTTATGATCACCAAATGTATTCTTATAACGTAATAAGTTTAAGAAGTTTTGTGTCATTAAGCTTGTTTTTTCTTTGTATAATGAACCAAATTGTTGTGCTGCTGAACCATAGAAAGGATTATTTCTATTGTTGTACTCATTATCATACAATTGTGCACCAAATCTAGTTTCTAACGATAATTTCTTAGTGAAATTAATGTCAAAGTTAAAGTTACCATTGAACTCATTTCTTTGGTTAATACTTCTGTCAAAATGAGCATCTGCAACTGCATTGGTTAAACCACCAAACGCTCTTGAACCTGAAGTACCGTCTCCATAATCATATTGGTAACCCCCAAAATAAGGATCTGAGATTTTGTTACCATTCGCATCTCTTGAGAAAAGCGGATAAATTGATGGAATGTTATCAACAAACCAGAATATACTTCCAGAATCTGAAGATTGACCATTATTATTAGTTTGAGATCCTGTATATCCAATGTTAACACCCGCTTTTAACCAATCTTTTGGTTTGTGGTTTACTGTTAATCTTGCAGAATATCTTTTATAATCTGAATTAATGATGTATCCTTCGTCATTTAAAAATCCGAATGAACTAAAATAACTAGTTTTGTCATTACTTCCAGAAAATCTTACGTTACTTTCTTGTCTGTAAGAAGTTTGGAAACCATAATCTTCCCAATCTTCTGGAGAATATTTTCTAGTTACTCCTGGTCTAACAGTACGAGTTACTGGATCAATCAATTGAGCTGCAGTAGCATTCCACATGTTATAACCTGGACTAATACCTCCAGCAGAAAATAAGTTAGTATTTGCAAATGCAACTGGATCGGCTTGGTTTGTACCAACACCTCTGTTGTACATTGCTTCCCAAGATAATCCAATATATTCTTCTGGAGATTCAATTACACTATATCTAGGTAATAAACTCACGTTGATACTTGATCTTAAATCAACTTCAACTGAAGAACGATTTCCTTTACCGTTTTTAGTTGCAATTACGATTACACCATTTGAACCTCTAGATCCATAAACAGCAGTCGCAGCAGCATCTTTCAAAACAGTTAAAGATTGAATATCTGCAGGGTTGATTGAATTCAAACTTCCTTGCAATGGCACACCATCAACAACGTATAATGGATTTCTGTTACCATTAACAGAACCAAATCCACGGATACGGATTGTTGCAGCAGAACCTGGCTGACCTGAAGTTGTAATTACGTTAACACCCGCAACCTCACCTTTTAAAGCTTGAGAAACGTTTGAAACAGCTTTTGCTTCAACATTTTTCGTTTGAACTGATGTTGCAGTTCCTACAAATGCTTCTTTTGTTGTAGTACCATACCCGACAACTACTAAATCATCAAGTACTGTAGTTTTCAAAAGAACATTATAACTATTGGCTGCACCAATAGTTACCGATTGTTTCATACCAAGATATGAAATTTCTAACACATCTCCCGATTTTGCTTGGATAGAATATTTTCCATCAAAATCTGTTGCTACAACATTTTTTGTACCTTTTACAGTTACAGTTGCACCAACAGCAGGCCCTAGTTCGTCAGAAACCATACCTGTAACAGTTTTCTCTTGCGCGAACGAAAACTGCATTGTAAACGCTAATAAAAGCGTAAAAATCCATTTGAACTTCGATCTCATATTAAATTTATTTGAGTTAGTTATTCCGCAAACTTCTTAATAATTTCTTAAATAACCAAATATTAGTGTAGAATATTATTAAATTATTTATGTTAAAGTTTTAGAATAAAAAAAGAGAATCCGTAACATTCTGATTGTAAAGATGAAAATTCAGCATAAAGAATGCTATAAATAGTATATTTTTGACAAAAAAAAGAATGTTAAATAAACGTTACAGCTTTTCTATTTTGGAATGTGGAACCGATGAAGCAGGCAGAGGTTGCCTAGCAGGACCTGTAACTGCTGCTGCTGTTCTATTGCCCGATGACTTTGAAAATGAATTACTTAATGATTCCAAACAACTAACTGAAAAAACACGATTACAACTCCAACCTATTATAGAAACTCAAGCGCTTTCTTTTGCTGTAACTCATATCAATAGTATTGAAATTGACGAAATCAATATATTAAACGCATCCATGAAAGCCATGCAAGAATGTATCTTACAACTTCAACCAACACCTGACTATATAATTGTAGATGGAAATCGGCCACTAAATGGAAAATTAGGTAAACCACAAAAAACAGGAAAAATATTTTCAGCTGACGAAATTGAACTTCTGAAAGCTATTCCAAGTACTAGTATAATAAAAGGGGATAGTAAATTTTTAAGTATTGCAGCGGCTTCAATTTTAGCAAAAACCTATCGCGATGCTTATATGGATAAAATTCACGAAGAATTTCCGATGTACCATTGGAACAAAAACAAAGGCTATCCTACAAAAGAACACAGAGCAGCTATACAAAAGCATGGGCCGTGTAAATACCACCGCATGAGCTTTCGATTACTCCCAGAGCAATTAACTTTGGATTTATAACTATTGATAAACGATTTTAGATTGTAGAAATAACCTCCGCTTCAAATAAATTTTGAAAATGTTTGAGAATTTTTGCTTTCACTTCGTTTTCATCCACCGCGCCATTCAATTCAACATGCATTGAAGTAACCGCTTTCCCTTTTATACCACACGGAATAATATTGTCAAAGTAACCCAAATCGGAATTAACATTCAAGGCAAAACCATGCATGGTTACCCAGCGAGAAGCTCGTACACCCAGAGCACAAATTTTTCTAGCAAATGGCGTACCCACATCAAACCAAACGCCGGTTTCTCCTTCACTTCGAGTGGCGTGTAATCCATATTCGGCCAAGGTTAAAATAATGGCTTCTTCTAAAAATCGTAAATATTGATGAATGTCGGTAAAAAAGTTTTCTAAGTCTAAAATGGGATAACCCACAATTTGTCCCGGTCCGTGATAGGTAATATCACCTCCTCTATTGATTTTATAAAACGTAGCCCCTTTGGCTGCCAATTGTTTTTCGGAAAGTAATAAATTGGAAAAATCACCACTTTTACCTAAGGTATACACATGCGGATGCGCTACATAAAGTAGAAAGTTGGGAGTTGGAAGTTGGGAGTTGGATTGTCTGTTTTGAATTTTAATGTCCACAATTTCTTTAAACAAGACTTCTTGGTAATCCCAAGTTTCTTTGTAATCTTTTGAACCTAAATCTTGAAGTTGGACCTTTTTATTCATAATGACCAAAACTGGGTTTTATATCGGGCACAAAGATACAAATAGTTTTTTGATGATGGATGATGGAAGCAGATACCTGACTCGATTCCCGAATTACGATTCCCGAATTACAAATTACGAAACTTTTGAACTTGAAACAAAATAAATTATCTTTGCACGTTAAAATACCATACTATGCAACTTTCGGAACAAGAAATCATCAGAAGAGACAAACTAAACGCTTTACGCGAATTAGGAATTAACCCTTATCCAGCGGATTTATTTCCGGTGAATCACACTTCAAAGCAAGTGAAGGCAACTTTTGAAGAAGGCAAGAAGGTTATTTTAGCCGGTCGTTTAATGAGTGTTCGAGATCAAGGAAAAGCTTCGTTTGCCGAATTGCAAGACAGTGAAGGCAGAATCCAGTTGTATTTTAATCGCGACATGCTTTGCGAAGGCGAAGACAAAACGCTTTACAATCAAGTTTTCAAAAAATTAACTGATTTAGGAGATTTTATTGGAATTGAGGGTGAATTATTCATGACGAAAGTTGGCGCTATGTGCGTTCGCGTGGATGCTTTTAAAATTTTAAGTAAAACCTTGAAACCGCTTCCGTTGCCAAAAACCGACGAAGAAGGAAATGTTTTTGATGCGTTTACCGATACCGAATTGCGATACCGAATGCGCTATGTTGACTTAGTGGTAAATCCGCAAGTGAAAGAAGTTTTTATGAAACGAACAAAATTGTTCAACGCCATGCGAACGTTTTTCAACGAAGCCGGTTATATGGAAGTAGAAACTCCAGTTTTACAATCCATTCCGGGAGGAGCTGCTGCGCGCCCTTTTATTACCCATCATAATAGTTTAGACATTCCTTTATATATGCGAATTGCTAACGAATTGTATTTGAAAAGATTAATCGTTGGTGGATTTGATGGGGTTTACGAATTTTCGAAAAACTTCCGTAACGAAGGAATGGACAGAACCCACAACCCAGAATTTACCGCTATGGAAATTTATGTAGCTTATAAAGACTACAACTGGATGATGAAAATGACCGAAAATCTTTTGGAATATTGTGCTTTACAAGTAAACGGAACAACTGAGGCTACATTTGGCGAACATAAAGTAAACTTCAAAGCGCCCTATGCAAGAGTTACGATGACCGATGCCATCAAACAATTTACCGGTTTTAACATCACCGGAAAATCGGAAGATGAATTGCGTGAGGCTGCAAAATCTATGGGAATTGAAGTAAATGATACCATGGGTAAAGGAAAATTAATCGATGAAATTTTTGGCGAGAAATGCGAAGGCAATTTTATCCAACCTACCTTCATTACGGATTATCCAAAAGAAATGTCGCCATTATGTAAATCACACCGCGATAACCCAGAATTAACGGAACGTTTTGAATTAATGGTGTGCGGTAAAGAAATTGCCAATGCCTATTCCGAATTAAACGACCCTATTGACCAACGTGAGCGTTTTGAAGCGCAAATGGCTTTAGCCGAAAAAGGTGATGATGAAGCCAACGGCATAATTGATGAAGATTTCTTACGCGCTTTAGAATATGGTATGCCACCCACTTCCGGATTGGGAATTGGAATGGACCGATTAATCATGTTTTTAACCAACAATCCATCGATTCAAGAAGTATTGTTTTTCCCTCAAATGCGCCCTGAGAAAAAAGGTCCGGAATTAACGGAAGATGAAAAACACATTATCGAAATTTTAAAAGCTAACGAGGGTATTTCAATTGGCGACTTAAAAATAAAAGCCGATTTAAGCGGAAAAAAATGGGATGCTGCCAGCAAAGGCATTAGCAAACATGGCTTGATGAAGATTACAGTCGATGGCGAAAATAAAATTGCAGAATATTTAGGGAAATAATTGTTTTTATCTTTTTTTTGGATTTACAAAAAAAACGAGTAGATTTGGATACCAAAAAATTAATCAAATAAAGTATGAAAAAGATATTCGCTGTAGTGGTCTTGTTTTTTGCATTTACCAATAATGGTTCGGCTCAAGAAACAAAACAAAAAGATCCGAATGTATTGGCTAAAAATGAGTTAATTGCGCTCACGAAAGTAATTGATATAGAAAACGACTTAGCGAACGCCATCAACAGCCTACTTCTTTACAAACATGAAACCGTGTTCAAATCTCCAGAAATGAAAGAAGAAATGGCAGCAATGATTGATGGTAAATTAAAAGGAACTTTTACCCCCGAAGTTTATTCAAAAATTAAAAAAAATAAGGTCTTGTATAAAGATTTATTATATTAAAAATGTCCCGTTTGGGACATTTTTAATATAATTCATTTGCAGTTGCAGCAACCGCTTCTATTGTAAAATCCAAATCCTCATAAGTCAAAGCATCGGTAATGAACCAGGTTTCATAGGCAGAAGGCGCAATATAAACGCCACGTTTGAGCAAACCGTGGAAAAATTTCTTAAAGGTTTCGTTATCGCCATTTTTTGCAGTAGCAAAATCAAAAACAGGATTCGCGTCAAAATGTACAGAAATCATGGAACCAACCCTATTGATGGTATGCACAACATTTGCAGCAGTTAATGCATTCGCTATTCCTTGTTCTAAATAGGCTGTTTTTTCAGCTAAACGATCATATATTGCTGCATCAGCATGAAGCGCTTTAAGCATTTCATACCCAGCAGCCATGGCCAAAGGATTTCCAGAAAGCGTACCTGCTTGATAAACAGGCCCTAGCGGTGCTAACTGATTCATAATTACTTCCCGAGCCGCAAAAGCACCTACAGGCAAACCACCTCCAATTACTTTTCCAAAACAAACGATATCTGCTTTAACACCATACAATTCTTGCGCGCCACCTTTTGCCAGACGAAATCCAGTCATGACCTCATCAAAAATTAGCAAGATACCGTGTTCTGAACAAAGCGCTCGCAAACCTTCTAAAAACCCTTCTGCAGGAGGAATACAACCCATGTTTCCAGCCACAGGTTCAATGATAACTGCTGCAATCTCATTTGTATTCGCATCAAATAAAGCTTTTACACTTTCAAGATCATTGTAAGCGGCCAACAAAGTATCTTTTGCTGTGCCTTTAGTGACTCCTGGACTGTTGGGCACTCCAAAAGTACTCAAGCCACTTCCCGCAGCTATTAAAAACGAATCCGAGTGCCCATGATAACAACCCGAAAATTTTATTATTTTATCTCTATTTGTAAATCCTCTAGCCAAACGGATTGCGCTCATACAAGCTTCTGTTCCTGAGTTTACAAATCGTATTTTATCGATATTGGGCACCATTGAAACGGCCATTTTTGCAATTTGGGTTTCCAATTCAGTTGGCATTCCAAACGAAGTTCCTTTTTTTGCTTTTTCAATTACAGCTTGTACAACGGGTTCATAAGCGTGTCCTAAAATCATAGGGCCCCAAGAGTTAATATAATCAATAAGACGATTACCATCTTCGTCATAGAGATACGCTCCTTTGGCTTCTTTGACAAAAATAGGCGTCCCTCCCACTCCTTTAAAAGCTCTTACTGGTGAATTGACACCGCCCGGAATCACTTTATTGGCCTCAATAAATAATTCGCTACTTCTTTTGTATACCATTATTTTATTTTTATTGTTTGTCCGAGTGAAATAGTAGAACTTGAAAGATTGTTGATTTTTTGGAGCTCTTCAACCGTTAGTTTGAATTTTTTCGATAACGAGTACAAAGTATCCCCTTGTTGAATCGTGTAATAACCCTCGGAAATTTCTACTAACGGCTCTTTTTTTATGGGAATATAATTGCGTTGCAAGACTTCATTGTCAAACTTATACAATTCAAACCGTTCAATTAATCCAATTAATTTATCGGGATATTTCACGTCTGTGGCGTAGCCAGCTGCTTTCAAACCCTTTGCCCATCCTTGATAATCGCCTTTATCTAAATCAAATAAAGTAGCATAGCGAGGTCTTGAAGTTAAAAACAACGAATGGTCTTTATAGGATTCTTGTGGCTGTTCGTATTTTCGAAAACACTCTTGTTCGGCATCGTCGTCGTGTTTGACACTATCGCCAGTCCACCCTTTATGGCATTTGATTCCAAAATGATTGTTTGCAGCAAGGGCTAATTTTCCTTTTCCAGCACCCGATTCCAAAATTCCTTGGGCTAAAGTAATACTCGCAGGAACCCCATGAGATTTCATGTTTTGTTTGGCTATTTCATTGAAGTTTGCAATATATAACTTGATTTCTTCTTCGTAGGTTCTTACGTTTGAAGTGGCTACCAAATCAATTTCAGCTCCATTATTTTTTGTTGGGTTCGAATTATTAGGCATTTGAGTGACTACCGCTGTAGATGCAGTAGTTTCTTTTTTCTTCGTTGGAGTCGTTTTTTTATTTGCTGTTGTTCTCACGATAGACTTTGTACTCGTGCAACTCAGCACCAGTAAAACAACTAAAAGTAATCCGATTTTTTTAACCATTATAGTGTATTATTTCTTTGTTTTTTGCTTGTAATTTTTGATTCATTCCTGCAATACCTTGCAAACCACCCGTATGAATAGCCAGTATTTTTGAATGGGGTGGAAAATAATCCTCTTGTATTAAATCCAAGATGCCAAACATCATTTTTCCAGTATATATAGGATCTAAAGGCAATTGGTAATGGTCGTAAAACGCATTCAAAAACCGTATTAATTCGTCGGTAACCTTTCCATATCCCCCAAAATGATAGGAATCATTCACACTCCAATTCTTTTGCTGCACAAAATTACAAATTACCTCAGACAAAAAACCACCTTTTAAGGAAGAAAATCCAATAATTTGTTGGTTGTCGTTTGAAGAATTTATTAAACCCGATATCGTACCTGCCGTTCCAACAGCACAACAAATGTGAGAAAATTCTATTTTGTCTTCAGCAGTAAGGATTTCTTCACAGCCTTTTATTGCCAACTCGTTAGTTCCTCCTTCTGGAATCAAATAAAAAGAGCCATAACTTGCTTCTAAATATTCAAGAAATCTAGGATCCAATTTATCGCGATACTGTGTGCGATCTACAAATTTAAATTCCATTCCAAATGTTTGCGCATGTAATAATGAGGGGTTTGCTAGAATTTTATCGTGCAATTCCTCTCCACGAATTACCCCTACCGTTTCAAAGCCAAACTCCTTTCCAGCTCCTGCAACAGCTACAATATGATTGGAAAAAGCACCCCCAAATGTAAGTAACTTTTTATACCCTAAACGCTTGGCTTCTAGTAAATTGTATTTTAATTTACGAAACTTATTCCCCGAAATAATAGGGTGCAACAAATCCTCTCGCTTGATGTAAAGCTCAATTCCATTTGGAAATTCCAACGGTATTTTTTGATTCATTACTCCCATTGTTCGATACAAATTTGTCTTCCCATTTAACAGGGCCAACACCCGAAAAAGTTCAAATAGTCCTTTTGTACTGCAAAGTTGCTTATTTTTTTTCTTTTGTTGGTGAATTCAACCTGTTAATGAAGCGATCTTGGTTAAAAATATTTATTTTTGTAAAAATTACCAACTCATTTAGTCTATTTGCTGCAATGAATAACAAATTAGATCCTAGTCAATTAAAAGAAGGTGAAGATTATTATTTTACACCTGAAGGTTATAAATGCTTTACCGCGCAATACCACTTGAAAAGAGGTTATTGTTGTAAAAGCGGCTGTCGCCATTGTCCGTATGGATTTGATAAAAAAACGGGAACAAATAAGAAACAAGATAACTAGATTGAAGATAATCAGACCTTACAATCTGAACATCTAAAATCTGAACATCTAAAATCAATTATAATGACATTTCAAGAACAAATTACAGAAGGAATACCTTCGGTTTTACCGCATCCAAAACTTTATGAAACTGAAATAAATCATGCGCCTATTCGAAAAAAAATTCTTTCGGATGAAGAAAATAAATTGGCCCTAAAAAATGCTTTACGGTATTTTGATGCAAAACATCATGCCGAATTGCTCCCTGAATTTAAAGCAGAATTAGAAAAATATGGTCGTATTTATATGTATCGCTTTCGTCCTGATTATGAAATGAAAGCACGTCCTATATCTGAATATCCTGGAAAATCGGAGCAAGCAAAAGCGATTATGTTAATGATTCAAAATAATTTGGATTACGCCGTAGCACAACATCCACACGAATTAATTACCTATGGTGGAAACGGTGCTGTATTTCAAAATTGGGCCCAATATCGCTTAACCATGCAGTATTTATCAGAGATGACCGAAGAGCAAACATTAACCATGTATTCTGGGCATCCCATGGGATTATTTCCTTCTCATAAAGAAGCACCTCGTGTTGTAGTTACAAACGGAATGGTAATTCCAAACTATTCTAAACCCGATGATTGGGAAAAAATGAATGCATTAGGCGTTTCTCAATATGGTCAAATGACCGCTGGAAGTTATATGTACATTGGTCCGCAAGGTATTGTTCATGGAACGACCATCACGGTATTAAACGGATTCAGAAAAATAAAAAAAGCGCCACAAGGAGGATTATTTGTTACTTCTGGATTAGGCGGAATGAGTGGTGCACAACCAAAAGCAGGAACTATTGCAGGCTGTGTTACCGTGTGTGCCGAAGTCAATCCTAAAATTACGAAAATCAGACACGAACAAGGTTGGATCCATGAAGTTGTGGAGGATCTTTCGTTATTGGTTACTCGCGTAAGAAAAGCTTTGGAAAACAAAGAAGTGGTTTCAATCGCCTATTTAGGAAATATCGTGGAAGTTTGGGAACGATTTGACCAAGAAAATATCCATATCGATTTGGGATCCGATCAAACATCCCTTCACAATCCTTGGGCGGGAGGTTATTATCCTATCGGATTTACCTTTGAAGAATCTAACGAGTTGATGGCCACAGATACCCAAAAATTCAAGGATGAAGTTCAAAAAACCTTACGCCGTCATGCGGCAGCCATTAACAAACATACCGCAAAAGGAACGTATTTCTTTGACTATGGAAATGCCTTTTTATTAGAAGCTTCTCGAGCGGGAGCCGATGTTATGGCTACCAATCATATCGACTTTAAATATCCGAGTTATGTGCAAGATATTATGGGGCCGATGTGTTTTGATTATGGATTTGGTCCTTTTCGATGGGTTTGTGCCTCTGGAAAACCAGAAGATTTAGCCAAAACGGATACCATAGCTTGTAGTGTATTAGAAGAAATGATGCTGAACTCCCCTATCGAAATTCAGCAACAAATGGCCGATAACATCCAATGGATCAAAGGAGCACAAGAAAATAAATTAGTGGTAGGTTCACAAGCTCGCATTTTATATGCTGATGCCGAAGGGCGCATAAAAATTGCCGAGGCTTTTAATCAAGCCATTGCCCGTGGTGAAATCGGATATATAATCTTAGGCCGTGATCATCATGACGTTTCTGGCACTGATTCACCGTATAGAGAAACTTCAAACATTTATGATGGCTCTCGTTTTACTGCAGATATGGCCATACAAAATGTCATTGGAGATAGTTTTAGAGGCGCCACATGGGTTTCAATTCATAATGGCGGAGGCGTTGGATGGGGCGAGGTAATTAATGGAGGATTTGGCATGGTTCTTGACGGAACTAAAGAAGCGTCAAAGCGCTTGGAATCAATGTTGTTTTGGGATGTAAATAATGGCATTTCAAGGAGAAGTTGGGCCCGCAACGAAGGGGCTGTTTTTGCGATAAAACGCGCCATGGAAGCCCAACCTTTATTGAAAGTTACACTACCAAATATTGTTGACGACAACTTATTCCTTTAGTATTAAATCACAATTGAAAGAAATAACCCTAAAAAATCAATTATATGAAAACAATTAAACTGTTAGCCCTGCTTTTTATATTCACGCTATCTTCTTGCAGCTCTGTGCGTGTAAATGCCGATTATGATTCAAAAATTTCCTTTTCAAATTATAAAACCTATGCCTATTTAAAAAGCGGCATTGATAAAGCTGAAATTTCAGATTTGGACAAAAAGAGAATTCTTACCGCTATAGATGAAAACTTAGCATCAAAAGGCATGAACAAATCTGAAAATCCAGATCTACTGATTAGTATTTTTACTAAAGAAAAAGAACGTGTGGATGTAAATCAAAATTTTAGTTTTGGTTGGGGATGGAATCCTTATTGGGGCATGGGTTATTCAAACATAACTACCACTCCCGTTGGCACGCTTTTTATAAATATCATCGATGCTAAAACTAAAGAATTAATCTGGCAAGGAGAAGGAAGTGGATACCTCACAAAAAATACCACCAAGAAAGAAGCCCGAATCAAAGAATTTGTTTCAAAAATATTAGAGCAATATCCTCCAAACACGATCAAATAAAAATAGCACTGACTTAAAGACTTCTCTAATTTACATTGATTTTTTTATTACGGATAAAGTATTATCTTTTAGTTCGTATCTGTTAAATTCGATGCCCATTTGGTGCATTTATAAATACTATTTTTTTCTTAGCCAATACCTTGTACTAAAATTGTAAATCTGTTTTTCAATATTTTAAAAAAATGCTTGCAAATAAATATATATATTTATCTTTGATTCGCTAGTTAACCCATTTAGATTATTTACGTTAACAATAAATATCGTATTTATAATGAAAACCATACTTAAATATTGTCTCCTTAATTTATCATTGTTATTTTATATTAACGGAAATTCACAAAATTTTTCTACACAAGGATCAGCTCAATTATCATCAACAAACCCATTAATATACACCATAACTCAAAATCAAACCAATAACTCTGGGATGATAACCAATTATTTTCCTTTAAATCTCAATAGTTCTTTTGAATTAAATTTTGAAATGAATTTTGGTTCAACTGATGTAAATGGAGCTGATGGAATGGCTTTGACATTGTCAAATTTGTGCAATCCTACTTTAGTTGATGGTGGTGGATTAGGTATTCCTGAATTAAATAATATATTGATCGTTGAGTTTGATACCTATGATAATGATGGAACATCTAATAGTGATTTAGCAGAAGATCATTTGGCTATATACAAAAGTGGAATTCCTCGTACTGCATTATCAAATCTTATCATTCAAGGCTCTAGTATTCCAGTTTGTTTGTTAAACAATTGTGGGAATGTTGAAAATAACACTTTTATTCCCATAAAAATAAAATGGATTTATATCGATGCTACCCAACAAAAATTAGAAGTATACGTAAATAATTCATTAAGAGCCACATCAACTACAGCTAATCATATAACTAATATTTTTTTAGGAAACACTACCGTTTTTTGGTCTATCTCTGGAGCTACTGGAGCGTTAACAAACTTACAAAGTGTTCGTTTTCCTAATTTCACAAACACTATAGTAAGTTGCATTGGAACTACGATATCATTGAATGCGCCAGAATTAGGCAGTAATTATATTTGGACTAATAACTCCTCTAATACAAATGTTGCTAATTATAACATTTCTACTAATCAAACGATAAATTGTACTTACACGGATTTTTGTGGACAATCAAAGACTGTGAATTTTAATTTGCAAGCAACTGCAACGCCATCACCTCCAGTAATATCATCACCTATCGTTTATTGTCAAAATGCAACTGCTAGTTCACTGACTGCCAATGGAACAAATCTATTGTGGTACACTTCTGCCACTGGAGGAGTAGGAAGCACTTCGCCTCCAATACCGAGTACAGCTTTAGCTGGTACTACAACATATTATGTTTCACAAACAGTAGCTGGATGCGAAAGTTTAAGAGCCGCCATAGCTGTAGTTGTGAATCCATTACCAACATTAGTTCTTAGTTCAGCTGCTATCAGTGCTAACCAGGTTACCTGCATTAACACTCCGATAATACCGATTCAATATACACTTGGAGGAAATGCAAACGGTGTTACTATTTCAGGATTGCCCGACGGAGTTACCCATATAATCAATGGGAATAATGTGACAATTAGTGGAACACCAACTGCGACAACTGCGGCCACATTTAATTATTCCCTTACAGCTACTGGAAACATTTGTGGAGCTCCTAACGTATCAGGAACAATAAATATTACAAGTGAAATCTTACCGCTTTTCAATCCAATTTCTCCTGTATGTCAAGGTACAGCAATTAATATACCCACCACTTCAACAAATGGTATCGTTGGGGTGTGGAATTTGTTGGCTAACACCGCTAATGATGTTACCTATCAGTTTACACCTAATTTAGGACAATGCGCTTTGAATACAACCATGACCATTGGCATAAACCCTATCCCAACACTAATACTTAGTTCAGCGGTAAGTAGTGCCAATCAAATTATTTGTGTGAATACGCCCATTACTCCTATCCAATATACTTTTGGAGCCAATGCGACCGGAGTTATTATTACAGGATTGCCAACGGGAGTAACCTTTGCTATTAATGGCAGCATTGTAACGATAAGTGGTACCCCAACT
>CAMDDB010000007.1 GCA_945890865.1 Flavobacterium psychrophilum
AAAAATATTTTTTATCCCTCAAAATAATACCATAACCCTAACCTATCAACTTTACAATCCCACCATCTCTGGCGTTTAGGGTCGGCAAAGATACTAACGCAAAGCTCTATTTTCCAAATATTTTATACACTTTTTTTAAAGTTTTTTGCGATAACCTCCAACTCATTGATAACGAGTGAAAAAGATAACCAAACACTCAAAATAATAAACCGTATCCATATGCAAATTATGAATCACAAATCGAAGAAAGAATGTGGAAGAGGAGTGTTAATTCTTTTTTTACTATAATATGCTATTATATTTTGTATGAATTTTATTAATGGCTTATATTTGCAGCTTATAAATTTTAAAAAATGATACAAGTTACTTTACCCGACGGGTCGATTAAGGAGATGGCGCAAGGTGCTACTCCCATGGATGTTGCAAAAAGCATTAGTGAAGGTTTGGCTAGAAACGTGATTTCAGCATCTTACAACGGAACCACTATTGAAACGACAACGACCTTAACGACGGACGGTACACTTATATTATACACTTGGAATGATGTGGCAGGCAAGAAAGCTTTTTGGCACTCCACTTCACATGTTATGGCGCAAGCCTTAGAAGAACTATATTCGGGTATTAAACTAACGTTAGGACCGGCAATTGATAATGGATTTTATTACGACGTAGATTTTGGAGATCAAAGAATTACCGATGCCGATTTTAAAAAGATTGAAGACCGTGTATTGGAAATTTCGAGAGAAAAACATGAATTTAAAATGCGTCCGGTTTCTAAAGCAGAAGCCTTAGCTGTTTATAAAAACAACGAATACAAAACAGAACTGATTTCAAATTTAGAAGACGGAACAATTACGTTTTGTGATCACGCCAATTTCTTTGATTTATGTCGTGGTGGCCACATTCCGAATACCGGAATCATTAAGGCAATGAAAATCTTATCGGTAGCAGGTGCTTACTGGAGAGGTGATGAAAAAAACAAACAGTTAACTCGTGTGTATGGAATTTCATTTCCAAAACAGAAAGACTTAACAGACTACCTTGAATTATTAGAAGAAGCCAAGCGAAGAGATCATAGAAAATTGGGTAAAGAATTGGATTTATTCCATTTTTCTCAAAAAGTAGGACAAGGATTACCCTTGTGGTTGCCTAAAGGAGCCGCTTTACGCGACCGACTCGAACAATTCTTGAAAAAAGCACAGAAAAAAGCAGGTTACGAACAAGTAGTAACGCCTCACATTGGAATGAAAGACTTGTATGTAACATCGGGACACTATGCAAAATATGGTGCTGATAGTTTTCAGCCGATACATACACCAGCCGAAGGCGAAGAGTTTTTATTAAAACCAATGAACTGTCCTCATCACTGTGAAATATACAATGCAAGACCTTGGTCCTACAAAGATTTACCGAAACGATATGCTGAATTTGGAACGGTTTACCGTTATGAACAATCGGGTGAATTACATGGATTAACCCGTGTGAGAGGATTTACACAAGATGATGCCCATATTTTTTGTACGCCAGACCAATTGGATGCCGAATTTAAAAATGTGATTGATTTGGTCTTGTATGTATTTGGATCGTTAGGATTTGAAAACTTTACCGCACAAGTTTCAGTAAGAGATTTAGACAATCCAGATAAATATATCGGAAGCGTTGAAAACTGGGAAAAAGCAGAAAATGCGATCATCAGTGCTGCTAAAGACAAAGGTTTAAACTTTGTAATTGAATCGGGAGAAGCAGCTTTCTATGGTCCAAAATTGGATTTTATGGTGAAAGATGCGTTAGGCAGAAGTTGGCAACTAGGAACTATTCAGGTCGATTACAACTTACCCGAGCGTTTTGAATTGTCCTACAAAGGTGCAGACGACAAGTTACACCGACCTGTTATGATACACCGAGCGCCTTTTGGATCAATGGAACGTTTTATAGCAATTTTACTAGAACATACGGCTGGAAATTTCCCAATTTGGTTGATGCCTGAGCAAGCTATTATTCTGTCTTTGAGCGAGAAATATGAAAATTATGCGAAAAAAGTTTTAGATTTGCTAGAAAATCACGAAATTCGCGCCCTAATTGACAACCGAAATGAAACTATCGGGAAGAAAATTAGAGAGGCAGAAATGAAGAAATACCCATTTATGCTGATAGTTGGAGAGGAAGAAGAGAAAAATGGAACGATCTCTGTGCGACAAAGAGGGCAAGAAGGAAAAGGGAATATTTCGATAACTATCGAAGAATTTGCAGCAATAATTAACGAAGAAATCAACAAAACATTAAAACAATTTTAAGTTTAACTAAAATAATAAAGCCATAGCAATTAGAAACAACAGAGGTTTTCAACCTCGCGAAGAGAAAAAAGCAGCACATCGTATCAATAATTTAATACGTGTTGCTGAAGTACGTTTAGTAGGCGAGAACATTGAACCAGGGGTTTATAAAATTGCCGATGCACTTCGTTTAGCGGAAGAGCAAGAAGTGGATTTGGTAGAAATTTCTCCCAATGCTGAACCGCCCGTTTGTAAATTGATGGATTATGGTAAATTTTTGTACCAACAAAAGAAAAGAGAGAAAGAGTTAAAAGCAAAATCTACTCAAATTGTAATTAAAGAGATTCGTTTTGGACCTCAAACTGATGAACACGATTATGAATTTAAGAAGAAAAATGCTTTAAAATTTTTACAAGACGGTGCAAAATTAAAAGCTTTTGTATTCTTTAAAGGACGTTCGATCATCTACAAAGAACAAGGGCAAATTTTATTATTACGTTTGGCTCAAGAGTTAGAAGAATTTGGAAAAGTTGAAGCCATGCCAGTATTAGAGGGGAAACGTATGATTATGTACATTGCTCCAAAGAAAAAAGGCAAATAGTTTTAATGACTAGTAAATAGTTGTTAAACGAAACAACTAGTGATTACTTTGTAATCCTACCTAAAAATTAATAAGTAAGAATAGATTATAAATACAGGAAGAAAATGCCTAAAATGAAAACGAAATCTAGTGCTAAGAAACGATTCAAAGTGACTGGCTCTGGAAAAATCAAAAGAAAGCACGCTTTTAAAAGTCACATTTTGACTAAAAAATCTAAAAAGCGTAAATTAGCTTTAACACATTCTGGTTTGGTTCACAAAACAGATGAGAGAAGCATTAAACAACAATTGAATTTAATTTAATTCGTTGTTTGGTTAAAACAATTTAGTAACCCTGGGGTGGGCTGACAAAGTACGAAGTATAAAATACAACGTATGAAGTTTAAAAAGTGTTGAAAAACCGCCTTACTTCAAAAAACATTTAAAATTATGCCAAGAGCAACAAATTCAGTAGCATCAAAAGCTAGAAAAAAAAGAGTCTTAAAACAAGCCAAAGGTTTCTTTGGTAGACGTAAAAACGTTTGGACTGTAGCTAAGAATGCGGTAGAAAAAGCAATGTGCTATGCCTACCGTGATAGAAAGCAAAATAAAAGAAATTTCCGTGCTTTATGGATTACGCGTATCAATGCTGGTGCACGTTTACATGGTATGAGTTATTCTCAATTTATGGGTAAAGTAAAAGCTAACAACATCGAATTGAACCGTAAAGTTCTTGCCGATTTAGCAATGAATCACTCAGAAGCTTTCACAGCTATCGTTAACAAAATTAAATAATTACGTCTAACTCAGTCTTATCTTACTTATATATTAAACCCCGATTCTGTCGGGGTTTTTTGTTTTTATAACGGAATTTAATTACGTGCAAGTGCGTTTTTAAAAACTATATACACAACATGATCTTCAAATCATTGAGGATATTTTGGCTTAAGTTTTCAACTTTTTCTTTCGCGCCGCCGGGAACAAGACATTGTTTAAAATTAAGCGATAACCGGGTGAGTTGGGATGCAAGTCTAAAACCGTTGGCGCATCTCCTACCCTATGTTGGTAATCCTCGGGATCGTGCCCGCCGTAGAAGGTAAACATTCCTTTTCCTTTGGTGCCATGAATGTAGCGTGCTTCGCCGTTAATTTTACATTCTCCCATTACCAAAACGTTCGATTTTATTTTTTCAGGATCAAATGCGGTGGTTTGCCCCATAAATCCTTTAATTAACTGCGTGTGATTTTGACACAACATGGTTGGAATAGGATCCCATTTTGCCGAATAATCCATTAACGTGAAGTAATCTTTATCCATACTAAATGCTCCTTTTCCGTGCTCTTCAGTGGTATCGATATCAGAGAACTCGTAAACGATGGGTTGGCGTTCCAATTTGTAATTCTTAAACGCAAAAGCAGCTGAAAAATCAATATTGGCCTGATAATTGGGATCCGAATCGTCGCCATCAAACATGGGTTCGCAAATATCAAAGCCCTCCGCAGAAAGGGCAATATCAAAACTATCGGTTGCCGAACACATGGCAAACATAAAGCCGCCGCCAATTACAAAATCCCTTATCTTTTTTGCTACCGCCAATTTTTCTTGAGATACTTTGGTATAACCCAACTTCTTTGCTAATGCTTCGGATTCGGCTTTTTGCTGAATGTACCAAGGCGTACTTCTGTAATTGCCAAAAAACTTTCCATATTGTCCGGTAAAATCTTCGTGATGCAAGTGCAACCAATCATACAACAGCAATTGATCTGAAAGAACTTCTTCGTCATAAATTTCGGTGTAGGGTATTTCAGCAAAGGTTAAAACCATGGTAACGGCATCATCCCAAGGTTGTTTGCCTTTAGGCGTATACACTGCAATTTTTGGTGCTTTTTCAAGCACAACTGTTTCCATATTTTGAGAAGGAGCGCTAATTTCATTTAGAATGGATTCAGTAGCTGTATCAGACAATACTTCAAACGTTACCCCTCTAATTTGGCATTCTTTCCGAATTTCGGGCGCATCAGGCAATAAAAATGAACCGCCTCTGTAATTGAGTAACCAACTTACTTTATAGTCCTTATTCAAGGCCCAATAAGTAATTCCGTAAGCTTTCAAGTGATTTTGTTGCACGTCTACTTCCATAGGGAGCAACACAAAGGCTGCCTGCGAAGTCGTAGTGAACAGAAAGAGTACTAATAGCATAAATTGGCGCAACTTTCCTAGTTTCATAATACCGATATTAGAATGGCACATCCGAATCGTCGTCGTCCATGGCGTTCATTGTGCTGCCAAAAGCTTCGTTTGGTGTTGGCAAATTTGGAGTAATAAACGGGTTGTTATCGTCTAAATTCATTTTAGAAGGCAAGGCGTCAAAAGGCGAACTAAAGTCGTCCAAGTTTTCGAATTTACCCAAATTCCCCACAAATTTTAGACGTATTTCATCCAAACCACCATTTCGGTGCTTGGCCACAATGAATTCGGCTTGTCCTTGTGTAGGCGAACGCTCTTCATCATCCCATTCGTAAATTTTGTAGTATTCCGGACGGTAGATAAACGATACAATATCCGCATCTTGCTCAATAGCTCCTGATTCCCTTAAGTCGGAAAGTAAAGGTCGTTTACTGGAACCTCGCGTTTCAACAGCACGAGACAATTGCGAGAGCGCTATAACCGGAACATTTAACTCTTTGGCTAATGCTTTTAAATTTCGAGAAATAGCAGAAATTTCTTGCTCTCTATTTCCGCCTCCTTTTCCATTGCCCCCAGCAGTCATTAATTGCAAGTAATCTACAACTATCATTTTGATGCCGTATTGCGAAGCCAAACGTCTGGATTTAGCACGCAAATCAAAGATAGATAAAGAAGGTGTGTCATCTATATATAGTGGTGCTTTTTCTAAATTTTTTACTTTAATAGAGAGTTGCTCCCACTCATGTTTTTCAAGCTTTCCTGTTCGCAATTTTTCAGAAGAAAGTCCGGTTTCCGAGGAAATCAAACGTGTAATCAACTGCACCGAAGACATCTCCAATGAGAACAAAGCCACGGGGTGTCCGTAATCCACTGCCATATTCCGTGCCATAGACAAGACAAATGCTGTCTTACCCATACCTGGACGGGCTGCAATAATAATCAAATCGGAAGGTTGCCAACCCGAAGTTAGTTTATCTAAGTTATGAAAACCAGTAGCTACGCCACTCAAGCCTTCTTTACCTGCGATTTCTTCAATTCTTTTTTTCGCTTGGATTACTAAACTTTGGGCAGTTTCTGAACTGCGTTTGATATTTCCTTGTGTTACTTCATACAGTTTAGATTCTGCATTGTCTAGAAGATCAAAAACATCGGTAGCTTCATCATATGATGCTTCAATAATTTCACTCGAAATTTTGATCAAACTGCGTTGAATGTATTTCTGTAATATAATGCGAGAGTGAAATTCAATATGCGCTGAAGAGGAAATTTTTTGTGTGAGCTGAATCAAATAAAAATCGCCCCCTGATATTTCTAATTTTCCGCTCTTTTTTAATTGGGCAGATACCGTTAATAAATCTATAGGTTGTGTTTCGTTAAACAACTGCACAATGGCTTCAAAAATATGTTGATGCGACTCTTTGTAAAAAGCATCGGGACGTAAAATATCGATTACCTCATCTACTCCTTTTTTATCAATCATCATCGCGCCAAGCACCGCTTCTTCAAGGTCTAACGCTTGAGGAGGTAGTTTTCCTTTTTCTAAATGGATCAGCGTAGTATTATCTACTCGAACGGGGTTTATATTTCTGACATTTTCCATATTGCGAAGTTAACCAATTTTTGTAAAAATAGTAAGAGAGTTCTTAATACCCCATTGTTAATAACTGTTGATTTTTGTTTATAAGTCAAAAAAAAATCCGAAACAAATGTGCTTCGGATGCTATAGTATAGGATGGATTCGTGGTTATTCTTTGAATTGCCCCATGTTACAGTATTTATCCATGCGTTGCGCTACTAAATCAGCTGTTGATAAATCTTTTAATTCATTATACGCTTTCGAAATGTATAGTTCAACTGTTTTGAATGTCGTTTCTTTATCGTAATGAGCCCCTCCTAAAGGTTCTGGGATAATGTCGTCAATTAACTTGTGCTTTTTCATGTCATAAGAAGTCAATTTCAATGCTTCTGCTGCCTGTTCTTTGTATTCCCAGCTTCTCCATAAAATAGACGAACACGATTCGGGTGAAATTACAGAATACCACGTGTTTTCCAACATGAATACGCGGTCTCCTACCCCAATTCCTAGGGCCCCACCCGAAGCACCTTCTCCGATAATTACGGTAATAATGGGTGTTTTTAAACGGATCATTTCAAAAATATTGCGTGCAATAGCTTCTCCTTGTCCGCGTTCTTCTGCTTCCAAACCTGGATAAGCACCTGGAGTATCTACCAATGTTAGTACAGGAATGTTAAATTTTTCAGCCATTTTCATCAAGCGAAGTGCCTTGCGGTAGCCTTCTGGATTTGCCATCCCAAAGTTACGATACTGTCGCATTTTTGTATTGATCCCTTTTTGCTGCCCAATAATCATATAAGACTGACCGTCAATTTGACCCAAGCCACCAATCATGGCTTTGTCGTCTTTGAAATTACGATCGCCAAACAATTCTAGGAAGGTTCCATTGGTTAAATTGGTGATGTGTTCTAAGGTATACGGTCTATTGGGATGTCTTGACAGTTGGACGCGTTGCCAAGCTGAAAGATTCTTGTATATGTTGCGCTTTGTTTCTTCTAATTTTTTCTCAATTTGCTTGCAGGTTGTAGACACATCTACAGAAGATTCTTGGCCAATAACTTGACATTTATCTAATTGATCTTCAAGCTCTTTAATCGGTAATTCAAAATCTAAATATTCCATCTAAAAATGATTATTTTGTACAAAATTAATTAAAATAATTGTCAAAAGAAATTAATATTAAAATTTAATTAAAATCATGAAATAAATTAAAATAATTCTTTTCTTAATTCATGAGCCTCTTTGAATACTATTTATAGATTAATCCTTCATTTTTTTAGTATAAATATACACGAATGAAAAAATCCTACAAATTTTACTATTTGTTAGTTTTAAGTTAATATACTCTTTGAATAATCAAATTATTTTTGCTAAAATATATGGATATGAATACTATAATTAACATAGAAAGTAATTATCATTCTAGAAAAAGTTTATTTAAAAAAAAATATCCTTGGTTCCTTTTTTTAGAAACTTTTTTACTTTTTGTGATCGGTTTATATACCATTATTAAATATCCGAAGGGCACCTTTTCCATTGCGCTAAATAAACTTAACACCCCATTCTTAGACTTTTTTTTCAAATACATCACGTATTTTGGAGACTCTATTATTTATCTTATACCACTAACTTTTTTGTGGTTAAAAATGAAGAAAAAAATTGTTAGCTTACTGTATTTGTTTGCTATTCAAACTTTTTTTTCAAGTATTTTTAAGTTTTTCATTGCCAAAGATGTTTCTAGGCCGGCTGGTTATTTTTCTGACGCTTTTTTCAACACACTTCATAAAGTGGATGGGGTTAAAATTTACTATCATCATTCCTTTCCATCCGGACATACTATGACGGCATTTGCTTTAGCCTTTTTCTTTATTTTTGTGTATAGAATCCCAAAATTATATCAGTTCATATTAGTTAATTTAGCTTTTATAGTCGGTTTATCACGAATATATTTATTAGAACATTTCTTAATTGACGTTATATTTGGTGCTGTGCTAGGTATATTATCAGCTTATTTAGTGAGTTTGTTACCCAAAAAAAGCAGGTCCAAATTAAAAAGACAATAATAGCGTAGTCGGTCGTTCAAAAATATCGCGTTCTTGTGCGAGAATAATCAGTTTATTCCTTTTAGCCATTTCAATATTTTTTGAATTTAGTCGGGTAATAATTATTCCGCCTTGTGTATTAGCCTTTATAAATTGAAGCAGTTCTTCTTCTGTTTTAAGATGTGGAATAGCATGCTGTAGCTCAAAAACAAAGGCTGGATTATGCGCTTTATAAGCAACAACTGTTTGCTGCTTGTTGAAAAAATGCCTTGTTTTTGCTACGGGATTATTTTTATCAACAATTGGATATAGCAAATTAAAAAATACAAGTTGCAACAGTATCCACGAAGTAATTATTAGATTAATCCAAATAAAATTGGTTTTACGATAGAAATAAGCTCCAAGAGCTCCAAGAGTGATAATGCCAAAATAGAAACCAAAATAATACAAGTCATTTACAACCACATCTAGTCCTAATCCAATTGCTATTCCTAAAGGCATAATCACCGAAAAAACCAAGATTACTAATAGGTAATTTTTCCTTTTTTCAATAGAAGTATTACTAATTATTCCTGCCAAAATAATAAACAACCAGGGATAAGCAGGAACCGTATAATTTGGCAATTTAGTACCCGAAAACATAAAAAATAAAATGATCGTAATTGCATAACAGAAACTCCATAAATACATGGAATTTGATTGCACAATTTTTTTCAATCCATGATATTGAAATAAAAAAAATAAAAAAGGAAGCAATCCAATAAACACAAATAAGAGGGTCGCAAAAAACAAACCACCATGTCCTTCCATACCCGAATTGAATCGTTCAATATTGTGTTTGAAAAAAAAACCTTGTGTAAATTCTCCATTTGATTTAACATGGGCCATCCAAAACCATGGAACAGCAATGAGTAGTGAAATTAGCACCCCAAATGGATTGATTCGCCATATACTTTTCCAATTAAAATCTCTATTTACTAACAGAAATAACGCGACACTTAACCCTGGAAGCACTATAGCAATAGGTCCTTTTGATAAAATTCCAAAGCCTATGGCTATATAAAAAAGCCACCACCATATCCGCTTATTAGTGGTATAAAAATAATGAAAAGAAAAACCGGCTAACGTTAAAAAGAAAATCAAGTACGGATCGGGCACAGCCATGTGCATTTGTATTCCAAAATGTAACGAGGCTAATAGTAGCATGGCGGCGTAAGTTGCTATACGTTTATCAATCGCTTTTTTAACAAAAAAATAAACCGCTATAACAACAAAAACACCCATTAATGAAGAAAAAAGTCGCGCAGCGAAAGGAGTTACTCCAAAAATTTTATAGGCAAGCATCATAAAAAAATAATGTAATGGCGGTTTGTCTGTTCGCAATTCATTATTAAATGTTGGATAAAAAAAGCTTTTATTTTCAAGCATTTCTTTTGCGGCTACTGCATTTTTTACTTCATCTAATGAGTAAACATCAATAATATTAATTCCAGATGTAAAAACCAAAATTGCAAGTACTAGTATAAATAATACGCTATATTTATTAAAATAATGCCCCATCATAATTAAAAATTAAATACTGCAAACATAGTAGCTTTGGTTTATTTTTAGGTTAAGTTTATAATAATTAATCCAACGAACTCAAAATTAAAATTACATTTGCTTTAAATTAGTAAAAATGGATTTGAATAAGTATACCTATTCTGTTGTTGTTCCTTTATACAATGAAGAAGAAAATGTTGAACCTTTGATTTCTAGCATTTTTTCGGCCTTAAATTTGTATGACATTGAACTTATATTAATTGATGATTTTTCTACCGATGCAACCGTAAAAAAAATTAAACAAATTAATCATCCCAAAGTTACTTTAATAGAATTTAAAAAAAATTATGGTCAAAGTTCTGCATTAATGGCAGGTATCGATTTTGCATCAGGAGATTATATTATTACCATGGATGGGGATTTACAAAATGACCCCTCAGATATTCCTGCTATGATGCATGTATTACTTACTGAGGATTGTGATGTGGTTTCGGGAATTAGACACAAAAGAAAAGATAATTTCATTCGAAAAATTCCGTCAAAAATTGCCAATTTTATCATCCGAAAAACAACAGGATTAACCAGTAAAGATCACGGCTGTGCTTTAAAAATATTTACCAAAGAAACTGCTAAAGAATTAAATATTTATGGCGAATTTCATCGTTTTATTACGCTGCTTGCCTTTATGAATGGAGCGCGAATTAAACAGATAGATGTAAAACACCATCCGAGAAAATTTGGAACTTCAAAATATGGTCTTGGAAGAACTACCAAAGTATTAAATGATTTATTACTTTTATTATTTCAACAAAATTATCTTCAAAAGCCAATTTATTTATTTGGAAATATTGGCTTATCATTTTTTGTTTTTGGTATTTTAATTAATTCATATTTATTGATCATTAAAATTTTAGGGGGAGAAATTGGGACTAGACCTTTACTTACACTTGGTACTTTACTTATATTAGTTGGGATCCAAATTTTCACTATTGGAATTGTATTAGATTTACAAATGCGTACTTATTATGAATCTCAAAATAAGCGTCCGTTTAAAATTAGAAAAACTACCACTTTTTGAAAAAAATACAATCCATAGCAATAAATATTTTTAAAATATTACTAACACTAGGCTTATTCGGTTTTGTGTTTACAAAAATTCCAATTGATACAGTTTTTTCTGTGATAATAGAAGCTAATTATGGCTTTTTATTCATCGGCTTTCTATTATTTGTAGTATCGCAATACATTTCAACCTATCGTCTTCAATTGCATTTGTATACATCGGGTTTTTTTTTGAAAACAATTTCTAATCAAATTGTATATTTAATTGGCATGTTTTATAATTTTTTCTTGCCTGGAGGAATTGGTGGTGATGCCTATAAAATATATTTATTAAACAAAGAATTTAAATGGAAACTCAAAACTATTGCTACGGTGCTACTAACCGATAGAATCAGTGGACTAATTGCAATTATTTGTTTAATTTTAGCTTTAGTTAGTGATTTATTTTGTTATCAATATATTGGCTATTTTGGTGGATTTATTGTAGTTATTCTTTTCATTATCATTGTTAAAATTATAACGTCAAAACTTTTTAAAACATACAATTTAATTTTTTACAAATCACTATTATTTTCTTTTGTAATACAACTTTTACAAGTATTTAGCATTCTATTTATTTTAAAAGCACTACATCAACATAATTTTTATGAAGAGTATGCATTGATTTTTTTGATTTCAACAGTATTGGGTATTTTTTCATTTGCAGGAGTGGGGGTTAGAGAATACGTGTTTTTTTATGCCACTACATTACTCCCAATAAATGCAGATATCTCAATTTCTGTTGGATTACTTTTTACTGTTTTTACAGCAATTTTATCTTTATTCGGAATTACTCCTGCTTTAACGAAACCAAAATTATTTACGATTTGATTTTAGTTTTAAAATTCCATTAACCAATACCGATACTAATATAAAAGAAGCCCCCAAATAAAATAGTGGGGACATTCTTTCTGTATCAGTAAATAAAAAATAAGCTAATAAGATCCCGTAAACCGGCTCTAAATTTATGGTTAACATAACCGTAAATGGGCTCAAAACCTTCATCACTTTTACAGAAGCTAAAAAGGCATACGCAGTACAAATAGAAGACAACACCAAAAGCCAAAGAAAATCAGTTGTTGTAATTTGAAAAAAAGAAGCTTCAAATTTATTGACAGACCACATAAAAATACTGATTGCAATAATTCCAAATCCTAATTCATAAATTGAAATAAGTGTTGGATTATATTCTCTCGCAAACTTTCCATTGATGACTGAAAAAAGTGCCGATAAAAATGCAGAAATAATAGCTAAAATAATGCCTTTAAATGGAACAGACTTATTTTCAATAATATTCTGAAAACTTTTCAAAAAACCATGTGTTTCAATTATTGTAGCAAATGCGATAAAATATAGACCTACAATTACAAGCAGTCCGAGAAGAACATTTGACCAATTTATCTTTTGTTGATATAATATTGGCTCTAAAATTGATGCAAAAAATGCTCCAGTAGATAAACATGCAAGCGTTATTGAAATATTAGATACTTTTATGGCTTCATAAAATGTAAACCAATGAGCAGCTATAATTATTCCCGCAAAACTAAAACCAAAAAAAGTTTTTATTGAAATTTTTAAAGATTGTTTATTGAATATAATGTAAATTAAAATAAAAAGGGAAGCAAAAAGCATTCTATACCAAACCAAATCAAGTGCTTCTAATGAAATCAACTTGCCTAGAATAGCAGTAAATCCCCAAATAAATACAATTAAATGAAGATGCAAATAACTCTTTACATTATCGCTTGGCATTACGCAATAATTTAAATGCTAATATCCCAAATAGAAAATTAGGCAGCCAAACAGCAATAAAAGGAGGAATACTAGACTTTTCAGCTAAAGTTCCAAATACTTTATCAAAGAAAATAAAGACAAAGGCAATAACAATTCCAATAGCAAGATTGATTCCCATTCCTCCTCTTCGTTTCATTGAAGAAACAGCTACAGCTATAATGGTTAAAATAAAAGCCGAAACCGGCAAACTGAATTTTTTATAAAAAACAACCAAATATGTGTTGATATTTCCATTTCCTCGTGCACGTTCTTTGTTAATAAAAGTATTCAACTGGCCTATGGTCATGGTCTCCGCTACATAGACAACAGGTGTTAAATCATCAGGTTCAAAATTATAGGACACCGAAATTTTATCCCGCTTGATCAATTGATCATTCATTTTACCCAGTATACGCTTACTATAATTATATAATACATAGTTTTTTTTCAATGAATCATAATGAATGCGATTGGCATTTACTTTTTCTAGGAGTTGATTGTCTTTGATACGTTCAAAAGTAAAATTGAAGCCGGTTTGCGATAAATAATTATAATTACTTACATAGATGTTTTCTTCGACATTTCCTTCTTTTTTAATTTGTCTGAAAATATCGGAAGTTTCTCTTGTTTTTTTATTTCCATTTAAATTTTGGTACCTGAAATCATTAAATCCTTTACTGGCTTTTGGCACTAAAAAAAATCCCATAATTAGGGAAAAAACAGAAACAATGATCGCACCATAAATAAAAGGACGTAAAAAACGACCGAAGGAAATTCCCGAACTCAAAATGGCAATGATTTCGGTATTATTGGCCAACTTAGACGTGAACCAAATGATGGACAAGAACAAGAAAATAGGAAATAATAAATTAGCAAAATAGATTGTAAAATCGCCATAATAAACTAAAATATCTTTGAATGGAACTTTTTTCTCAATCATTTTATTTACTTTTTCTGACACGTCGATTGTAATACCAATAGGAATAAAGAGCACCAACATGACCGAAAAGGTTACTAAATAACGTTTTAAAATGTATAGATCTATTATTTTCATGTTTAGATGTTAGAATTTTTTAAGGTAACACTTTCTGAATTTTAAATTCTGAATTCTAAATTTATAATCGTTGACTCATTTGTACCACCATCTTATCTTTCCAAGCTCTAAAAGTTCCGGCGATAATTTGACGTCTGGCTTCTCTAACCAACCACATATAAAAACCTAAGTTGTGTATGGTTGCAATTTGTTTTCCTAAGAATTCATCGGCGGCAAATAAATGGCGCAAATAAGCTTTTGAATATTCGGTGTCTACCCAGGTATGACCCATTTCATCGATGGGTGAAAAATCGTCTTCCCATTTTTTATTCTTCATGTTCATGGTACCGTGCGCTGTAAACAACATCCCGTTTCGGGCATTACGTGTGGGCATCACACAGTCAAACATATCAATCCCTAAGGCGATGTTTTCTAAAATATTGATAGGTGTTCCTACACCCATTAAATAACGGGGTTTATCTCCTGGTAGAATGGCGGTTACCACTTCGGTCATGGCGTACATTTCTTCTGCAGGCTCCCCTACCGATAAGCCACCGATTGCATTTCCTTGTGCACCAGCATTGGCAATATATTCTGCCGATTGCGCTCTCAAATCTTTATAGGTACTTCCTTGCACTATGGGAAAAAAGGTTTGTTCGTACCCATATTTGAAGGGCAGATTTTCTAAATGATTGATGCATCTGTCTAACCAACGGTGTGTCATGTGCATCGAACGTTTGGCATAGCGATAATCACACGGATAAGGTGTGCACTCGTCAAAAGCCATGATAATATCGGCGCCAATGGTTCGCTGAACTTCCATTACATTCTCAGGAGAAAAGAAATGATACGAACCGTCGATGTGTGATTTGAATTTTACACCTTCTTCTTTAATCTTTCGATTGGAAGACAAAGAATATACTTGGTATCCCCCAGAATCGGTCAAAATGTTACGATCCCAATTCATAAATTTATGCAAACCACCCGCCGCTTCTAAAATTTTAGTTTGCGGACGTAAATATAAATGATAGGTATTTCCTAATATCACATCAGGATTGATGTCTTCTCTCAACTCGCGTTGATGCACCCCTTTTACAGAAGCAACAGTACCTACGGGCATAAATATTGGCGTTTCAATAACCCCGTGATCGGTTGTTATTTTTCCGGCTCTGGCTTTGCTTTGTGGATCTTTGGAAATTAAATCAAACTTCATAGTATTCTTTTACGAAACGCAAAGATAATTGAATTTAGAATTTAGAAATTGTAAATTAGCATTTTATTTGATGGTTTGAGTTAACATCATATTTACAATATGTTAAATTTTAGCTATTATTGATATTTGTTTCTTTGTTAAAAATAATTTCATGATTTCATTTTTTATAAAATTATCCCGTTTAGAGAAGTGCCTATTCATACTTATATTGGTTATATATATTCATAATTTATTTATTGATATAATGAATATTGATGCCGCACAATATGCAGGTATTTCATTAGAAATGGCCACGACAAATTCATATTTAGAAGTTAAAGCATTTGGAGCTGATTATTTGGACAAGCCTCCGTTATTATTTTGGTTGTCTAGTGTAAGTATTAAATTATTGGGTGGTACTAATTTTGCCTATAAATTGCCTTCTTTTCTCTTTTTATTGGCTTCATTGTTTGCCGTTTACAAATTTTCTTTACTTTATTATTCTGAAAAAATTGCTAAAAATGCCGCATTAATATTAGCAACAACGCAAGCGTATTTTTTAATTACAAACGATGTGAGGACCGATTCTTTGTTGACTTCTTGTACTATCATTTCGATTTGGTTATTTTCTGAATATTTTGAAAAAAGAAAATTTATAAATTTTCTATTGGGTTCCGTATTTATAGGTTTAGGAATGCTTGCTAAAGGCCCCATTGCTGCCATAGCCATTTTACTTCCAGTAGGGATAAATTTAATATATCATAAAAAATGGCGCGATGTGTTTCATTTGCGTTGGTTTTTAGTAATACTTATTGTTGGAATTGTCTTATTTCCAATGTCTTATGGATTGTATACTCAATTTGATGCACATCCCGAAAAAGGAAAAAGTGGATTGTACTTTTATTATTGGTTACAAAGTTTTGGACGAATTACTGGTGAAAATGTATGGAATAACGGCTTGCCGTGGCACTTTTTTTTAGGTTCAAGTGTTTGGGATCTTTTTCCTTGGGCAATTCCATTATATGTAGCACTTATTCTTAAAATTAGTACCGTAGTAATTAATAAAACTAAAGTGCCTGAAATAACAACTCTCGTAGGATTTATTTCAATTTTTGGAATGCTTTCATTATCTAAATATAAACTTCCGCATTATATTTTTGTTACTTTTCCATTTGCTGCGATTCTACTGTCCAATTATTTATCAAACTTAGAGCTGAAAACATGGAAACGTTGGAAAATAATGTACTATATTTTTGGAGTACTAATAGTCCTGGCATTCATTAGTTATCAACTGCTTTTCTTTACAACTTTCAATATTTGGGTTCTAATTAGTATTATAATTCATTTAATTATCTTGCTTTATTTTAGAAAAACAAGAATTCAAAGTGTATCTGAATTGTTAATTTTAGTTATACCACTAAATTTATTTTTAAGTTTTGTTTTCTATCCCAAATTGCTTAGTTATCAAGCCGATTCTTGTGCTGCAAAATGGGCATCTAATTCAATAAAAAATGAAGCGATTTTTTTATTTGAGAAAAATTCACATTCTTTTAATTTTTATGCTAATAATTCCTTTACTAAAGTTGTTAATACTTCTCAGGTAATACAAATGAAGCGACCATTTTGGCTATACATTAGAGCGGAAGATTTTGCACAACTAAAAGATTCAAATATAAAAATTATTGAGAAAAAAACGTTTTCAAATTACCCTATAACTCGGCTTAAATTAGATTTCTTACTCGAAAATAAAAGAGCCGCTGTTGTTAAAAATAGATACTTAATTAAAATTGAAAATTAATCATGAAAAAGTTATCAATTATTATACCCGCTTATAACGAAGCGAAAACCATTCATTTAATACTAAATAAGGTTAAAGAAGTTACGCTACTAAATAATATTGAAAAAGAAATTATTATTGTAAATGATTGCTCAAATGATGCAACAGAAGAAGTAATAATTAATTACATCAAACAAAATAATGATATTACAATAAATTACTACAAACATCAAATCAACAAAGGAAAAGGTGCCGCATTACATACTGGAATTCAACAAGCAACTGGTGACTATCTCGTCATTCAAGATGCTGATTTAGAATATGATCCAAATGAATACAACATATTAATAAAACCCATAATTGACGGTTTTGCAGATGTAGTTTATGGATCGCGATTCATGGGAGGAAAACCACACCGAATTTTGTTTTTTTGGCATACTATAGGGAATAAATTTTTAACTTTTATATCTAATATGCTCAATAATTTGAACTTAACAGACATGGAAACCTGCTACAAAATGTTCAAAACAGATCTCATTCAAAACATTAAACTAAAGGAAAATAGATTTGGTTTTGAACCTGAAATTACTGCCAAAATTGCAAGAATATCAGAAATTAGAATATATGAAGTAGGAATTTCATACTATGGAAGAACCTATGAAGAAGGAAAAAAAATTGGCTGGAAAGATGGATTTAGAGCGCTATATTGTATCTTAAAATATGGTTTATTTGCATCAAAATAAATCCTCTTTGTTTTTCCAATAGGATTTCTATTGTTTAAAACTTTTTATAACCCACCGCTAAAATTCTTGTAGCAGCAAAAAAATAAAATTACTTTTGTGATCATATAACAAATATTAGTATCATAAATGTCTAACACACAACAACTACACGATTTTACAACACAAGTTCGAAGAGATATTCTTCGTATGGTTCACGCCGTAAATTCTGGGCATCCAGGAGGTTCTTTGGGCTGTGCCGAATTTTTGGTGACCCTTTACCAAGATGTTATGCAACGCAATGCTGGTTTTTCAATGGACGGCATCAACGAAGATATTTTCTTCTTATCAAACGGACATATTTCACCAGTTTTTTACAGCGTTTTGGCCAGAAGCGGGTATTTTCCAGTAGCCGAATTGGCTACCTTTAGAAAATTGAATTCGAGATTGCAAGGACACCCAACCACACACGAAGGGTTGCCAGGAATCAGAATGGCTTCGGGTTCTTTAGGCCAAGGTTTGTCAGTTGCAATTGGTGCAGCGCAAGCTAAAAAATTGAATAACGATGCGCATTTGGTGTACGCACTTTTGGGCGATGGTGAATTGCAAGAAGGTCAAAATTGGGAAGCCATCATGTATGCTTCGGCTAAAAAAGTAGACAACTTAATTGCTACTATCGACTTGAACGGAAAGCAAATTGACGGTACTACCGACGAAGTGTTGAACATGGGAAGTTTGAAAGCAAAATTTGAAGCTTTTGATTGGATTGTTATTGATATTCCAGCGGGTAACGACATCGATGCTATCAAAGCAGGCTTGGCAGAAGCAAAAGCAAAATCGGGTCATGGAAAACCGGTTTGTATCTTATTGCATACCGAAATGGGTAACGGTGTAGATTTTATGATGAACACCCATGCTTGGCACGGAAAAGCGCCAAACGACGAGCAATTAGCCAGTGCTTTAGCTCAAAACCCTGCAACTTTAGGAGATTATTAAATAGTTTTATGCATGATGCTTTAAGCGTATTGCTTATTGCCTAGTGCCTTCAGCTTATAGCAAAAAACAAAATGAAAAAATATACCAACACAGGCAGCAAAGATACCCGTTCGGGATTTGGAGCTGGTATGACCGAATTGGGTCAGAAAAATGAAAATGTAGTGGCGCTTTGTGCCGACTTAATTGGATCGTTAAAATTTGATGATTTCAAAAAAAATCATCCCGAGCGTTTTTTCCAAATTGGAATTGCAGAAGCCAACATGATCGGCATTGCTGCAGGTTTAACGATTGGAGGAAAAATTCCTTTTACCGGAACGTTTGCTAACTTTTCTACGGGAAGAGTGTACGATCAAATTCGCCAATCAGTCGCCTATTCAGACAAGAATGTAAAAATTTGTGCTTCGCATGCTGGATTGACTTTAGGAGAAGATGGTGCCACACACCAAATTTTAGAAGACATTGGTTTGATGAAAATGTTACCCGGGATGACAGTTATTAATACCTGTGATTACAACCAAACCAAAGCAGCAACCATTGCATTAGCCAATCATCATGGCCCGGCCTATTTGCGTTTTGGTCGCCCTGTAGTGCCTAACTTTATGCCTGCCGACGAACCGTTTGTGATTGGAAAAGCGATGCTATTAAAAGAAGGAACCGATGTTACTATTATTGCTACCGGGCATTTAGTTTGGGAAGCCTTAGTAGCGGCAGAAGCGTTAGAAGCCAAAGGTATTTCGGCTGAAGTGATTAACATTCACACCATCAAACCGTTAGACGAAGCTGCGATTTTAAAATCAGTGCAAAAAACGGGTTGTGTGGTTACTGCCGAAGAGCACAACATTATAGGTGGTTTGGGAGAAAGTGTTTCGAGATGTTTGGTTCAAAACCATTTAGTACCCCAAGAATTTGTGGCTGTAAATGACAGTTTTGGCGAAAGCGGAACACCGGATCAATTGATGGAAAAATACGGATTGAACAGTGCTGCAATTGTTGAAAAAGCAGAAAAAGTAATCGCTAGAAAATAAATTTCAAACCTTACATACATTAGAATCCTCAAGTACTTGAGGATTTTTTTTTAATTGGATAGGTTTTAATTTAAAGTTTTGGTTATATTTGTAGAGGCTTGGTCTTGGTTCATCGCCAATTTTTGATGCCGCAAACCGTTTGCGGTGATTCAAATAGTTACAAGAGTCTTTAAAAATAGATCATTTTGGTTAAACCATTTCCTATGAACTTATCAATACTCTTAGAAAAAATATACCAAAAACTTCTTTCCATCAAAACTAAGGAAAGGAGCGAACATATTATTTTATGGATAGCTTTAGTGAGTTTTATTATTCACTTATTGATGATTGGATTGATACATTTTAATGTTATTACCATCAATGAACCTTCAAACTTATTAAAAAATCCTATTGCGGCCATTTATACCCCTTTTTCTTTTATATTGGTTTATGAGGTATATCTTTTAATTTACTACTTACCAAAATCTACTTCTATTTATATCTCAAAGCAATATGAAATTATTGCGCTCGTCATTATCAGAAGATTGTTCAAAGACCTTTCAGATTTATCAATTTCGTCTAATTGGTTTAATATTAAAAATGATTTACAGTTTACTTATGATCTTCTAGCATCCGTCTTATTGTTCTATTTAATTTATCTATTCCACGTTCAACGAACCAAAGTTTACAGAACTATTGAAAATAGTAAAACCCATTATTCAAGTATTACAAAATTTATAAACGCAAAAAAATGGATAGCGATATCCTTAGTTCCTATACTTTTAATTATTGCAATATATTCATTCGTAAGCTGGAGTACTGGTCTGTTTCAACCCCATGATGCCGATGCTATTTCTTTCAAGAATATCAATAATATTTTCTTTGAACAGTTTTTCAATATTCTGATTATAGCTGACGTAATATTATTGTTGTTTTCATTTTTTCACACAGACGAGTTCCATAAAGTAATTAGAAATTCGGGATTTATTATTTCAACTATATTAATTCGATTATCATTTTCTGTTAGCGGTATCATTAATAACATACTGATTGTTTCAGCTGTTTTATTTGGATTATCAATACTTTTCATACATAATAAATTTGAAAAAAAGTTAGCAGAAGAAAGTAAAGATACTAATGAAATTGAGGACTAACAAAAAATAATAGAAAACGCATCTATAGAAATAAGTGCTAGGATAAAGCACAATCTGCTATTAGCACACAAACGTCTTTACGTAAGCAGCTTTTTATGGCTTCAGGCCATTTAAAGTGTTTCCAAAAACATAGCGCAGGCTCTGTTTTTTTTTATTTCACCTCTTTTACCCCTTTAACAAAAAGCCACTTTACAAATATTTTTTCGCCCTCGTTGGTTTTTAAGGCTTGAAACTTAGGCGCTAACAATAAGGCTACCATAAATCCCGTCATCGGAATCCAAATTCCTTGCAAATGGGTTACGTTATCCACAAGATATAAAGTGGGCAAATAAATTACCACAAACCCCAAGAAGTTGTATAGAAATGCTTTTACTTTTTTGTTCATCTTTTTTTATTGTTGAATGGTTTATTTTTGACATGTAAAGTTGTTGCCGTTTTTATGGGCGTATTAGTCTTCTCTACTAACTCCTTACTCTTCCCTTATCCCTTATCCCTTTTTACTTTTCAATTTTCAATTTTCACTTTAATCCCCTTCTCCCTCCTGCACTATATACTTCCCTTTTTTGCTGCCTTCATACATTTCATATTTTACAAAACGGGTTTCTAACTGTCCGTTGAAGAGTTTAATTTTTCGACTCGGCTTCAAGCCCACAAATTTTAATGCTTCTAAATTTGCCGTAATAAACCAAGCGATGGTATTGGGATAATTTTGCTTTAAAGTATCGCCTATTTCTTGGTAAAAACGTTCCATATCAATATCCAATCGCTCGCCATAAGGTGGATTAAATACCATGTGCAACGACCCTTCGGTTTCTTTTTTCGAATCGAAGAAGTTTTCATTGCTCACCGTTACGTACTCGTCTAAATTGGCGTTTTTGATATTGTCTTTGGCTTTAGACACGGCACTTGGTGCTTTGTCATAGCCCTTAATGGTGTAATGAAACTCGCGGGTTTTCTTCAAAAGTGATTCTAGAATGTTGTCGAATAATTCAGCATCCCAATCCTTCCATTTCTCAAAACCAAACTCTTTTCGGTTAATGTTGGCCGGAATATTACACGCTATCATGGCGGCTTCGGCTAAAATAGTCCCCGAACCGCACATCGGATCCACAAAATGACTTTTTCCTTCCCAACCCGATAAAATTAACATTCCTGCAGCTAACACTTCGTTTATGGGGGCAATATTGGTAGCCGTTCTGTACCCTCTGTGGTGCAACGAAGCCCCCGAAGAATCGAGTGAAACCGTTACCGTATCACGGTCGATGTGCACGTGAATTTGCAAATCGGGAAAGTCTTTATCGATGCTAGGACGCTTGCCGTCAATAGCTCTAAATTGGTCCACTATGGCATCTTTTGTTTTCAATGCCACGAACTGACTGTGGTTGAAATTTTCAGAATGCAAGGTGGTTTCTACCAAAAAGGTAAGATGCGGCGTTAAATAATCGCTCCAATCAATCGCCAAAATGCCGTCATACAAATTTTTTTCATTGTGTGCCCGAAACGTTTTAATGGGTTTTAGAATTTTTAAGGCGGTACGAAGGGCCAAATTGGCTTTGTACATGAATCCTTTATCGCCTTTAAAATGGACCACACGGGTTCCTATTTCTACTTGTTGGGCACCTAAAAGATGTAATTCTTTGGCTACTATTTCTTCAAAACCAAAAAAGGTTTTGGCGGTCATTTTATAATTTTCCATTCTTGAATTTCAAATTCGATAGCAAAAATCAATTGCAATCGCAATAATTAGGGTAATCTTGTGCAAAAATACATTAAATTTGCTACTTGAAAGAAATGAAACCCGAATTAATGACCAATCATACTTCTGTTCCCGATTCAATAAACCCAACTGCCACGATAAATTGGTTTGCTTCTTGGTTTGATACACCCTACTACCACATATTGTACAAAGAGCGAAACGATGAAGAAGCGCAATTGTTGATGGACAATTTGACTCAGTATTTGAATTTGCCTGAAGACGCTAAAATATTAGATTTGGCCTGTGGCAAAGGACGTCATGCCATCTATTTGAATTCGTTGGATTATGACGTTACGGGTGCCGATTTGTCGGAAAACAGCATTACAGAAGCTTCTAAATTTGCCAATGAAAAATTGCATTTTAAAGTGCACGACATGCGCGAACCTTTTGAAGAAAAATATGATGCTATTTTTAATTTATTTACTAGCTTTGGGTATTTTGAAGACGATGACGACAATTACAAGACTTTGAAAGCGATTCACAACAGCCTAACCGAAACTGGTTTTGCTGTATTGGATTTTATGAATGTAGACTATGTGTTAGAAAATTTGGTGCCCGACGAAGTAAAATCGGTAGATGGTATTGATTTTCATATCAAAAGATATTTGAAAGACGGCCACATTTTCAAAGAAATTGATTTTGAAGACCAAGGCAAAAAGCATCATTTTACCGAAAAAGTACAAGCCCTTCGCTTGCAAGATTTTGAGCAAATGATGGAAAAAGCGGGTATTTATCTATTGGACCTTTTTGGCGATTATAAATTGCGAAAATATTACAAAACGCAATCCGAACGTTTAATAATGATTTTTAAATAATGCAGTATATTATTACCTTTTCAGCTGTTATTCTTGGTTTTATTATGGCTTTGTTTTTAAAGCCTCAAAAGAAAAACAACATCAAACTATTGCTGGCTTTTAGCGGAGCCTTTTTACTTTCGCTCACTGTATTGCATTTGCTTCCCGAATTATTTAGCAAAGATCATGTATCTTCAGACGAAGCAACACACACAGCACTTCCAGTAGGTGTGTTTATTATGATTGGGATTTTATTTCAAATTGTCTTGGAATTCTTTTCAAAAGGAGCTGAACACGGTCATGTGCATGTTCATACTGATGCCCATAACGAATTGCATCACATTCCATGGTTGTTGTTTGTTAGTTTGTGTATTCACGCCTTGCTAGAAGGTTTTCCTATTCACGACAATCAAAGTTTAGCCTATGGAATTGCCATTCATCACTTTCCAATTGCCATTATTTTAACCCTGTTTTTTGCGAATGCCAAAATGAACAAATGGCTTATTTTTGCCTTTATGTTTTCCTTTGCACTCATGACACCACTAGGCACATTGTTAGCAGAACAAATGGAATTTGCCCAACACTATTCTAAAGAAATTTCGGCGGTAGTTGTTGGAATCTTATTTCATATTTCGTCGACCATTATATTTGAAAGTAACGAAGGTCATAAATTTAATTTGGCCAAAATTACTATGATTGTTTTTGGAATCGCTCTAGCGTATCTTATTGAAATGGGACACGCACACTAACATTTGAATAATTTTCAACGTAAGCTATAAGAAATGAACTTTACCAAAACCACAGAACAATCTTCAAAGTATGAACATTTGGAAAAAATGTCGATTGGCGATCTGTTGACTCATATCAATACGGAAGATAAAACAGTACCCTTAGCCATTGAAAAAGCCCTACCGCAAATCGAAAGATTAGTGACGGAAATAGTTTCAAAAATGAAAAAAGGCGGACGTTTGTTTTATATTGGTGCGGGTACTTCAGGACGCTTGGGAATTGTTGACGCATCTGAATGTCCGCCAACCTTTGGTGTTCCTTTTGATTTGGTTATTGGCATCATTGCGGGAGGCGACACTGCGATTCGAAAAGCCGTTGAATTTGCTGAAGACGATCGCGAACAAGCTTGGCTCGATTTGAAACAATGGAACATAAACGAAAACGATGTGGTTATAGGAATTGCCGCTTCGGGAACTACTCCCTATGTAATAAGTGGTTTAGAAAAATGCAACCAACATCATATTTGTACAGGAAGCATCAGTTGCAATGCCGAAAGTCCTCTTTCTAAAACCGCTCAATTTCCAATAGATGTAGTCGTGGGTCCTGAATTTGTAACCGGGAGTTCGCGGATGAAAGCGGGTACTGCACAGAAGTTAGTCTTGAACATGATATCTACTTCTACGATGATTCAGTTAGGTAAAGTAAAAGGTAATAAGATGGTGGATATGCAACTGAGTAACAATAAATTAGTTGATCGAGGAACACGCATGATTATGGATGAAATTTCGGTAACCTATGAAGAAGCTAACCAACTTTTAAGCACGCATGGAAGCGTGAGAAATGCCGTCGATTTTTATCTAAATTCAAAATAAATGGGGACCAACAAATCTGTACTTGCAAAAGGGGTGAAATATTTGGCCGGAGCACTTCCGCTGCTTTTTTTAGGCCCAGTAGTAATTACTAGTGCTTTTAAAAACGAGAACCATCCGTTGTATGTTTATGTTCTTGTACTCGGAATAATTATTGCCTTAGCCGCCATGTTTTTGATTTTCAAAGGCATCACCACCGTATTAAAAAGCTTATTTGATGCAGACAAAAATTAATTCATTTGCCATGAAACTATTCAGCACTTTTATTTTATTTGTCTTTCTTGCCTCTTGTTACCAACAAAAAAGAGACTGCAAAGCATTCAAAACAGGTAGCTTTACTTCAGAAACCAAAATTGAAGGTAAAAAATATACCAGTAGTTTTGTAAGAAACGATTCGATACAAATCGAAACCTATGAAGGTAAAATAGACACGTTCAAAGTGCGCTGGACCAACGATTGTGAATACATCATTCAAAATATACATCCCAAAAATAGAGAAGACAAAAAACCGGTGCAGATGAAAATAATAACCACCAGCGCCAACTTTTATACTTTTGAATATTCTTTTGTGGGCGACTCAAAAAAACAGCGTGGAACTGTAACAAGACTTAAACAATAACTTATAATTACAATAAAACAATGGAAGTATTTTTAAATCCGGATGCCTGGGTAGCGCTTTTAACATTAACTTTTCTAGAAATTATCTTAGGAATTGACAACATCATTTTTATCTCAATTGTAACCGGTAAACTCCCTTTAGAAAAACGCAAAAAAGCTACTCAATTAGGCTTATTTTTAGCCATGTTTATGCGTATTGCCTTATTGTTCGGTATTACATTGTTAATTGCGATGAAAGCGGCTTGGTTTAGTTTTGATTTGGGATGGTTTTCTGCCGATATCACGGGTCAAGCATTGATTTTGTTATTAGGCGGTCTGTTCCTAATTTATAAAAGCACCAAAGAAATCCATGAAAAAGTAGACCACAAAGGTGAAGAAGAAAAAACAATGAAAACGGCTTCCGCTAAATCATTCGGAAGCGTAATTGTTCAAATATTATTAATCGATTTAATCTTTTCAGTAGACAGTATATTAACAGCTGTTGGAATGACCAATGGAATTGAAGGTGCTTTAGTTATTATGATTACAGCTGTTGTTATTTCGGTTGGCATTATGATGTTATTTGCAGTTCCTGTAGGTAATTTTGTCAACACCAATCCTTCCATTCAAATATTAGGTTTAGCATTCTTAATCTTAATCGGATTTATGCTAATTACAGAAAGTATGCACCTCTCACATGCCGAATTAGCCGGTGAATACGTGGGTGCCGTTCCTAAAGGTTATTTATATTTTGCTATCGCATTCTCACTTGCCGTAGAATTTATTAACATGAAAATGCGTAAGAAAAATTAAAATTATTAAGACAATCCCGTTATTTTTCCTTCGTTATCAATATCAATTCGTTCGGCATTAGGAACCGCAGGTAAGCCTGGCATTCGCATTACTTCTCCTAACAAGGGTACAATAAACCCAGCGCCACTCGCAATTTCAAATTCACGCACCGTGATATGAAAATGGGTAGGACGTCCTATTAATTTTTCATTATCTGAAAAACTGGCTGGGGTTTTAGCCATACAAACCGAAAAATGACCAAATCCTAAATCGTTAATCATTTTTAATTGGGTTCGTGATTTGGGAGTAAATTCAACTGCATTCGCTCCATAAATTTTTGTTGCCACCGTTTTTATTTTATATTCAATACTATCCGAAGGTTGGTATAACGGCTTATAATTAGCTGTTCCTTCCTCAATAGCAGCAATAACTTTTTGCGCCACTTCTGCTGAGCCTTTTCCGCCTTCTGCAAATGCTCTACTTACAATTGCTACAACCCCTTTAGTCGCACAAAGTTCGATGAGCTTATTGTATTCTGCTTGGGTGTCGTCTGGAAACGCATTGATACAAATCACAGGATTTAATCCAAATTGCTGCATGTTCTCAATGTGTTTTTCTAAATTGCAAAATCCTTTTTCAATTGCACTAACATTTTCTGTTTTGAAATCTTCTGCGGCTAATCCTGCATGATGCTTAATAGCCCGAATAGTCGCAACTAAAACCACAGCATCGGGTTTTAAACCACTTTGTTCGCATTTGATGTGCAGAAACTTCTCTGCGCCTAAATCGGCGCCAAAACCAGCCTCAGTAACTACATAATCCCCTAAAGACATTCCCATCTTGGTTGCAATTGCGGTATTCGTTCCTTGTGCAATACTTGCAAAAGGTCCGCCATGCAAAATGGCTGGGTTACCGTCAATTGTTTGAACTAAATTGGGTTTAATAGCATCTTTCAATAGGGTAGCCATAGCGCCAACAATCTTTAAATCTCGAGCAAAAACTGCTTTTCCATCCAAAGTTTTTCCTACATAAATATTACCTAATCTAAATTTTAAATCTTCTAAATCCTTAGCTAAGCACAATATTGCCATTATTTCTGATGCAGGAGTGATGTTAAAATTGTCTTCACGCATGACGCCATTAGCTTTTGCACCAACACCAATAATAATTTGTCGTAACGAACGATCGTTCATATCCATTACTCGCTTCCAGGCAATCGATTTTGGATCTAGTTGTAATGAATATTTGGTGTTTTGTAAATTGTTATCAATGATTGCCGAAAGCAAATTATTAGCCTTCTCAATGGCAGAAAAATCGCCTGTGAAATGCAAATTAATATCCTCCATAGGCAACACCTGAACATAACCACCACCAGCTGCTCCGCCCTTTAATCCAAAAACAGGACCCAATGAAGGTTCGCGCAATACTGCAATTGCTTTTTTACCGATGTAATTCAGTCCGTCGGTTAGCCCAATCGACATGGTTGTTTTACCCTCTCCATATTTGGTAGGCGACATAGCTGAAACCAAAATCAACTTTCCTTTAGGGTTTTCTTGCTGCAAGTATAAAGGTAATTTGGCTTTATACTTGCCATAATATTCTAAATCTTCTTCTGGAATATTGATTTTTTTAGCGATTTCTTTGATGTGAGACATGGTTGCGTTTTGCGCAATTTCAATATCTGATGGAAATGTTGCCATAAGGTAATGGATTAAAAATTGGATCTAAAATTATGCGACATGCAGCGCAGTAAATTGAATAAAAAAAGACCTACAAGAATTTAAAACTTGCAGGTCAAAATTTTATTCTAATGACAATGTAATTTGTCCGTCTTCGTTAAACTCAGTTTGTATATCTAAAGAAAGATTACTTTCTTCAGAAACTTCCATTTCTTCTGGAGCAATTTCTTCCGGTTCTTCATACGGTAACGATTCTAATAAATTGATCTGTTTGATCTTGTCGGCTGTCAATTGGTTACCTAAAGCTTTAATTCCTTTAACGGCTATAAATTGCTCTAAATCAATAGTTTGATTTTCTTTTTGAATCCCTTTTAGTTTTGCAAAAATTACCTCAGCAACCGGACGCCAATCGGTGGAAACGATTTCTAATTGCGAGTTGGAATGTTCGGTTATAAAAATTTCCTCTTTGTTTTCATTTTCAACTAAGAAACGTTTTATAAAATAGCGATCTTTTTCACCATCATAATACACACAAGTGATCGGCTTATTAGGATTCCATTTCTCCAGCACAATCATGTCTTCCTCGAAGTGAGTGGTTATTTCAGGTATTATGGTTTTTAGTTTACCCGATTGATTAACAATCAACAAGCGATCATTGGGTCGGAATTCACCTAAGAGCTCTCCTCTTCCATCTACATTTAAACGTTGTACAGTATCATCAAACCAAACTTTTCGGGGTCGCAACGTTGAAATTCCTTTTTCTTTTAATTCGATTTTTCTAATTGGATATTTGGTCACTGTATTTCCGCGAGACGCTCTTCCTTTAATGGCGATGTCTGAAAAATCAACATCCCATTTTAGCTTTTTAACACTTCCCACTTGTCGCAATAAAATGGTAACTACTTCAGCTTCACCATTTGGATTGGCTGAAAAATACAATACTTGCGAACCTGGTTTTTCTTGTGTTAAATCGTAGAATTTATCACGAGTTACACCCGAAACATTAAAACGTTTGATAAAAGTAGCACCATTGTTACCATCGCGGTAGATCATATTATAAATGGTTCGCTTGTCGTTTTTATCGAATACCGCAATGTGGATAATATCTTTTCCAACAAATTTCTTATCATCTACTTTGGCGACCATCATTTTTCCATCGCGGAGAAATACGATCACATCATCAATATCAGAACAATCGGCTACGTATTCGTCTTTTTTTAATCCGGTACCAAAGAACCCTTCTTCTCGATTGACATAAAGTTTTGTATTACGCAACACTACCTTCGTAGCTTCAATGTTGTCAAAATTTCGCAATTCGGTTTGGCGCTCGCGCCCTATTCCGTATTTATCTTTTAATCGTTGGAAAAAATCAATGGTATAATCAATAATATGGTCCAAATGATATTTTACCTGCTCCATTTCAGCTTCCAATTTCGAAATCCCTTCATCGGCTTTATCCGAATCAAATCGGGTAATACGAATCATTGGAATTTGCGTTAATTTTTGCAAATCATCATCGTTGATTTCACGGACAAAAGATTTTAAAAACGGCTTAAATTGGTCATACATATAATGATACAACGATTCTCTATCCGAATACAATTTAAAATCGATGTACATTTCCTCACGAATGAAAATCTTTTCTAAGGTAGCAAAATGCCATTTGTTTTCTAATTCGTCTAACTGAATTTCCAATTCGCGTTTGAGCAAATCAACCGTTCTGTTGGTCGAAATTTTCAACATATCGGTTACCCCAATAAACAAAGGCTTATGGTTTTCAATTACACAGCCTAGAGGCGCAACCGAAGTTTCACAAGCGGTGAACGCATACAAGGCATCAATGGTTTTATCAGGAGATACACCCGGTGGAAGGTGAATTAAAATTTCAACCTCAGCAGCCGTATTGTCTTCAATTTTTTTAATTTTGATTTTACCTTTTTCGTTAGCTTTCAAAATACTATCAATCAACGAAGAGGTATTGGTTGAAAACGGAATTTGGGTTATGACCAACGTTTGTTTGTCTAATTGTCCAATTTTTGCCCGCACCCGCACTCTACCGCCACGCATTCCATCGTTATAATTGGAAACATCCGCAATACCGGCCGTTGGAAAATCAGGAAATAAGGTAAATGGTTTTCCTTTCAATACTTTTATGGAACAATCGATTAATTCATTAAAATTATGTGGCAATATTTTGGTCGATAATCCTACGGCAATTCCTTCGGCTCCTTGGGCTAATAACAAAGGAAACTTTACTGGAAGATTGATGGGTTCGGCACGTCGTCCATCATAAGACATGCCCCATTCGGTAATTTTTGGCGAATACAATACATCGTGACCAAATTTAGAAATTCGGGCTTCAATATAACGAGAGGCTGCGGCACTATCTCCTGTTAAGATATTTCCCCAGTTTCCTTGCATGTCGATGATCAGGTCTTTTTGTCCAATTTGCACCATGGCGTCACCAATACTCGCATCTCCGTGCGGGTGATACTGCATGGTGTGCCCCACGATATTCGCTACTTTATTGTAACGCCCATCGTCTAACTCTTTCATGGAGTGCATAATTCGACGTTGCACCGGTTTGAATCCGTCTTCAATCGCCGGAACAGCTCGCTCCAAAATTACATACGAAGCATAGTCCAAAAACCAATCTTTGAACATTCCTGTAACCTTGGTAATGGTATCTTCTGGATTTTCGTTGTTTTCGTAAAAATGATGTCCCGTAGACACATGGATATCCTCAAAACCTTCCTCGTTACTGGATGATTCTTGGTTTTCGAAATTGTCGTCTTCAGGAATAATGTTATCTTCTTCGTCTTTCATTTTTATGCTGAATTATTTCAGTATACTTATTCTTAATATAAATTTAGTGCTCACAATAAACTGATCATAGAATCTTAATTTTTTTCTACAACATCCAACTCCACTTTCAAATTGTTGATAATAAACTCTTGGCGATCAGGGGTGTTTTTACCCATGTAAAACTCTAACAAGGTTTCAATAGATGTTGCTTTATCTAACATGACAGGATCCAATCGGATGTCTTGACCAATGAAGTGTTTGAACTCGTCGGGCGAAATTTCTCCCAATCCTTTGAATCGGGTAATTTCTGGTTTTGGCTTTAGTTTTTCAATGGCGTTTACGCGTTCTTCATCGCTGTAGCAATAAATCGTTTCTTTTTTATTTCGCACACGAAACAAAGGGGTTTGTAAAATATACAAATGTCCGTCTTTGATCAACTCTGGAAAAAACTGCAAGAAAAACGTAATCAACAACAAGCGAATGTGCATCCCATCGACATCGGCATCGGTTGCAATTACGATATTGTTGTACCGCAAATCGCCCATGTCTTCCTCAATGTTTAAAGCCGCTTGTAACAAATTGAATTCTTCGTTTTCGTACACAATTTTCTTGGTCATTCCATACGAGTTTAACGGCTTACCCCGTAAACTAAACACCGCTTGCGTATTGACATCACGACTTTTCGTAATCGAACCCGAAGCTGAATCTCCCTCGGTAATAAAAAGCGTACTTTCTAAACTTCTTGGATTTTTTGCATCGGTTAAGTGCACCCTACAATCGCGTAATTTTTTATTGTGAAGACTGGCTTTTTTTGCACGGTCTTTGGCTAATTTTCGAATACCCGAGAGTTCTTTACGTTCGCGCTCAGCTTGTAAAATTTTGCGCAATAAGGCCTCAGCAACTTCGGGGTTTTTATGTAAGAAATTATCTAGCTTGGTTTTGATGAAATCATTCACAAAAGAACGTACAGAAGGACCATTCGGACCAATTTCGGTAGAACCCAACTTAGTTTTGGTTTGTGATTCAAATACCGGCTCTTCCACTTTAACTGCTACTGCAGAAACAATTGATTTCCGAATATCTGAAGCCTCAAAGGGTTTGTTGTAAAACTCTTTGATGGTTTTTACAATTGCTTCACGAAAAGCACCTAAATGTGTACCTCCTTGTGTGGTATTTTGTCCGTTTACAAAGGAATGATATTCTTCTGAATATTGAGATTTACTATGGGTAATTGCCACTTCGATATCATCGCCCAACAAATGAATTGTTGGGTATACCATATCATCTTCATGAATGGCTTCCTCTAATAAATCTTTTAAACCGTTATCTGAAAAATACTTTTCCCCATTATAAAAAATGGTCAATCCCGTATTGAGATAACAGTAATTTTTGAGCATCTTGATGACGTACTCATTTCGGTATTTATAATTCTTGAAAATTGCTTCATCGGCAATAAAGGAAACTTTGGTTCCTTTGCGCTTTGTAGATTCTTGAACGTCTTCTTCTAACGTTAAATTTCCAGCAGAAAATTCCGCTGCTTTTTGTTGGTTATCACGAACCGATTCTACTCTGAAATAATTGGAAAGGGCATTGACAGCTTTTGTTCCTACCCCATTTAAACCAACCGATTTTTTGAAGGCTTTGGAATCGTATTTCCCACCTGTGTTCATTTTTGAAACGACATCGACCACTTTTCCTAAAGGAATACCTCGGCCATAATCTCGCACGGTAACGAGTTTATCTTTAATGGTAACTTCAATGGCTTTGCCGGCACCCATGACAAACTCATCGATACAGTTATCCAATACTTCTTTTAATAAAATATAAATACCATCATCGGGTGACGACCCATCACCTAGTTTTCCGATATACATACCGGGACGCATACGAATATGTTCTTTCCAATCGAGGGAACGTATATTGTCTTCGGTATATTGATTTTGTTCTAACATAGTCAGATTTTGGATTTTGTGCTAATATAGATGAAATCAGACAATATTAAAAGATGCGTATCTATAACTTATTGACATATTTATCAAACAAAAAACCGCTGAATGGCTTCAACGGTTTTTGTTATTAATTGCTATTGCTTGGTTCTTCGCAATGATTACACGTTAAAACGGAAATGCATGACATCGCCATCTTTGACAATGTATTCTTTTCCTTCCACTCGTAATTTTCCAGCTTCTTTAACTTTGGCCTCCGAACCATAATTTGAGAAATCTTCGAAAGCAATTACTTCGGCACGAATGAATCCTTTTTCAAAATCGGTATGGATAACTCCCGCTGCTTTTGGGGCGGTATCTCCAATATTGATGGTCCAAGCGCGTACTTCTTTAACACCGGCTGTAAAATAGGTTTGTAATTTTAATAATCTATAGGCTGCACGAATTAAAACTGCCGATCCTGGTTCGGTCAATCCCATGTCTTGCAAAAACATTTGGCGTTCATCGTAACTTTCCAATTCGGTAATATCTGCCTCGGCTCCCACCGACAAAATAATTACTTCGGCTTGTTCGTCTTTTACCAATTCGCGCACTTGGTCTACATATTTGTTTCCGTTTACGGCTGAGGCCTCATCTACATTACAAACATATAAAACAGGTTTGGTTGTGATTAATTGAAATTCTTCCAACAAATCGACCTCATCTTGATTTTGAGGAACTACCGTGCGGGCTGATTTTCCTGTTAATAAGGTTTCTCGAATTCTATCTAACAATGCTTTTTCAGCTTGCGCTTCTTTATTACCGGTTTTAGCGGCGCGATTGGTTTTTTCTAAACGTTTTTCAACGGTTTCCAAATCTTTTAATTGCAATTCGATATCGATGGTTTCTTTATCACGAATCGGATTTACATTGCCATCTACGTGGACAATATTATCGTTATCAAAACAACGCAACACATGAATTATGGCGTTACATTCTCTGATGTTTCCTAAGAACTGATTTCCCAATCCTTCTCCCTTACTAGCGCCTTTAACTAAACCTGCAATATCTACAATATCTACAGTTGCCATTTGAACCCGCTCAGGATTTACCAATTCTTCTAAACGAGTAATACGCGGATCGGGTACATTGACCACACCAATATTGGGTTCAATGGTACAAAACGGAAAGTTGGCACTTTGCGCTTTAGCGTTTGACAAACAATTAAATAAGGTTGATTTTCCAACATTGGGCAATCCTACAATTCCTGCTTTCATATCTATTTGATAATTTTTTTTAAGTGATATCTAACGCAAAGCGTTTCATTTTGAATGTGTTTTTTAAAAGAATGCAAATATACTTCTATTAATTGAAAAAAATAATAAAATCAATACGGGCAAAAAAAATCCCGATTCATATCGGGATTAAATTTACTCATTATGTAAAAAAGCTTGTCTGTTTAAAAGTGTTTCTTCACTTTCCACATGGTTGTCGTCGGGCACGCAACAATCTACAGGACAAACCGCGGCGCATTGTGGTTCTTCGTGAAACCCTTTGCATTCAGTACATTTACCAGGAACGATGTAGTAAATATCATCTGAAATTGGAGTTTGTGCTGCATCAGCATCTACTTCAGTTCCATCCGCTAAAATTACTTTTCCTCTAATTTTTGTTCCGTCTTTGTATCTCCAATCGTCGGCTCCTTCATAAATTGCAGTATTGGGACATTCGGGTTCACAAGCCCCACAATTGATACATTCATCCGTTATTATAATTGCCATTTTATTACGTTTAGTTGTTTAAAAGTTTAATTGTTTGAAAGTTATTCACTTATTGATTAAACTTTTGGCTAATGCCTTTTCACTCACTATCTTTGTGCAAAATTACAATGTAAACCACATATATACAAGTCACAAATGTTACAAAATGAAATAAAATCAAGTTTTGTTGAATTAGGAAATTTTTTACGCCAATTTTCTTTTGCAAAAAACACAAAAGACACATCGGTTTTACAAAACGCTATTTTTTATGATGATTTCGTTGCATTAATTGAATTGTCTCAATCGCACAATGGTTGGTTTACGCCAGAACAAGTTTATTTTAGCCTTCAATCTTGGGCAGCTGCATTAACCGAAACCAACTTAAATCTGTGGCTTTCCAAATATAATTTTTCAAAAACAACTCCTAAAAAAGTTGGCTTAATTTTAGCAGGAAATATTCCGCTAGTTGGCTTTCATGACTTTTTATCGGTCTTGATTTCGGGACATTATGCCGTTATTAAAACAGCTACAAACGACCAACATCTCCTAAAATTTTTAGCAAAATACCTTATAACCATTGAACCCAAGCTTAACGAAAAAATAACGTTTGTGGAAGGAAAATTAGAAGGATTTGATGCTGTAATTGCCACAGGAAGTAACAACACTGCACGTTATTTTGAATATTATTTTAAAGACATTCCGAGTATCATTCGTAAAAATAGAAATTCAGTAGCGGTTCTTAACGGAAAGGAAACCCACGAAGAATTAGTGGGATTAGGCGAAGACATCTTTCGTTATTTTGGATTGGGTTGTCGCAACGTTTCTAAATTTTTTGTTCCAAAAGGATATAATTTTGATCCTTTTTTCCAAGCCATCTACGAATACCGAGACGTAATTCTGTATGAAAAATATGCCAATAATTATGATTACAATAAAGCTGTTTTTTTGATGAGTAATTTTAAATTGTTGGATAATGAATTTCTTACAATTAAAGAAGATGCAAGCTACTCTTCACCTATTTCTTCTGTTTTTTACGAATATTACGACGATTTGAATCAAATAAAATTACGATTAGAAAACGACGCAGACCAAATTCAATGTATTGTGTCTAAAGACTTAATTTCTGGTTCTATTCCATTTGGACAAACCCAACAACCAAAACTTTGGGATTATGCCGATACAGTAGATACTTTAGACTTTTTATCAAAAATATAATCACAGAATTGTACATTTTTTAATATACAACTACAAGGTTTTCGTTAATAACATGATCGAATTATTATAAAATAATAAGTAACTATTTGATTGCTATTTCCGAAATTTGTTTTTTAAAAAATATACCTAACTACAACCCATATAATGAAAAAACATAACTACAGCGCAGGTCCTTGTATACTTCCTCAAGAAGTTTTTCAACAATCGGCGCAAGCCATATTAAATTTCAACAATTCTGGCTTATCTATTTTAGAAATTTCGCATAGAAGTAAAGATTTTGTGGCCGTAATGGACGAAGCAAGAGCCTTGGCTTTGGAGCTTTTAGGCCTTGAAGGAAAAGGATATCAAGCCTTATTTTTAGCTGGTGGTGCAAGTTTAGAATTCTTAATGGTTCCTTATAATTTGATGAAAACAGATGGGAAAGCTGCCTATTTGGATACGGGAACATGGGCCAGCAGTGCGATTAAAGAAGCCAAACACTTTGGTGAAACAGTAGTTGTAGCCTCATCAAAATCAGAAAATTACAATCACATCCCAAAAAACTATACCATTCCTGCCGATGCTTCCTATTTTCATTGCACGAGCAACAATACTATTTTTGGTACTCAACTAAAATCATTTCCCAAAACCAATGTTCCACTAGTTTGCGATATGAGTTCTGATATTTTTTCACGTGTTATCGATTTCTCACAATTTGATTTGATCTATGCAGGTGCTCAAAAAAATATGGGACCGGCCGGAACTACTTTAGTTGTTGTGAAAGAAGAAATTTTAGGTAAAACCGGAAGAAGCATTCCGAGTATGTTGGATTATCAACAACATATTTCCAAAGAAAGCATGTACAATACACCACCCGTATTTCCAGTATATGCGTCACTTTTAACCTTACAATGGTTGAAAAAATTAGGAGGAATAGCCGCAATTGAAAAAATAAATGAAGCAAAAGCTACTTTATTATATACCGAAATAGACCGAAATCCATTATTCAAAGGAACAGCAGCTAAAGAAGACAGAAGTAGTATGAATGCCACATTTTTATTGGCAAACGAAGCCCATCAAGAAACTTTTGATGCATTATGGAAAGCGGCCGGTATTTCTGGTTTGGCGGGTCACCGATCTGTAGGTGGTTACCGCGCTTCTATGTACAATGCGCTCCCATTAGAAAGTGTGGAAGTCTTAGTGGCTGTAATGCAAGACTTAGAAAAAAAAATATAACAACAAACAATATACTTATAAATGAAAGTTTTAGCAAACGACGGAATTTCAAAAAGTGGTATCCAAGCGCTAGAAAAGGGCGGCTTTGAAGTAATTACTACAAAAGTGGCACAAGAGCAAGTAGCCAATTACATCAACACGCATGATGTAAAAGTTATATTAGTTCGAAGTGCAACTAAAGTGCGTAAAGATGTTATTGATGCATGTCCCGGATTAAAAATCATTGGTCGCGGGGGTGTTGGTATGGATAATATCGATGTTGAGTATGCCCGTAGCAAAGGAATTCATGTCATAAATACACCTGCTTCTTCTTCTGAAAGTGTTGCCGAGTTAGTGTTTGCACATCTATTTACTGTTGTTCGTTTTTTACATGATGCGAATAGAAATATGCCACTGGAAGGTGATACTAATTTTGATGGTTTGAAAAAAGCCTATGCAAATGGAATTGAACTTCGAGGAAAAACCTTAGGAATTATCGGTTTTGGACGAATTGGTCAAGCCGTAGCAAAAATGGCATTAGGATTAGGAATGAAAGTTATAGCGGCTGATAAATATGTCAATCAAGCGGTTATTCGTGTTGATTTTTACAACGGACAATTCATCAATGTAGATATCGTTACAGAAACTTTAGAGGATGTCTTCAAACAATCAGATTTTATTACGTTACACGTTCCTGCTCAAGACGGTTATGTAATTGATAAATCAGAATTTGAGCTCATGAAAGACAACGTGGGTATTGTTAACTGTGCTCGTGGCGGTGTAATTAATGAAGTGGCACTCATTGAAGCCTTAGACCAGGGCAAAGTTTTGTTTGCTGGTTTGGACGTTTTTGAGAACGAACCTACACCAGAAATTCAAATCTTAATGCACCCAAAAATCTCATTAACTCCTCATATTGGTGCCGCTACAGAAGAAGCACAAGATCGTATTGGGAAAGAATTGGCGGAGCAAATTATCAGCTTATTGAAAAATAATTAAAAGGACCTTATAAAATATGTTAAAAAGCACTGAGGGTTTCGGTGCTTTTTTTTAAATTTATCCTTAAATAATTTACGCTCATAAACTACAAAAAAATGAAGAAATTAAAGGAACGTTGGAATGTAAACAGCAATAAACAGCTAGTTATTATTCTTTTAGTATTTGCTATCACTGGTTTTAGTTCCTTAGAATTAGCAAAACCATTTTTATCTCTAATTGGCATACCCGAAAGTTTTCAACCCCATTGGTTGTATAGAGTATTGCGTTTAGTACTCATTTTTCCGATATATCAGGTATTACTCGTTTTAATCGGATTTATTTTTGGCCAATTTTCTTTTTTCTGGAAATTTGAAAAAAAAATGCTTGAGCGACTAAAATTAGGTTCTATTGCTCGTTATGTGGATTCCAAATTGAATAAAAAGTAGCAATTATTGATCCTTGTGAATCATTTTATAAAAATCGTCTCTAAATTCTTTTTGGTTAAAAACGCCTCCATATTGCAAAGTAGATGTATAACTGCTTTCGTCTTTAATACCTCGGCTAGAAACACATAAATGCGTTGCCTCAACAACAATCATTACATTATCAGTTTCTAAAACCGATTTCAATTCGTTGAATATTTGCATAATCATCCGTTCTTGAACTTGAGGTCGACGCGCATAGTAATCTACAATGCGATTCAATTTGGACAAACCAATTACTTTACCCGAAGACACATAACCAATATGGGCTTTTCCTACAATGGGTAAAAAATGATGTTCGCAAGTCGAGTTAAAACTAATGTTCGCCTCTACCAACATTTTATCATACTTATAGGAGTTGTCAAAAACCGAAACTTTAGGTTTGTAGGCCGGATTGAGTCCCGAAAAGATTTCTTGCACATACATTTTGGCAACACGATGCGGCGTTCCTTGTAAGCTATCATCGGTTAAATCTAAACCCAATTCTTTCATAATGATTTCAAAATGTTTGGCAATCACTTCCATCTTTTCCGCTTCCGATTTATCGAAGGCATCCGGGCGCAAAGGGGTTTCAGCAGAAGTCATTTGGTGGTTATCACCAATGATGTCAAAAATTTCTTTTTCTAGTGTCGTATTCATATTCCTTTTTGGGTTTATTTTAATTTCGATGAATAATATTGTCTTAATTTTTCCAGTTTAGGAGCAATCACCATTTGGCAATAGCCTTGAGAAGCATTCTGATTGTAATAATTTTGATGGTAGTCTTCCGCGGCATAAAATTTGGTTGCCGGAGATACTTTGGTTACGATTTCGCGATCGTATAATTTTTCTTTAGCAATTAACGTAATATAATTTTGTGCCTTTTTCATTTGATCTTCCGAATGGTAAAAAATAGCACTGCGGTATTGGGTTCCTACATCGGCTCCCTGACGGTTTAAAGTTGTTGGATCGTGTGTACCAAAAAACACCTCTAACAAATCTTCAAAGCCAACTTCACTGGGATCAAAAGTAATTTGAATGGCTTCAGCATGGCCAGTAGTACCCGTACATATTTCTGAATATGTTGGATTCAAAGTTGTTCCACCAATATAACCCGAAACTACTTTTTTTACCCCTTTAATTTCTAAAAAAATGGCTTCGGTACACCAAAAACACCCGCCTGCAAATGTGGCTATTTCCATATCTTTATTGTCGTTTTCTATTAAAATCGAACTCTCTTTACTTACCTGTTGTGGCGACTCCTTCGCAATACAAGAAACAAATGTCATGCAAAAACTAAGAAGTGATGAAGGCACAATACTGCTCATATTTTATTATTTTGTTTAACAAAAGTAGTAAAATAATAAACAAAACTATCATTTTATTGTAACTTTAAATTTTAATTGGAAAAAACGCGGTGAAAAATGATTTTTTATTCGTTAAAAAACTTCGTTTCTTTGTGAAAATATAAAGGCATGATACGGGCAAAAAATCTACATAAATATTACGATTCCTTACACGTTTTAAAAGGAGTTGATTTACAAATACAAAAAGGTGAAGTCGTATCCATAGTAGGTGCTTCGGGAGCGGGTAAAACTACATTATTGCAAATTTTAGGCACATTAGACCAGCCCCACAAGCAAAACGACACCCTACTTGAAATTAATGGTCAATCGGTATTGGATTTAAATGATGTTGCGTTGTCTCAATTTAGAAACACCCATTTGGGATTTATTTTTCAATTTCACCAATTGCTTCCCGAATTTACAGCCCTTGAAAATGTGTGTATTCCTGGATTTATTGCAAAAAGAGAAAAAGCAACAGTAGAAGCAGAAGCCAAAAAGTTATTAACCTATTTGGGATTAGCCGATCGTATGCAACACAAGCCCAGTGAACTTTCGGGGGGTGAACAACAACGCGTAGCTGTAGCTCGCGCCTTAATAAATAAACCTGCCGTGTTATTTGCCGACGAACCTTCGGGGAATTTAGACCAGCGTTCGGCCCAAAATTTGCACGAATTGTTCTTTAAACTGCGTGATGAATTTGGACAAACGTTTGTCATTGTTACCCATAACGAAGAATTGGCCAATATGGCCGATCGAAAACTGACGATGGTGGATGGAAATATTGTTACGAGCAACTAATGAATGCCTTAGATCGTAAAGATTTTCTTGACGAAAAAGTTGAGTTGTACAACAATCCAAATTTTATTACAAGCGATCCCGTTCAGATTCCACATTTGTATACCTTAAAGGAAGACATTGAAATTGCTGGGTTTTTAGCCGCAACCATAGCTTGGGGCAATCGAAAGATGATCATCAACAACGCCCATAAAATGATGCTGTTGATGGGTAATTCGCCCTACGATTTTGTAATGAGCCACTCTGATGAACAATTAGAAACTTTATCGCTGTTTGTGCACCGCACATTCAACGGGACCGATTTTGTAGGATTCATCAAAGGCTTGCAACACATTTATCAAAACCATAACGGATTAGAAGGTGTATTTTCCCAACCCAGTCCTAGCTTACAACATGCTATTGCAGCGTTTAAAAAGCTATTTTTTGAAATACCTCATGCCACGCGAACGGAAAAACACATTTCGGATCCCCTACATGGCTCGGCAGCTAAACGGATTAATATGTATTTGCGTTGGATGGTACGAAAAGATACCAATGGTGTCGATTTGGGAATTTGGAAAAACATTGATGCCTCGCAATTGTCGTGCCCTTTGGACGTACATTCGGGCAATGTGGCACGAAAGTTAGGCCTACTCCACCGCACTCAAAACGACGCTAAGGCGGTACTAGAACTCGATAGGGAATTGCGCCTTTTAGATGCAAAAGATCCTGTAAAATATGACTTTGCCTTGTTTGGATTAGGGGTTTTCGAGGGGTTTTAAAAGAAAAATCCTGCCGAAGCAGGATTCAGTGGGCGATATTGATTTATCTTCAAATCAAATCATAGAATTTATTCAAAATTTTATTGACAAATAAAAATAAAAAAAACCTCTTATTTTCATAAAAGGTCTTTTGGTTTGACTGTGGAGAATACCGGATTCGAACCGGTCGCCTCTACGCTGCCAGCGTAGCGCTCTAGCCAAATGAGCTAATCCCCCAAAAATTATTTGCGAATATACTATTTTTAACTAAATAATTTTATTTTGATTCATAAAATTGAAGTAGTTTTACGTTTCTAAAATAAAATCATGCACGCAGATTATATAATTGATGAACAATTTACCGATATAATTTATTCAGAAAACGATATCAAGTTTAAAGAATATGAAAATTGCACGTTCACTAAATGCAATTTTACAGCTTGTTCATTTACCGCAGTTACTTTTATAGATTGTAATTTTTTTGATTGTAATTTTAAAAATACAAAAATCAATCATGTTTCGTTGCGCGATGTATGGTTTACCAATTGCGATTTTACGGCGGTAAACTTTGCCATGACCGATCAAATTTTATACGAGTTTCATTTCAAAAACAGTTTGCTAGATTATGCCCAATTTTACAGTTTGAAACTTAAAAAAATGCAATTCATCAATTGCAGTATGGTCGCGGTTGATTTTATGGAAAGTGATTTAACCGATGCGCTATTTGATAATTGTAATTTAAGACATGCCGTTTTCATAGGTACTACTGCTAATAAAACCGATTTTTCTACCAGTTATGATTTCATTATAGATCCTGAAAAAAACAAACTTAAAAGGGCTATTTTTTCCACTGAAAATTTGGCGGGTCTTTTAAAAAAATATGATTTGATTATTAAATAGACTACAAATCTAGATTCTTGTTTTTTAATTTAATTATTTATACTATTATTAACACATTAGATAATTATATTTAATAATTTGGTCCTTCGATTCTTAAAAAATAAATCATGAAAAAAAATATCCTAGGGCTTTTAGTTGTGCTTTTGAGCGGCCTATTATTCATTAATTGTGAAGAAAAAAAGGAAACAGAAATTGCCTCAAAGTCGGAACCAAAACAGTTGACCGAAGCCCAACAAAAAGCCAATCGGGAAGCGCGAGCAAAATGGGAAGCTTCTCCAGACGGCATTGAATACAAAAAATGGCAAAACTCGCCGGAAGGAAAAAAAATAAAAGCCAGTCATGACAAAATAAGAAAGCAACTTCAAGAATTCACAACCATGGAAGCGGTAGTGACATCGGTTACCTTTGAGCGTGAAGGAGCAAAAGGAAAAGGGCCAAAATGGCTATTGGTGCAAATTGAAGGCGAAACCTACATGATGCAATTTGTCTCTAAAGAGTTTGAACCCTTGAAAAGCTTGCAAGTCAACGATAAAATTAGCCTCAAAAGCCGCAGTGCTGGGTATTCTAACAATCATCCGTATTTGATTATTAGGGGCGACTACATTGCCAAAGACAACAAAGTATTGTTCAAACGCGATTTGAGTAAAAATAATCGTTGTTAATAATTCGTTTAGTTAATTTTATTATTTTTGGAAAAAATATCAAATGACAAATTCCATGATAAAAGTTAAATTAACGATACTATTATTAGTAATCAGTAATTTACTTACAGCTCAAAATGATTCCAATTCAATAGCCAGAAATTTAATTCAAAATGCAGATATTTCAATGGTGTCTAGAGATTGGACTACCGTAGCAAATATTACTTCTGGAACTGGCGAAACAGTATCATTTTTTCCGATTGAAATTACCGATTTAAAAACAGGTCAAAAAATCAAAGCATTACAGGTTGATATGTCTATAAATTGTAAAGTAGCTAATTATAACAACTCAACCATAATTAATTTAAATGGAATTGAATATACTATATCTTCTTGGATTGATGTAAATGAAATCGCTGAGTTTATTACCTTTATTGAAAGTTATATTATTAATAGATTTTCAAATAATACAGAAGTCAATAAGTTATACACCTATATATTTAACTCTAAAGAAATAGTATTAAAGTATACAGTAAATGATAAAAATAATTACCAAAAACTTTCAATGTATCTCAAAAACGAAGGTGCTATAGACGATAATTGTTACTTTTGGACCAAAACGCAAATTGGAAAGACCAGAGATTTATTAACTGTATTAAAAACAATAATCCAATAATTTTTGTTTAAATTCAATTAATTACCATAAAAAAATCCCGAGCGCAAACTCGGGATTCATTTTTTACACTAAAATATACTATTTCAAACCGGCCAAACTTTGCTCAATCATCGCAATTTTTGCCAAAGCATCGGCTTCTTTTTTGCGTTCGTTGGCAATCACTTGTTCGGGTGCGCCTGCTACAAATTTCTCGTTAGACAATTTACCTTGCACCGAGCGTAAGAATCCTTTGGTGTAGTTTAACTCTTCGGTTAATTTTGCAATTTCTGCTTCCACATCAATAGCGCCCGTAATCGGTATAAAATATTCGTTTGATTTCACACGATACGATAAGGCGCCGTCTACTTTGTCTGAAACATAAGATAAAGCACTTACGTTTCCTAATTTCTGCACCACTGAATTAAAATAGGTTGCTGCCTTTTCATTGTTCATCACGCGCAATTCAATAGCATCTCTAAACGGTATGTTTTTATCTTTACGAATGGTTCGAATGCCAGAAATGACTTCGGTTGCAAAATCAAAATCGGCAATTAATTGTGCATTAAAAGGTTTGGCTGTTGGCCACTCCCCTACAATCAGCGCTTGTTCAGGTGTTCTTTCGGCAATGTGGTGCCACAATTCTTCCGTTAAAAACGGCATAAACGGATGCAACAACTTCAAGTTATTTTCCAACATTTCGATCGCTTTATCAAACGTAGCGCGGTCAATTGGTTGTTGGTATCCAGGTTTGATCATTTCTAAGAACCACGAACAAAAATCGTCCCACACCAATTTGTAAATACCCATTAAGGCATCCGACAAACGGTATTTATCAAAATTATCTTCTATTTCAACTAAGGTTTGTTGCAATTTGGCTTCGTACCATTCTATCGCCACTTTAGACGATTCGGGTTGGGCAATATCGGCTACTTCCCAACCTTTGATCAGTTTGAAGGCGTTCCAAATTTTATTGGCAAACCCTTTTCCTTGGTTGCACAATTCTTCGTCGAATAAGATGTCGTTTCCAGCCGAAGCACTCAACAACAATCCCACACGAACACCATCGGCACCAAATTTTTCAATTAATCCGAGTGGCTCAGGTGAATTTCCAAGCGACTTAGACATTTTACGACCTTGCTTGTCACGAACCAATCCGGTTAAATAAACATTTGAAAATGGTTTTTCTCCCGCATATTCATAACCTGCAATAATCATACGGGCTACCCAAAAGAACAAAATATCGGGTCCGGTAACCAAATCATTGGTAGGATAATAGTATTTAAAATCTTCATTTTCTGGGTTTAAAACCCCACCAAAAACCGCCATTGGCCACAACCAAGAGGAGAACCACGTGTCTAAGGCATCGGCATCTTGTGTTAAGTCAGAAGCTTGAAGCTGCGCGTTGGAAGTTTTTACTTTAGCTAAAGCTAAAGCTTCTTCTTTGGTTTCAGCTACAACGAAATCTTCTTTTCCATCACCAAAATAGTAAGCGGGAATTTGTTGGCCCCACCACAACTGGCGCGAAATATTCCAATCGCGTATGTTGTTCAACCAATGCGCGTAAGTGTTGTTAAAACGGTTTGGGTATAATTTTATTTCGTCTGATTCTAAAACCGCTTTAATGGCTGGTTTTACCAAATCTTCCATTTTTAAAAACCATTGATCCGATAAACGAGGTTCGATAACCGCTTTTGTTCGTTCAGAAGTCCCCACTTTGTTCAAATGCGTTTCGGTTTTTGCTAACGCACCGATCGCTTCCAATTCTTTCGCAATTGCCTCACGAACTAAAAAACGATCTTTCCCCTGATAGTGCATTCCGAAGGAATTCAAAGTAGCATCTTCATTGAAAATATCGATGATTTCTAAATTGTGTTTGTCTCCTAATGCTTTATCGTTTGTATCGTGTGCCGGAGTTACTTTTAAGCAACCGGTTCCAAATTCTACGTCTACATATTCGTCTTCGATAATCGGAATCACTCGACCACAAATAGGCACAATGGCTTTTTTTCCTTTCAAATGCGTAAAACGCTCGTCATTCGGATTGATGCAAATGGCAGTATCTCCAAAAATAGTTTCGGGACGCGTGGTTGCTACAGTTAAAAATTCTGTTGAACCTTCGATTTTGTAATTAATGAAATATAATTTTCCTTGGCGTTCTTCAAAGATTACTTCTTCGTCCGACAAGGTAGTTTTTGCTTCTGGATCCCAGTTTACCATGCGGTAACCCCGATAAATCAGACCTTTGTTGTATAAATCAACAAACGAATGAATTACAGCAGCTGACATATCGTCATCCATTGTAAACTTCGTACGATTCCAATCGCAAGAACAACCCAATTGTTTGAGTTGTTCTAAAATGGTTCCTCCATATTTATCGGTCCATTCCCACGCATGTTTTAAAAATTCTTCACGCGTTAGATCGTTTTTATTGATGCCGTCCTCTTTGAGTTTGGCTACTACTTTTGCTTCGGTGGCAATAGACGCATGATCGGTTCCGGGTACCCAACACGCATTGAATCCTTTCAAACGTGCTCGTCGAATTAATACATCTTGTATGGTATTATTCAACATGTGCCCCATGTGTAAGACTCCCGTTACATTGGGTGGTGGAATAACAATCGTATAAGGTGTTCTATGGTCAGGTTTAGATGAAAAATAATCGTTTTTCATCCAATACGCATACCATTTTTGTTCTACTTCTTTAGAATTGAATTGTGCAGGAATCATTATACTTTTTAGTGTTAAATTGTTGAACTGTATAAAAGTTCATTTGAACTCACCAAAATTGAATATTGGTATGTTTTTTGTGTTAACGTAGCTGCAAAAGTAACGATAACAAGAAAATAAAAAAAATGTTAGCAGCAGTTTGTTGGTAGCTTATAATTAATTATTTTTACAACAACCTTTTAATTTCAAAAATCATGAAAAATTTACTTGTTTTTTTAACCGTATGTCTCGGAATGATTTCCTTTGCACAAACCGGTCCTAAAATTGAATTTAAAGAAGAAACAATCAACTATGGTGAAGTAGAAAAAGGAAAAGACGACGGTATCCGAATATTTGAATTTACAAATTCTGGCGATGAACCACTACTTATTAAGAATGCCAAATCGAGTTGTGGATGTACGGTACCAGAATGGCCAAAAGAACCTATAGCTCCTGGAAAAAAAGGGTTTTTAAAAGTTCAATACAATATGAATCCGGGCCCAATTAGTAAAACCATAACCATTGAAAGCAATGCTATAAACAAACCGAGCGGTATGGTTACATTACGCATCAAAGGTACTGTAATTGTTAAAGAAGAAGTAAGCCCTCTGATCAAGAAAAAAACAGTTCCCAATATATAAATAGGAAGTCTCAAGCAATTGAGACTTTTTTTAAACCTAAATTTGGCTTTTTCCCAAAAAAAAATCGCAATTTTGCGAAACTAAAAAATTAGACTCGTCATGCCAAAAGTTTCGATTAAAGGCCAACAAATGCCTGAATCTCCTATTAGAAAATTGGTTCCCTACGCAGAAATTGCAAAGAAAAAAGGGCACAAAGTATACCATTTAAATATTGGCCAACCCGATATTAAAACGCCTGATATAGCTTTACAGGCTGTAAAAAATGCAGACATTAGTGTACTAGAATACAGTCATTCTGCAGGTTTTGAAAGCTATAGAACAAAACTCGCTGCCTATTATAGAAATCACGGATTACCGATTGATACGCAAGATATTATCATAACTACTGGTGGTTCTGAAGCCCTGCTTTTTGCCATGGGAAGTACAATGGATATTGGCGATGAAATCATCATTCCGGAACCTTTTTATGCCAATTATAATGGGTTTTCCACTGCTTCTGGCGTGAAAGTGGTGCCTGTTATTTCGGGCATCGAAACCGGTTTTGCCCTTCCTCCTATTGAAGCCTTTGAAAAATTAATTACGCCTAAAACAAAAGCCATCTTAATTTGTAATCCGGGCAACCCAACAGGCTACTTATATTCGAAAGAGGAAATATTAAAATTAGCCGAAATCGTAAAAAAACACGACTTATTTTTAATTGCCGACGAAGTATACCGCGAATTTATTTACGATGGCGAAGAACATTTTTCTGTCATGAATGTAGCCGGTTTGGAAGAACATGCTATTATGATTGATTCCGTTTCCAAAAGATACAGCATGTGTGGCGCACGCATCGGTTGTATTGTTTCAAAAAACAAAGAAGTGATGAACACGGCTATGAAATTTGCACAAGCTCGCTTGAGTCCGCCAACGTATGCTCAAATTGCTAGTGAAGCAGCCTTGGATACGCCTCAAAGCTATTTTGATGCTGTCATCACCGAATATAAAGAACGAAGAGATGTATTGATTGCTGCTTTACAAAAAATAGAGGGCGTAACAGTTGCTACTCCAAAAGGTGCTTTTTACTGTATTGCCAAACTACCTGTAGACAATGCCGATAAATTTGCACAATGGCTATTGGAATCGTATGACTTTAAAGGTGAAACCGTAATGGTTGCCCCAGCAGCAGGCTTCTATTCTTCTCCAAATGTGGGATTAGACGAAGTGCGCATCGCTTATGTATTGAAAAAAGAAGATTTGATTAGAGCTGTTGCCATTTTAAAAGAGGCACTTGCTGTTTACAATTTATAATCCTTCATAAATCAAGGTAAAGGAAGTCTAAAAAAGACTTCCTTTTTTTTTATTCAATGTTAGTTTATTAATTATCTTTGCGTATTGTAAAAAAACAGCAAGAAACCCATCATACCCATGAAACAAAACGAGGATTTTCAAGAAGAAATTGGCAACGACCACATAGCAACTAGTGCAACAACTCCTTTGCGTGCGGATGCCTTTGCTATTTCTGATGAAGACAAAATTGAATCAATAAAAAAAGATGTGGAAAGCATATTGCTTACTCTAGGTTTAGACCTTACAGACGACAGTTTAAAGGGGACGCCAAATCGCGTTGCAAAAATGTTTGTAAAAGAGATCTTTGGCGGACTAAATCCGGCTAAAAAACCCAGCTCCTCAACTTTTGAAAACAACTACAAGTATGGAGAAATGCTCGTAGAAAAAAACATCGTGGTGTATTCTACCTGTGAACACCATTTGTTACCTATCGTGGGACGTGCGCATGTTGCTTATATTTCTAAAGGAAAAGTGGTGGGCTTATCTAAAATAAATCGTGTGGTGGATTATTTCGCAAAAAGACCACAAGTACAAGAACGATTGACCATGCAGATTGTACAAGAATTACAAAATGTATTGGGAACTGCTGATGTAGCTTGTGTTTTAGATGCCAAACATTTATGCGTGAATTCTAGAGGTATTAAAGACATTGAAAGCAGTACCGTAACTGCTGAATTTGGCGGCAAATTCAAAGAGGAAAAAGTAAAAAGAGAATTTTTAGATTATATCAAGTTAGATACACAGTTTTAAGCTGAAAATCATGGAATTATATAAAAACCAAGCCTTAAAAATATACAATACCCTCACGGGTGAGAAAGATACTTTTACGCCGATTCATCCCGGAAATATTGGTATGTATGTTTGTGGGCCAACGGTTTATAGCAATGTACATTTGGGAAACATTAGAACCTTCATGAGTTTTGATGTGATTTACCGGTATTTACTGCACCTTGATTACAAAGTTCGCTATGTGCGTAACATCACCGATGCCGGACATTTAACGGATGATGGCGATGTGGCAAACGACCGCTTTGTAAAACAATCCCGTCTAGAAAAACTAGAACCTATGGAGATTGTTCAAAAATATACCGTAGATTTTCATAAAGTATTGGATGCGTTTAATTTTTTACCGCCTACTATTGAACCTACAGCTACGGGACATATTTTGGAACAAATTGAATTAACCCAAAAATTAATCGAATTAGGTTTTGCCTATGAAAGTATGGGTTCGGTATATTTTGATGTTTTTGCCTACAATGCAAAAGGATTGAATTATGGTGCTTTAAGCAACAGAAACATCGATGAATTATTTGCCAATACCCGTGATTTAGACGGACAAAGTGAAAAGAAAAACCCACAAGATTTTGCCTTGTGGAAAAATGCCTCACCGGCACATATTATGCGATGGAATTCGCCTTGGGGCGAAGGATTTCCGGGTTGGCATTTAGAATGTACCGCCATGAGCACCAAATATTTGGGAGAAACCTTTGATATTCACGGTGGCGGAATGGATTTAAAATTCCCGCACCACGAGTGTGAAGTAGCTCAAGGAACAGCTTGCAACGGTCATTCGCCTGTGAATTTTTGGATGCATACCAATATGCTTACCATGAATGGATTGCGCATGAGTAAGTCAACAGGAAATTATATCTTACCTATGGAACTCCTTTCGGGAGAAAATAGTTTTTTTGAAAAGTCATTCGAGCCAAATATCGTGCGCTTTTGTTTTTTACAAGCCCATTACCGAAGCGTATTAGATATTTCAAATGATGCAATGGTTGCTAGTGAGAAGGGATACCATCGATTGATGGAAGCCTACAAACTTGTAGCTGATTTAAGCACTAGTACTTCGTCATCGCTATCTATTGCTTCATGGAAACAAAGCTGTTATGATGCAATGAATGACGACTTTAATACGCCCATTTTAATTGCACAATTATTCGAAGGAGCCCGATTTATTAATTTAGTAAACGATGGCAGTGCTACAATTACAGCTGAAGATCTTATAGACTTATCCAATACCCTAGCGCATTTCATTTTTGATGTTTTGGGAATGGATAATCCTGCTGCAGGAACGTCAAACAGTACCAAAAAACTAAAAGGAGTTGTTGAAATGCTCATTGAAATGAGAAATCAAGCGCGAGCCAATAAAAACTTTGCTTTATCGGATGAAATTAGAGACAACTTACTATCTCTAGGAATTCAATTAAAAGACGGTAAAGAAGGTACCACTTTTACAACCTAAAGATAAAGAGCAAAAAAAGAGCTGTCAATGACAGCTCTTCTTCAAACTATTTAAACTAACTAATATTCTAATACACTTAATTAGAATATAAACTTGAATCCAAAAGATAACGGAGTAGTTAAATTAGGCAATGACCCACCAAGTGTATCAATATATACCGGTTCGGTATTAGCCACATGAGCTAAAGAGAAATTTGTTACCGTAGTTTTAACACCAGCATCTGGTTTTAATGTAGTTTGCGTAAAGTTTGCTAAATCATAGGAAAACTCTACTGAAAAGTTTTTTGTAACGAAAAAGTCAAATCCACCCGACATTGACAGTCCAAATTGAGTGACTTTTAATTTACTCTCTTTCTCTTCTCCCGAAATAATAGGGGATGCTAATTGTCCAAAGAAATAAAAATTACCGGCAATATTCCAATACTTTCTTACTAATGGCTCTACTACTAATAAACCTGTATCGGCATTGATGCCACCTGCATCTTCATTTTTAATATTTATCATTCCAATTCCAGCTCCTACAGCTACGGAAGGAGATACAAAAGTTCCAACAATTGGCACAACCGTTAAATTGGTTTGTTTTGCATCAGCTGTTTTTGTTTGTTGGTATCCAAATTGAGAAGTTGCAAACCAAGCACCTTTAAGACCTTTTTCTTCTTGCGCATTTGCATTAAAAGTCAATAATGCAATACCTGCTAATACTACTAATTTTCTCATTTTATTGTTTTTGTTTTAAGTTATGTCACAAATTTATGCGCATGAAATAAGATAAAAACTGATATAAATCATAGTTTAATTATTAATTTAGTGATACACTAGCCAAACGAAATATTAATATTATTTTTGCGGTATAAGAAACACCCTCTATGTGCAGTAATTATAGCTCTTCAAATACAAAAAAATTCAAAAAGATTTTGATTTTACCATTGATTTCACTGGTTAGATTTTACCAAGTAGCTCTATCTCCATTAACTCCTGCTGCTTGCCGATTTGAACCCAGTTGTTCCAATTATGCATTACAGGCACTTGAAAAATACGGCGCAATAAAAGGTTGTTGGCTAGCATTGAAACGCATCTTAAGTTGTAATCCGTGGGGGAAAAGTGGTTATGATCCGATACCTTAAGGTCAGAAATTAGAACTTGAAATTGATTTTGAACTTAAAAATTTCTTATTGGAATTTTAACATGTTTACCAATAATAATATTTATTTTTACCCTTTAAACATATATTCACAATTATGATAAACACATTACATATACTTTGGAATCCTTCAGAAGGAATTGATTTAGGTTTTTTCATGCTTCGCTTTTATAGCCTTTCATGGGTGTTGGCCTTTGGATTGGGGTGGTACATCATGAAACCTATTTTTACTAGAGAACAAGAATCGGAAGAATCATTGGATAAATTATTTATTTACACCCTAGTATCTACTATGCTAGGAGCACGTTTAGGTCATGTGATTTTTTACCAACCCGAATTATTTCAAGACGATCCATGGAGTGTTTTACTCCCCATTAGTACCCAACCCTCAATACATTTCACTGGTTTTGCTGGATTAGCCAGCCATGGAGCCGCAATTGCTGTAATACTAACAATGTTTTACATCCAAAAACGCGTTATTAAACGTTCTTTTTTATGGATATTAGACCGAATTGTTATTCCAGTTTCATTGGGTGCTATTTTTATTCGTTTGGGTAATTTTTTCAATTCTGAAATTGTAGGCATAAAAACAGATAGCGCTTTGGGAATTAAATTCTTACGCGATGAATATGGCGCTCGAGAAGCGATGCAACTCACACAAACCACTTCGGCACAGGAAGCCTATCAAGCCATTGCCACGCAACCGCAATTTGCTACTTTATTGGCCAATGTTTCTCCAAAACATCCCGCACAATTGTATGAAGCCATTTGTTATGTTTTTGTATTCTTGATTTTGATGTTTTTATATTGGAAAACAGAAGCGAGAAATAAAGCGGGGTATTTATTTGGTTTGTTCTTGATCTTACTTTGGTCGATACGATTTGCAGTTGAATTTGTAAAAGAGAGTCAGGGTGGCTTTGAAGAATCCCCTATTTTTAATGCCCTTTCTACCGGACAATGGTTAAGTATTCCTTTTATTATTATTGGGATTTATTTTGTCTTCAAGTCAAGAGCAGTGGTTCCTGTTTCCTAAAAAAATATACATTATACAAAATAGCATTTAGAAATTCTAGATGCTATTTTTTGTTGCTGAAAGTTCATCCTAAAAAAGAACCTATAATCTTCTTCTTTGACTTTTTATTTGATAAAACAAAACGTAAACCAACACATATAAATAGATCATTATATACTTTATTACAGGTTTACTACTATTAGAGATTAGTTAAATTTTACATTGATCCATAAAAAAAAAGCTGCTTTCATTGAAAGCAGCTTTTTATAATATTACAACGTATATAACTACGCGTGTCTTTTTTCGATTTCATCGATATCGCTTTTCTTCATTGAATCTACTAAAACTGGAGTAGCAATGAATAATGACGAATAGGTTCCGATGATGATACCTATTAACATGGCAAAGATAAATCCTCTAATAGATTCTCCACCAAAAATAAACATGATTAACAATACCATGATCATCGTTAATGATGTATTCAATGTTCTAGAAAGCGTTGTATTAATAGAAGCATTAACTACTTCTTTAAACGAACCTCTACGTTTACCATCTAAAAACTCCCTAATTCTATCAAATACAATTACAGTATCATTCATAGAATATCCAATTACCGTTAAGATTGCTGCGATAAAGTGTTGGTCCATTTCCATATGGAAAGGCATAAATTTGTAGCAAAGTGAATACACTCCCAATACAAAAATTACGTCATGCGCTACTGCAGCAACGGCACCAATAGAATATCCATATTTTCTAAACGAGATAATTAAATATAAAGCAACGACTAACATTGCACCAATAACAGCCCAAAATGAATTCGTTTTGATATCTGCAGAAATAGTTGGACTTACTTTTGATCCATACAATACTCCGAATTTTTTACCTTCATATAAGTTGATGAACTTTTCATACGTAAGATCTTGATTGAAGTATTTTTTAAGTCCGTTGTATAACTTTTGGTTTACTTCTTTGTCGATAGCAATACCTTCTTCTTTGATCTTATATTTTGTGGTAATTTTCAATTGATCAGCATCACCAAAAACTTTAGCTTCTACTGGTAATCCAAATTCTTTTGAAAGCTCTTCAGCAACCACATTTGATTCAACTGGTTTTTCAAATTTTACTTGATAGGTTCTACCTCCAACAAAATCAACACCTTCATCTAATCCATTTACAAAGAAGGAAACACAGCTAACAACAACTACAATTGATGAAAACAAATACGTCCATTTTTTTACTTTGATAAAATCAAAATGGAAACCGGTAAACCAATTTTTAGTTATCGCTGTTGAAAAGGTTAACTTATTATTTTTAGCAATATCTCTATCAATAAATATTCTAGCTATAAAAATTGAGGTAAATAACGAAGTAAAAATACCTATCAATAAAGTTAAAGCGAATCCTTGTATAGGTCCAGTTCCAAAAACAAATAAAATAATACCTGTTAATATGTGTGTTACGTTTGCATCAACAATAGAACGCATTGCTCCTTTCCACCCGTATGAAATATCAACTACATCAGCAAGCGATTTTCCTTCACGTAATTCTTCTTTTGCTCTTTCGTAAATAATAATGTTAGCATCTACTGCTGTACCCAAAGTTAAAACGATACCGGCAATACCTGGTAATGTTAATACAAAACCAAAACTTGCCATTACACCAAATAAGAATAATACGTTCAATAATAAAGCTGCGTTTGCATACCATCCGGCTCTACCGTAGTAGAATACCATCCATACACACACCAAAATAAATCCTACTAATGAAGAGGTGATACCTGCATCAATAGCTTTTTGACCTAATGATGGGCCTACTTCTGCAGATTGAATAATTTCGGCAGCAGCTGGTAATTTACCTGCTCTTAAAACATTGGCTAAATCTTTTGTTTCTTCTAATGTAAAGTTTCCAGAAATTTCTGATTGACCACCAGTAATTGCTCCTTTACTTACACCTGGTGCAGAATATACTGTATTATCTAGGACAATTGCAATGGCATTACCTTGTTGCGATACAGCTCCTGTTATTTTTTCCCATAATCTAGCGCCATTAGCATTCATTTGCATTGACACAGCTGGTTTACCAAATTGATCAAAAGTATCTTTAGCGTCTACAATAACACCACCACTTAACGGCGCTACATTATCTCTAGTTCCTTTTAATACATATAATTCGGTAGCTTCAGGATTTTTTGGATTTACTTTACCCCATGCAAAACGAATATTTGATAAGGTTGCAGGTAATAAGGCTCTAATATCAGCTCTTTTTAAATAGCTGTTGATTACGGCGGTATCTTTAACATTAAAGAAACCAACACCTTGTTGACCAGGACTAACCATTTTTCCTAAGAATGGACTTGTTTTTGCAGCAGCAGTATCGGCTTTATCCGTTAATAACGAATCGATTCCTACTTTTTTTACGGGAGCCGCTTTTACAGCAATTTCTGTTTTCTTAAGCGCTTCATCTGCAGCCATAACAAAACCTGAAACTTCATCTAATTTATAGGTTTCCCAAAACTCTAATTGGGCTGTTCCTTGTAGTAAATTTTTGATACGATCTACATCCTTAGCGCCAGGTAATTCGACTAAAATTCTACCTGAATTACCTAACATTTGAATATTAGGTTGTGTAACACCAAATTGATCAATACGTTTTCTTAAAACGTTGAATGCACTTTCAACCGACTCTTGAACTTTCTTTTTAACAATAGGTTCAACTTGTTTGTTGGTCATTCCGTTTTTAATTTCTGCTTCTAAATTTCTGTTTCCAAAAATATCGGCAGCTGCCAAGTTGATATTGGCATTATTTGCCTCTACAAAAAAGGCATCGATGTAATCTTGATTTCCTTGTTGATTGATTTTAGCATCAGCCAATGCTTTATTGAAAGCTGCATTTTTTGAATCGTTTGCCAATCCTTTCAACACATCTTTAACTGAAATTTGGAGAATCACATTGATTCCCCCTTCTAAGTCAAGTCCTTTATTTAGTTGTTTTTGTCTAACTTCATTGAATGTGTATCCTAAAACGGGATACACTTCTACTTTACCAATGGAATCTAAATAAGCAAATTCTTTTTTAGAATCTCCTTTTGCATAAGCTTTAGCATCTTTTTCGATACCGCTAGCAACAAAAGTAAAAGAAAGTTGGTAAACACATACCAAAGCAAAGATAATTGCGAAAAATTTAATAAGTCCTCTATTCTGCATTACTCTAAAATTTATTTATTCTATATTATAAAAACGGACAAATATATAATTTACAATAGGATTAAGCAATTTTATTTCAGATTAAAATACGCTTTTTGTGTAAGTTTTCGATAATAAATGAAATACCAACTCAAAATGAGTTGTTTATTAGCTAAAATAAGTCCATATAAAGCTTTCCATTTTCCGTTATAACCAAAAAAAAACCATCAATTGCTTGATGGCTTTTTATTTTTATTTTTTGACAGAAATTACAAAACCGATTTTAAATCGGCATTCATTGCACGAACCGCATCTGCTGATTTTGCAAAAGCCGCTTTTTCAAACTCGTTCAATGCTACATCCACAATTTGTTCAATTCCATTTTTTCCAATGATACAAGGCACACCCATACAAATATCTTGCTGACCATATTCACCTTCTAACAAAACCGAACAAGGGATCATTCGTTTTTGATTGTTTAAAATGCTATCAACTAAATACGCTACAGAAGCCCCTGGCGCATACCAAGCTGAAGTCCCTAACAAACCGGTTAATGTGGCTCCACCTACCATGGTATCTGCGGCTACTTTATCTAACACCTCTTGTGCTAAAAAGTTTGAAACAGGCGCACCATTGTAAGAAGCCAATCGCGTTAAGGGAATCATAGTTGTATCACCATGTCCTCCAATCACCATACCTTGCACATCATTAGCAGGTTTGTCTAATGCTTTAGATAAAAAATATTTGAAACGAGAGCTGTCTAACGCTCCACCCATTCCTATGACTCTATTTTTTGGCAATCCAGTTGCTTTTAAAGTTAAGTAGGTCATCGTATCCATTGGATTTGAAACTACCACAATAATTGCATTTGGAGAATGCGTCAATACATTATCTGCTACCGATTTTACAATTCCGGCATTAATTCCGATTAATTCTTCACGAGTCATACCTGGCTTTCTTGGAATACCTGAAGTAATTACCACTACATCACTTCCCGCTGTTTTTGAATAATCACCAGTAGTACCACTCAATTGAGTATTAAATACGGTTGTAGTAGCACATTGCATAATATCCATAGCTTTACCTTCGGCAAAACCTTCTTTGATATCGACTAACACAACTTCACTTGCAATTCCTCTGTAAGAAATTACGTCTGCACATGTAGCACCTACGTTACCCGCACCCACTATCGTTACTTTCATTATTAATTTTATTATATTAAACGTTTATTTTTTTGCAAAGTTATCAAAAGCCAACTATTTTATACCAGTTAAAATGCTAATTTGATAGCTATTATTTTTGATTAAAAATGAAAATTAGGCATCAATTTTTGCGTAAGCAGCATTCTTCTCAATAAACTCTCTACGAGGCGGAACTTCATCTCCCATTAACATAGAAAAAACACGATCTGCTTCTGCTAAACTATCAATAGTTATTTTACGCAATGTTCTGAAGTCAGGATTCATGGTTGTTTCCCATAATTGTTCGGCATTCATTTCTCCCAAACCTTTATACCTTTGGATACCTGCGCTTCCTCCCATTCTTTCATTGGCTAAATCACGTTGATCATCGTTCCAAGCATATTCTTTTTTAGTTCCTTTTTTAACCATATACAAAGGAGGTGTTGCAATATAAACGTGTCCTTGCTCGATCAATTCTTTCATATAACGGAAAAAGAAGGTTAAAATCAATGTAGAAATGTGAGAACCATCAACATCGGCATCACACATGATCACTACTTTATGATAACGTAATTTTTCTAAATTCAAGGCTTTGCTATCTTCGACAGTACCAACAGTTACTCCAAGTGCTGTAAAAATATTTCGAATTTCTTCGTTTTCAAATACCTTGTGTTGCATTGCTTTTTCTACATTCAAAATTTTTCCCCGTAAAGGTAAAATTGCTTGAAATGCACGATCACGACCTTGTTTTGCGGTTCCACCTGCCGAATCTCCTTCGACAAGGAAAATCTCACATTTTGCTGGATCTTGTTCTGAACAATCAGACAATTTACCTGGCAATCCGCCACCGCCCATAACGGTTTTACGCTGTACCATTTCACGTGCTTTTTTTGCAGCGTGACGGGCTTGAGCAGCCAAGATTACTTTTTGAACGATAATCTTAGCATCATTTGGATTTTCTTCCAAATAATTTTCTAGCATTTCTGAAACCGCCTGAGAAACAGGTGAAACTACTTCTCTATTTCCTAATTTGGTTTTGGTTTGCCCTTCAAATTGTGGTTCTTGAACTTTAACAGAAATAATTGCTGTTAATCCTTCACGGAAGTCATCTCCCGATATTTCAAATTTTAATTTATCTAACAATCCCGAAGAATCGGCATATTTTTTCAGGGTACGAGTCAATCCCATACGGAAACCTTGCAAATGTGTTCCTCCTTCGTGCGTATTGATGTTATTCACATAAGAGAAAATATTTTCGGTATAACTTTCATTGTAAATCAATGCTACTTCTACCGGAATTTCTCCTTTTTCATGTTCCATGCTAATTACATGACTAATAATTGGCACACGATTTCCGTCTAAAAACCTAACAAACTCTTTCAATCCTTCTTTGGATTGGAAAGTTTCTATTGGTTGACTTCCGTCTTCTGCTAGGTGACGCTTATCGGTTAAAGTAATTATAATTCCTTTATTCAAAAACGACAACTCACGTAAACGAGAAGCCAAAGTATCATAGGAATATTCTAATGTTTGTGTAAAAATGGTTGCATCGGGTCTGAAGGTAACCATGGTACCTCTCTTGTCGGTTGTTCCAATTTGCTTAACGGGATACAAGGCTTTACCTTTCTCGTATTCTTGCTCGTATATTTTTCCTTCACGATAAACGGTTGCTCGCAAGTGATCTGAAAGTGCATTAACACAAGAAACACCTACACCATGTAATCCTCCAGATACCTTATATGAATCTTTATCAAACTTACCTCCAGCACCAATTTTAGTCATTACAACTTCTAGTGCTGAAACGCCTTCTTTTTTGTGCAAATCTACTGGAATACCTCGCCCATTATCTTCTACCGTTATGGAATTGTCTTCGTTTATAGCTACATAAATTGTATCACAATGACCCGCTAAAGCCTCATCAATAGAGTTATCTACTACTTCATACACCAAATGATGCAAACCTCTTACTCCAGTATCACCAATATACATGGAAGGACGCATTCTTACGTGCTCCATTCCTTCTAACGCCTGAATACTGTCTGCCGAATAATTGTTTTTCTTAACTTCTTCGCTCATATAATTATCTCTTAAATATTCGATTTTTAATTAACAGACAAATATAACCATTCCGGAAAAAATTTAACCACAAATAAGCGCAAAAACCCATTAAGTTATTAACATTTGTTAAAAACAAAAACACCAACTAAACCTAGTTGACGCAATCAAAAAAATATCGCTTATTGGGTTAAATTTAAAGTCAAATCATGCCACTTCATGAATTGTAAAAGTAGTGCCATTTACAACCACTATATCACCTTGTTTTTTACCCATTAATTGACTTCCTAATGGCGATTGTGGCGAAACGGATAATACTGTAATTCCTTCTACAGTAATTTTAGGCAAAGCCGCACTAACAAACAATTGCAATGCATTTACTTTTACAGAACTTCCTAAAGCGATTGTTGAGTTGGTTTTTGAAACCTCAATTCGATCAAGTATACCCTGCAATGTTATTGCCTCGGTTAATTTTTGCGTGATTTTTTCTTGTTCTAAATGCATCATAGATAAAGTAGTTTCGTGTTTATCCCCCGCCGAGCCTTTGGCGTCATTTAGAGCGTCGTTTGACAAACCCGAAATCATATCTCGATACACATCGATTTTATCTTGAAGCAACACCAAATGTTGTTGTTTTATTTTTTGTTTGAATGTCATGATAATTATTTAACCACAAAGAGCACAAAGAGGGCGCTAAATTCACAACGAATTACAACTTTGCGAACCCTGCAAAAAAGCTTGTATCATTACGTTTCAGCATTAGAAATCGAACTTATAATTAGCTCCTACCAAAACTTGAATGCCTTGCACAGGAAAGTTTGCCCAACGATTGTATTGCTGATTGGCAAGATTATTCCCTTTGAGATAAGCCGTCAATCGGGCATTGTATTGATAACCCACGTGCGCATTGAGATCAAAATACCCCTTTAATGTAATGGTTTGATCGGAAAAATCAGGTGGAAAAACAGCGGCATCAGATTGCACTGAAATCAGGTCTTTTCTTTCGCCAACATAAAATACATGAGCACCTGCATACCATTTTTCGTTAATTGTAACTGCTAACGAAGATCCCAGTTTTAATTGGGGTAAATTCCATGCTTGAGAGGCATTATCGGTACTGTAATTGGAAAATAGGCCCTCAATTCCAAAAGAAATATTTTTTGAAAACTCAGCTTTTAACTCCCCAAACAAACCCATTGTTTTTACATTATCATAAACCACTCTGAAGGAATTTCCGTAAGCATAACCTTCTGTATTTGAAGATAAAACATCAAATTTATTATGTAAAAATAACGCTTTGTTATCTTGATTTAAAAAGGAAGCCTTTACATTAAAAGAAACAGAATTAGCTAATTTTCCTTTCAAACCCGCATAAATATCATATTTTGTGTTAGTGGGAGCAATAAGAAGTGTAGGCGATACAAATGGATTTTCTTCTACAAAATCAGCATAAGAGTTTTGTTGCAAATTTCCTTCGGCACCTGCATAAGCTACTAAAATGTCGCCAACTAATTTGTAGGAAGCTTTAATGTTAGGGTAAATGAAAATATTGTTTTGATCTTGTTGAACTAGGGTGTGATTTGAATAAAAAACACCCATTCCTATTTGCATCGATAAATCCTCTTTTTCATACAAAATACTCGGTTTTAGCCCTATATTTAATGTTGAATAATCATATTTTGAATTCAATTGTGCTAAACTTTTCTCAAAATTGCCGCCTACAAAATCGAATACAAAATCGGTGTTGACTTTTTGATCCATTATCTTAAAATCAAATTGTGGTTTTATAAAAAAGCGATTTTCGGAGGAACCAAAAGCATCTGAAAAATGCTTGAATTGTGTGCTGGCTTCTTTAAAAAATCCGTTATTCAAAATTAGCTTTCCACCCAAAGCAATGGTATTATAGGTTTGTTTCGAATCGATATCTTGGATGAATGTATCATTAAAAAGACTATAATTAGGCAAACCATACCAATTGTACATTTGATTTTTTAGACCCAAATCAAGGTTCCAACTCAAATTGCGTTCCCGTACTCCATAAGTAGCCTCTAAACTAGTGTTAGCATATTTATCATCTAAAACCAAATCTTTAATTCCGCCTTGAGAGGACAAATGACGGAGCATTGCCCCCCAATAACTTGAATTACTCATACTTTTTGTAAGAAATAATTCGGCGTTTGCTGTGCCATAATTTCCAAATCCCAGCGTGGCATAATTGTCATATAATTTTTCTTTTTTAACAGGATCAACTGACGCTGCTTTCCCTTTACTAGGCATAAAGGTAGAAGCTACAGGAAATGAAAAAATGCGATATTGAATAACTTCTTTTTTTTCTTTTTCCTCGTCTTGTAAAACAGGAGTTTCTTTTACTTTAAAAGCATCAGAAATTGTAGGTGTATAGGGTTTTACGATGTTTACAACTTCTGAACCGATAGTTCCCTCTTTTACTTGTGATAAAGAAAATTGGAGACCAAAGACAACGAATACTAGCGTGATTATATTTGATTTTTTCATAGGATATCATATTGTTACTGATGCAATTAGATCATCAATTGTAAACTATTTTACGATTATTAATTGGTAATGGATTCATTACGTTTTGCTTCTTCACTTTTGATGCGCTCTAACTCGCCTTGGGCTTCAGTTAATACATCTTCAAACGTTGCAAAATTATCAATGACACTTTGAAGGATTTCAGTTGCTTGAAAGCTATCACCCAGCATAAAATAATTTTTTGCCATAATAATTAAGGCTTTTGATCCAAAATATTTATAGCCCGAATAATCTACTGCAATTTGCTCTACCACTTTATTGGAAGCATCAAACTTTCCTTCTTTGTTCTTGAAATAGGCCTCATAATATAAAGCTTCTGCTTTGAGTTCGCCTTTGGCTATTTTATTCAACTTATCGTAAGCTTCTTTTGCTTTTGCTTCGTCATTACTTTTCATGGCAGAACGCGCTACAATGATTTGGGCATCACTTTTAATTCGATCTTCAATTTTATCGTTTTTCAATACTTTATCGGCATATATCACCGCATTCACATAATCTTCTTTTTCATAATAAGCTTTCATCAAATTGGATTGCGCATAGGTTGTGTTTTGAGGAAATTCGGCTTCGGCTTCCAAACGGATTAAAACCAAAAGGGCCGCATCGTAATTTTTAGCTTTTAAATTGATTTGGCACAAACGCGCTAAAGCTTGTTCCGTAAATTCATTTCTAGGGCTTGCAATTACAAACTCATAGGGCTTGATGGCATTATTTTCTAAAGCATCGGCAAAGTACAATTGCGCCAGGTAAAAATTAGCTTTTAAGGCATGCAAGCCATTCGGGAATCTACTGATATAGTTTGTAAATCCAGAAATCGCTAGCTTGGCATTGTTTTGTAAATATTGCTTTTCGGCAGATTCATAGGTATCATTATCCAAATCGGCATCAGAAACTGCGATAAAAGTTAGGGATTTAACCCAATCGGCATATTCATTTACTTTTCCATTATCTACATAAATCAATCGCGCTGTGGCAACTGCTTCTATTGATTCTGGAGAATTGGGATATTCAGCAACTACTTTTTTAAACTTTCCAATAGCTTGTGCTTCATTATTTCCATTATAATATAGTAAACCCTGTTTTAAAATGGCTTTAGCTGTATACGAACTGGACCTATAATTATTAATTAATTTATCATAGATTGTGATGGCTTTATCATTTAAATTTTGTCCCACATACGTATTTCCCAATTCATAAACAGCGTCATCGGCATATTGAGACGTTGGATAGGCTGTGATAAATTTTTCCAAATCTGCTATTTTTCGATCCGGTTTATTGACAAAACCATAGCTAATTCCTTTTTGAAAAGCCGCATAATCGGCATCTACACTATTCATCTCCATAACTTTATTATAGGCATCCATTGCGGGCCAATATTTTGCCACCATAAAATTACAATCGGCTAAACGCAAATAAGAATCCGTTAGGCGCATTTTATCTCCTGGAACAGATTTTATATAAGCGTCAAAATAAGGTAGGGCACTTTCATAGGCTTTCAGCTTGAAATAGGAATAAGCCAAATTATAATTGGCATTATCATACTCAGGCGTTTGCTTGGCGGCTGTAAAATTCTTAAATTGTAGAAAAGTGAGTTTTGCTTCCTCAAATTGATCCAAATTGTATTCCGTTTCTCCTTTCCAAAAGGTGGCTCTTGCCGAAAATTTAGGATCAACATTTTCGGTTATTGCTGTCTTAAATAGCGCAAAAGCTCCTTTATAATCTCCATCGATATACAATTCTAAACCACGGTAGAACGCCACTTTTTGATAGGCCCATTTATTTTCAGGTGAGCGGTTTTTCTGCAATAATTGTAACGCTTCTTTATAATTTTTAGCGGTAATATAGGAACTTATCAACAACGAATTAATTTCTTGTTTGTAGGAACTTTCGGGATATTTTGCTAAATAAGCCAGTAAAACTTCTGGCACCGATTGATAAGGATTTCCAATATCATAACTCAATTTTGCATAATTTAACCAAGCATCTTCTTGAATTTTTAATTCAAATTGCATTTCTGAAGCCGATTTAAATGCGTTCAATGCTTGTTGTTTTTTTTGTGTATATAAATAACTTTCCGCCAAATGATAATAGGCATTTTGAGCGACTGTATCGTTCCCCTGAATAATCTTATTGAACTGGGCAATGGCATTTTCAAAATCTTTTTGTTGGTAATAGGTATACCCCAATTGATAAAAATCGGTATTTGTCCATTTTCCTTTTTTTCCTTTATAAGCTAATAAAAAGGGCAAGGCTTGGTCATATTTTTTGAGATTAAAGTAACTCTCCCCTACAATTTTAGAAAGTTCACTTTTCTCTTCCAAATTTGCTTTTGGAAATTGGGCTTCACCTACTTCTATTGCTTTTTGAAAGTTACCGAGTTTAAAATTCATGTCGGCTTGAAAATAGCCTATTTTTTCTTTGTATTTTTCTTGATTGCCAACTTGCTCAAAATAATTATTGGCCGATTTGTAATCATCTAAAACATAAGCGATATATCCTGAATAATATTTAGCTTGATTTCCAAATGTGTTAGAATTCAAAATCATGTTAAAATATTTAGCCGCCTCTTTGTTGTTTTTTGTGGCAAAAAAAGCATATCCTTTCTGAAAATGATATGCATCTTTGCGCTCATAGTTCATTGAATTACTATCTACTTTATCAAACCACACAATCGCTTTTTGGTAATTTCCTTCTTCAAAATAATAGTGTGCTACTTCAACATAGGCTTGATTCATTTTAGGGCTTGTGGGATAATTTTGTACAAATTTCATCACTAATTCATCCCCTCCATTTTGCTTTAAATGCAAAGCACAAATAGCACTATAATAGGCGCAATCCGAAGCCAATTCTTCTGAATTTTCAATTGTCTTCAGTTTTTCAAATAACAATTGTGCCGACAAATATTGCTTTTCTTTATACAATTCTATTGCACGATTAAAAGCGTTCAAATCATGCGTATAAAAGGCAGATTTTTGGGCTAAAAGTGCTCCTGAAAAGAAAACAAATAAAAAAGAAAATTGGATATACTTTATCATTTTGATTCGCTATTTATGAAGTTCAAATATAAGCTTAATTAGCCTTAATAACGAAGATAAAGAACATAATATTGTACTATTTTTAAACAGAGTTTTTAACCAAAAGCACTATTTTTAATTGAAAAGGAGATAAAATTTTGAAACGGAACTATAAGTTATTACTTTTACATTTTAAAATCAAAATATACTATGTCTGAAACAGTCCTTTCTATAAAAAACGCGACAATTTATCAAGATAAAAATCCAGTATTGACGGATGTCAATATCGAGGTCAACCATGGGGAATTCTTATACCTAATTGGTAGAACCGGTTCGGGTAAAAGTAGTTTTCTAAAAACCTTGTATGCTGATTTATCTTTAAAAGAAGGCGAAGGAAGTGTTGTAGGCTATGATTTATCGACATTAAAAGAAAGCGACATACCCTATTTAAGAAGAAAACTAGGTGTTGTATTCCAAGATTTTAAATTATTACCCGACCGCAGCGTTAAAGACAATCTATTATTTGTATTAAAAGCAACCGGATGGTCTGAACAAGAAGAAATGGATGTTAAAATCGAAGAAGTATTGGATAAAGTTGGCATGAAAGGTTTAGCACCTAAAATGCCGCATCAACTGTCGGGAGGCGAGCAACAACGAGTAGGTATTGCCCGTGCTTTATTGAACGATCCCGAATTAATACTTGCCGATGAGCCCACTGGAAATCTAGATCCTCAAACCAGTATTGAAGTAATGGAAGTACTTCGCAACATCAACGCCAACGGAAAAACTATATTGATGGCTACCCATGATTATGCGTTGGTTCTAAAATATCCTTCAAAAACATTGAAATTTGAAGAGGGTAAAATGTTTGAAGTGGTTCAAAGAACGATGTAATGCTATCCATATTAATTCCAATATACGATTATAATGCTTTTCCTTTAGTTAAAGAGCTTTATAAACAATGTATTGGGTCTAAAATAGCATTTGAGATTTTGTGTCAAGATGATGCGTCAATGTCATCGCTAAATAAAACAAACGAGCAGATAAATTCGATGTCGAATTGCTCATTTATCACTTTAGAAAAAAATATTGCACACAGAGAAAACCGGAACCTATTAGCTAAAAGAGCACAATATCCTTATTTACTGTTTATAGATGGCGATTCTATTGTTACAAATCCAAACTATATTAGAAACTATTTAGCAAATATTAAAGATTTTGATGTGATTTACGGTGGACGTATTCACCCCGAAAGCTGTCCTTCTACTCAACAAATTTTACGCTGGAAATATGGAAAATTTATTGAAGATAAACTGGCCAAAAAAAGAAAAAAAGATCCTTTTAAGTGTCTACTTTTCAACAACACCGTCATTAAAAAAGTATATTTTGATAAAGTTAAATTTGACACAGAAATAACACTTTATGGCCATGATGACACCCAATTTTCCTTTCAATTAAGTTTATTAAAACTTGCTGTTAACCATATTGATAACCCAGTTGAACATGGCGATATTGATACGAATGAAACCTATATGAGTAAGACAAAAAATAGTATAAACAGTCTATTGTTATTACTAGGTTCAAAAAAAATTGAAGCTAAATATGTAACGTTATTACAACTTTATGTCATCTTAAATAAAACAAAATTTAATAGAGTCGCTTCCTTGTTTTATCGTATTTTTAAAACCCCAATGACAAAAAATCTAGTTTCAAAAAATCCATCACTATTAATTTACAACCTTTTTCGTGTAACTTATATGTGTTCAATAAAACAATAGTATGCCGTTTTTGTCAGTAATTATTCCTCTTTATAATAAAGAATCCTATATCAAAAATACATTAAGAAGTGTTTTAGGGCAAAACTTTACTGACTTTGAAATTATTATTGTTAATGATGGTTCAACAGATAATAGCCTCGAAATCGTTTCTAGTTTTAAAGACGAACGTATTCAATTAATTCATCAACCAAATTCGGGGGCATCATCAAGTAGAAATAAAGCTATTCAATCTGCTAAAACTGAGTATATCGCTTTTTTGGATGCAGATGATTTTTGGTTCCCAAACCATTTAGAAGAATTAGTACAACTCATCAAAGATTTCCCAAATTGTGGCATGTATTGCAGTCGCTACCAGACTATTATTTCAAAAAATCACACCCTAAACAATAGTTTTTCGTATAGTTTTCCTGATTCCTTCAGAGGAACTATTCCCGATTTTTTTCAAGCGAGTTTGGTTAATAGAGTAGCCACTTCATCTTCAATAATTGTCCCGAAAAAAATTATTTTAGAGAATAATGGGTTCAATACCGCTATTACTAGCGGACAAGATTTAGAACTATGGACAAAAATTGCTTTAAACAACACTATAGCTATTAATAATAGTATTTCAGCCATTTATCATTTTGAAGCACCAAATTCTCTAGCAAAAACTACAATTAAAAAAAAGAAATTGATGGATTTTACGCAATTTGCTGTCGCCGAATCGCAAAATAAAAGTTTGAAAAAATTTTTAGATGTTCATAGACTTGAATATGCTTTACACTATAAAATTGTAGGCCTAACTGAAAAATCAAATTTTTATCTCAACGATATTGCCACGAAAATACCCTTCAAAACAAAGCTCTTATTGGTAACACCTAGCTTTATCTTGCGTTTTTTGCTAACCCTTAAACAGCAGTTGAAAAAAATTGGGATTGATTTTACGGTATATCATTAATTTTTTGATTTCAAAAAGTCTTGAAATACTCTTATGTAATCTTCTTCCTCAAAAACGGCTGAGGCAATGACCAAGCAAACTGCACCCGACGAAAAGTTTTTCAATTCGCGCCAAATCCCATTGGTAATCAACAATCCTTCAAAAGGCTTATTAAGGCTAACCACTTTTTCGTGCTGACCGTCGTGTAAAATGACATCAAAACTACCCGATAAGGCAACTAAAAACTCTTGTTGTTCCTTATGCGAATGCCCGCCACGCTCTGCCCCACTCGGCACATCATACAAATAATACACCCGTTTCATTACAAAGGGAATGACGTCATTTTCTATAACCGACAAGTTACCTCTCGGATCTTCAATTTTTGGGACCAATAGAATTTTACAATGCTGTAGTGTCGACATAGGCTTTTTTCCCTTTTAATGCTTGTTTTAAAACTTGCGGAATCGATCTTATACCAAACTTGTGTTGTTTTAGATCAAATAGCAGTTTCAAAACTACCCAAAATAAATACATTTTGCCAAAAATTCGATAAAAAACTGCCGATTGATAAAAATAGCGCTCTAAAACGGTTGCTTTTTGTGTTGTTGTGAACTGTGAATGTGTGAGTAAAATTTGGGGAACAAATCCCATTTTCAATCCTTTTCTTTTGGCATCGAAAACAAAAATGGCTTCTTCGCCCATATAAAAAGGAGACCCAAGGCCAAAGTTTTCATCAAAATGCAGACGAGCGCTTTGAATAGCTTCTTTTTTGAACACCAATTCGACCGAGGAAGTATTCAGTATATCAAATGCAGATAGTTGTGACTGAAAAGTGCTAGAATATTTTTTGGCAACTACTCCCTCTTTCATTTGAAAGGGAAATATAAAACCATCAAAATTAGGATAATCATTAAAGGCATTAATAATAGTTGTATCAAAATTTGCCTCAAAAACCACATCATCATCTGTAAAAACGACCAACTTTTTAGTAGCCGATCGAAGGGCTAAATTGCGGCTTTTGGACAAGCCTTTTTCCAATACATTGATTACTTTAATCGTACGGGAAGTTCTATGTAATTGTTTTTCTGTTGTGGTTTGATTGATAATGAGAATATTGTATTTTGTAACATCCGTCTTTGAAAACATGACCTCCAAAAAACCTAAATCATCACGATTCATGGTGGCAATCAATATTTCTATGTCTGATACTTGATACATTTTTTCAATTATACTATATTTACACAAAGATATGAATTTAGCAATCAGAATTTAGCATTTAGAACTATTCCATGAAAATACTTTTGCTCGGTGAATATAGTCGATTACACAATTCGTTGAAAGAAGGATTGGTGACTTTGGGACACGACGTTAAAATTGTGGGAACGGGGGACAAATTCAAAATGTTTCCAGTAGACTATTCAATTGCAGCAAAAATTTGCAACAAATACAATTGGACCAAATTAGTTTGTGGCGCTATTCTAAAGCTCACCGGTATTGACTTGGAAAAAATGGAAAGGGCCATTCGGTTTTATAAATTACTTCCTAAACTTAATGGATTTGATCATGTACAACTCATCAATTCCGACGCTTTAGAAACCTATCCCTTTCTCGCCCGTTTACTGTACAAAAAACTCTTTGCTACCCTAAAAAACAGAAGTTTGCTCATTTGTGGTGATGAAACGCCAGTTGTCAGCTATCAATTAACTGGCGAATTGAAGTACTCGGTATTGACACCCTATTTACAAAATCCTTCGTTGCAAAAAACGTTTCATTATTCGCTAAAATATCAAAAAAAGAGTTATCGAAATACGTATAACTATTTGGTAGAAAATTGCCAAAAGCTAATCACCTCCGATTTAGACTACGAAATCCCGATGCAAAAAATGGGCTATTCCACCACCTTTATACCCAATCCTATCAATACAGATCGACTGAAGCATCAAGAACTTGTGATTGCCGACAAAATAATAATTTTCTTAGGGATAAACCGATTGAGTTATCTTAAAAAAGGGATTCACTATTTTGAAGAAGCACTAGCACTTATCCAAGAAAAAAAGGCCGATAAAATTGAAATTATTACCACCGAAAACCTCCCTTATACAGAATACATGAGCCGTTATCACAAGGCGCACATTATATTAGACCAAGTACTCGCCTATGATCAAGGGTATAACGCATTAGAAGCTATGGCACAAGGCAAAGTCGTTTTTACCGGAGCCGAAAATGAATTTCTACAGCATTATCAATTGCTAGAAGACGAAGTATGTATCAACGCCTTACCAGATGCAATAAAAATTGCTAAAAAACTATCGTTTTTGATTGAACATCCAGAAAAAATAGTGGAGATTTCTAAAAAAGCTCGAAAATTTATTGAAAAGGAACATGAATATAAGCGAATCGCTCAGCGGTATTTAGATTGTTGGACGCAACCATAATTTTCTAAATAGGAATACAACCACGAGTAAGGTAATTCCATTCGCAATTGCATAGGCTTGAACTATTCCTTCTACCTTTTGGGATTCAAATTGTAAAAATCCGAAAAGCAAATACAATCCGTTGAAAAGTAACTCTATGAAAATATATTTATAGACCAAGGCCTTGGCTAAAATTTGAAAACCAAAGGCCAACGTCATGATTCGGATTAAGTCGCCCAAAAGTTGCCAAACTAACAGTTCACGCACGGGCGTAAATTCGGAAGTAAGCGCAATGGATATAATTACGTCTTTAAACAGATAGACTAAAATTCCAACGCCTACAAAAAGCGGAACGATGGTCTTAAAATAATAAGCCAATTCGCTTTTAAATTCGGTAGCTGTTTGCAACATTGCTAATTTGGGTAAATAATATAAGGACAAACCTGTACTAAAAAACAACATATAAAATCCGGATATTCGGGAAGTGGCTTCCCAAATACCTGCTGAGGACAAACCAGCACTTTCAATGATATGATTACGAAGTAAAATAGCCGTTAGCGGAATAACAACGGCACTTACCAAAGCCATAATGATGAACTTTGAAATGGTTTTTATGGCACTACTTTGAAAGTGTAATTTAAATTTAAAGTATTTATTGGCAAAAAATAACGCCACAATACCTCCGATCAAATCAGTTATTGCAATCGAAAGAAAGGCTCCCGCTAACAATTGATGGTAAATCAAATAAAACGAACTCAAAAACAAAACGAAATTTGTCACAATTTGAATTCCGATTATTTTTTTAAACTGCTGTAGGGCATTCAATAATGAAACCAATACGGTTTGAAGCACAAAAAACGGCAATAAAGCTGCAAAATACATGAGATATTTTGCATACTCAGCGGTTTTAAACAAATAAATACTAATATGATTAGAGAAAATACAAATGATAATTGCTAATCCAATGGCTATCATTAAAAAGAAACTTAGAAATGTAAATAGGATGTTGTCTTTTTCTTTTTTATCGGCAGTAGTTGTGACTTGGTTGATCAACCCTTCTTTTAATCCCATCACACTTACGGATTTGAACAGACTGGTAAAACTTCTAAAATTACCTGTTAGCGCCATGCCGTTTGGACCTAAAAATTCGGAAACAATGCGTACCGAAAAAATACCAAACACAAATTGAGCACCAACACTCAATGCGTTTAATGATACTATTTTTAGTAATTTATGGCGTTTTAGTATATTCAAATCAAAGCTCTTTAATAACTTTTGCGGGGTTACCAGCGGCAATTACATTGGCAGCAATGCTCTTTGTGACCACGGAATGATTCCCAATAACCGAATTTTCACCAATTGTGACTCCTTTCAAAATGGTCACATGATCACCAATGAACACATTTTTTTGGATATGGATTTCACTTGATGCAACGGGACCATTATCTCGTAAATCGATTGCTAAATTATGACCGTCATTATCCAAAATAGAACAATTGACACCTAGTAATACATAATCTTCAATGGTGATTTTTGATAGGGCTTCAATAGCACAGTTGTTATTGATGCGCACGTGATTCCCGATGCAAATTTCGCTATTGGAATCTCGTGCTTCAAAATAAGAATAATGCGAATAGTAATGAGGCGCATTAACCACGCCTATTTGCACATTTTCCCCAAACACTATTTTTCCTTTTCCATTTAACTGAAGCGGATGAAACAATTTAGGCTGTCCAGTAACATTTTGACAAGTGGAAACAATTTTATATTTTAAAATACGAAGCTTTACAAAAGCAAATTCTTTAAATAAGTGTAAAATTCCCATTTTTAATATCGATTTATAGTTGCAATAATATGTTGAATTTCTGCTTCACTCAAACTTGAATTCAGTGGAATACTCAACACTTCATCATGAATTTTTTCAGTGATTGGAAAAGATAAATTATTCCAATTGACCAACGCTTTTTGTCTATGTGGTGGTATGGGATAATGAATCATGGTCTCAATGCCCTGACTTTTCAAATATTCTTGAAGTGCCGATCTATTTTGAGTTCGAACTACAAACAAATGAAATACATGATTTTCAGTTTCATCCCATTGCGGCAAGATAATTTTCTCGTTGTTGATTTCTAAAAGATACTTTCTAGCCAAACGTCTTCGAAATTCATTTTCAGCCGCCAAATGGGGTAACTTAATATTCAAAAAAACGGCTTGCAATTCATCTAATCGCGAATTAACACCAATTCTTTCATTTTCATATTTCACTTTCGAACCATAATTTCGCAATGAAAATAAGACTTCCGCTAATGCAGCATCATTGGTTGTTATGGCACCCGCATCGCCTAGGGCTCCTAGATTTTTACCCGGATAAAAACTAAATCCAGCCGCATTTCCAAAATTTCCAGCTTTAGTTCCGTTTCCTGTTGCTCCATGAGCTTGCGCCGCATCTTCAACTATCAATAAATTATGTTTTGTAGCGATCTCATTGATTGATTCCATTTCACACAATTGTCCGTACAAATGAACCGGCATTATTGCTTTAGTTTTTGCTGTAATTTTAGCTTCAATGGCATGGGGATCAACAGTATACGATTCTAACTTTGGTTCGATCATAACCGGCACTAAATCGGCTTGCAATACCGCTAAAACACTTGCTATATAGGTATTGGCAGGCACTAACACTTCATCGCCTTTTTGCAACTTTCCGAGTTCAATATAGCCTTTAAAAATGAGCACTAATGCATCCAAACCGTTGCCTACTCCTATACAATATTTGGTACCACAGAAAGAAGCAAAACCAGCTTCAAATACACTGACTTCCTTTCCCAAAATATACCATCCCGCTTCAAAAAACTGCTTCATTTTTTCTTGAAAAGCCGCTTCAAAAGGTTGGTTGATCTTATTTAAGTTGAGGAATGGAATCATAAGAGTACAGTATCTAATAAGGTATAATTTTTAGTCTCAATTTCATAATAATTTTGGACAACAGTTCGTCCACCAAAAGATTCTTTCCAATAGTGAAGACTCGTATTGAGTTGCAGTCCGTTATTTTCGCTCGAACTCCCAAAATTAAAATAACGTTGCGATGTGGCAACAGTTGTCATAATATAATGATATAAAAAATCTAAACCACCATATTTTGTATTGAACTTCTTATTGCCTGAAATGTATTGGGGATGCAACACATTTTTCGTAACAAAAAGGGTGACACCCCCAATGATTTCGTTTTCAAAATAGACATTGAATTGGCGAATATTTTCAGGGAATTTGGATTTCAAATGCGTAATTTCGGCGAGACTATGAACCGGTTTTGATTCGTAACGTTCTTGTAAATTGGGCACTAACCTTTTCGACCAAAACTCTTCAAAATCGGAAACTTCTTTGATGACTAATTCTAGTTTTTGCCCTCTTTCAATACCTCTTTTGCGCACCCTAGAAATATCCATTTTATGAGATAAATCTATTACTGCCAAAGCATCTCTCCTTACCAATTGTGCTTTAAGTAAAAAACACAACTGCTCCATTTCTTCGGAAGGAAATTCAGAGTATATAGAAGGCAATTGTTTCAAATGTAGGCTAACGATCTGCTGATCATGTAAAAATCGCAGCACCATCTTCATCATGCCAATAACCTCTTGAAGTTTTGTGTTTTGTTGAAGCACCAATCCCCCATAGGTCAATCCTTGATGCGAATACACTATTTTTCCATCTGTATTAGCTGGTAAAATGGCTTTGAGTTTATTCTTTTCGTCAAAAACTAATAATGAAAAATCTTCAAAACGATCACTGTGATATTCCATAAAATCTCTATGAAATAAAAAAGTAGCATTTTTTGATTGGGCCACAAATTCATTCCAAAGTGCATAATCTGAAGATTGATATTTTCTAACGATATAACTTTTCAAAACTCGATTTTAATTTTGGAAAATTACTATTTTTTTTGCTGACAAAGTTTCAATTTTGATTTTTTTAAATAAAATGTAGTAAATTAGATCCAAAATTATACGTTTGGAAAAATTAAAAAAGCTGCATTGCCTTTTTGTATTGCTCTCATTTATGAGTGCTCCGTTAATGAATGCACAAGATATCATGCTCCATGAACAAATTAATGGTCGTTATGATTTTACATTTATTGGAAATACCCTGAATAGCGCCGAGAACAACCCTACATTTGGATATATTACCAGTACATCATCTGCTGCTCAATTAAATATGTCTCCTGCAGATACGGTTATTAGAGCCTATTTGTATTGGGCTGGAAGTGGTGATGGCGACTTTCAAGTTAACCTAAATGGAACAGCTCTTACAGCAGATCGCACCTTTTCTCATTCGCGCTTTTTCTCGCCCAATACGTTTACTTATTTTAGCGCATTCAAAGACATAACTACTTTCGTTCAAACTTATGGCAATGGCACTTATACTTTATCTGAATTAGATATTTCTGCTTTTGAACCCTTACATTATTCCCGAAAAACAAATTTTGCTGGTTGGGCTATTTTAATTGTGTATGAAAATCCGAGTTTAACCTTAAACCAACTCAATATTTATGATGGATTGCAAGGAGTACCGGATGCCTTACAAATCAATTTAACGAATTTATTCGTACTCAATAACACTAATGCAAAAGCCGGTTTTATTGCTTGGGAAGGCGACTCACAATTACCAACAGAAACTTTTTCGGTAAACAATATTGCAATTAGTAATGCCATCAATCCTATTAATAATGTATTCAATAGCACCAATTCGGTAACTGGCTCCAACACGCTCTACAACATGGATTTGGACATTTACGAAATTGATAATTATATAGCTATTGGCGACACTAGCGCTTCAATAACCTTGTCATCTTCGCAAGATTTCATCATGATCAATACCGTAATTACTAAATTAAATAGTCAATTACCCGATGCTACAGTAACAATCAATTCGGTAGCAACTGCCTGTAATGATCGAAATATCACTTTGAATTATTCAGTATCAAACACTAATTCCACCGAAGTATTACCAGCAAATACATCCATTTCATTTTATATTGCAGGACAGTTTATGGGAAGAACCTTCACTCAAAATACAATTGCAATTGGTGGCTCTGAGTCAGGTACTTTTTTACTTACAGTGCCTACAACAATCCCTTTAAATTTCAATATACAAGCTGTAGTCGATGACATTGGAAATGGTAATGGTATCGTTAATGAACTTAATGAAAACAACAACACCTTTTCTTTTCCTGTTGAATTAACAATCTCCCCTGATTTTAATGCTTTAGAAGATTTAACCTCTTGTAATCTAGGTCTTACTAAAGGGCTTTTTGATTTTTCATCTTATGAATCAGCAGTTAAAACAGATCCTTCTCAAGTTGTGCGTTTTTACGAAAATAATACAGATGCAACAGCCGGAATCCAACCCATATTAAATATTGCCAACTATGAGGCACTCACCACACCTAAAGAAATATTTGTACGTATTGAAAACGATAATTGTTATGCCATTACTTCGTTTTCTTTACTGACAGAAAATTGCCCACCTACAGTTTACAATGCAGTCTCGGCAAATGGTGACGGCTCAAATGATACTTTTTTTATCGATGGTTTACGCGATGTATTTGTGAATTTTAATTTGGAAATATACAACCGTTGGGGAAAATTAGTATGGACGGGTAATAACTCCAAAGAAGATTGGGATGGAACAGTTCCTAATGGCATTGGCGGTGAAAAAGCACCGGAAGGAACCTATTTTTATGTTTTAAACTTAAACGACCCAAATTATAAAGAGGCTTTAGTAGGGTATTTGTATTTAGCCTACTAATCGTATATAAAGTTAAATTTTTAGTAAACTTCATTAAAAAAACAATCCTTTGAAATATTGTTAAATTCTAGTCGAACAGGATTTTGTTTGGAGATAATTTTTATCTTTAGCCAGTACTAAAATTTATAAATATGAGATATTTATCCTTATGGCTCCTTTTTATAGTGAGTTTTACCCTTCATGCACAAGATTATTTTCCGAAAAATGACGGAGTAAAACAAAGCTTTAAAAATTTTACCGCCATTCAAAATGCAACCATCTATCTTTCAGCTACCCAAAAAATAGAAAATGCAACACTGCTGATCAAAGAAAATAAAATTGTGGAAGTTGGCACAGGCATTGTTCTTCCAAAAGGTGCCGAAATAATTGATGCTAAAGGCAAAACCATTTACCCTTCATTTATTGAATTGTATAGTGAATTTGGAATCAACAAACCCACTGCTAGACCAAATGGTAATTTTACCCCACAGTATGACACCAATCGTGAAGGCTATTATTGGAATGATCACATCAAACCTGAATACAATGCCTATGAAAATATTGGCTATGAGGTAAAAAACGCAGCTAGTCTAAGAGAAATTGGTTTTGGTGCTGTAGTGAGTCACCAAAATGATGGGGTAATTGCCGGGACCGGACTTTTTTGGACACTAAACGACAAAGCCTCAGATGCTAAACGTATTCTTAAAGAAAAAGTATCGCAACATTTTACGTTCAGCAAAAGTAAATTTTCAAAACAAAGTTATCCTTCCTCTTTGATGGGAAGCATGGCATTGATTCGTCAAGTATTTCATGATGCAAAATGGTATGCTCAAGGCAGCAGCAATTCTAAAGATTTCTCGTTAGAGGCGTTCAATAAAAATAAAAATCTTTTACAAATATTTAATGCAGGAGATAAATTAAATGCATTAAGAGCCGACAAATTAGGTGATGAATTTGGTGTAAAATACTTAATTAAAGGTAGTGGTAACGAATTTGAACGTTTAGACGAAATCAAAAAAACGAATGCCACCTACATTATTCCCATCAACTTTCCAGAAGCATATGATGTAACAGATCCATATCTAGCACAACAAGTAAGTGTGAGTGATCTAAAATTTTGGAACCAAGCCCCTTTTAATTTAAAAATACTAGCCGAAAACAATGTTTCTTTTGTTATTTCGGCTACCGATCTAAAAGACACCAAATCGTTTCTTTCCAATTTAAAAAAGGCTGTTTTGTATGGTTTACCGAAAGAAAAAGCACTGCAAGCTTTAACCGAAAATCCAGCGAAACTTCTGAATCAGTTTGAAACTATTGGCTCCCTCGCAAAGGGCAAATTAGCCAATTTCATCATTACTTCAGGAGATCTTTTTGAAGATAAAAGTGAAATTATGGAAAATTGGGTACAAGGAGAAAGAAATATCATTACCAAACTGAACCCAACTGATATAAGAGGCAACTACGAATTGACGGTTAACAACCTAAAGTTTGACTTAAAAATTGATGGCGAAATTTCAAAATTTGAAGCAAAAGCAGTTAAGGACAGTATTACTTATGGAACTAAAATACAATTCAATGATCCTTGGATTAATTTAGTTATTAAAAATCAAGATACAACTCATGCAAATTTTGTTCGCCTTTCTGGAACATGGAGCAACCAAGCAATGCAAGGAAAAGCAGTATTAGAAAATGGAAATGAAACCACTTGGACTGCCCTTAAAAAAGAAGCAAAGTCAGAAGGCGATAAAAAAGAAGATAAAAAAGACGCCCCTAAAGTACCCAATATGTATATCATTACGTATCCAAATTTGGCATTTGGAGCGGCTGAAAAACCAAAACAAGAAACCTTGTTGTTCAAAAATGTTACCGTATGGACCGGTGAAAAAGAAGGAATCGTAAAAGAAGCAGACGTCCTCATCCAAAATGGTAAAATTAGTAAAATGGGGAAAAACCTACCTATTAATGACGCCAAAGTTATTGACGGAACCGGAAAACATCTTACGGCTGGAATCATTGATGAACATTCTCACATTGCCATTTCAAATGGAGTGAACGAAGGCGGTCAAAATTCTTCCGCAGAAGTTACCATTGAAGATGTTGTAAATTCAGAAGATATTAATATTTATCGAAATTTAGCCGGCGGAGTTACATCGGCCAATTTATTACACGGTTCGGCTAACCCTATCGGAGGTCGTGCTGCCTTCATAAAATTAAAATGGGGTTATGCTCCCGACGAAATGTTGGTGAAAGACGCACCCAAATACATCAAATTTGCTTTGGGTGAAAATGTAAAACAATCCAATTGGGGTGATTTTGCTCGCAATCGCTTCCCACAATCTCGTATGGGCGTGGAGCAGGTTTATGAAGATTATTTCACCCGAGCCATAGAATATAAAAACGAGTGGGATGCCTACAAAATTGGAAAGAATAAAAACAAAGTAATGCCTCGATTTGATATTGAAATGGAAGTATTGGGCGAAATATTAGCCAAAAAACGATTCATTACCTGTCATTCCTATTTGCAATCGGAGATCAATATGTTAATGAAATTGGCCGAGCGCTACCAATTCAAGATTCAAACCTTTACACACATTTTGGAAGGTTATAAATTGGCCGATAAAATGTCGGCTCATGGTGTAGCGGGATCTACTTTTGCCGATTGGTGGGCTTATAAATATGAAGTAAATGATGCCATTCCTTATAATGCCGCGATCATGATGAACGAAGGTGTCACGGTTTCTATTAACTCCGATGATGCCGAAATGTCGCGTCGCTTGAATCAAGAGGCTGCTAAAACGGTAAAATATGGCAATGTAACTGAGGAAGAAGCTTGGAATTTTGTTACCTTAAATCCAGCAAAAATTCTTCAAATGGACCAAAGAATTGGAAGTATAAAAGTGGGAAAAGATGCCGATGTTGTTTTATGGTCGGATAGTCCGTTATCAATTTATACGCGAGCAGAAAAAACATTGGTTGATGGAATCATTTTTTACGATTTAGAAAAACAAACAGAAAATTTAGCCACCATTCAAAAAGAACGTGCAGAGTTGATCAATTCACTTCTAGATGCCAAAAATAAAGGAATGAAAACGCAATTGCCTAAGAAAAAAGAAAATGGTCACTACCACTGCGACACCTTAGGAGAAAATTGCTCAGCGTCTCATTATAAATACAATTAATATGAAAAAATATATCGTTCTAGTATTCATTTCTTTGTTTGGGTTTGCCCAACAAACACCAGCATTGAAACAAAATAAATCGATCTTAATTTTAGGAGCCAAAGCGCATTTAGGCAATGGAAGCGTCATCGAAAATAGTTTGGTATCTCTTGTAAACGGAAAAATTGCAACCATTGGGGATGCTACATTAATGAAACCCGCTAAACATGATATCGTAATTGATGCTTCAGGAAAACATATGTATCCTGGTTTTATTGCACCTAACTCTACCTTAGGATTGGTAGAAATTGATGCCGTACGCGCTTCTGATGACGAAAGTGAAATTGGCGAATTCAATCCCCACGTGCGAAGTATTATTGCCTATAACGCCGAATCAAAATTAGTAGAAACTACGCGCCCAAATGGCGTATTATTGGCTCAAATTACGCCAAGAGGCGGACGCATCTCTGGCACCTCTTCTATTGTACAATTGGATGCGTGGAATTGGGAAGATGCCCTCGTAAAAGAAAACGAAGGCCTGCATTTAAATTGGCCCAGAAGTTATTCTAGAGCCGGATGGTGGGCCGAACCCGGAGGTATTGAGTCCAACAAAAACTACGAACCACAAATCAAAGAAATACAAACGTATTTTGATAATGCTTTTGCCTATTTGAACAGTAAAAATGATAAAAAAGACCTGCCCTTTGAAGCAATGAAAGGCTTGCAATCGGGAGAAAAAATCTTATATGTTAACGCAAATGGTGAAAAAGAAATCATCGATGCTGTTTTATTTAAAAAGAAAAACAACATCCAAAAAATGGTCATTATTGGAGGCTATTATGCCTTCAAAGTGGCCCAACTATTAAAAGAAAACAACGTTTCGGTTTTGCTAAAACGCATACACGATTTGCCTTTATTAGAAGATGAAGATGTTAACTTACCCTATAAAAATGCAAAACTTTTAGTCGATGCAGGAGTTTTAGTAGGCTTACAAAACGCAGGCGATATGGAGCGTATGCAAACAAGAAATTTACCTTTCTATGCCGGTTCTTGTGCCGCGTGGGGATTAACCAAAGAACAAGCGGTACAACTTATTTCTGGAAATACTGCAAAAATCTTAGGAATCGAGAACAATTATGGCACATTGGAAGTTGGGAAAAGTGCCACTTTATTCCTTTCAGATGGCGATGCGTTAGAAATGAAATCAAATATTATTTCCTTAGCTTTTATTGACGGTAGACAAATTAGTTTGGAAAGTCACCACACCGAACTCAACGAACGATACAAAGGGAAATTTGAACAACAGAAAAAATAATCCGAAAGCCTTTCAATAATTGAGAGGCTTTTTTTTGTATTTTTGACCTTCAATTGCGCACCCATGAAACAAATCACCTCCGTCCAAAACCCCTTCATAAAATCGCTCGTTCAGTTGCAAGAAAAAGCAAAAATTAGAAAGCAAACGGGTACTTTTTTAGTGGAAGGCCAACGCGAAATTGAATTAGCTCTAAAAGGTGGTTATGAAATAGAATCCATTTTAATTTGTCCTGATTTAGCGCAACATTCCAGAAATTCAGCCATCCAAAAATTTGAACTTCAAAGCATAGAAATTTCAAAAGACGTTTATCAAAAATTAGCCTATCGTGATACTACCGAAGGAATTATCGCGGTACTAAAAACCAAATCACTCGCTTTATCTAATTTAAAATTATCTAAAAATCCACTTATTTTAGTAGGAGAATCTATAGAAAAACCGGGGAACATAGGTGCTATTTTAAGAACTGCCGACGCAGCTAATATTGATGCGGTTATTATTGCCAATCCGAAAAGCGATGTATACAACCCAAATATTGTGCGCTCCAGTGTAGGCTGTCTATTTACCCGGCAAATTGCTGTGGGAACTACCGAAGAAGTGATTACCTATTTGAAGTCCAATAACATCAATATCTATTCAGCAACTTTACAGGATGCTACACCCTATCATTCGGAAAATTTCACTACACCAACGGCTTTAGTGGTAGGCACCGAAGCTACAGGACTGTCAGATAAATGGCGCTCTGAAAGTACCCAAAACATTATCATTCCGATGCAAGGCGTTATTGATTCGATGAATGTTTCTGTAGCAGCTGCTATTTTGCTCTTTGAAGCCAAAAGACAGAGACAATTTCAGTAGCAATTCAAAAATCTATATACTTTCCTATTTTCTCTTTTTACTTCCTTGCAGAATTGAAAAAAAATTGTACTTTTAGTTGATCAAAGTTAAGGTATGACAGAATTAGAAATAGAAGCAGAAAATAAAGCCATTGCACAAGAATATAAAGAACTTCTTCGAATTAGCTATCAAACACTTACGGTTGAAGATAAAAAAATAATTCGCAAAGCGTTTGATGTTGCCGTTGATGCCCACAAAGACCAACGAAGAAAATCGGGAGAAGCTTATATTTTTCATCCTATAGCCGTAGCAAAAATTGTGGCGCGTGATATTGGATTAGGCGCTACTTCTATTGCTGCTGCTTTGATGCATGATGTGGTAGAAGATACGGATATAACGATACAGGACATTGAAAAAATGTTCAATTCTAAAATAGCACAATTAGTCGAAGGCCTTACCAAAATTTCCAAAGTTATAACCGATCAAGAAATATCTATGCAAGCGGAAAATTTCCGCAAAATGTTATTGACCTTGAATGACGACGTTCGGGTAATCTTAATCAAAATTGCCGACCGCTTACACAACATGCAAACCATGGGCAGCATGGCCGATTATAAACAAGCCAAAATTGCATCGGAAACATTATATATTTATGCCCCTCTCGCCCATCGGTTAGGTTTATATAATATCAAAACCCAACTGGAAGATTTAGGGTTAAAATACACCGAACCATTGATTTACAATGACATCGTAAGTAAAATTAAAGAAACCAAGGAAGAACAAGACATCTATATCAAAACAATTTCAGATATTTTGAGCACTTCTCTTACTGAGGAAGGTATTGAGTTTACGATGAAAGGCCGCCCAAAATCCATCTATTCGATTCGAAGAAAAATGAAATTACAAAGCGTTACTTTTGACGAGGTATACGATAAATTTGCTTTACGGATCATTTATAAGTCCAATCCTCACGATGAAAAGTTTATTGCTTGGAAAATTTATTCTGTTGTTACCGATCATTATCGACCCTCGCCAAGTCGCTTGCGGGATTGGATTTCATCACCTAAATCAACAGGTTACGAAGCACTTCATATCACTGTAATGGGTCCGAAAGGGCGATGGGTAGAAATTCAAGTGCGCAGCGAACGCATGGATGAAATTGCCGAAAAAGGATATGCGGCACATTACAAATATAAAAATGGCGCTACCGAAGAACATGGTTTAGAAATTTGGCTCAATCAATTGAAAGAAGCTTTAGAAAATTCGGCTAGTAATGCCGTTGATTTTGTGGAAGATTTCAAATTGAATTTATACGCTAAAGAAATCTATGTGTTTACACCCAAAGGCGAAATAAAATCGCTACCCAAAGGTGCCACCTCACTCGATTTTGCCTTTAGCATTCACTCTGAAATTGGTGTGAAAACAAGAGGTACAAAAGTAAATGGAAAATTGGTGCCCCTCAATCACGAATTGAATAGTGGGGATCAAGTAGAAATTATAACATCGGCCAATCAAAAACCCACTTCGCAGTGGCTTGATTATGTTACTACATCAAGAGCAAAAAACAAAATTAAAAATGTCCTTAACGAGAACACCAAGAAAATTGCAGAAGAAGGAAAAGAACTTTTAGAGCGTAAATTGCGTCATCTAAAAATTACATTGAACGAAAATACCGTAAACGAATTAGTTAATTTTTTTAAATTACAAACAAGCTTAGATTTATTTTATAGAGCAGGAATAGGCACTATTGAAAACCAGCAATTGAAAGATTATGCCGCACAAAAAAGTAATACGCTAGTTAATTTTTTCAAGAAAACAATTAAACGAACACCCACAGCAGCATCAGAGCAAGTTCTTAAAAATGAAATCAGCAAGAAATTTGATTTGTTGGTTTTTGGTGCCGAACAAAACAAATTGGATTACAAACTTTCTGCCTGTTGCAATCCCATCCCAGGAGATGGCGTTTTTGGTTTTGTTACCATTAATGAAGGAATTAAAGTCCATAAAAAAGATTGTCCAAATGCCATAAGTATGCAATCAAATTATGCCTATCGAATTATTCAAGCCAAATGGATTGACTCGTCTCAAGAAGAATTTAAAGCTGTTTTAAAAATAACAGGCATGGATACCTTAGGATTAACCAATGAGCTTACTAAAATAATATCTAATCAAATGAGTGTAAATATTCAAAGTATTTCTTTAAATAGTGAGGCCGGAATTTTTAATGGCCAAGTCACTGTAGTAGTACAAAACAATACCATTTTAAAAAAACTAATTGACAATATTAAAAAGGTAGACGGAATTGATAAAATTACACGCGTATACAAATAATTACTTTCCAAATCATTACTCTTAATAACTCTGTTCAAAACTACTTCTAAATTCTAATTTCTAAATTCTAACTTTCGCTATATTTGTACCTACTTCATTTAACAAAGTAATGGAAAACAAAAATCAGGAAATTGTAAAGACCGTTTTTACCAACTATTTAGAAGAAAAAGCCCACAGAAAAACTCCTGAACGTTTTGCTATTCTTCAAGAAATTTACAATGCAACCGAGCATTTTGATATCGAATCATTATATATCAAAATGAAAAATAAAAATTATCGTGTCAGCAGAGCTACATTATACAATACCATCGAACTACTATTAGAATGCGGTTTAGTAAGACGGCATCAGTTTGGTCAAAATCAAGCCCATTATGAAAAATCTTATTTTGACAAACAACACGACCATATTATTTTGACCGATTCGGGAGAAGTTATCGAATTTTGTGATCCAAGAATACAACAAATTAAACAAACTATGGAAGAACTTTTTGGTATTGAGATTCAAAACCATTCGCTCTATTTCTATGGGACAAAGAAAACAATAAACAACTAACTACAAATTATAAATACGCACACAATGACTGTAGATTTACTACTCGGATTACAATGGGGAGATGAAGGAAAAGGAAAAATAGTTGACGTTCTCACTTCAAAATATGATATTATTGCTCGTTTTCAAGGTGGTCCAAATGCAGGGCACACACTAGAATTTGACGGAATTAAACACGTACTAAGAACTATTCCATCCGGTATTTTTCATAAAAATGCAATTAACATCATTGGAAATGGCGTGGTGATTGATCCTGTAGTTTTTCAAAAAGAAATAGAAGGATTGGCCAAATTTAATATGAATATTACAGCCAAACTCTTTATTTCAAGAAAAGCCCACTTAATTTTACCAACACATCGCCTGCTCGATGCTGCATCAGAAGCAGCAAAAGGAAAAGCAAAAATTGGTTCTACATTAAAAGGAATCGGACCTACTTACATGGATAAAACCGGTAGAAACGGATTGCGTATTGGGGATTTAGAATTAGAAGATTTTAAAATACGATATAGAGCATTGGCCGATAAACACGAAGCAATGATTGCTTTTTACGATGTAGATTTACAATACGATTTAAAAGAAATGGAAGAAGAGTTTTTTGAAGCCATAAAAGACTTAAAAAAACTAACTTTTATTGATAGTGAAGAATACCTCAACAAAGCATTAAAAGAAGGAAAATCAATATTAGCTGAAGGTGCACAAGGTTCATTATTAGATGTTGATTTTGGCACATACCCTTTTGTAACTTCTTCCAATACAACTGCTGCCGGAGCTTGCACTGGACTGGGAATCGCACCTAATAAAGTAAAAGACGTTTTTGGTATTTTTAAAGCATATACTACTCGCGTTGGTAGCGGTCCTTTCCCAACAGAAGATTTTAACGAAGCCGGACAAACCATGGCAAAAGTAGGCAACGAATTTGGTTCAGTAACCGGACGCGCTCGTCGTTGCGGATGGTTAGATTTGGTTGCTTTAAAATATGCCGTTCAAGTGAATGGTGTTACCCAATTATACATGATGAAAGGCGATGTGCTTTCAGGATTTGATACCCTTCAAGTGTGCACCGGATACTACTACAAAGGACAAGAAATCCAACATTTGCCTTATAACATCGAACCTGAAAATGTAACCCCAATTTTAACGGAAATGAAAGGATGGAAAGCTGATTTAACAGGCATGACTACCTATGATGAATTGCCTCAAGAATTGAAAACATATATCGAATTTATTGAGAAAGCGGTCGAAGTTCCTATTAAAGTAATTTCGGTAGGACCCGATAGAAAACAAACGATTACAAAATAATTTTTTTTTATTTTTTTTTAAACTCGCTAAAACATTTTTTTTGGATTAGCGAGTTTTTTTGGATGCATTTTTGAGGTTTCCTTTTAAAATAAACTGATAAAAATATCATAATACGTGACCGCATTTCTAGTTTTTACTTAAATTTGAATCCAAATCAGTTTATCTTGAAAAAAATCAATTTTTATATCGCATTTTTATTGTTCCTGTTTTCTATTTCTTTTGCACAAGAAAAGAAAAAAATCATCATTGAAAATTCAGACTTCATCGATATGAATCAAACTGAAATTCCAGGTGCTATTGTTTTTACAGGAAATGTTAGGGTGTTGCACAATGGGGTAAAAATCAACTGTAATAAAGCCTATCACTTCAAAGATGAAGAGTATATTAAAGCGTTTGGAAATGTTCAAATCAATCAAGGCGATACGATTTTCTTAAATAGTAGATATGCCGAATATGATGGAAAAATTGAATTTGCATTCGCCACAGGTGATGTATCAATGCGATCTCCCGAATCTACTTTAGTTACAGATACTGTTTATTTTGACAAAAAAAACCAACAAGCTTTTTACAATTCTTTTGGCACCATTAACAACAAAGAAAATGTATTAAAAAGCAAATCAGGCCGCTATTTTGTAGATCAAAAAAAATATAAATTTACAACAGCTGTTACCGTTAAAAATCCGAAATCTACTATCAAAACCAATCATTTGGATTTTTATGAAAATTCAGGTCATGCGTATGTTTTTGGACCCTCTACTATTACTAGTAAAGACAATGTTATTTATACCGAAAATGGATTTTACGACACAACAAATGACGTAGGAAAACTGACAAAAAATTCCAAGATTACCTTTGATAATAAAATTATTGAAGGAGACGATTTGTACTATGATCGGAAAAAAAATTACTCAAGAGGCATCAACAATGTCAAAATTACCGATACCGTCAATAAAGTAATTGCTACAGGCCATTTTGCCGAATTGTTCCGCAACATTGAAACCAAAAAAGACTCCATGGTATTGACTAAAAAGGCCCTGGTAAAATCTTTAGTAGAAAAAGACACCCTGTACATGCATGGAAAAAAAATTATTGTCTCTGGACCCGAAGAGAATCGAATCATTAGGGCCTTTAACAATGTGCGTTTTTTCAAAAGTGATATGAGTGGCAAATGCGACTCGTTACATTCCAGTACTAAAAATAATTTGACTCAACTCATTGGCAAACCTATACTTTGGAATAATAAAAATCAAATGACCGGTGATGTGATGCACTTAATTGGCAACAGTAAAACTGAAAAATTAGATTCTTTAAAGGTGCTTAACAATGCGTTCATTTTACAAAAAGATTCCTTGAGTAATAACGGATACAATCAAATTAAAGGTCAAAATCTATTTGGCCGATTTGAAGATCAAAAGCTGAAAGAAGTGGACATCATCAAAAATGCCGAGTCCATTTATTACATCTATAACGATAAAAATGAATTTGTAGGGATTCGAAAATCGGTTTGTAGTCGAATTAATGCAGAAATTACCGACAATAAATTTGAAACCATGACCGGCTTTAACAATGCCGAAAGCAATATCTATCCTGAAGAAGAATTTCCAGAAAATGCACGTAAATTAAGAGGGTTTGTCTGGCGTGGAGAAGAACGCATACTCTCTAAAGAAGCTATATTTCCAGAGGAAGAACTAGCGCTTGATAATAAAGCACAACTCGAATCGAAAAAGAAAGCAGCAAAAACTGAAAAGCCTATGGATATTTTAAAAGAGACATTACAATTCGATGAAAAAAATTCAAAGGGTAAAGAAAAAGTAGAAAGCGTTGTAAAACCCTCTAAAGCAGCCAAAAAATAGTTACTTATTTGGAGGCAACAACACTTCAACTACCGATAATAATTAACCTCAGATTCAGTATAGAGCAATGATTCACGATTTTTTTAAATACCAAGCACAAACCACTCCCTACCCCTTAGCATTAGAAGTATCTCATGCCAAAGGATCGTACATTTACGATATCCAAGGGAATGCCTATTTAGACTTTGTGGCAGGGGTTTCGGCTTGTACGCTAGGGCACCAACCCCAGCGCGTTAATGATGCTGTTAAAAAACAATTGGACACCTATTCGCATGTGATGGTTTATGGCGAATATGCACAACACCCGGCTACAGAATTATGTAAATTATTAGCCGAGAACCTCCCCTCTCCTTTAACTAAAACCTATTTGGTAAATTCGGGTACTGAAGCCATAGAAGGCGCCTTAAAATTAGCCCGAAGAGTTACAGGAAGAAGCCAACTGATTTCTTGTCATAATGCCTATCATGGCAACACGATGGGAAGCATGAGTGTTATGGGTTTTGAAGAGCGCAAACAAATATTTCGTCCGTTAATTCCTGATGTAGATTTTATCACCTTTAACAACGAAGCCGATTTAGAAAAAATAACTACAAAAACCGCTGGCATTCTCTTGGAAACCATTCAAGGTGGGGCGGGTTTCATTGAGCCACAAAATGATTTTTTAAAAAAAGTACGCCAACGCTGCGATGAAGTAGGCGCCTTGATGCTATTGGACGAAATCCAACCCGGATTTGGTCGCACTGGTAAACTTTTTGGATTTCAAAACTATGACGTCATTCCCGATGTAGTGGTAATGGGCAAAGGAATGGGAGGCGGCATGCCTGTGGGAGCCTTTACTGCTGCAGCATCCATGATGGATTTATTGAGTCATGACCCAAAGTTAGGTCACATTACTACTTTTGGTGGACACCCAGTAATTGCTGCTGCTTGCCTGGCAACACTACAAGAGCTTACAGAGACCAAACTAATGGAGCAAACACTTGAAAAAGAACAACTGTTTAGAAGTTTATTGGTTCACCCTTTGATTAAAGAAGTTCGGGGTCGCGGATTAATGTTGGCCGCCATGACTGAAACGCCAGAAATAACAAACGAAATTGTACTGCGTTGCCACAAAAGAGGGCTCATTTTGTTTTGGTTACTATTTGAAGGTTGTGCCGTACGTATTACACCTCCACTTACCCTTAGCGAAGATGAAATACGAAAAGGTTGTAGCATTATTCTTGAAGTACTCAATGAGATAGCAACCGAAATGAAGTAAATGATGGATAATTTTCTTATTTGAAGTTGATTTTTGTGTTTGTATTTACTTTGTAAATTGTTAATTAAATTGTTTAAAACAATTGTCTAATTACTTTAAGCAAACTACTAATTCGAAGTACCTTTAGTAAGGATAAATCATAAAAATAGCGCTATGAATTTGAGTCACGAAGAAGAAGAAAATAGCTTATCCTTATCTAAATTTGAATCCATGTTGAAAACCAATAAGGTTTTTTTCTTTGATTCAGAGGAATTTGAAGACATCATTCTTCATTACATGGATACAGGTCGATTGAATTTGGCAAAAAAAGCGCTAAAACTAGGATTAGAACAACATCCTAAATCTACAGGTTTAAAATTAGTACACGTCGAAATGTTAGTCTATGAAGACAAACTGGATATTGCCGAAAAATTACTCAATGAATTATATGCAATTGAACCTACTAATGAAGAAATTTACATTCAAAAAGCTAATATTTATTCCAAAAAAGACGATCACCTTAAAGCGATTGAATTCTTAAAAATTGCCTTACAATATACAGAAGACTATGCCGATGTGTATTCCATGATTGGGATGGAGTATTTGTTCATGGATAATCTAGAACAAGCCAAAGAAAATTTTATCAAATGCTTGGAAGAAGACACAGAAGATTATTCTGCACTGTACAATGTAGTATATTGTTTTGATTTTTTAGATCAAAACGAAGAAGCCATTATTTATTTGAATTCGTTCATCAATCACAATCCTTATAGTGAAGTGGCATGGCACCAATTGGGCAGACAATATTATGCGCTAAAAAATTATGAAAAAGCAGTTTGGGCGTTTGAATATGCAACCATTATAGATGAAGGATTTCTTGGCGCTTACATGGAAAAAGCAAAATCTTATGAAAAATTAAAGAAGTTTCAAGAAGCTATAGATTGTTATACTACAGCTATAGAATTAGATGATCCGTCTTCTTTTGTTTTACTGCGCATGGCAAAATGCTATGAACGATTAAAAAATACTGAATTAGCGCTTAGTTACTACTTAAAAACGGTTCACGAAGACCCCTTATTAGATAAAGGCTGGATTGCTATTACAGACTTTTATATTCGTCAAAAAGATTTTCAAAAAGCCCTTTATTATGTAAACAAAGCTATTGGAATTGATGGTGAAAATCCGATGTATTGGAAACGATTTGCAGCAGTTAATAGCGCTTTACATTTGTTTGAAGAAGCAGAATATGGTTACAGAAAAGCTTTTGAGTGTGGTGATGTACATCTTGACACCTTTACTTTATGGACAGATGTGCTTCAATTTTTAGGTGAGTTTGAAACGGCAATCGAAATATTATTAGAGGCAACTAACCTGTTTCCAGAAGAATACGAAATGGAATACCGATTAGCCGGATTATATCATTTAATCAACGATACTATTAAAGGAAATTTCCATCTTTACAATGGATTGCGTTTAAACTTTGCAAATCGTACCGTATTGAAAGATTATTTTCCAGTGGTTTGGGAACGAACCGAAGTACAAAATCAGATTGCAAAATTTGAACAATAGAACAACCAATCCCTATGGAAATACTTGAATTTTTAGTAGCGTTTTTAAAAGATCCCTTAACAATCATTCAAGGATTAATTCAACAATACGACACCCTTATTTATTTTATTT
>CAMDDB010000008.1 GCA_945890865.1 Flavobacterium psychrophilum
GTGATTAGACCATCTAAACTATAATTTAGGGCCACGTCACTACACGTAGTAATGGTTTGATTGGCCACTACTGGTTCTGGATTAACCGTAACCGTAACGGTAAATGTATTGCCTGTACAACCATTCGATCCGATTGGCGTAACAGTATAGGTAACCGTTTGAGCAGCCGTCGTTGTGTTGAATAACTGTTGGCTAATTGCCGTTTGGTTACTTTGATTTGATTCACCTGTAACATTTGTATTATCAACAAAAGTCCAACTGTAAGTCGTATTAATAGCTAAAATATCTGAAGCTGTCCCGTTTACAGGCGATACAGTAAAAGTGGCTCCAGAACAAATAGCTGCCGTTTTATTGGTGATTTGAGGCGTTGGGTTAACCGTAATCGTAAATGTTGTTGCGGTTCCAATACATGAAACGCCACCACTTGTATAGGTAGGCACTACGGTAATTAATCCACTAATTGGAGCTGTAGTTGCATTTTGTGCTACAAAACTTGGAATACCGGTAGCTGCACCTGTACTCGCTGCAGCTAAACCAATAGCCGGATTATCATTTGTCCATGTATAAGTAGTTGTTCCTGTTGTATTCGAAGTTGAAAAAACAACTGCACCCGTCCCAGTTCCTTGACAGACTGTTTGGGAAGTAATTGGATTCACCTGACCTAATGGATTAACAATAATAGTTCTTGTTAAAGCAATATTAGATATATCTGTTCCCAATTGAATTTGGGATACTAATAAGTTGACCGAAGCCGGTGGGGCATTAACAGTAATAGTTCCTTGACCTGCCCCATTTAATAAAATGGTTTGTGAACTGCCACCATTTATAGAATAAGTAACCGTTGTATTTGCAGACCCAAGCACCGTAAATATAGCGTTTGCTCCTGAACAAATATTTGTATCATTCGTTATACTCGTAATAAATGGAAAAGGAGGTGGAGTTACTGTAACCGTTGCAGGTAAATTAACAGCCGCAGTACAACCCGTAATATTAAAGGTATACGCAATTCCATCTACAAATACATTCCCTGCATTTCGAGTAATCGTAATAATATCGGTAACGCGACCCATTGTAAATGAAATGCGTTGTAATACATTTATAGCTCCTGAATCAAAAGTAATTGTATTAGTTCCATCAGTAATTTGAACACTTCCTTGATTGTTATTTTTAGCGATACTTATAGTAATGACTGTTCCAATAGGTAATTGATGGCCTAGTTTTAAAGATACAATATCGTTATTAAAATCTACTGTGGTACAATTAGCAACAGTAGCAACTGTACCTGCTGGTTCTATAACGCCATGTGAATTGGTTGGATTTATTCCCCCGGTTGTTAAAATTACATTCCCTGTAACTACAATAGGTTGCTCATCTACACGCGTTGCCGTTACCGTTGTATTAACTGCAAGTGAATTTACAACAACTGTTGCATTACCTGAAGCATCTAAACTAACTTGTTGATTAGCTCCTCCATTTACATTATAAGTTACGATCGCATTAGGAGTTCCTCCTGCGAAATAATAGGTCCCATTTTGTCCCACATATACCGAAAGTGGATTGGCTGTATTTGACGTTAATGTAACTCCGGGAGCTACATCTATACATACTTGTTGTGAATATGTACATCCAAAATTATCGACCGCATTATAGGTATAACAATAATTTCCAGCAGCCGTTGGTGTAACGGTAATAGTTTGACCCGTTGTACTAACAATACTTGGACTTGGAGACCAAAATGTATTTACAATTGTAGGGGTAAAAGAATAATCGGTTGGTAAAATGGAATTATCAAAATTAATACCCCAGTTGAATATATAACCATTATCAATCCCTAAATTATCGGTTACAATAATCGACCAATTCCCATTCAATTGACTTCCAATTAAATTGGCAAAAGGCTGAACAGGCATGTAATTACCTGCATTTATTGAGGCCGAAGAAGGTGTCCCACAAGGACTTGTAGGGCCGTTAACTAATAAAGTTGTTGCAGCAGACGTAAAACAATAGGTTCTCCCGGTTCCTGGTCCTATGGCAGGATCGTCTAAAGGACAACCTAAATAGGTTCCACCACCACCAGGATATGCTTTTAAAATAATGGATTGCCCTGTAGGGCTCACGAGTCGAATTTCTAAATCTCCAAGATAGGAGTGTTCCATATCGATACAGACTGATGTAATTTGATTGGCAGCTGTAATGGTGCTTCCAAACGGAAAACAGTCAACGGGGACAAACGAAATGTATGAATTTCCTGCTCCATCAGGTAAAAAAGTTGTTCCACTTACTGGTGGTGCACAAACTCTAGTAAAAGGAGTTGGGGAAACAGCACCCGTAATGGTCGTTGTTTCACCCAAACAAATATCATCATCTGCTGCTTGAGTACCGGTAAAAGATGGTGTAGTAGACACATACACTTTTTGATCTAATCTGTTGCTATTTCGGCAGCCATTTGGATCAGTAATCGTTAGATTTACTAAATAAATTCCTGGATTCGTAAACGCATGTGATACATTTTGACCGGTAGCTGTTGTCCCGTCGTTAAAATTCCAAACATAAGTTGCTCCAGTCCCACTGGCGGCAAAAGTTCCACTACCATTAAATTGAACGGTTGCCCCTTGACAAATTCTAATGGTATTCTCAGAACCTGCTACTGGTACCGTACTATTTAATACCGATGTAATGGATGGACAAGGTGGCCCACAAACAATCGTAGCGTCCCATCCAGCGGAATTTAGTGTTGCATTAGATACAAATCGGAACGTCAAACATCCAGAAGGTGAACTGGCGGTGTATGAAGGAATAATATTGGTTCCATAGAATGTCCCCACTACTGTTCCAGCGGTAGAATTGCCATCATAAATCGTTAATGCATCCCCAACGCTACTGATTAAGTTAAATGAATTGAAATAAACAGTAACTACATCTCCAGTATTTGTTGGACAAATCGTCCAAGTTCTTGTTTCGTTATTTCCATAATTACCAGTTGCTCCTCCCGAATCATAAAAATGATCTCCAGCACAATAATTTGGATTTGTCGTTGAAGTAGAAAAGGTTGTAGACCAAGGCCCTACATCCGTTCCGGTAGCACAAATTGCTCGAACATAAAAATTATAGGCCGTTTGCGAAGTTAAACCTGTATACGTATAAGTGGTCGGATTTGTTGTTGTTTGACCCGTCATAGCCGCAGTTGGTGCCGGTGAGCCTACAGGCACGGCAATAACTTCCCATAGCGTAGCAGACGGAGCATTATTGGTCCAACTTACAGTTACACTAGAAGGTGAAATAGCATTTGAAGTAATGTTCGTAGGTTTTCTACACGTTGGATACGGCTGGCACACAATATTGGATGTCCAACCTGGACTGGTATCACCATCGGAAACAAAACGAAACGTCAAACAACCCGAAGTTCCAGTCGCTTCAAAAGGACCCGGAATTACAGTTCCCCAATAAGCACCGGGAATTAATACAGCACCGTTTCCTGGTCCATTAGCACTAGCTATTTGAGGAGAGGCTGTTGAATTCCCATCATAAACGTATAACTTATCCCAATTCGCTTCTACATTGAATGAAGTAAATGTAACCGTCACATAATCTCCGGGATTTGGCGGACAAATGGTTACTATATAATCTTCATTAGGGCCATAATTGGCTCCAGATCCACCTGAATCAACGAAATTTCCTCCACAGTTTGGTGGTAATGCTGAAGTTATAAAATTACCACTATTCGACCACGGGCTAGGATTGTCGGTATCACAGAGCGTTCTAACATAAAAAGTATAACCCGTTAAAGAAGTTAATCCCGTAAGGTTAAAAGGATTGGTTGTTGCATTAACTAGCGTACCCGTACCTGGCACAAAACCTGCTGGTCCATATTCAATTACCCATGGCCCCGCAGGATTAGGGCTTGTCCATGATAAACTTGCTGACGTAGCCAATGGCGTTGCTGTAAGCGCGGTAGGTGTTAAACATTGCGAATCAACTTTAACATCATCAATTACCCAAGTATCTCCACCCGCATTCTTTTTTACAAAAGCGATATAAACAGTCTGCCCAACATAAGTTGGCAACAAAACAAATTTTTGCTCCCATGCTGGTGCAGCAGGTGTTCCAATCATTGGAGATACTGTAGCCTCATCATAGGTTTGAACCGTTGTAAAAGTAGTGGGATCGGTTTGTGAAGTCGTAGAAATTCGAACTGTATATTCCCCATTAAAATCAGCTAACTGTGCTTGTTTAGAATAAAAACGAACTTGTCCATTGACCGGTATTGTTACTTGTGGCGAAACTAACCAATGCAATGAATTGATACTGTTGGTAACATTTTGTTGCTGACTTATTCTAGCCAGAGCAGTTCCACGTGGGGTTTGAGTATTGGATCTGATCCAATTATTGGTTCCAATTCCGTTGTTAAAAGTTGCCCATCCAGTCGCTGGTGGTGATGTATTTAATGCTATAGCTGCGTTTTCAAAACCTTCTGGAAATTGAGCAAATCCTAAAAGGGTAAAGAATGACATGAAAAAAAGTAATAGTTTTTTCATTATATTAATAAGTATTTAAGTTTTGTTTAAGCTTTCAAAGTTAACAATTTATCCTATTTGTAAAACATCTATCGATGAAATATAACATATAATCGATAAAGTGTTTATTTTATCCAAATAAAATTTATGTATTTTTGTAAAAACTTTTTAATTGACCCATTTGAAACCAAAATTGAAAATTTATTTTGCCTCTGACCAACATTTTGGGGCGCCTACAGCTGGAGCAAGTTTCCCAAGAGAACAAAAATTTGTGGCTTGGCTAGACGAAATAAAAAAAGACGCCGAAGCTGTTTTTTTATTAGGCGATTTGTTTGATTTTTGGTTCGAATATAAAACCGTTGTTCCTAAGGGTTTTATTAGGGTTTTAGGGAAATTAGCTGAATTAAGAGATGCTGGAATTCCGATTTATTTTTTTGTAGGAAATCACGACTTGTGGATGGGTGATTATTTTGAAAAAGAACTAAACATTCCGGTGTATCATAACAATCAAGAATTTACCTTCAATGGAAAAACTTTTTTTATTGGCCACGGCGACGGAAAAGGTCCCGGTGACAGGGGTTACAAGCGCATGAAAAAATTGTTTACCCATCCGTTTTCAAAATGGCTCTTTCATTGGTTGCACCCCGATGTGGGTGTGAAATTTGCCCAATATCTATCGGTAAAAAACAAGTTGATTTCTGGCGCAGAAGATGTTAAATTTTTAGGCAAAGACAACGAATGGCTAGTACAATATTGTAACCGAAAATTAACCTCCAAACACTATGATTTTTTTGTATTTGGCCACCGCCATTTGCCGCTAGAAATTGAGCTGAATGCTACTTCAAAATATGTGAATTTGGGCGACTGGATTAGCTATTTTACGTATGGTGTGTTTGATGGCGAATCTATGACTTTGAAAACCTACACTAATTAATTTTCTTCTAGATCTTTTTCGATATCTAATGCCCTGAATTGGGGAGAGGCTATAGCAGTTATACCCACAATTCCTATGGTCATCATCCCTCCAAAAACAACTGCGGGGACAACTCCCATGATTTTAGATGCGAGCCCGCTTTCAAACGCACCCAATTCATTAGAAGAACCCACAAAAATAGAATTTACCGACGAAACCCTTCCACGCATGTGATCGGGGGTGTAAATTTGAAGAATCGTTTGACGAATTACTACTGAAATTCCATCAGTTACACCGCTTAAAAACAAGGCTATAACCGATAACCAAAAATAAGTCGACACGCCAAAAACAATGATGCAAACACCAAATCCAAAAACGGCTAATAATAGTTTTTTACCTGCTTTTTGATGCAACGGAATGGACGTTGCTAATAACATCGTAAGCAATCCACCAATGGCGGGTGCCGCTCTTAAAATTCCGAATCCTTCCGACCCCACTTTTAAAATATCTTGAGCAAATATAGGCAACAAGGCCACAGCTCCTCCAAACAATACTGCAAACATATCCAAAGAAATCGCATTTAAAATGGGCTTGGAATGCCAAACAAACGAAATGCCTTCTTTCAAACTTTTAAGTATAGGTTCGCCAATTTTCGGATTTACTATTGGCTTTTTTTCTATTTGAAACAACATAAATAAAGCAAATAATACACAAAAAACAACAAAAACCAAGGACCAAAAAACTCCTACCCAGCCAATCGAAAATCCTGCCAATGCAGGCCCAATTACTGCCGCCACTTGCCAAGTAGAACTACTCCAAGTAGCTGCATTGGGTTGTTCTTTTTTTGGAATGATTAATCCTAATAAACTAAAAACAGACGGAATTAAAAAAGCGCGAATGATACCGCCCATAAAGACCAAGGTATAAAATCCAAATAAAATTGTATGTGTTGAAAAGGTGTCGATAAAGTATGGATGCACAAACACACAAAACAAAATGCTAATTAGTGCCAATCCCGAGAAGCATTTAATCAACAGCCCTTTTTTCTCGTTTTGATCTACAATATGTCCTGCAAATAATGCCATCCCTATGGCCGGAATGATTTCCATCAAACCAATCAAACCTAAGGATAACGGATCTTTAGTCAAGCGGTATACTTCCCATTCTATCAATACAAATTGCATGGACCAAGCTAATACTATGCTCAATCGCATGGCTAAAAACCATCGAAATTCTAAAATTCGTAAAGAAGAAAAAGGATCTTTTTTAGCCATTGGATGCTTGAATGTCTCTGAATTGCAGTTGCAAAGTTACTGTATCTTTCCATTCATTTTCTTCCAAAGAGAAAATAGCATCAAATTTCTTTTTGTGGATAACCTCATCTAATTTTTTACCCAATCCAAATCCAATTGCACCAAAACTATCCGAATGCCCTTGTTTGACATAGGTCTTCAAATGTTCATCTTCCGCACCTAAGGTTTTTGCAAAACCTGAATCTTTAAGGCCTTTCGCTAAAAATAAAGGAGTCATGTTCTCGGGGCCAAAGGGTTCAAATTGTTTCAAAACACGGATTAATTTCGGATTGATTTCAGACAATTCTATTTCGGCATCATATAAAATTTCTGGAGTTAAAACATCCGGATGAATGGTTTTCGAAACTTCATTTTCAAAAGCATTTTTAAAATTTTCATAATTCTCTTCCGAAAGCGTCATTCCAGCGGCATACATGTGACCACCAAACTGGTCTAAATGTTCGGCACACGCTTCTAACGCATTATAGATGTCAAACCCTTTTACAGATCGGGCCGAAGCGGCTAATTTTTCGCCACTTTTGGTAAACACAATCGTGGGCCGATAATAATTTTCTACCAATCGCGAGGCAACAATTCCAATGACTCCTTTGTGCCAATTTTCTTGATACACAACGGATGAAAATCGGGTTTGCTCATTATTTTCTTCAATTTGAAGTAAGGCTTCTTTTGTTATTTGTTTGTCTATTTCTTTTCTGTCAGAATTGTGCTGTTCAATTTCTGCTGCAAATTGCTCAGCTTGCTCCAAATCATATTCAGTTAATAAAGCCACTGCTTCGTTGCCGTGTTTGATTCTTCCTGCGGCGTTAATTCTTGGCGCGACGATAAAAACCACATCCGTAATGGTTAGTACTTTCTTTTTTACCTGTTGAATTAAGGCTTTAATTCCAGGTCGGGGGTTGGAATTGATGACTTCCAATCCAAATTTTGCCAATACCCGATTCTCTCCTGTAATCGGAACAATATCTGCAGCAATGGCTGTGGCTACTAAATCTAAATAACCCAACAAATCATCAATCGTTTGGTTTCGCTTTTCAGCTAAGGCTTGAATCAATTTAAAGCCCACACCACACCCACATAATTCATCATAAGGATAGTTGCAATCGTCACGTTTTGGGTCTAAAACTGCAACTGCTTCGGGCAAAATAGGCCCTGGACGGTGGTGGTCGCAAATGATAAAATCAATGTTTTTTTCATTAGCATACGCTACGTGATCTATGGATTTTATACCACAATCGAGTGCAATAATTAAAGAAATTGCGTTGTCTTCTGCATAATCTATTCCAGTGTAGGAAATCCCGTAACCTTCGGCATATCGATCGGGAATATAGGTGGCCACATTGGGATAATAACTGCGAAAATAACTTGAAACTAGAGACACTGCAGTCGTTCCGTCGACATCATAATCGCCAAAAATTAAGATGCTTTCGTTATTGGAAATGGCGGTTTCAATGCGTGCCACAGCTTTGTCCATGTCCTTCATGAGGTACGGATTGTGCAAATCGGCTAAGGTAGGACGGAAAAATGTTTTGGCTTGTTCGAAGGTTTCTATTCCTCTTTGAACTAATAATGTAGCGATGATTTCATCGACTTGGAGGGCGCTTTGAAGGGCGTGTACTTTCTCGGGATTTGGCTTAGATTTTGGATTCCAACGCATAGATTAATTACGAATTAAAAATTATGAATTATTTTATTTTGGCTTATATATTTGAAGAACAAAGGTATAACTATTTATTAAATGTAAATTATGATAGTGAGCACCAAATTTACTTCTATGTTATTTTTTTCCCCCCACAACCACAACGATTTCTCCTTTAGCTGGTTTGGCTTCAAAATACTTCAATACCTCTTCGGCAGTTCCTCTAATGGTTTCTTCGTGTAATTTGGATAATTCGCGAGAAACAGAAACAGGTCTTTCGGCTCCAAAATAGGTTATAAATTCGGCTAAGGTTTTGTTTAATTTATGTGGCGATACGTAGAAAATCATTGTGCGATATTCTTCTTGCAACGCTAAAAAACGGGATTGTCTTCCTTTTTTATCGGGTAAAAATCCTTCAAATACAAATTTATCATTAGGCAAACCGCTGCTCACTAATGCAGGTACAAAGGCAGTGGCGCCTGGCAAGCATTCAACTGTAATGCCATGCTCTACACAAGCCCGAGTCAATAAAAATCCAGGATCAGAAATGGCTGGGGTTCCGGCATCGCTTATTAAGGCAATCGTTTCGCCAGCTTGCAATCGCTTAATCAAATTTTCAACGGTTTTGTGTTCGTTGTGCATATGGTGGCTATGCATGTGCGTGGTAATTTCAAAATGCTTTAGCAATTTTCCGCTGGTGCGCGTGTCTTCGGCTAAAATTAAATCCACTGCTTTAAGCACATTAATTGCACGAAAAGTCATGTCTTCTAGATTACCTATTGGCGTGGGAACGATGAATAATTTACTCATTTTTGAGGTATATGGTTTAACAGGATCTTGTTAAAAAACAAACAACTTCTAATTAAACTTTTTCTCAAGAATATCCAAAAAACGAGTTTCAAATTCCTCATTGCCTTCCCAATTGTTATAATCGGGTTTTACAAAGTCTTGGATAAAATCTTTGGCCTCTTCAAAAGAATCAAAGCTATTCAATTGCGAAAGAACGCGGTTGAAATCATCTGAATTGCCGCCAAATAATTTTTTTTCAAAAGCAATTCGATCATTAAGTCCAATATTAATGCCTTTATTCAATGTATCGTTCAATGACATTGATTTTTCTTCTTTCGTTCCCTTTTCTTCTGCTGGTTCTTGTGGCGCATCAATTATTAGAGATTCTTCTATGTCCAATGCATCAAAGGAAAGATCATTGGCCATCTCAACGCCCGCAGGAACTTCGTCTACTTTTATAAAATCCAATTCTTTATAATCGTGAACCAACATGTCTTCAAACGAAATTTGTTTTGCTACAACCGGTTTTTGCTTTTCAGGTTTTATGAATTTTTTTTCTGGCTTGCTTTCTGGAATAATTTCTTTAGTAGCTTCGGCAACCTTTTCTACTTCTGCAGCTTCCGTTGGAACTCCAATTGGGGTTTCCAAAGCTTCAACTTCATCAAGTTCGTCAAGAGTAACTTCGGCTACTTCACTTTTTTCTTCGGTTGCAGGGACAACTTTTTCTTCTTCAATAACTAAATCTATCGCTTGTACAAGCTCTTCTTCTTTGACTTCAACAGGAGCAGAAAAAACGGCTGTTGGCTTTGCTTCTAGCATTTCTTCAATAACAGTGGCTGGAATTTCATTTTTAAGCATTTCGAAATTTTCTTCGTAGAATCGCAAAATGGTCAATTGATCATACAAATTCTTTGCTTCTTGTTGCAATTGAAGGGTTTCGGAATGATTTTTTAATTTTAAAATTCGGTGCGCAATACTGATTAATTCAGCAGATACTCTTTTCTTCATAACTTTATTAAATGGAATTGAATATATCGATACTTTTTTAATATTTTTGTTTTGCTTACAAATGTAGCAGAAAATAATTTTTTAACGTACGAAAGATACAAAATGTTTCTCGAAAATACAGTAAATCAACAAGAACAATTTGGTTGGATTGAAGTAATTTGTGGTTCTATGTTTTCTGGTAAAACAGAAGAGTTGATCCGTAGATTAAAACGTGCTCAATTTGCCAAACAAAAAGTGGAAATTTTCAAACCGTCTGTTGATACCCGCTATGACAATGAAATGGTCGTTTCTCACAATAAAAATGAAATTCGCTCTACTCCTGTTCCTGTGGCTGAAAATATTCGAATATTAGCACAGGGTTGCGACGTAATTGGTATCGATGAAGCCCAGTTTTTTGACGAAGAAATTGTTGCCGTTTGTAATGATTTGGCCAATTCGGGAATTCGAGTAATTGTAGCCGGTTTAGATATGGATTTTAAGGGAAATCCTTTTGGCCCAATGCCGGCATTAATGGCCACTGCCGAATACGTTACAAAGGTTCATGCCGTTTGTACACATACGGGGAATTTAGCCCATTATAGTTTTAGAAAATCGAAAGATGAAAAATTAGTAATGTTGGGCGAAAACGAAGAATATGAACCGCTCAGCAGAGCTGCCTATTTCAAAGCCATGCGCCAAAATAAAGAAGAAAAAGAATAATTTGAACCTCAACCTCTACCATATCATCACTTTTTGTAATGGCCTTTTGCAAGGCGAAGCCTCCTCGTTTTCGCCCCAACATATTTCTATTGATAGCCGATCGCTGCACAACGGAAAAGACACTTTGTTTTTTGCGCTCAAGGGTCAAAACCATGATGCCCATCGCTACCTAGAAGATTTGATTTCAAAAGGGGTTTGTCATTTTGTGGTAGAGCATATTCCAGAAATAGTTAAGGGAAAAGCTACTTTTATTGTTGTTGAAAATTCCTTACAAGCTTTGCAACAAGTGGCAATTGGGTATCGCAAACCCTTTCATTTCCCTTTCATTGGAATTACCGGGAGTAACGGTAAAACGATTGTTAAAGAATGGTTGAATTTTTTATTAAGTCCAAAACATTTGATCGTTCGTAATCCCAAAAGTTATAATTCACAAGTAGGCGTTCCGCTCTCTATTTTAGCAATGGAAGGCCAATACGATTTCGGAATTTTTGAAGCCGGTATTTCATTACCCGAAGAGATGGAACAATTGGCATCCATCATCCAACCAACCTATGGTATTTTAACCAATATTGGTGAAGCTCACGACGAAGGATTTTCCAATCGCGAAGCTAAAATAGCTGAAAAAATAAAACTTTTTAAGCATTGTACTGCTGTTTTCTTGCAAAAAAACGAAGCGATTGAAGCCCTATTACCCTCAGATTGTCACAAACAAACCTGGAGTTTTGAAGACGAGAGAGCTGCGGTTTTTGTTTCCCAAAAAAAGCAAGAAAACAGTACCGAATTAACCTTCAAATACCAAAATATCACCTGCCATGCAAACGTGCCATTTGTTGACGAGCATTCCATTGAAAATGCAATCAGCTGTGTAAATTTTATGCTCTTTATTGGGGAAGACATTGCGTTTATTCAAAATCGATTGGCCGAATTATATCCTGTAGAATTGCGTTTGCAAACCAAGAAAGGAATTCAAAACTGTATAGTAATTGACGACAGTTATTCGTTAGATTACCCCTCGTTGAAAATTGCCTTGGATTTTTTAGAACAACAAAAGCTACACGATAAAAAAACGGTTATTCTCTCTGATATTTTTTCAAGTGGCATTGCTAATGACGTTTTGTATGACCAAGTAAAACAACTCCTTTCCCGACATAATATTCATCGAATAATTACGATTGGGGAAACCATTGGACACTATTTAAATGAAATGCCCAATGTCATTTCGTTTTCTAATACACAGGATTTTTTACAGCAGTTTAAGGTGCAATCGTTTCAAAGCGAAACCATCTTAGTCAAAGGGGCGCGCGGTTTTAATTTTCATGAAATTGTAGTGGTTTTAGAAGAAAAAAATCACGAAACTGTACTCGAAATTAACCTCGATGCCATTAGTCATAACTTAAATTTTTATAAATCCAAATTGCACCCACAAACCAAAATTATGGTGATGGTCAAAGCTTTTGGTTACGGCAATGGAGGGTATGAAATTGCTAAACTATTAGAACATCACAAAGTAGATTATCTTGGAGTTGCGTTTGCCGATGAAGGTATTGAATTGCGAAACGCGGGAATTAGCACTCCAATTATGGTCTTAAATCCAGAAAACAGCAGTTTTAAAGCCATGATTGCCTATGATTTAGAGCCCGAAATTTATTCGATTCATGGCTTACAAGCCTTTTTAAAAATAACCCAAGAACAAAATATTTCGCATTATCCGATACATATCAAGTTGGACACCGGTATGCACCGTTTGGGATTTGAATCGGACGGAATCGATGCCTTGTGTGCGTTGCTAAAAAACAACAATTTTGTAAAAGTAAAAAGCGTCTTCACGCACTTAGCGGCCAGCGATGATCGCAATTTTGAGGCCTTTACCCAATTGCAATTCCAACGCTTCGACGCCTTATTTTCTGAAATTGAAAAAGTGGTTCCACACCCACCCATTCGTCATATTTTGAACACTTCGGGTATTTTTAACTATCCCGAAAAACAGATGGAAATGGTGCGTTTAGGCATCGGTCTGTATGGTTTGGCAAATTCAACTGTAGAACAAACAGGATTGGAAAATGTGAGTACCTTAAGAACCATCGTTTCACAAATTAGAACACTTGAACCCGGAGAAAGTATAGGCTATAGCCGAAGATTTATGGTTCAAAAAACGATGCGAGTAGCCACCTTACCTATTGGCTATGCCGACGGAATTAGTAGAGCTTGGGGAAATCAAAAAGGATATGTAACGATACAGCAACAAAAAGCAACAATTTTAGGTGCTATTTGCATGGACATGATGATGGTTGATGTGACCCATATTCCTTGTAAAGAAGGAGATGACGTTATTGTTTTTGGAGCGACTCCAACCATCACAGAAATGGCAGCCGCCATGCAAACCATTTCCTATGAAATAGTAACTGGAATTTCGCAACGGGTCAAACGTGTCTTTTATAAAAATTAACCGCTATTGTTAAATCTTTGTGAGTATATTCTAGGTAAACAAAATTTCTTTAGTATTTTTACGGCTTAAATACAATTTTATGGCATCATCTTTCGAAAATTACAACAAACGAAGATTAATTTCTTCTTATTTCTCAGTAGTATTAAGTATTTTTTTAGTGTTATTCCTTTTAGGAACCTTAGGATTATTTGTAATTAATTCAAAGAAAATATCCGATGATTTTAAAGAAAATATCCCCATGACTGTATTCTTTAATAATGAAGCGACTGATAGCGTTTTGAGTTCCTTTGATTTGGAATTAAAAAACGCCAATTTTATTAAAGATTATGCCTTTGTTCACAAAGACAGTGCGGCCAAAAATAATGTGGACATTGTAGGGAAAGATTTTATGGAATTTTTGGGCTTTAACCCCCTACAAAATTCGTTTGACATTCATTTAAAAGGAGACTATGTAAACTCCGTTAGCATCAAAAAAATTGAACGTTCGTTTCGAAAAAATGAAATGGTAACCGAAATCATATACGATAAAGAATTAGTAGATTTAGTAAACAATAACGTTAAAGAAATTAGTTTTTGGATATTAGTGGTGAGTGGTGTTTTAACTGTTGTAGCTATGTTATTAATTAATAGTTCGTTACGACTTTCGGTCTATTCGCATCGCTTTACGATTAAAACCATGCAAATGGTGGGTGCTACAAAATCATTCATCAGAAAACCGTTCATTTGGACCAGTATTAAATTAGGCTTGATTGGTGCTGGATTAGCCATTATCGGATTGATGGGCGTAGTGGTTTATATAGACGGATTATTCCCAAGTTTAGGCATTGCAAACGATTACACTTCTATTGGAATTGTGATCTTTGGTGTATTATTAATTGGGACAATTATTACGTCAATTAGTACTTATTTTGCTACACAACGTTTCTTGAACTTAAAAACAGACGATCTTTATTAATATTCCTTGAAACAGAAATGTTTCGTGAAATTAAACTGTACAAAATGGATAAAAACAAAAAACCTGAATTTCTATTTGATCCCTTCAATTACAAAATTTTGTGTGTTGGATTAGCAATCATTGCGTTAGGATTCTTATTAATGAGTGGCGGCGGTAGTGAAAACCCTGCTGTTTTTAATGAAGAAATTTTCAGTTTTAGACGCATCCGCTTAGCGCCAGCTGTGGTTTTGATCGGTTTCGGAATTACAATCTATTCTATCCTGAAAAATCCAAAAAAGTAATTCGTAATATGTTAATAGCAATTGGTATATTTTCTATTCACATTTTACTAATCTCTACTCCATGAATACACTCCAAGCTATTGTTTTAGCGATTATTGAAGGAATTACCGAATTTTTACCTGTTTCTTCAACGGGCCACATGATAGTTGCCTCTTCTTTTTTTGGCATTGCTCAAGACGATTTTACGAAACTTTTTACTATTGTAATTCAATTAGGAACCATACTTTCTGTTATTGTTTTATATTTTAAACGCTTTTTTCAATCCCTTGATTTTTATTATAAATTAGTTGTGGCATTTGTTCCTGCGGTGCTTTTTGGACTACTATTTAGCGATTTTATTGATGGTTTATTAGAAAATCCGATCACTGTGGCCATATCACTCATTGTGGGCGGAATTTTACTGTTAAAAGTAGATGAGTGGTTTGGTGCCGCCGAAGGTACCGAAATATCCTATCGTACGGCGTTTAAAATTGGATTGTTCCAATGTTTAGCTATGATTCCTGGTATTTCGAGAAGTGGTGCTAGTATTGTAGGCGGCATGACGCAAAAAATATCGCGAACTACCGCAGCCGAATTTTCATTTTTCTTGGCCATTCCTACCATGTTAGGCGCTACGTTAAAAAAATCTTACGATTATTACAAAGCGGGTTTTGTCCTTTCTGGGGATCAAATCAATTTATTGATCATTGGCAATATTGTGGGCTTCATTGTAGCACTTATCGCAATCAAATCATTTATTGGATTTTTAACAAAAAATGGCTTTAAAATTTTTGGTTATTATAGAATACTTGCCGGTATCGTGATCTTATTTGTTCACTTCTTTGTTCAAAAATTAACCATTATCTAATGACGTCTGAAGAAGTAGTAGCCAGTAGTATAATTTTAATAGACAAACCGCTCACTTGGAGCTCGTTTCAAGCGGTGAATAAATTGAAGTACATTTTAAAACGAAAATTTGATTTACCCAAAAAATTTAAAATTGGACATGCCGGAACTTTGGATCCATTAGCTTCGGGATTACTGATCATTTGTACGGGAAAATTCACAAAAAAAATCACCGAAATACAAGCGCAGGCTAAAGAATATACCGGGACAATTCAATTAGGTGCTACTACCCCATCTTATGATTTAGAAACCGAAATTAATGCTCATTTCCCAACCGAACATCTTACGGAACATTTAATTTTTGAAACAACCCTACAATTTGTCGGCGAGATTGACCAAAAACCTCCGGTTTTTTCGGCTATAAAAAAAGACGGCAAACGATTGTACGAGCATGCGCGTGCAGGCGAAGAAGTCGAAATTCAAGCGAGAAAAACAACCATTTATGAATTTGAAATTACGCGTATACAATTGCCCGAAGTCGATTTTAGAGTTACCTGCAGCAAAGGAACCTACATTCGATCTTTGGCTTTTGACTTTGGCTTGGCCCTCGAATCGGGCGGTCACTTATCAGCATTACGACGCACAAAAATTGGCGATTACAGCGTTAACAATGCTGTAACACCCGCAGGATTTGAAAAATCAATACAAGATGAAGTCTAAATTTTTACTGTTTATTATATTACTGATCAACTGGTCATTTGCTCAAGTCGAAACTACTATAAATGATTCGGCTTCTGCAAAACCAGTGTCTAAGATTACTTTTACACAATTTGAACTTTCTGTTCCTTTACAAGGAAACAAAAACAGAGGAGAAGTTTTTCCCGACGGCAGTGTAAATACTAGTTGGTTTGTCCCCGAAGGTATCAACAGTTCGTTTGGATATGGAATCCATTTAAACGAATGGCTTGGACTAAGTGCACACACTGGAATTGGAATGAAATTATCTGAAAAATTAATTGTTGCTCCTGTATTTTCAAATTGGCGCATCATGCCAAAAATTGGCGAAGAAACAAGATTAGGTCTCGATGTGGGGTTTGGACAATCCTTTGCGCTGGGAAGAGGCAACTTAACCGGAACATATAAACGACTAAAATTAAATCTAGAAGCCTCAGAATTGCAGCTTTTTATAGAAATTACTTCCTATGGTTTTCAGCTGCATAACCGTTCGCAAGGAAGTATCAGTGTTGGATTTTCATTAGTCTCCTTTTAATATGAAGAAAACGATTGCCTTTATTTTTTTCTTTTCTTTTGTGGGTTTTTCACAAAATATTACCCTTAAATCGGGAGATCTTCTCTTTCAATCAATGAATTGCGGGCCACTTTGCGAGGCGATTAATGAAGTGACTTCAGGGTACCAAGGACACGATTTTAGCCATTTGGGATTAGTGTATATTAAAAATGACTCCATACTTGTTATTGAAGCATCCGGCTCGTCGGTAAAAATTACACCCTACGAAACGTTCAAAACGTATACCGCTGAAAAAATGTTTGTGGGCCGATTAAAAAGAAAATACCGAGCGCTTATTCCAGAAGCCATCGCTTTTGCTTTGCAACAAATTGGTGTGCCCTATGACGAAGAATATGTGTACAATAACGGAAAATATTATTGTTCGGAATTACTGTATGACGCTTTCTTACATGCTAATAAAAAACCCCTATTTGATTTATTTCCGATGACTTTCAAATCGCCAAAAACAGAAGAATATTTCGAAGTATGGGTAGACTATTACAAAAAATTAAACATAGAAATTCCAGAAGGCAAACCCGGCTGTAATCCTGGAGGCATTTCTACTTCAGATAAATTGAAGATTATTGGAACGGTAAATTAAATCCAAAAAGCCATTTATAATTGGCCTATGATTTCCGTAATTTCTTGCTGAATGGAGATGCCTTTATCGTGCAAATACCATTTTTGTAATTCAATTTTTCCAGCTTCATCCACTAGGCCGTGAGCTGCTTTGTAATCTTCAATTAATTGTTTAGCCCCTAGCGGACGAGGCCCCCATTGGGCAACTACGTTTAATGTTTGAGTGTCTAAAATGATTAGTTTTGGAATGGCCTTTGCCCCGTTAGTTAAAAATTGTTGCATTAAAGAATCGTTATCATCACGTAATACAATCTTGAGTTGAATCGCATTGGAAACCTCACTCATTTTATTTATAACCGGCAATATTTGAGCGGCATCGCCACACCAACTTTCTGATAATACCAGCCAAATACAGTCTTTGCTATTTTTTACTAATTTTACTTTTACCTCCTCAGATATTGTTATGGTTTTTTCCAAACGATTCATTCGGGTTTCATTTAATTCGGCATAATGCGCTAGTGCTTCTGAAAGATCATGCCCAGTAGGCTTTCCTTGAGCTACAAGTTTTGATGCTAATTTTCGATATTCGGTATGGGTAAAACTATTCTGTAACGCATTTTGAATGATTTCTTTCATGATCTTTATATTTATGGCCCAAAAATAAGGCAATTTTTGTTATTTTTAAGTAAGATATGTTACACAAGAGCAGTAATGATTTGAATAAAACTGGCGGTTTATAGATCCTGATCCATTAAATACTAATTTGTTCCTATAAATGTTGCTCACATTTTTTTTTAGGAAAAAACGATTTAACTATATTTGCAAAACAAAACAAAACATTCTAATGAAGTACAAAAGAATTCTTCTGAAATTAAGCGGCGAAGCATTAATGGGTGATCGACAATATGGTATCGATCCACAACGATTAGCAGAGTATGCCACAGAGATCAAACAGATTCATGAAAAAGGAGTAGAAATTGCTATCGTTATCGGTGGGGGTAATATTTTTAGAGGAGTCTCTGGCGCAAGTAATGGAATGGACAGAGTGCAGGGTGATTACATGGGAATGCTTGCCACCGTTATTAACGGTATGGCATTACAAGGCGCCTTGGAAGAAGCCGGAATGCAAACGCGTTTACAAACTGCTTTAAAGATTGAAGCGATTGCCGAACCCTACATCAAAAGAAAAGCAACGCGCCATTTAGAAAAAGGGCGTATTGTAATTTTTGGTGCAGGTACTGGAAATCCCTATTTTACAACGGATACTGCTGCTGTGTTACGAGGAATTGAAGTAAGTGCAGATGTCATTTTAAAAGGAACACGTGTAGACGGAGTGTACACTTCAGATCCTGAAAAAAATACAGATGCCGTTAAATTTGATTTCATTTCATTTGAAGACGTATTGGCAAAAGGATTAAATGTTATGGACACGACCGCTTTTACCTTGAGTCAAGAAAACAAACTGCCAATTATTATATTTGATATGAATAAGGCCGGAAATTTATTAAAAGTGTGTAACGGAGAAACCATTGGGACCACGGTAACACTATAATTTTGTTTCACGTTTCATCATGTTATTGTTTGAAACCTGAAACCTCAATTTTGAATCAAAAAATGACGGAAGAAATTAACTTTATTTTAGAAAGTGCTCAAGAAGCAATGTTGGGATCTGTTGCCCACTTAGAAAAAGAATTTTTAAACATTAGAGCAGGTAAAGCTTCTCCTCAAATGTTGGGCGGTGTTTTTGTAGATTACTACGGTTCACAAACCCCATTATCACAAATTGCCAATATTAATGCTGCCGATGCGAGAACGCTTACTGTGGCTCCTTGGGAAAAAAACATGTTGCATCCTATTGAAAAAGCCATCATGATTGCCAACTTAGGTTTAAATCCGATGAATAATGGTGATACTATCATCATCAATATTCCAGCTTTGACGGAAGAAAGAAGACGCGACTTAGTAAAACAAGCAAAAGCGGAGGCAGAAGAAGCAAAAATTGGAATTAGAAATCACAGAAAAGACGCCAATTCCGACATTAAAAAAGAAGAAAAAGAAGGCACTGCAGAAGACATCTGTAAAAAAGCAGAAGAAGACGTTCAAAAACTAACGGATTCTTTTATAAAGAAAATCGAAGAAATTTTAGCGGTTAAAGAAGCCGAAATTATGAAAGTATAAATTTAAATCCCGATTCACTCTCGGGATTTTTTATTTTAAATATCTTTGTGATCTATTGCAAATTATCCATGAACTACTTTTGGTCTTTATTGTGTTTCCTTTTTACTTCAAGCTTGATAGCGCAAACCAATGTCAAAGGCCAAGTTATTGATTTTGATAGTGCAATTCCCATTGCTTTTGCTTCGATAACCTACAATTCCTCTTCAATAAGTGCTGATTGGGAAGGAAAATTTAATTTGACTGTTGAAGACCCCAAGCTTCCCATAAAAATAAATTACCCTGGATATCTTGAAAAAATAGCCTATCCCTCTGCTTTAAGCGCTATTATTACTGTAAAATTAATTCCAAATATAAACAGTAAAAAGAAAGAAATTTATTCAGAAATTGAAGTCAATAATATCATAAAAAAGGTCATTGAAAATAAAAAACAAAACGACCCTACAAAAGCGCTCTCCAGTTTTCAATATAAAAACTACGAGTATCTCAAGGTAACTGCAAACCCCGATAGTATTTCTTCAAAAATAGATACAATTATTAAATATAATTTACTTCGAAAACCAAAAATAAAACTGGACTCAACCAATTACAAATTCAAAAAAGTAGTAGAAAAACAACATCTGTATCAAACCGAAAAAGTAAATTTAATTCAGTTTGCCCATAAAAAAAGTAAAGAAACCATTTTAGCCACGCGAATGGCGGGGTTTGATCAGCCGCTTTATGAGTATTTAGGATTAAAATTAGTCTCTTATTCAGTATATGAAAATCCGTTTGAAATACTTGAAATTCCGGTTCAAAATCCCATTTCAAACTATGGGCGTCGATTGTATACCTATAAATTAATCGATACCGTCTCAATTGCAGGACGAAAGGCATTTCGTATTTATTTCCAACCCAAAAAATTCAACGGAAATAAACTTCGTGGCTTGTTGTATATTGATGCCGAAACGTATGCGATTTCAAAAGCATATTATCGAATTTATGGGGTAGTAAACATACATGCCACCTATACCTTTTCGTACTTGAAAGAACAGCAACTTTGGTTTCCTGAAAAGCGCTTTTTTAAAGTGCAAAAAGGGAATAATTATGACGACATTAATCTATTAGGTGGTACTATAAAATTCAGTTCTTCTCTAGACTTTAAGGAACGTAAAAACGCAACCGATCAAGTCTATTTATATCTCGAATCTACCCCTTTTGATGTTGAAATAAATCAGCCTGTCATTCTTTCAAAACCTAATGTCAAAATTGAGGTTCCGGCAACGAGCTTAAAAAAATCAACCGAGTATTGGAATACTTTTACAAAAGACACTTTAGACCAACGAAAAATTAAAACTTATACCGCCATTGATAGTTTGTCCCTTTCAGAAAAAATTGAACATAAAATTTTTCTAGGCCGAAAAATAATTAACGGCTATTTTCCTGTTTCCATCATCGATGTTGATCTTAGAAGTATTATTAAATATGATCATTATGAAGGGTTTCGATTTGGATTGGGGGGGATAACCAATAGCCGCCTTTCCTCCCGCTACAAAATTGCATTTTATGGTGCTTATGGATTAAAAGATAGGGAAGCAAAATTTGGTATAACGCCCTCTTATTTGGCCCATCAATCATCAGAAACATGGATCAGTGCTTCTTATTTTGATGATATAAATGAAATTGCACAAACTAATTTTGCTACCGATTTGAGGCGCTTTAAAATTTACGATCCGCGCCCATTGAATATTACTACTTTCTACAACAATAGGAACACTTCCATTTATGTAGAAAGTAAAATTTTGCCTAAAACTTTGAGTTATTTTGCCCTTTCAAACAGTCAAATTCAACCTTTATTCGATTATACATTCATCCATAATGGAATTTCCTATACCAATTATTCGATCACTTCGGTCCAACTCGGCTTGCAATGGAACCCATTTAGTGATTACATGCAAACTCCTATTGGAAAAATTGAAATCGAAAAACGGCATCCTAAATTTTCGTTACAATATACCCAAAGCTTGCCTAAAGTATTGGGCAACGATTTTGAATTTTCCAAATTGGATTTTAAATCCTATTATGAACTGCCTTATTTATCGGGGCAAAAAAGCTCCGTTTTGGTGCAAACCGGAATTGCTTTTGGAGCGGTACCAATTACACACTTATACAGCATACAGCCCAATAATTTAAACCGAGATGCGGTATTACAACGGATTACATTTTCTGGGAAAAACAGTTTTGAAACCATGTATTTCAACGAATTTTTCTCTAATAAATATGTTTCCTTACAACTAAAACATACGTTTAACAAAATACAAGTGGCCCCAAAAATAAACCCAGAATTTACCTTAGTTACACGCATGGCATTTGGTTCCAATAACCGGTCTACCCAACACATCGGAATTACCTATAATACCATGGAAAAAGGGTTCTTTGAAAGTGGCGTTGAATGTAATAAACTGTTTAAAGGATTTGGATGGGTTGCATTTTATCGATATGGGCCCTATCAATTAGCCCGTTTTGAAGACAACATTGCAATAAAAATTTCTTTTCAGTTGGATTTAGGGATTTAATTTTCAGTAAATTATCCCAATGTAAGCCCATTAATTAAGCAGGAATACCTACCTTTGCCACTTAATTTTTGAGAGATGGTAAAGTGGTTCAACACCAATTTTTGGGATTTTATCGCCAGTAAAATTTTACGAAACAGAATAGGTTTATTAGTAACCGTTGCTCTTTTTACCCTTTTTATGGCTTCGCAGTGGAAGCATATTAAATTTACTACCACTGAAGCCAATCTACTTCCAGCTTCCGAAAAAGCAAATTTAGAATACAATTCTTTTTTAGAAAAATTTGGCGAAGAAGGAAACCTCATCGTAATAGGCATACAAGACCGCCTGATTTTTACACCTAAAATTTATGATTCTTGGGAGAAATTGATGCTTCAGCTCAAAAAAAATCCTGAAGTAGACGGAATTATTTCGCTCAACGACTTAAAAAAATTACAAAAAAACGACAGCCTTTTTTCCTTTGAATTGACCGCGCTAATTGACCCTACACAAACAAAAAATGCGGCCTATTTAAATGAAAAAAAGAAAGAATTATTAACGCAAATGCCTTTTTATGATGGGTTGTTGTTCAATCATTCGGGTATTATTCGGTCGGCTATTTATTTAGATAAAAAAATTGTAAACACCCCCGAACGCAAAGATTTAGTATTGCATAAAATTATCCCCGCCATTGAAGCTTTTGAAAAAGAAACAAAAGTAGATTTACATGTTTCGGGCATGCCTTACATTCGATCGCTTAATTCGGAATATATCATTAGCGAAATTAGCCTCTTTATTGGAGCAGCATTGGGAATAACTTCTTTGATTTTCTTTTTCTTTTTTAGATCCTTTAGAACAACATTAATTTCAATGTGTATTGTAATTGTGGGGGTAATGTGGTCGTTTGGATTTCTGGGATTACTGCGCTATGAAATTACTATTTTAACCGCTTTAGTGCCTACATTAATGATTGTTATAGGAATTCCAAACTGTATTTTCTTGACCAATAAGTACCATCAAGAGTGCAGAATACATGGAAATCAGGCAAAGGCTTTAGTTCGTGTAATTACAAAGGTGGGAACACCAACCTTGATTACCAATCTTACTACATCGTTTGGATTTGCAACATTTATTGTAACCAATAATGAATTATTAAAAGAATTTGGAGTCGTCACTTCTATAAATATTATCGCCTTATTCTTCCTCTGTCTTTTTGTAATTCCGGTGGCCTATAGTTATATGTCAACGCCAAAAGAACGCCATTTAGATCATTTAGAACGCAGCTATGCCGTAAGTTTTTTAAACTGGGTGCAAAAAACCATAATAAACAAAAGGCGACTTGTATATGTAGTGGTTGTTTTATTGCTAACTTTAGGTACTGTAGGAATTTTTAAGATGCGAATTTCTGGAAGTTTAATAGAAGACATGCCTAAAAAAGCGGCCTTCTATGATGATATTGTGTTTTTTGAAAAGGAATTTGATGGTGTTATGCCAATTGAAATACTAATTGACACCAAAAAGAAAAAAGGAGTCATGAAATTAGCAACTCTTAAAAGAATGGATGAGTTGCAACAAACCATTGATTCCATTCCCGAATTGTCTAAACCTATTTCAATTGTCAATTTAGTTAAATATTCAAAACAAGCCTATTACAATAATAATCCTGAATATTACGAATTGCCCTCTTCGCAAGAGCAAGCCTTTATTTTATCTTTTGCCAAAAATTCGGCAAAAACCAACCCAGAGAATATGATGAAAAGCTATGTTGACACAACAGGCCAATATTCTCGAATTACCACTTTTATTAAAGATGAGGGCATCAATAATTTGGATGTTATAGAATCCAAATTACAATCTAAAATTGACGAACTTTTCCCAAAAGAAAAATATACAGTTTCTATAACTGGAAAAGCGGTTGTGTTTCAAAAAGGAACAAAATATTTGCTAGACAACCTACTGCAATCGTTGTTACTATCGGTATTCATAACGGCACTTTTAATTGCGTTTATGTTCCGATCTATTAAAATGATATTAGTAGCATTATTGCCCAATTTATTGCCTTTATTAATGACCGCCGGAATCATGGGCTATTTCAATATTCCTTTAAAACCGTCTACCATTTTAGTGTTTGGTATCGCGTTTGGACTATCGGTTGACGATACCATACGTTTTTTAGCAGAATACCGACAAGCCTTAACGCGAAACAATTGGAAAATTAAAAAATCTGTATTTGCAACCATTAACGAATCGGGCTTGAGCATGTTCTATACTTCAGTGGTATTGTTTTCAGGATTTTCGGTATTCATGTTGTCAAGTTTTGGAGGAACCATTGCTTTAGGCGGATTGGTTTCCATCACTTTATTGTTTGGTATGCTGTCAAATTTGGTCTTGTTGCCTTCTTTAGTATTAACACTCAATAAAAAATTAGCCAATCAGCAAGAATTTGGAGAGCCTACAATCAATATCTTAAGCGATGAAGAAGTGGGCGAAGTCGATAAAATTGAATTAGATGGATTTTCTGAAGAAGATTTTGAAGAAGAAAATTCAAACGAGAAATAGTATATTTTTTCTTTCGTGTTATCTTTGTCAAAGGAAAGAAATAACCTACATTATAAACCTGAAAGCCTAATATAATATTGAAATTTTATGTAGGTTTGCACATAAATATATTTGAAAATGAAACACTCAAAAGTAATAGACCTTTTAAACAGTACGAATACGCTACATGAAGTAACAGCAAAAGGTTGGGTTAGAACATTTAGAAATAATCAATTTATTGCGTTGAACGATGGTTCAACTTTACATAATATTCAATGCGTTGTTGATTTTGAAAACACTGCTGAAGAAACTTTAAGAAGAATTACAACTGGAGCGGCTATTTGCGTTACCGGAACCTTAGCTGAAAGCCGTGGTGCAGGACAAAAGGTAGAAATTCAAGTCACTAAAATAGAAATTTTAGGGGATAGTGATGCCGAAAAATTTCCGATGCAACCCAAAAAACACTCGTTAGAATTTCTTCGTGAAAATGCGCATTTAAGAGTGAGAACAAATACATTTGGAGCTGTAATGCGCGTGCGATCAACGCTTGCTTTTGCCGTACATCAGTATTTTCAAGAAAAAGGTTTCTTCTATGTAAATACCCCAATTATTACTGGGTCAGATGCAGAGGGAGCTGGAGAAATGTTCCAAGTTACAGCTTTGCCCATTGACGGATCTGCGCCAAGAACGGAAGACGGTGCTATCAACTACAAAGAAGACTTTTTTGGTAAACAAACCAATCTTACGGTTTCGGGACAACTAGAAGGTGAAACCTTTGCAATGGCATTAGGCCAAATTTATACGTTTGGACCTACCTTCCGTGCGGAGAATTCCAACACGTCACGTCACTTGGCCGAATTTTGGATGATTGAGCCCGAAGTGGCTTTTAATGATTTAGCGGACAACATGGATTTAGCCGAAGACTTCATCAAATATGTCATCAAATATACTGTTGATAAATGCGGCGACGATTTGAAATTTTTAGAAGGTCGACTCCTGGAAGAAGAAAAAGCAAAACCACAAGCCGAGCGAAGTGAAATGGCATTGTTAGAAAAATTAAACTTCGTGTTAGAAAATAACTTTAAACGCGTTTCTTATACCGAAGCTATTGATATTTTAAAAGATTCTACTCCCAATAAAAAGAAAAAATTCCAATACATTATTAACGAATGGGGTGCCGATTTACAAAGTGAGCACGAACGTTTCTTAGTGGAAAAACACTTCAAATGTCCGGTAATATTATTTGATTATCCTGCAAAAATAAAAGCATTTTATATGCGTTTGAATGAAGACGGAAAAACGGTGCGAGCCATGGATATCTTGTTTCCTGGAATTGGAGAAATTGTGGGCGGTTCGCAAAGAGAAGAACGCTATGATGTGTTAGTGGAAAAAATGAAAGCCTTAGGAATTGACGAAAAAGAATTATGGTGGTATTTAGATACCCGAAGATTTGGTTCTGCCGTACACTCAGGATTTGGATTAGGATTTGAACGTTTAGTCCTTTTTGTAACAGGAATGTCCAATATTAGAGACGTAATTCCGTTTCCAAGAACGCCACAGAACGCAGAGTTTTAATAAGGCAATAGGCATTAGGCAATAGGCTTAATGCATAAAGCTTAAAGCTAAATATAATGTTAAAACACAGTTTACAGTTCAAATTATCTCAAAAATTATCCCCTCAACAAATTCAGTTGATGAAGCTGATTCAGTTGCCTACACAAGCATTTGAGCAGCGTCTTCAAGAGGAATTAGTAGAGAATCCAGCTTTAGAAGAAAGCAGCAAAGAGGAAGAATATGAGCGAGATGATTTTGAAGTAAACGCCAATGAAGACGATTATGATGATTATGACAGTGATCATATTGATACTCAAGACATCAACATCGACGATTATTTAAGCAACGACGAAACTCCTGATTATAAATACCAAACCAACAATTACAGCGATGATGATGAGGATCGATCCGCTCCATTTGCTGCCCCTGTTAGTTTTCACCAAGATTTAATCAATCAGTTAAATACCTTTATTTTACGAGAAGATGAACGCGATATTGCCGAATTTTTAGTAGGCAGTATAGATGACATGGGTTATATACGAAGAACCACTCAAGACATTGTGGACGATTTAGCTTTTACCCAAGGTATTTACACCGATGAAACTACTGTAGAGCGCATCTTACATTTGGTTCAAGAATTGGAACCAGTAGGCGTTGGCGCTCGCGATTTACAAGAATGCCTATTGCTTCAATTGAAGCACAAAACGCCCTCAGAAGGGCTAGTATTGGCCATCAACATAATCGAACAACAGTTTGAAGCGTTCAGTAAGAAACATTATGATAAATTGTTGCAAAAATTTGATGTTACTCAACAACAACTCAAAAAAGGGATTGATGAAATTGAAAAACTAAATCCAAAACCAGGAGGTAGTTTTGATGGAAACCAAAAAATGATTGAACACATTGTGCCTGATTTTACCATTCGAATTGTAGATGGCGAATTGGAATTGCTATTGAATGGAAGAAATGCCCCCGAACTCCATGTGTCCAAGGATTATCAAGATATGTTGCAAAGCTACAAAGTCACCGCTGATAAATCCACAGCACAAAAAGAAGCAGTTCAATTTATCAAACAAAAATTAGATGCTGCCAAATGGTTTATTGATGCCATCAAACAGCGCAATGAAACCCTATATGTTACCATGAATGCCATCATGTACTACCAGCGGGACTATTTTCTAGAAGGAGAAGAGACAAAACTTCGCCCAATGATTCTAAAGGATATTGCCGACCTCGTGGGTTTAGATATTTCTACCATTTCCCGTGTGGCCAATAGTAAATATGTAGACACTCCTTATGGGACGAAATTAATTAAAGAATTTTTCAGTGAATCGATGACCAATGATCAAGGAGAAGAAGTTTCAACCATAGAAATTAAAAATATTTTACAACAAGTCATTTCGGAAGAGGACAAGAAGAAACCATTGCCTGATGATCAATTAGCCGAAATATTAAAAGCAAAAGGCTATCCGATTGCGCGTCGAACTATTGCAAAATATAGAGAACAACTAGAAATCCCAGTGGCGCGCTTACGAAAAAAAATATAAGATGGACGCTAAAAAGTTATTACCTGTTTTTTCCTATATTTTTCACCCCATCTTTATTTCTTTATACGGAACGCTTTTTTTCTTTTCCATTGCAAAAAATTTCTACTACGCCCCTCAAATATACGTGACACTCCTTCAAGTTGTTATAATAACACTCTTACTGCCGTTGTCGATGTATTTTTTATTTCGCTTCTTGGGGATGTTGCAATCGTTTACTGAGGCCAGCTTAAAAGAGCGGCGTATGCCTATAGCCATTCAGGCCTTATTATTACTTCTATTAATTAAATATAGTATTTCCAAAGAAGTTTTTACCGAACTCTATTATTTCTTTCTTGGGGGTTTTATTAGTGCGGTGTTAGTACTTGCGGTTGTACTTCTAAAATTTAAAGCGAGCTTGCACATGATGGGCATTAGTGCGTTGACCGCATTTATTTTCGGCTTGTGTAAATATTACAAATTGGACTATTCTTATAGTGTAGGGATTTGTATCATTTGTATGGGTGCCGTTGCTTCTTCAAGATTGTATAAAAAGGCACATAGTCCTATAGAATTAGTCGCTGGAATAGCTATTGGATTTCTTCCACAAATACTTCTATTTTCTTATTGGCTATAAAATGTAAAATTTTAACCCAATGTGTAAAGCCGAAGAATTATTTTCGACTGCTGTTTTGTTTTTTTGAAAAATTGGCTGAAATCCATAATAAATATAAGGATTCCAAGTGTTGAATCCAAAAGAAAGGTACGCGCCATATTGCCAATTATTAAGCCTGTTTTTTAAACTTTCCGTCTTATTCCCTTGGATATCCGATTCATAATTTAGTTTCCCACTTAACAAATAACTTGCTTTTATTCCTGTATGGATGCGCCAAAATTTATGACTCTCTGGAGAGGCATTGCGCCAGCGGAACTCGAGTGGTATTTCTAAATAATGCACTTGCATACTGCTTCTCACTACCTCTGGAGTTGCAACTGTGGGAAAGGAAATAGCTTGTATGTTGATGTTCTGATTGATATCCGTATAAGCATAACCTAACCCTGGTGCAATTGACCAGTGTCTGTTTTTAGTAAAAGGAAAATCTCTTAAAAAACCTGCCGTAAATCCCGTAGAAAAAGAAAATTGACTGGCATTATCGGGTTTGTTTTGCAGTAAATTATAAGCCACAGAAACATACACCTGATCTTCTCTAAATAAAGAATCGACTGCCGTCCCTTCGGTTTGTGCAAAACCAATGGTCGAAACAAGAAGAAACAGGTAACGAAATTTATTCATGTGTTGCTATGCATTGAAAATCAGCAGAGAGGAAGGGATTCGAACCCTCGATACAGTTACCCATATACAAACTTTCCAGGCTTGCTCCTTCAACCACTCGGACACCTCTCTAAATTCTATGTAAAATAAGTAAAAAAAAAACGGCTATAAAAATTTTAAGGCAATTATTACAGCATCTCTCCTCGAATAGAAGTTTCAAATCGGCCTTTAAAACTTTCTTGGGAAATATTTTGCCCGAGTAAATACATTAATTTGGTAATGGCCGCTTCAGTAGTAATATCCTTTCCAGAAATGACTCCGATATTTTTTAATTGTGTGCTGGTTTCATAATTTCCCATAGCCACACTTCCGCCGCTACACTGCGTAACATTGATAATATGAATGCCTTTTTTTATAGCTTGTGCCAAGGCCTCTACAAACCAATTTTCGGTAGGCGCATTTCCAGAACCATACGTTTCTAATACGATTCCTTTTATATTTGGAATAGCAAAAAAAGACGACAAAACTTTGGCATTGATGCCCGGAAATAACTTTAATATCGCCACATTATCATCAAAATTTTTCTGTACAGAAAGGACTTGATCCGTTGAAGTTGTCGCTAATAATTCTGAATTGATCCGCAAATGCACCCCCGATTCTGCCAGCTCTGGAAAATTAGGTGACATAAACGCATTAAAATGTTCGGCGCTTATTTTAGTGGTTCTATTCCCGCGGTATAATTTATATTCAAAATACAAACATACTTCTTGGATAACCGGTTTTTTATCTTTTTGTAGCGCCGCCACTTGAATGGCCGTAATTAAATTTTCTTTAGCATCGGTACGCAAGTCCCCAATAGGCAATTGCGAGCCGGTAAAAATTACAGGTTTTGCTAGATTTTCGAGCATAAAACTCAAGGCCGAGGCACTATAAGACATGGTGTCAGAACCGTGCAACACCACAAACCCATCAAATTTTAGATAATTATCTTGGATAATGGTTGCTATTTTCAACCACCCGGAAAGATTCATGTTAGAGGAATCAATAGGCGTATCAAAGGATATGGTTTCAATTTCGCAATCTAAAAGTTGTACTTCAGGAATTCGGTTTAGCAATTCTTTAAAATCAAATGCCTTCAAAGCGCCCGATGTAAAATCTTTCACCATTCCGATAGTGCCACCGGTATAAATGAGCAGTATTTTTGGTTTATCCGACGTCATGTGTGTAATTCAGTTTATTCACCACAGGATTGGCATACATGGCTAAGAATCCGGCTTTCATGGTTTCATTTTCAGCATCGATGCGCATTTCTAATCTTCGCTCAAACAACTGACGCTCTTTATCGTCATACAAATGAGCAAAGGTTGTTGTGTTATTCAAAATATCGTAGGCAATGAAGTTCGTGGGCCATAATTTATAGGATTGCAAAATAGAATCATCTATTACTTGAGCCAACGCTTGTATTTGCTTATTATTATTATCGTTTTCTACTTTAATTTTATCGTATTCATTTTCCAAAATATCACCTACATGAATATGAATCCGCTTTTTTTGTCCGATAATCCCGCTTAACAAGGTGATAAAATCTTCATTTTTTTCTTTAATGTACTCTTCGTCTTTTGAAAGCGCTATGAGTTGCGGCATTTTTAACGCATCGGTAGGATCGTATTCGTAGGAGATAGACACTGGAACAATTTTTAATTTCTTGAAAAAATCCATGCAATTTTCTTCATCAGAAGCCATGGCAATCATTTTTAATACGCCTTGATGGGTCGCGTCTTTACCATCTTTGGTTCTTCCTTCACGTTGTGCTATCCATACTGAACGATTTTCCTTAGACAGCAATTGATACATGTATTCGGCCATTAGCTTTGAGCTTAACAAGAGTTCCCGTGGAGATAATCCGCGTAATACCAAAAAATTACGATTGAGTTTTGATAATTTCAACAAGAAATCTTTTTGCACTAAATTATCCCCAATGGCCGAAGCCGTCATTACCAACCCATGATCAAACAACGAAACATTGAGCAAAGACGTATCTAAAATAATATCGCGGTGATTTGAAATGAACAGATAAGAGGTATTGGGTTCTAATTTTTCAAAACCAGAAGTAGTTAGGCCTTCCGAACTTCGTTCTAAAACCCGTTGGATGGATTGGTATACAAAATTAATTTGAAAATCCCGGATCGAATGGGTTCTACTCAATTGTTCCTTCCAAGTTGATTCTGGAATTTCTGGAAACGTAAAATCCATCATAGCCTTCATCATCGGATGGTGCAATAGCGATTTTAAAGCTTCGTTAACTTCGGAATCGTAAAACGGACGGATCGAATCGAATTTTGTCATGCTAATTTTGAAAACAATTCACAAATGAACAAAAATTTTATGACTTGTTCTTAAATTTTGGATTAAATTCCAAAAATTTGTTTCGAATTTTCAGTCGTAATTTCTGCAATTTCTGCCACTGAAAGAGTGTATATTTCGGCCAGTTTTTGGGCCAGTAAAAGGGTATAACTGCTTTCATTCCGCTTTCCGCGATGCGGAACTGGAGCCAAATAAGGCGAATCGGTTTCTAAAACAATATGCTGTAAGTCAATTTCCTGCAGAAATTGATCAATTTTCCCATTTTTAAATGTGGCTACTCCTCCAATTCCTAATTTCATTCCTAATGAAATAGCTTTTTGGGCTTGATCAAAATCGCCGGTAAAGCAATGGAAAATCCCAAATAAATCAGTTGCTTTTTCGCTTTCTAACACTTCGAAAACTTCATCAAATGCATCGCGACAATGAATGTTTATAGCTAATTTATATTTTTTTGCCAATTGTATTTGGTATTGAAAAGCATGCTGCTGTTCTTTTAAAAATGTTTTATCCCAAAACAAATCAATTCCAATTTCGCCCACCGCATAAAATTTCTTAGAAGCTAATTCCCGTTCTACATGTGCCAATTCTTCCAAATAATTCCGCTTCACATACGTAGGATGTAGCCCCATCATGAGAAAGACATTTTCGGGATATTGTTTTTCTAATGCATACATTTTTGGGGTATAATTAGAATCTATTGAAGGAACAAAAAAGCGAGAAACACCAGAAGTGATGGCTCTTTGTATCATTTCATGGCGGTCTTGATCAAATTCTTCTGAATATAAATGAGTGTGTGTATCGGTAAGTATCATTTTTTGGCTTTGTTACAAAGTGCCAAAGTTACAAAGTTTGATTCAGAAATTTGATTTACTTTTGAAGTATGGAAGATTTGCAAGACTTTTTAAAAGGAAAAAAATACAAAAAAATAAAATTTACGGTTTTAAAAACACAACATTTATTAATCCAAGGAAAAATAAATGGGGTTAAGGGCAACTTTATTTTAGATACCGGAGCGAGCAACAGTTGTATGGGTTTTGAAAGTGTTGATCGCTTCTTATTAAACGCACAATTTTCGGAAACCAAAGCCGCTGGTGCTGGAGCAGTAGGCATGGAAACACAATTAGCGAAAAACAACGAAATTCAATTGGGCCGATGGAAAAAAAAATTTCACCTTATTGTTTTCGATATGCGTCATGTAAATGAAGCATTGATTCAATATAAAACAAAACCTGTTGATGGTATTATTGGTGCCGATGTTTTGCTAAAAGGAAAAGCGATTATCGATTATAGCAATCACTACTTGTATCTGAAATGATTCTTCAGGAAATACCCTAATAAAAAATCCCAAACTCTTTTGGAATTTGGGATTTTATTATTGGGATTTATATTTCTATAATTCTAAGGCTTTTTTTACATTGCCCTCCATTAATAGTTCTTCTGGTTTTTCAAGAGCTTCTTTCACCGCAACTAAGAATCCAACAGACTCACGTCCGTCAATGATTCTGTGGTCATAGGATAAGGCAACATACATTACAGGAGCAATAACAATTTGACCGTTTTTAACGATGGCTCTTTCTACTACGTTGTGCATTCCTAAAATACCCGATTGAGGAGGATTGATAATTGGAGTAGATAACATACTTCCGAAAACACCACCATTTGAAATGGTAAATGTTCCTCCGGTCATTTCATCTACAGTGATTTGTCCGTCACGCGCTCTAATTGCTAATCTTTTGATTTCAGCTTCTACTCCTCTAAAAGAGAGCGTTTCGGCATTTCTCATTACGGGTACCATCAATCCTTTTGGACCAGAAACCGCTACTGAAATATCACAAAAATTAAATGAAATTTTCTCTTGACCATCGATCATTGAGTTTACATCGGGATACAATTGTAAGGCACGCGTTACTGCTTTTGTAAAGAACGACATGAAGCCCAATCCTAAACCGTGTTTTACTTTAAATTCTTCTTTATATTGATCACGTAATGCATAGATAGCCGACATATCCACTTCGTTAAAAGTAGTCAACATCGCTGTTTCATTCTTAGCCGCCACCAAACGTTCTGCCACTTTTCTGCGCAACATGGAAAGTTTGGTACGTTCTGAACCACGGTTTCCTCCTGTTGGAGTTCCCATTGAAGGTACTGCGTTTACAGCATCATCTTTAGTGATTCTACCTCCTTTACCTGTTCCTGCTATTTCTGAGGGTTGGATATTTTTTTCTTCTAATATTTTTTTAGCGGATGGCGAAGGTACTTGGGTTGCATAGGTACTTTCGACTACTGGTGCTGCTTTGGGCGCTTCTGCCTTAGGCGCTTCAACTGCTTTTGTTTCTTCTTTTGCTGGAGCACCACCTCCTGCTGGCTTAGCTGCTGCTGTGTCAATTAAACAAACTACAGCACCTACTGCTACTGCATCGCCTTCTTCTGCTTTTAGCGTAATAATTCCGCTGGCCTCAGCAGGTAATTCTAGTGTTGCTTTATCGGAATCAACCTCAGCAATCGCTTGGTCTTTTTCTACATAATCGCCATCTTTTACTAACCATGTAGCAATTTCTACTTCTTTAATTGATTCCCCTGGAGAAGGAACTTTCATTTCTAAAATCATATTCTTTTTATTTTAAAAAGTTTACCCTTCGAAAAGCTTAGGGTGATAATTGAGTTGTTATTGAAATAATGTTTTATCAAATACCATTGCAATGGCGTTCTTTTGACGTTTTTTAGAACGTTCATAACTTCCTGCTGCAGGTGCACTGTAAGCTTTAGGCGAAGCCAATCTTAATTTTACTAGATCAAAATTCATTAACATATAGCCATAAGCCCCCATGTTTTTAGGCTCTTCTTGTGCCCAAACATAATCATCAACATTTGGATACGTGTCGATAATTGATTTGATCTGATCTACTGCTAATGGGAATAATTGCTCTAATCGAACTACTGCAACATCATTTCTTCCTAATTCTTCACGTTGCGCAATAATGTCAAAATATACTTTACCTGTACAGAATACCAATGTTTTAATCGCTTTTTTATCGGCAACTTTTGGATCATCTATTATTTCTTGGAAGTGTCCGTTTGCTAATTCGTCCACCGAAGATACTACATCAGGATGACGTAATAAACTTTTTGGAGAAAATACCACTAACGGCTTACGAAATTCTGTTTTTAACTGTCTTCTCATTAAATGGAAGAAGTTGGCTGGGGAAGTTACATCGGCAATATACATGTTGTGTTTTGCACACATTTGTAAATATCGTTCCATCCGTGCTGAGGAATGCTCTGCTCCTTGGTTTTCATAGCCATGAGGCAACAACATAACTAATCCATTTTGATTGTTCCACTTGTCTTCTCCCGCAGAAATATATTGGTCAATCATAATTTGTGCGCCGTTTGAGAAATCTCCAAACTGTGCTTCCCAAATTACTAGGGTTTTTGGCGATGCTAAGGCATAGCCATATTCAAAACCTAATACCCCATATTCTGAAAGGTGTGAATTGTAGATATAAAAGTTTCCTTTTTTATCTTTTATATTATCTAAAAGAATTACTTCTTCTTCCGAATCTTCTACCTTAACTACGGCATGACGATGTGAAAAAGTTCCGCGTTCTACATCTTGACCAGAAATTCGTACATCAAAACCTTCTTTTAGTAAAGAACCATACGCTAATAATTCACCCATGGCCCAATCCAGTGTATTGGTCTCCACCATATTTTTTCGATCGCCAATTAACTTGGTAATCTTACTGATAAATTTTTTATTACTTGGAAGTTCCGTAATGGTTTTTGCAATTTCGGTCAATTGTTTTTTATCAAACGAGGTGTCAAACTTTTGAAGCATTACCTTGTCGGAAACTTGCTGGTAGCCTTCCCACTCATTTTCCATGAAAGGGGTAATTACGGTCAAGTCTTTCTTGCGAGACGCTTCTAAATTTTCATCTAAATCGGCTTTATAAGCAGCTTCTAATTCCTTAACATAGCTCGAAGAAATTACACTTTCTTCCATTAATTTCTCGGCATAAATGTCTCTCGGATTTTTATGTTTGGCAATGGCTTTATATAAAATAGGTTGCGTAAATCGAGGTTCGTCACCTTCATTATGTCCATATTTTCTGTAGCCTAACAAATCAATAAATACATCTGCTCCAAACTCCATGCGGTAATCAAGCGCAAACAACATAGCATGAACAACGGCTTCTGCATCGTCTGCATTGACGTGTAAAACGGGTGATAAAGTTACTTTAGCCACATCCGTACAATAGGTCGACGAACGCGCATCTAAATAATTAGTGGTAAATCCAACTTGGTTGTTGATGACTAAATGGATGGTTCCTCCCGTTTTATAGCCATCTAATTTGGCCATTTGAATAATTTCATAAACAATACCTTGGCCGGCTATTGCGGCATCTCCGTGAACGGCAATGGGTAATACTTTTGAAAAATCATTGGGATAATTTCTATCTTGTTTTGCTCTTGTAATTCCTTCAATAACAGCCCCTACCGTTTCTAAGTGAGAAGGATTTGGGGCTAAATTTAAATTGATTTTTTTTCCTGAAACGGAAACGCGATCAGAAGTTAATCCTAAATGGTATTTTACATCGCCATCAAAATTGGCGTCTTCATTATAGTCTTTTCCATCAAATTCTGAAAAGATATTTTGGGTATTTTTCCCGAAGATGTTGGCCAATACATTTAAACGACCTCTGTGTGCCATTCCCATAACAAACTGCTCTACCCCTTTATCTGCTGCCGCTTCTACTAAAGCGTCTAATGCTGGAATAACAGCCTCACAACCTTCCAAAGAAAATCGTTTTTGACCTACATATTTAGTGTGTAAGAAATTTTCAAAGGAAACGGCTTCATTTAATTTTTTCAGAATGTGTTTTTTCTTTTCGGTGGAGAAATTGGGTAAATTATCGTTTACATCTAATCGATTTTTGATCCATTCTAGTTTGTGGGGTTCTCGAATGTACATGTATTCCACACCGATAGACTGACAATAAACATTTTCTAAATGTTTGATAATATCGGCCAAAGGGGAAGGCTTCATGTTAACTATTTTCGCGGCATCAAAAACGGTAGTTAAATCGGTTTGTGCGAGCCCAAAATTTTCAAGTGCTAGCGAAGGTCCGTGTACCCTTCGATCTCTCACGGGATTTGTTTTTGTAAACAAATGACCTCGAGTTCTATAGCCTTCAATTAATTTAAGAACGTTGAACTCTTTTTGCATTTTTTCAGAAATTTCCCCCGAATCTTCGGAAGCGGCAAAAGCTACTTGGTGGGCTACTTCATCTGTCCCATATTGGGCTTGTGCAAAATCAAATCCTTGAAAAAAACTTCTCCAGCTGGGCTCTACGCTATCTGGATTTTGTAGATATAGTTCGTATAAATCGGCAAAAAAAGCCGTGTGTGCAGCATTTAAAAAGGAAAACCTATCCATATTGTGTAGTCTGAAAGACCTTTTAATTAAAAATTATACGCAAAAGTAAAACATTTTATCATAATCTTTCAAGGATTTTCATACTTTTATATCTATAATTTTTCGAAAATAGATTTATGAAAAAGAATTCTATAATAAATTTAAAAGTTTTAATAATTATTGTGTTTTTATTTTGTTTGAAACCTGAAATTTATGCACAAGAAATTCAAGTTCTTAAAACAAAAAGTAATTTTTTTACCCGTGTTCAATTTGGAGGCGGATTGGGTCTAAGTGCCGGTTATCGCAACGAAAATGTAACAATGGGTATTCGCTACAATGTGCTTCATAAAGACCGAGAAAATGTATATACCGAAGCGTTTATGCCTTTTGTAAGGGTATTTTTTAACCCTAAAGGATAACCTATTCTTAACACCCTTTTGGTGGATTCCTTTATTTTTTTGCCTTTTTTTGTAGAAAAGATATAGTATGAAACATTTTTTTTATTCCCTAATTGCCGTACTGTTTTCACTTACCGTTTCTGCTCAAAATGGCATACAATCGGGACCAATGGTTGGTTATTGTGAAATGAAAGAAGCTATGATATGGTTGCAAACAACAAGTGACGCTATCGTCGAGATTGAATATTTCGAAAAGGAAAATCCTACAAAAATATATAAAAGTGCCGCGTATCGAACACATGCTGAAAATGCATTTACCTGTCACATTTTATTAAATGAATTGAGCCCAGGGAAAAAATATATGTACACCATTTTTGTAGATAAAAAGAAAATTACTTTTCCCTATGAAACGACATTCACTTCAAAAAAAATATGGCAATGGCGAGAACAAGCTCCCGATTTTTCAGTTGCTCTTGGCAGTTGCGCATACGTCAATGAAGAAGCAGTAGACCGGCCAGGAAAAGGCTATGGTTCCAATTATTCAATTTTTGAATCTATAGCGAATAAAAACCCAGATATTATGCTTTGGCTGGGAGATAACATCTATTTGAGAGAGGCAGATTGGGATAGTAAAACAGGGATTTATCACCGTTATACCCATTCGCGTTCCTTAAAAGAATTACAACCTTTATTGGCTAAAACACAAAATTTTGCCATTTGGGATGACCACGATTTTGGACCAAATGATAGCGATAGAAGCTTTTACAATAAACACCTTACACAACAAGCATTTAAAGACTTTTGGGCAAATAAAACATATGGCTTAGACGCGCTGCAGAAAGAAGGTATACATTCTGTTTTTAGTTGGTCTGATGTCGATTTTTTTCTTCTGGACAATCGTTTTTTTAAATCTCCAAATGACAGAAAAACAGGGGAACGAACGATTTTAGGAAAGGAACAACTTGAGTGGTTAATCGATGCGTTGTCTTCATCTAAAGCATCCTTCAAAATCATTGCAATTGGCGGTCAAGTGTTAAATACTGCCGCTAGATTTGAAAATTATGCGTGTTATTCTGAAGAAAAAAAATATTTATTGGATCAAATTAAAGCGAACAACATAAAAGGCGTTGTATTTCTGAGCGGCGATAGGCATTTTACAGAATTATCTAAAATTGCTGTTACTGAAACTACCGCGATTTATGATTGGACCGTTTCGCCATTAACGTCTGGAATTGCAACATCCTACAAAGAAGACATAAATACTAATAGGGTGGAAGGAAGTTTGTTTACCGAAAACTGCTTTGGTATGATTTCTTTTTCTGGAAAAAAGGAGAAAAGACAACTTAAACTAACCTTATTCAACAAAGATGGCATAGAATTATGGCATAAAGTGATCTTGAAAAGTGAATTGGAATAATTAATACTTGTTCCGAAACCACACCTTTTGCCATTCGCGTTTTAAGACTAAAAACGCCACTTGTTCTGATAATTCTACTAAATCAGAACCATCTAATTTTTTAATTTGTTCTTCTGAAACGTCAATAATGTAAAGTAAGTTCAAATATTCTGCAAATTTGTATTGAATCAGTTTGTAGATTTTTTCTTGCACTAAATTTTTAAACTCAAACGGAAAAATACTCGCCGGGACATCTAGGGGTTCATTGGCCAAAGCAAAATCTTTATTGACCTGTTCAATCAGTTTAAAGTACAAAGCTTCCTCTTCCGCTTGCGAAATCAATGCGTCAATATTTATTGGGTTTATAAAATTCATTTACAGTATTATTGACACATTATCAAATTAATAAATTGGCAAATTGTTACACGTTTCTTCCCATTAAACTATCGCCAAAAGCTTTCAAAATGACTTTCTTATCGGGCGAAATATCCATTTTTTCTAGGGTTTCAAACGCCTTAAAGGTGTACTCTTGAATGGCTGTTTTTGTTGCTTCGCTTGCTCCTGAAGCATTAAAAATTGCTTTAACTGATTCGATTTTTTCGATTTTTTCTGAAGGTTGTATTGAAAATAAATGGACCAACTGTTGTTTGTCTTCCGCTGATGAAAACTCAATTGCTTTCAAATAAAGATACGTTTTTTTGTTTTCAATAATGTCGCCACCCACTTGCTTTCCAAAGGTTTCTGGATTTCCAAAGGCATCGAGATAATCGTCTTGTAATTGAAAGGCAAGGCCTAAATTCAATCCAAAATCATAGATTAAATTGGCGTTTTCATCGGAAGTTTCGGCTACGATTGCGCCCATCTTCATGGCAGCGCCCACCAATACTGCCGTTTTATATTCAATCATTTTTAAATATTCGGGGATGGTGACATCGTTTCGCAATTCAAAATCGACATCATATTGCTGACCCTCGCAAACTTCTAACGCTGTTTTGCTGAATAATTTAGCTAATTTTTGGAAGGTTTCGGGTGGGTAACTCTCAAAAAATTGATAGGCCAAAATGAGCATTGCATCACCTGATAATATTCCCGTATTCAAATCCCATTTTTCATGAACCGTTTGATGGCCTCTTCGCAAAGGAGCATCGTCCATAATGTCATCGTGAATTAATGAAAAGTTGTGAAATACTTCAATAGCTGTAGCCGCTGGAAGCGCTTTATCACATGGGGTATTGAACACTTCACTGGCCATCAAGGTTAAAACAGGACGCATCCTTTTTCCGCCCAGCGACAAAATATATTGAATAGGTTCGTATAAATTTTTAGGCTCTTTGTGGGCCACAATTTGCGAAAAATGATCACTCATTTTTTCTTGATAGTAGGATACTGAATGCATGCTGCTGATTTTTTGGCTAAATTACTTCAATAATCTGAAACGTTACAAATTAATAAAGTGTTAAATTTACGTAAAAACTTTGGAAACTATTTTTGTGTTAAAAGTTTCCAACCTATATTTGCATCAGATTTAGGACAAATCTAGTTTTAAATCAAAGACTTAAAGAAGTAATGAAAGACCAAATTTTAACAAAAGCAACAGACCTTTTTTTAACACTAGGATTCAAAAGTGTTACTATGGATGATATTGCTTCTGAAATGGGTATTTCAAAAAAAACCATTTACCTCCATTACAACAATAAAGATCAGCTAGTAGAAGCCTCCACGATGCATTTATTTGAAACCATATCTGGTGGAATTGATCAAATCTGTTCCTTGGAAAATAATCCCATAGAAGAGTTGTTCTTGATCAAAGATTTTGTCATGAAAAATCTAAAGAACGAAAGCACTTTTCCCATTTATCAATTGCAAAAATATTATCCAAATATTCATAAATCGCTAATGCTTCGACAATTTGACAAAATGGGCGACTGTGTCATTGTTAATTTAGAAAAAGGAATAGTACGAGGCCTTTTTAGAAAAGAAATAAACATTCCTTTGATTGCCCGCTTTTATTTTGCCGGCATGACCAGTTTAAAAAATAACGAAATATATAATACAGAACAATTCCCTTCCCTAACAACTCAAATGGCCTATTTAGAATATCATTTAAGAGGTATTTGCACAGAAAAAGGAATACAAAAACTAGAACAATTATTAAAATAGACCATACTATGAAACAAAAATTAACTGCACTTTGCTTATTTATTACCACTACATTGTTTGCACAAGAAGCAAAGATTTCATATTCCTTTACTCTAGAACAAGCCATAGAACATGCGGTGAAAAACAATTATTCTATGATCAATGCCGACAGAGATGTGGAAGCGGCGAAAAAGAAAAAATGGGAAACAACAACCATGGGTTTGCCTCAAATTAATGGATCTGTAAATTATCAGAATACGTTTGAGTTTACCAAACAAGGTGCGGCTGCAAATGCATTTAATCCGGCTGCAAATCCAAACGACATCGTATTGTTAGCTTTTGGCACAAAACACGTTGCTATTGGAAATCTTACCTTAAGTCAATTGATTTTTGACGGTTCCTATTTAGTTGGGCTTCAATCGGCAAAAACGTATTTGCAAATTTCGGAAAACGCTAAAATAAAAACCGCTCAGGAAATTAAAGAAATCGTTATCAATTCTTATGGCAATGTATTACTGGCAGATGAAAGCGTTAAAATTCTAGAAAACAACAAAAAAATTCTAGAAAAAACCTTGGCTGACACCAAGGAGATTTTTAAAAACGGTTTAATTGAAGAAGAAAATGTTGAACAACTTCAAATCACATTGGCCAGTTTAACCAGTTCATTAGAAAATGTAAAACGTCAAAAAAGAATTGCGGTAGACGTATTAAAATTGCTTTTAGGAATAGATTTGATGGAAGAATTAGTCCTAATCGATCAATTGAATACCTTGACGCAAAACAATATAGATTTAGTTTTATTGAAAAAAGAATTTGAAGCGAAAAATACGATTGATTACCAAATTGGTAAAAACATTGAGAAAAGTAAAGAACTCTTATTAAAATTAGAAAAAAGTAAAGCACTACCATCGCTAGCTGCTCAATTTAATTTTGGTTATAATTCATTTGCCAATCAATTCGATTTAGCAAACGGTTCTCAAAAATGGAATAATTTTTCCAATGTGGGAGTCGGATTAAATGTACCTGTATTCAGTAGTTTGGGAAGAAGTTCCAGAACTCAGCAAGCTAAAATTGCATTAGAACAAGCCAAAACATCGGTAACAGAAACCGAACAAAAATTGAAATTACAATTTGCAAAAGCCAAAAGCGATTATGAATTTAGCATTGAACAATTGGCAACTTCAAAAAATAATTTAAATTTAGCAGAACGCATCGAGTCTAAAAATCAAATTAAATTCAAAGAAGGATTGGCCGGTAGTTTTGATTTATCCGAAGCACAACGTCAATTATATAGTGCCCAACAAAGCTATCTTCAAGCCATGCTTGACGTAATTAATAAAAGAGCAACTTTAGAAAAACTAGTAAATTAATTCCTAATACAATCTATACTTCATAAACAAAAAATTAACCCAATGAAAAAAATAATTCTACTTACAACCCTATCCATCGCCCTATTGGCTTGTTCAACAAAAGAATCAGACGCATCGCTTGAACAATTAATTTCGGATAAAAATGTAGCCGCACTTCAAACAAAAAAAACAACTCTTCAAGCCGAATTGGCTAAAATTGAAGGTGCGTTAGCCGTGCTAGATGTAAAAAAAATAGAAGCATTAGTTGCTATTCAAACCCTAAAAGATACTGTTTTCAATCACTATTTAGAAGTTCAAGGAAGTGTAGATACCAAAGAAAATATTGTAGTTCAGCCGGAATTTAGCGGGACACTAACCGCTCTTTACGTAAAAGCCGGACAACGTGTTACCAAAGGACAAATTCTTGGAAAAATTGACGACGCCGGGATGGGGCAGCAATTAGCTAACATAGAAAACCAATGTGCCTTAGCTAAAACCACTTTTGAACGTCAAAAAAATCTTTGGGATAAAAAAATTGGCTCAGAAATTCAGTTTTTACAAGCGCAAGCGCAAATGATCTCTGCACAAAAATCAGTAGCGCAAATGAAAGCTCAAGTAGCAAAAACAGTTGTTCGTGCGCCATTTTCGGGGACAATTGATGAAGTATTTGTAGAGCGAGGAGAAGTAGTGGCGCCTAATCCACAAGGACTAATGCGAATCGTTAATTTATCAAACATGTATGTTTCTACAACTGTACCGGAAACCTATATTGGAAAATTAAAACCCGGAACCGAAGTAGCTGTGTTTTTAACCTCATTAGGAAAAACCTATATAGGAAAAGTGCGCCAAGTGGCTAATTATATCAATCCGAATAACAGAAGTTTTGGTATTGAAGTAAGTGTGCCCAATCCCGACAATTTATTGCGTCCAAATCAGGTAGCAAAATTAAAGATAATAGATTACACCAATAAGAATGCTATTGTTGTGCCTACTAATGTAGTACAAGAAGATGGACAACTTCAAAAATTTGTATTTATTGCTACAAATGTGAACGGAACTTCGGGAATTGCAAAAAAAGTAGTGGTAAAAGTGGGTAAATCTTCAAATAACTTTACCGAAATACTCAGTGGTTTATCGGCAAATGATATCATAGTAACCGAAGGCGTAAATAGTATTGCCGACGGCATGAAACTAAATTTTTAAAAGAGTTAATTGTTTATAGTTTGCAGTTGTATTTACACGTACAACCATAAACTTAAAACCAAAAACAACAAACAAATATGTCACACAAAAACAAAGAATTCGGAATATCGAGTTGGGCCGTAGACAATAGAGTTACCGTATATATATTAACCTTGCTAATTGTCATTACAGGAGTAATTGCTTATGTAACAATGCCTCGTGAAGATTTTCCTGAAATAATTGAAAACAAAGTTTACATCTCTTCTGTTTTCCCGGGGAACTCGGCGGAAGATGTAGAAAAACTTATTATTAAACCACTGGAGAAAGAGTTTAAAAATATTTCGGGTGTTGAGAAAATCACGTCCAATTCCTTCCAAGATTATGGAATGATCATTGTAGAATTTTCGGATAATGTTACTATTGAAGACGCCAAAACAAAGATCAAAGACAAAGTTGATGTAAAAAAGGCCGATTCTGATTGGCCTAATTTGGACAATGGCAGTAAAGTGGAGCCCAATGTGTTTGAATTAAATATTTCGGAAGAGGTGCCTATTTTGAATATCAATTTAAAAGGGAACTACACCACACAACAACTGAAAAAATACGGAGAGTTGTTGCAAGATGACATCGAAGAAATTGCCGAAGTAAAAAAAGTAGACATTCTAGGGGTAGACGATAAAGAAGTAGAAATTGCCGTAGATATTTTTAAAATGACGGCAGCAAAAGTTTCTTTTGACGAAATCCAAAATGCAGTAAAATATGAAAATATGACCCTCTCGGGAGGAAATTTAATCTCGCAAGGGTCACGAAATAATATTCGGATTGTAGGTGAAATTAAAGATCCCAAAGAACTTGAAAATGTCATCGTAAAATCATTCGGAGGAACTGTCTACTTGAAAGATATCGCTGTTGTTTCCTTTAAAGAAAAAGAAAAAACAACCTTTGCTCGTGAAAAAGGGCAAGAAGTGGTGATGTTGAACGTAAAAAAACGTTCCAATCAAAACATGATTTCTGCTATTGAGCAAGTAAAAGTAAAATTGGAAAAAGCAAAAGAAACCTATTTGCCATCAAATTTAACGATGGAGCTTTCCAATGACCAATCTTCTCGTGTTGAACATCAAGTAGATGAATTGTCTAACCACATTATTTTTGGAATCGTCTTGGTGATGATTGTATTGATGTTTACCATGGGACTTAGAAACTCCCTATTTGTAGGAGCGGCTATTCCACTTTCTATGTTAATGGCATTTACCATTTTATCGGCTTTCGGGCTCACACTAAATACGATGGTGTTGTTCGGATTGGTTATGGGATTAGGGATGCTCGTTGACGACGGAATTGTAGTAGTAGATAATGTTTTTGCCAACATGAAAAAAGGCATGGACAAAGTATCGGCTTCAAAAATTGGTATCGGTGAAATCGCTTGGCCTGTTATTTCTTCTACGGCAACGACCTTAATGGCATTTTTACCCTTTGCTTTGTGGCCAGGTACTATGGGTAAATTCATGAAATATTTCCCAATTACATTAACGGTAACCTTAACCGCTTCGTTGTTTGTAGCTATGGTGGTAAATGCTGCAATGACTGGAGGTTCCATGGATACAGAAGATCGAAATGTATCGAAAAAATCAGCAAAATTATATACTGTAATCTTCAGTGTGTTGGCTATTGTTTTTGTAACAATTGGTCACCTTACCGATACCACTGTTGCAAAAGCCATCGGACATTTGGCCATTATTTCCTTAGGATTAATGTGGTTGTATAAAATCAAATTATACCAATGGACGCAAGATTTTCAGCACAGCTTTTTTCCAAAAATGGAAGATAAGTACAAGAATTTCTTGGCTAAAATTTTGACCGGTAGAAAAGCGTGGTATGCCTTAGCGGGTATCATTGGAATGTTATTTTTCTCATTTATATTGTTAGGAATTTTCCCTAGAAAAGTATTGTTTTTCCCTGATAATATTCCAAATCAAGTTATTACGTATATCGAATATCCTCAAGGAACCGATATTGCAAAAACGAATAAAGCCACTCTTTTTGTAGAGAAACAAGTGATTGCCATATTAGAAAAATATGTTGATAAAGAAACCAACAAAAACTACTTAGCCGAGAGTATTGTTTCGCAAGTGGGTGTGGGTGCCGGTAATCCAAATGTTGATGCGGGTTCGGCTTCGGAAACACCATACAAAGGAAAAGTAACCGTAAATTTCTCGGAATACAAATTTAGAAAAGGCGTAAATACTACGGAAGTATTAGATGAAATTCGGGCCAAAGTAAAAGGCATTGCTGGCGCTACTGTAACCGTTGAAAAAGACGCCAATGGTCCGCCTGCTGGATATCCAATTAGTATTCAATTAACAGGTGTCGATTACCAAGAAATGTTGGTAGAAGCCGATAAAATGATTGCCTACTTAAATGCTAAGAACATTCCAGGTATTGAACGATTGAGTGTTGATGTCAATAAAGAAAGTCCGGAATTAGAAGTAAAAGTAGATCGAGTGAGTGCGGGAAGCTTAGGTGTTTCTACAGGCCAGTTAGGATTTAACTTGCGCCGTTCGGTGTATGGTCAAGAAATCTCTACATATAAAGAAGGAGATGACGACTATAACATTACAATGCGCATGCAAGACGACCAACGTAAGAATGAAGATGTTTTGTTCAATCAATCGCTTACGTTTAGAAATCAGAATAACGGACAAATGATGCAAGTGCCTATTTCGGCTGTATCAGAAACCCATAAAACGACCACTTATAATCAAATCAAAAGAAAAAACCAGAAACGCATCATGACGGTTTATTCGAATGTATTAACCGGTTATAATGGCGATGAAATTACCAAGCAAATTGAATCTGAATTAAAATCGTATAAATTCCCAAAAACCGTGAGTTATTCCTTTTCTGGGGTGCAAGAAGAGCAAGGGAAAAATCAGAATTTCTTACTATATGCGTTGTTCTTGGCTTTAGCTGGAATTACAATTATCATTGTATTACAGTTCAATTCGGTATCCAAAACGATGGTAATTTTATTTACTGTTTTACTAAGTTTCAGTGGTGTTTTCTATGGATATGTGATTGCCAATATGGATTTTGTAATCTTGATGACCATGATGGGAATTATTTCTCTGGCCGGAATTGTTGTGAAAAACGGAATTGTATTGATGGACTTCTTTGTGCTTTTATTAGACAAAAAAGTAGCCGATCAGCAATTACAAAGCCATGACGATTTATCCTTGGAAGAAATAAAAGAAGTCATCATAGAATCTGGGAAATCGCGTTTACGCCCGGTATTATTAACTGCTTTAACGGCAGTATTAGGATTAATTCCTCTAGCTATTGGATTGAACTTTGATTTCTTCTCATTAGTAACCGAATTTAATCCGCACTTATATATGGGTGGTGATAACGTGATTTTCTGGGGACCTCTCGCCTGGACCATCATTTTTGGTTTAACCTATGCTACTGTATTGACCCTAGTAATGGTGCCGGTAATGTTTTACTTGGTGAAACGAGTAAAATATTGGTTACGGGATAAAAGAATAGCAAGACAAACAAAAGAAGTTACAAATGCATAATAAAATGCACTTAGCACATAAAAAAAGTCCCGATTTTATCGGGACTTTTTATTTTAATCAAGGTAGAATTTATTTCGATACCAAATAATATTTTGTGATTGTATTAACCGAAGTAATTCTACTGTTTTCAAAAACTACTTTATTAGTGGTTGGAGCATTATAAAAAGTCCAGGTTCCAACTTTTTCTCCTTGGTTGTACTCTCCACTTGATTGTTTGGTACCGTCTTGATTATACGACACCCATTTTCCATGAAGTTTCCCATTTAAATAAGTGCCTTCTTGCTTCAACTGTCCATTATCGAAAAAGTAAGTCGCATGAATCAAATTGTTCTCTATTGCCACAAATTTTGGTGGTACTCCTTGAGCAAAAAACACTCCAGAAACCACTAACATCACATAAATCATAAAATTTCTCATAAGAATTTGTTTTTTGGGTTAATAATTAAAAAACAAATATAACTATTATTTTACAATTAAAAAACAATTTGGTAACAATTTATTAACATTAAGAAAAAATATACAAAAAACCCCCAAAATACAAGGTTTTGGCTTTCAGTAATTAATTGTTTTTTTACTTTAAAAGCGTATCCAATAACTTAGTTAATTCTACTGAAGAAGGCCTTGCTGCGTCTGCTTTTAGCACTTTCCCTGTTGGATCAATTAACAAAAATCGGGGAATAGCATTAATCCCAAACGCTTTTATAAAATCTGAATTCCAGTTTTTATCGGCAAATAATTGAACACCGCCTAATTCTTTTTCGGTAACAAATTTTTGCCATTTTTCATGGTCTTTATCCACATCTACCGAAATGCTTACAAATTCAATATTTTTCCCGTGGTACTTCTCTTCCACTTTTTTCAAAAAAGGAATCTCTGCTCTACAAGGTCCGCACCAAGTTGCCCAAACATCAATATATACATATTTTCCTTTAAAATCCTCTAATTTTGTAGTTCCACCTTTGTGGTTCTCAAAATTAAAGGTTGGAGAAGCAATCCCTTCCAATTTTTTTGCTAGCGCTTTTTGCGCATAAAATTGTTGGAGCATAGTAACATCCTGTAAAATTTTTGGTTTGTAAGTCGTCACAAATTTATCATACAAACCTGAGCCTTCTAATTTTGCTAAATCTTCTGCTTTCTTCATTTCCAAAGCCGCTTTAAAAACCGCTTCTTCTTTTTCTAATAAACTTTCAAGTCCTAATTCAAAAGCTTCATCGGTAAGCGCTTTTTGTGCCAAATAATTGTTTTCTTTTTCTCCTTTTCCTTTGTAAACAATAGTTTCGTCAAACGCTTTTGCATCCATACTTAAAAAGAGCGCATCACCATCTTTTAAATACAACATAGAAGATTCTGATCCATCATTAAATTGATGAATGCCTTCTGTGATTTCAAATGTAGCTTCAAAAAGACCTTTTTGGTTGATTGCAATAACCTGTTTGAATTTTTTGGGTCCAAATATGGTTAAAGTATCCGAGTTGCGATTTTCAATTTTTGCAGTAAAACTAACTTTTGCAACAGTTTGAGCAAATGAAATAGAAACAAATAACAATAAAAAATAAGTGCTTTTTTTCATAATAATGTTTGTAAGGTTTTGGTAAAAATAAGATAATATTTATTCAACTAAACATTTGAAGTAATATAATTACTGCATTTAAATTAAAATTTTCTTTTTTGTTCTTACTTTTGCATAAAATTTATATCAATGTACAGAAGTCATACTTGTGGCGCATTAAATGCTTCACATATCAATACAGAAGTTACCCTTGCGGGTTGGGTGCAAAAATCGAGAGATAAGGGTTTTATGATTTGGGTCGACTTGCGGGATCGGTATGGTATTACGCAATTAATTTTTGACGAACAAAGAACCGAGAAAGCTGTTTTTGAACGCGCCAAATCTTTAGGTAGAGAATTTGTAATTCAAGTCAAAGGAACTGTCATTGAACGTGAATCTAAAAACGCAAATCTGACTACGGGTGCCATTGAAATTTTAGTAACTGAATTGAATGTATTAAACGAAGCACAAGTACCTCCCTTTACTATTGAAGATGAAACCGATGGTGGCGAAGACATTCGTATGAAATACCGCTATTTAGACATCCGAAGAAATCCGGTTAAAAATAATTTATTGTTCCGTCATAAAGTATCGATGGAAGTAAGAAAATACCTTTCTGACCAAGGTTTTTGTGATGTAGAAACCCCATATTTAATTAAATCTACTCCAGAAGGAGCGCGTGATTTTGTGGTGCCTAGTAGAATGAATGAAGGGCAATTTTATGCCTTACCTCAATCGCCACAAACCTTCAAACAATTATTGATGGTAGGTGGTATGGATAAATATTTTCAAATTGTAAAATGTTTCCGTGATGAAGATTTACGTGCCGACCGCCAACCCGAATTTACACAAATTGACTGCGAAATGGCCTTTGTGGAACAAGAAGACATCCTCGATATGTTTGAAGGATTGACCCGACATTTACTGAAAGAAATTAAAGGTATTGAGGTGGCTAAATTTCCTAGAATAACCTATGATTATGCTATGAAAACCTACGGAAATGACAAACCTGATATTCGCTTTGAAATGAAATTTGGAGAATTGAATGCCGTAGCGCAACACAAAGATTTTCCTGTTTTCAATTCGGCGGAACTAGTTGTAGGAATTGCTGCCCCAGGCTGTGGTAATTATACTCGAAAAGAAATTGACGGCTTGATTGATTGGGTAAAACGCCCTCAAATTGGCGCTTCGGGAATGGTGTATGTCAAATGCGAAGAAGATGGTTCGTTTAAATCATCTGTGGATAAGTTTTACGATCAAGAAGATTTGAAAAAATGGGCCGAAATAACACAAGCAAAACCGGGCGATTTAATCTTAGTATTATCGGGTGGTGCCGATAAAACCAGAACGCAATTATCGGCACTTCGTATGGAAGTAGCTACGCGATTAGGATTAAGAAAATCGGATGAATTTGCGCCGTTATGGGTAGTAGATTTCCCATTATTAGAATGGGATGAAGAAAGCGGAAGATACCACGCCATGCACCATCCATTTACTTCCCCAAAACCAGAAGACATGGCCTTAATTGAAACAGAACCCGGAAAGGTTCGTGCCAACGCTTATGATATGGTATTGAATGGAAATGAAATTGGTGGTGGTTCTATTCGTATCCATGATCGCGATTTACAAAGCCGAATGTTTTCATTATTAGGATTTTCGCCAGAACAAGCGGAAGCCCAATTTGGATTTTTAATGAATGCGTTTCAATTTGGTGCTCCTCCACATGGTGGTTTAGCGTTTGGTTTAGACCGATTAGTATCTATTTTAGGAGGACAAGAGACGATTCGAGATTTTATTGCGTTCCCAAAAAACAATTCGGGTAGAGATGTTATGATTGATGCACCATCGGCTATTGATACTTCTCAGTTGAACGAATTGCATATTCAATTAGATCTAAAATCATCAAACTAACTGATTATCAATATTTTTGAAATATTTTTAACTTTTTCTTGTTCGTGTCGTAAATAAGTATATCTTTGACCATTATTAATTTTTTACAATACAAAATGAGAACAGGTAAAGTTAAGTTCTTCAATGAATCAAAAGGTTACGGTTTTATTACAGATGATGAAACTGGAAACGACATTTTCGTTCACGCAAGCGGAATGAAAGTTGAATCTTTAAACGAAGGTGACGCTGTAAGTTACGAAGAAGAAGAAGGAAGAAAAGGTAAAGTTGCTGCTCAAGTAGTAGTTATCGAATAATATATAATTATTTTTGATTACCTAAAAATTCAAAGTCCCGATTAGTCGGGACTTTTTTTATGCTTATTTTTTTATTTAAAATTGTATTTCAACCCAAATAATATATTCCCTTTTGGCATGAGCACCATTCCAGCCTCAACATATTCAGTATTAAAAATATTATTCGCATATAAAGATAATTCTACTGCTTTTAATCGGTAGGATGCGTTAACGTCACAAATAGCATAACTAACTCCTGAAGTTCTTTCCACATAACGATAGCTCACAGAATTGCTAAAATCCTTAAACCATTGCATCGTATAATTTCCCACAAATTGATGTTTCATTGAATTGATGGAATATCTCGAAAAAGCAGCACTACTTTTCTTGACATCGTCTTCCATAAAAGTATACCCTATTTTAATGGTTTGAGGCAAAGTATGCAACTGAAATCGAAAGTCAACTTGTGTTTCAAATCCTTTTGTGTTAAGGTCTTGTATGTTTTGAGGGGTATAAACGATATCGGCTGCCGTTGGTCTTACATAGTCAATTAAATCATTGGAATCTCTATTAAACGCTGCCCATGTAAAATCAACCTGTTTTGTCAGCCATTTAATCCCTATTTCTTCAGAAAGCGCCTCTTCTGGTTGTAAATCTTTATTCCCGATAGCTTGTGGGCCTACATAGTACAAATCGGTATAAGTGGGGACTCTATAAGTATACCCGATGTTTCCATACACTCTGAAAGTAGAAGAAATTTGGTATCCTAAATCTAATCCTGGGAACGCCTTGTTGTCAAAATCTGAAAAATAAGATACCGCAATTCCAGGGGTAACATCAAACTTATTATTGAAAAACTGGAATCGATGTTCTAAAAACACAGAAGCCATTTCTCTTGAATTATCCCCTAAACGATTACTTGAAATAAAATATTTTGCTACTTCTAAACCAAATCCAGAAATTCCAGCTTTTGATTCATAAGATCCATTGCATTCTGCAGCAAATTTATTTGTGATATGAAGATTTCTGTAGATAGAAGGATTGCTTCTAATGTAATGATATTCATCTTGATTTCGTCGCCAATATAGTCTTGGCTTTAACGTAAGATTTCCGTTTTTAATAACCGTTGTAAGCCCTACTAGACTTGCCTGAGTTGCTTCATATTGTTTGGTTGCCGTTGGAATTCCGTAAAAACCATTGGCTCCAAATTTTCTTTCCACATAAGAAGTAAGTAATTCAATAGGCAATTTGTTTTTGTTTAAAAGACTTTTCAAGACATAATTAGTATTGTCAAAATCTGTGTTATAACGATATCCTTGCGAAAAGCTTTTTGAAAAATGTACTATATGATTACTTTCTTTTAATTTGATTGTACCCGTAGCTTCGGCAATCGATAGACCAAAAGAGCCACTTTGAATTTTGGTTATTAACCCTGTTTCATCAACATCTTTTGTTACAATATTTATAGCGCCGGTAAACGCATTTTGACCAAAAATTCGAGCGGCAGGTCCTTTGATAATTTCTATTCGCTTAATCATTTCAATTGGCAAAGCTAAATTCAAGGTATGATGTCCTGTTTGAGGATCGTCTACTTTAATACCGTCAATTAAGAGTAATGTTTGATCAAAACCACCCCCTCTAATATACAAATCGGCTTGCATGCCGTTAATGCCTTGGCGTCTTACATCGATCCCTGCAACTTGTTGTAATGCATCAGCTACGTTAGTAACGCCTAATTTTTTTATCTCTTCTGCGGTAACAATTTGGATGGTTCTTGAATTTTCTTTAAACGGCAAGTCAATTCGAGAAGATGAAATTATAATATTTTTTAATGTGTCTAATTCTTGTGCATTAGATCGCATAGTCAAAAGGAAAAACACTACTAGTATAACATAATTTTTCATAGGATATCTTTTAAAAGGAAACGGGTTTTTGATAGTAAAAAAAAAGCCCTGCATAAGCAAGACTTTGATTTACTGTATGCTTAGCTTTTTAATCGGCTAAAACAATAATTTTGTTTTCATTCATTTCTATAGTTCCTGAAGCAATTGGCAACCAATAGTTTTGCTCATTCACTTTATTAAATTTAGCAACATATTCTTTTTCTATACTAATATTTTGAGCATTAATTTTCACATTCCCTTTTCCCAAAATGGAAACTATAGGAGCGTGATTGTTTAGCATTTGAAACTCACCGTTAATTCCAGGAACCGATACTGAAGTAACTTCGCCTTTAAATAATGTAGCTTCGGGTGATACTATTTCTAAAATCATAATTTAAGTTTAAAATTCCAAATTTTAAAATTCCAAATTCCAAAATTGGTATTTGTGATTTTATTTTTTGAAGTTTATCAAGCTTCGCTTGATTTATGCTTCTGCTAACATTTTTTGTCCGGCTTCAATAACTTCTTCGATAGTCCCTTTAAGGTTAAATGCTGCTTCAGGTAAGTGGTCTAACTCACCATCTATAATCATATTAAACCCTTTGATAGTATCTTTGATATCAACCAAAACCCCAGGAATACCAGTAAATTGCTCTGCTACGTGGAAGGGTTGCGATAAGAAACGTTGTACACGACGTGCACGAGAAACCGCTAATTTATCATCTTCCGACAATTCTTCCAAGCCTAAGATGGCGATGATATCTTGTAATTGTTTGTATTTTTGAAGAATCTCTTTTACTCTTTGTGCACAGTCATAATGTTCAGCACCTAAGATTTCTGGTGTTAAGATACGAGAAGTAGAATCCAATGGATCTACGGCAGGATAAATACCTAACTCCGCAATTTTACGAGACAATACTGTTGTTGCATCTAAGTGAGCAAACGTTGTTGCTGGTGCAGGGTCAGTTAAGTCATCCGCAGGTACATATACGGCTTGAACTGAAGTAATAGATCCTTTTTTAGTTGAAGTAATACGCTCTTGCATCGCACCCATTTCTGTGGCTAATGTAGGTTGGTATCCTACTGCAGATGGCATACGACCTAATAAAGCCGATACTTCAGATCCTGCTTGTGTAAAACGGAAGATATTATCAACGAAGAATAATACATCTTTCCCTTGATCAGTTCCAGCACCATCACGGAAATATTCAGCGATAGATAATCCTGATAGCGCTACACGCGCGCGAGCTCCAGGTGGCTCATTCATTTGTCCGAAAACGAAAGTAGCTTTTGACTCTCTCATTCCTGGCATATCAACTTTAGATAAATCCCATCCTCCATTTTCCATAGAGTGCATAAATTCATCGCCATATTTTATAATTCCTGACTCAAGCATCTCACGAAGTAAGTCATTTCCTTCACGTGTTCTTTCTCCTACTCCTGCGAATACAGAAAGTCCACCGTGACCTTTTGCAATATTGTTAATCAGCTCCTGAATCAATACGGTTTTACCTACTCCAGCACCACCAAATAAACCAATTTTTCCTCCTTTTGCATAAGGCTCAATCAAATCGATTACTTTAATACCTGTAAATAAAACTTCAGAAGAAGTTGATAAGTCTTCAAATTTTGGTGCTGTTCTGTGGATTGGTAAACCACTTGCGCCCGCTTTAGGTAAATCGCCTAAACCATCAATTGCATCACCAATTACATTAAACAAACGACCAAAAACGTCTGCTCCAATTGGCATTTGAATAGGCGCTCCCGTAGCAACTACTTCAACACCTCTTGCCAAACCATCCGTAGAATCCATAGAAATGGTACGTACTGTATTTTCTCCAATGTGAGATTGAACTTCTAGTACTAATAAAGTACCATCTTTTTTAGTGATTTCTAATGAATCGTAAATTTTGGGCAATTCAGCATTTGCATCATTAAAAACGACGTCAACAACTGGCCCGATAATTTGTGCAACTTTTCCTGTGATTCTAGACATTGCTTATGTATTTATTTAATAGCTTGTTAATGTTGGAAATTGATGTATTTTTCCGAGTGCAAAGATAGTTTTTTGAAACAATTTTGCAATATATTTTTTTAATTTTTTACAAGAAAAAAGCGAAATTTTTCAATTTCGCTTTAAAATGTTATTCCACCGTTACGGATTTTGCTAGATTTCTGGGCTGATCCACATTACACCCTCTAAGAACCGCAATATGATAGGATAATAATTGAAGAGGTATCGTGGTTAACAACGGCGTGAAAGGCTCGTTGGTTTCTGGAATTTCAATTACGTGATCTGCCAAAGCCTTTACTTGTGTATCGCCTTTAGTTACTACCGCAATAATTTTTCCACTTCTTGATTTTATTTCTTGAATATTGCTTACCACTTTATCATAATGCCCTTTGTTTGGAGCAATTACAATTACCGGCATGTGTTCATCTATTAAAGCAATAGGGCCATGTTTCATTTCTGCGGCAGGATAGCCTTCGGCATGAATATAGGAAATTTCTTTTAACTTTAGGGCTCCTTCTAAGGCAACAGGAAAATTATATCCTCTTCCTAAATACAAACAATTGGTTGCGTCTTTATAAATTTCGGCAATTTGTTTGGCAACGTCATTCGTCAATAAAGCTTGCTGAACTTTTTCTGGCATCAATTCTAATTCAAACAAATAGCGTTGGTAATCTGATTGGGTCATTGTCCCTTTTGCTTTTGCTAAACGAAGCGCCAATAAAGTAAGTATTGTAATTTGAGTGGTAAAGGCTTTTGTGGAAGCTACACCAATTTCTGGACCAGCATGGGTGTATGCTCCTGCATGGGTTTCACGCGATATTGACGAACCCACTACATTACAAACCCCAAATACAAATGCGCCGTTCTCTTTGGCCAATTTAATCGCCGCCAAGGTATCAGCCGTTTCCCCCGATTGTGAAATAGCAATAACAACATCGTCTTTGTTGATGATTGGATTTCGGTATCTAAATTCGGAAGCGTATTCTACTTCAACAGGTATTCTTGAAAACTCTTCAATAATATATTCGGCCACTAATCCTGCATGCCATGAGGTGCCACAAGCAACAATAAGAATGCGTTTAGCATTTAGGAATTTTTCAATATTATCTTCCACTCCCGACATTTGAATAATCCCTTCCTTTGCTAGCAATCTTCCTCTATAGGTGTCTTTGATAACGTTAGGTTGCTCATAGATTTCTTTCATCATAAAATGATCGTAACCTCCTTTTTCAATTTGTTCTAAGTTCAACTGAAGCTCTTGAATATAAGGATCTACTAATGAATCATCTTTTATTTTTCTAACTTTTAGTGGCTTATGTAATCGCACAATCGCCATTTCTTCATCTTCAAGATAAATGGCATTTGATGTATATTCTATAAATGGAGTTGCATCTGAAGCAATAAAAAATTCGTCTTCGCCGATACCAATGGCTAATGGACTTCCTAGTCGAGCCACAATAATTTCATCTGGTTTTTCAACATCTAGTACCGCGATGGCATAAGCCCCAATAACCTGATTTAATGCTATTTGAACTGCTTTTCCTAATTTACAATTTTCCTTTTTCTTAACTTCTTCAATTAAATTTACCAATACTTCTGTGTCGGTATCCGAAGTAAAAGTATATCCTCGTTTAATTAATTCTTGCTTTAAGGGCTCATAGTTTTCAATGATCCCATTGTGTATGATGACTAATTTTCCAGAATTGGAAAAATGAGGGTGCGAATTGACATCATTAGGCACGCCATGGGTGGCCCAACGGGTATGCCCCATTCCAATTTTCCCAAAAAGGGTTTGTTCTTTTTCGGCTTTCGCTTCTAAATCAGAAACTTTCCCTTTTGTTTTAGATAATTTTAAAGACTTGCCGTCAAACAATACAATTCCGGCACTATCATATCCTCTATATTCTAATCGGTGTAATCCTTTTATGATTACGGAATAAGCTTCTCTGTGACCAATATAACCTACAATTCCACACATATATTATTCGTTCGGTTTGGTAAAATATATCTCTAATTTCAATTTTTTTGCACTATTAGGATCACTTGCTGGAATATTTGTTCCATACAATACCGTGCCTAAGGGACTCATAACCGAAGCAACAGGAATAAAGGGCACCTGACTGGTTCCGATTGTAATTGGGTTTGCCGGATTGATGTATGCATTCGCGGGCGAATTGATATCTTCAATTACTGCAACGCCTAAACGTACATTATCATCATAATTAGTGTTATCGTTTTTGATTAATTGACGAATATAATCGGTGAGTCGTACTTTATACTTTATACCCTTTTTTTTGCCATTTGCGTCTGCAACTGTTTCTCTTTCAATAATACCTCCAAATGCCCCTTTGTTCTTTTTTGGAGTCGCTCCATTAGAATTATCGGCATTATAATCTAGAATGGGTTTGTGATTGGTCGCATCAAAAATGTAAATGCGTTCGGGTTCTATTTTATTTACGCCTGAGAGTGTCGTTTGATCAATATAAAAGACAAGGTTTGCCTCGTTTACCAACCATCGGTTTAATTTCATGTTAATACGCAATTCTTCCAACTCATCAGGGATGCCATTTCCAAGTGGTTCGGTTACCATTACATCATTGACCGCTTTTTTAACATCTGGCCCAAACACGTCGATAAATGCAACCGAACCGTTCCCTCCTTTGATGTATAAACGATCATTTCCATTTACTTCGTCTGAACTAGCTAATTTAGCTTGATAATCTGCCGATTTTGTATGCTCAATAAAATTAATGCAATTTGCTCTTTTAGCAGTGGAAGATTTGTATCCGATTTGTAAACTTAATACCTTTCTTGTTCTTGTGGGACTAGGCACTTCAGTTGTAGGAGCTACATTTGAAGCCTTGTAAATAATATTAAATTCTGCGGATGAAAAGTCTAACATGGCAAGTGCCCCTTGATCGGGAGAAATAGCCTCCACTTCAAACAATAATCCTCTTAAATAATTTTTAAAAATATTATTATTAAATAATGCTCCAGATGCAGCTGCATTTAATATTTTTTGTTGGAAGAAACTGTTTTTTAAATCGAGCCAAATTCCGGGTAACTTTCTTTCTTTGATAACTCTTAACGCAACATTGTTTTGATCGGCTAAGACCGCACCTGAATCATTTAAATACTCCCCATTACCATTTGTCTTATAGATATAAATTTCTTTATTACTGAAAACGAATTCTTCATTTTGAGCCAGTTTAGTACTATTATTTAATAACTCAGTTCCTTTGTAGGCGTCTATCAAAAATTTCTCGTTGGAATAGTATTTTTGAGCACTTTCAAAATCAGAATCCGGATCAAAATCTCTTAAAAAATAGCCGTTTTCATAGACATGAAGTTTAAATTTTGCGGTTTCAGAATAACCATAAATAGAATCCAATTCATATATTTTTTCCCCTGTATCCGTTGTTGATTTAAAGGTACTGTAGTAGGGAACATGCAAATAAACAGAATCAATTACAGGTTGGTATCCAAGAGTAGGATTGCCACTAGTGAGCTCCACTTGAGATACAAATTGGGCTTTAGTGGTTCCAAAATAAGGGTCTTTGTAGATCCCTAAAGCGTTGATTGGCAAGTTATTAGATTGAATTGGGCCCGTTGCTTTTGAATAGGCCTTTAAATGTTGTACTTCATATTTTTCTAGCGTAAAATGATGATCATCAACCAATTCAGAACCCATAGAATTAAAATCCTTATCGCAAGAAACAAAACCAAACAACCCTACAATTAATGCAATCCCCTTTAATAAACTATTCTTCATATTATAAAACTTGATTCTTTATGAATGAAGGATAGGTTTCCTTCATATTTTCTTTAGTGCCGAAAGGTAAAAAAGGTTTGTTTGAACTTTCTATAAATTTTGTTAAAGTTGGTGAAAGCGTTTCCGATCCAGAAACCACAGCATCAGAATGCATGACCGAAAGTTTCATTAGATTTTCATAATTTGGTTTTTCTATAAGGCCAACAGCCTCTTTAGTAATAGCATCAAATAATATCTTATCTAGTAAATTTGTGTCTAATTCTCCTTCAAAACCATGCTCATATACCGAGGTTATAATCTTTGTTTCTGCAAAAATACCCTCATCTTTGTAATAATGTTTCAAATACAGCGGAAGCAAAGCTGCCATCCAACCGTGTACATGAATAACATCGGGCACCCAATTTAATTTTTTAACCGTTTCAACTACTCCTTTAGCAAAGAAAATAGCACGTTCATCATTATCGGGATACAATACCCCTTCTTCGTCAGAAAAAGTAGCTTTCCGTTTAAAATATTCGTCATTATCAATAAAATAAACCTGTATTCTTTCTTTTGGAATGGAGGCTACTTTAATTATAAGAGGCATATCCATATCGTTAACCACTAAATTCATCCCAGATAAACGGATTACTTCATGTAATTGATGCCTTCTTTCGTTAATATTACCATATCTTGGCATAAAAATTCGTATTTGCCCTCCTAAATCATTAATCATTTTTGGCATTTCATACGATTGTAACGACACTTCATTCTCTGCTAAATAAGGCACCACTTCAGATGATACATACAATATCCTCTTGTCTTCCATAATGTATTCTTGTTAATTATTGTTTTAAAAAACCTTGCAAAATTACAATATTTTATGGATTTATCCACTAAAATAGTAAGTTTGCATCATAATTAACCCGAATTAAAATGCTCATTTTTAATAAAAAGTCAGATTTAAGTGCTTTTTTAAGCCCATTCATCGACCTCAACAAGTCGATCGGATTTGTTCCTACCATGGGTGCATTACATCAAGGACATTTGTCTTTGCTCGAAAAATCGCTGGCTGAAAACGACATTACCGTAATGAGCATTTTTGTTAATCCCACGCAATTTAATAACGCTGAGGACCTGGATAAATACCCGCGATCGCTAGAGGAAGATATCCTAAAAATGAGCCAACTGAGCCATTCTATTTTAGTTTATGCTCCCGCCGTAGCAGATATTTATGAGGGCAATACGGTTTCGGAATCTTTTGAATATGAGGGCTTGGAGCATCAAATGGAAGGGCAGCACCGCCCGGGGCATTTTGACGGTGTAGGCACTATCGTAAAACGCTTGTTTGAAATCGTAAGCCCTACGAAAGCCTATTTTGGAGAAAAAGACTTCCAACAACTACAAATTGTAAAAAAATTAGTCGACAAACTTGCGCTTCCGGTACAAATAATAGGCTGTCCGATTTACCGAGAAAAAAGCGGTCTGGCCATGAGCTCAAGAAACGAACGCTTATCTCAATACGCTAGAATAAAAGCGGCTACCATTTATGAGATTTTGCAACAAGCCAAAACAAATTTTGCCATACATACCCTTTCAGAAACGAAAGCCTTTGTTAGAGCCGAATTTGAAAAGCATCCCGAATTTGAATTAGAATATTTTGAAATTGCAAACGAAGAAACACTCCTGTCGGCTACTTGTAAAGATGCTGCCCAAAAATACCGTGGGTTTATTGCTGTTTTCATTGATAAAATTCGATTAATTGATAATATTTCACTAAATTAATTACCTTTGCCTCATGCAAATTCAAGTAGTAAAATCAAAAATTCATAGGGTAACGGTAACTGGTGCCGATTTGAATTATATTGGAAGTGTCACGATAGACGAGGCGCTAATGGAGGCTTCAAATATCATTGAAGGTGAAAAAGTGCAAATCGTAAACATAAATAATGGAGAACGTTTAGAAACTTATGCCATAAAAGGCCCAAGAAATTCGGGCGAAATCACATTAAACGGTCCGGCCGCAAGAAAAGTACACCGTGGCGATATTGTTATCATTATTTCTTATGGAATTATGGACTTTGAAGCCGCTAAAAATTTTAAACCTTCCCTCGTTTTTCCGAACGAAAAAGATAACTCTTTGACCTAATTTGAAAGCGTTCCTACGTAAATTTTTAAGTCTAATTATTCCTTTGATTATTGGAATCGGAATCATTTATTATCAATATACGACACTTACATCAAAAGAGCTCAACAATATAAAATTGAGCTTTCTAAAAGCTGATTATTTTTATATTTTCCTATCACTTATCATTTCACTTGTGGGCTATTGGTCAAGAGCTTACCGTTGGAAATTTGCCTTACAACACTTAGGCTATCAAACGAAATTTCACAACGATTTCATGACGGTTTGCGTCTCTTACTTGGTCAATTTAACCTTCCCAAGATCGGGCGAAATTTCCAGAGCGGCCTTGCTTAAAAAATATGAAAAAGTGCCATTTGACAAAGCCCTCGGCACTGTGGTTTCGGAAAGACTGGTAGACCTGCTCATTTTTTTATTGTTTGTTACCATCGGAATGGTGTCACAATTCCATACAATTTATGACTTCTTGCTGGAAAAAAACCTAAAATTTGAATCCCTTTTGTGGTTTTCCTTTGCTGGTTTGGTTCTATTTGTTGTATTTATTTTGGTTTGGATGTATGCCGAATGGAAAATCATATTAAAGCTCAAGCAAAAATTGTCGGGATTAATTGAAGGCATGTTGAGTATTGTAAGAATGAAAGATAAATGGAACTATCTGTTCCATTCCTTTTTGATTTGGTGCTCCTATTTAATTATGTTTTATGTGACTATTTTTGCCTTGCCTGAAACAGCGCATATTTCTTTTGATGTGGTTATTATGGGGTTTATTTTTGGCACATTAGCGGTGGGCTTTACTAACGGCGGTTTGGGTGCCTATCCATTAGCCATTGCGATGATTTTTTCGCTATACGGTATTTCAAATGATATTGGCGTAGCTTTTGGCTGGTTAATTTGGACCTCACAAACACTATTAACCATTCTTTTAGGGCTTTTGTCTTATTTACTTTTACCCGTTCTCAATAAGAAATAAATTACTAAATTGCTGCCTAAACTAAATTAGACGCTACAAAATATCCTATGAGCAAAGTAAAAACCGCTTTTTTCTGCCAAAATTGTGGCAACCAATATTCAAAATGGCAAGGTCAATGCAATGCCTGTAAAGAATGGAATACCATTGTAGAAGAATTGGTTCAAAAAGAAGAAAAAGTAGCTTGGAAAACCACCTCGGCTACTTCTAAAGCGGCTACCAAACCATTATTAATTAAAGAAATTGATACGGCTCAAGAAATCCGAATGAACACCACCGATAACGAATTGAATCGGGTTTTGGGTGGCGGATTGGTTCCCGGTTCACTTACGTTGTTAGGAGGCGAGCCCGGCATTGGAAAAAGTACGTTGCTTTTACAAATTGCATTAAAATTACCATATAAAACACTATATGTTTCGGGAGAAGAAAGTCAAAAGCAAATTAAAATGCGTGCCGAACGCATTACCTCAACGGGCGATACTTGCTACATTTTAACCGAAACCAAAACCCAAAATATCTTCCGTCAAATATTGGAAATTGAACCCGATATTGTCATTATCGATTCGATCCAAACCTTGCATACCGATTATATTGAATCGTCTGCGGGAAGTATTTCTCAAATTAGAGAATGTACGGCGGAATTGATTAAATATGCCAAAGAATCCAATGTCCCCGTTTTATTAATCGGACACATTACGAAAGACGGAACCATCGCCGGCCCCAAAATTTTGGAACACATGGTCGATACGGTTTTACAATTTGAAGGCGATCAAAACCACGTGTATAGAATTTTACGTTCGTTAAAAAACCGTTTTGGTTCTACTGCCGAATTAGGCATTTACGAAATGCAAGGATCGGGTTTGCGCGAAGTGGATAATCCTTCTGAAATATTAATTTCGCACAAAGACGAGCAACTTTCAGGAACAGCCATTGCCACCACTTTAGAAGGCATGCGTCCGTTGATGATCGAAATTCAAGCTTTGGTAAGCACGGCAGTTTATGGAACACCGCAACGCAGCACCACAGGGTATAACGCCAAACGCTTGAACATGATTTTAGCGGTTTTAGAAAAACGCGCAGGGTTTCGATTAGGCACAAAAGACGTGTTCTTAAACGTAACCGGAGGTATCTCTGTAGAAGACACCGCCATTGATTTAGCCGTTGTAGCCGCTATTTTATCTTCCAACGAAGACATTGCCATTGCCGAAGGGTTTTGCTTTGCTGGTGAAGTCGGGCTTTCAGGCGAAATTAGACCGGTTAATCGCATTGAGCAACGCATTCAAGAAGCCGAAAAATTAGGTTTTACGACCATTTTTGTTTCCAAACACAACAAAATTTCGTTGAAAAACACCGAAATCAAAGTGGTTTTAGTGGCAAAAATTGAAGATGTGGTAAGTGAGTTGTTTGGGTAGTTATTAATAGCACTGGCGATTTTTTAAAACCATTCAAATTGCGCTTCCGTTGATTTTCAATAAAATTCCTTTAGATATACACTGTGGACAGCATGCCCCCAAGTGAAGCTAATGGACAAAGTAATTATGTGCTAAGGATGTCTGGTGACTTAAGCAACAAAGACATAAATTAAACCCCTAATGCATAATTCTCCAAAAAAAATAGCTATTTATATTTTTAGTTTATAATTTTTTTTTAAATTTATAAAAAAAAATTATGAAATTATTTATTCTTAAATGGTATCCAATTATTTTGGCTTTTGTTTGTATGATCTATTCTATTTCTTTAGGTCTTACCGGAAGATATGATGAAGCTCTATATTCTGCACACTGGCCTGGAACAATTTTATTATTTTCTATTGCAATACGTCAAAGAAGAACATCATGAGTATAGGCTTTTTTATAATTGGTGGAATAATTTTTTTGGTTTATGTTTATTTTACAATCTGGAATATTTATTATTCAGGAAATAAACAAAAGGAAGAAAATTATCCCAAATTAAATACTGAAAAGGAAAATAAAATTAAAGGGTCTGAATAACTATTCACACTGCTTATTTTCACTGTTTCAATTTTTATTAACTTGAATTTTTAATTCATAGTTCATATTTTCTATAATATATAGTCCGTATTAATAAAATTACACTTTTTACTGTCTAACAATTCTTGCAAAATTTCGTTGTTGTACGAATTGTCTTTTGAAGCCACAAAAGTACGTATCGAGAATGAGCGCAATGCATCATGAATACTCAAGGTTCCTACAGCCGAATCTTTCCTGCCTGTAAATGGGAAAACATCTGGCCCTCTTTGGCAAGCGCTATTTAAATTAACACGACAAACTAAATTGATTAATGAATCAATAAGCGGGGCAATTACGGTACTGTTTTTTCCAAACAAGCTAACTTGTTGGCCGTAATTTGACCGCGACATATCTTGTAAAGGCACATTTACATCATTAAAAGCAATCACTGGAACCACTGGCCCAAATTGTTCCTCATGAAAAATTCGCATCGTAGCATCAACTGGATATAAAACCGCTGGATAAATATAATTTTCGGTAACAATACCCCCTTTTTCATTCATTATTTTTGCTCCTTTTTGAAGGGCATCATCAATTAAGTCTTTAATGTATTGTGGCTTATCTTTTTCTGGCAGTGGCGTTAAAAAAACATCTTTTTCCCAGGGATTCCCAAAAACTAATTCATCTACTTTCTTTGAAAATTTTTCTAAAAATTCATTTTTAACATCTTCATGTACGTAAATTAATTTTAAAGCGGTACACCGCTGACCATTAAAGGACAAACTCCCCGTTATACATTCAGAAACTGTTAGGTCCATGTTGGCATCGCTTAAAATAATTGCTGGATTTTTAGCTTCTAAACCAAGTATTAATCGCAATCTGTTTTTATTGGGATGCAAATCTTGAAGTGCAACGGCTGCCTTACTATTACCTATTAAAGATAAAACACTCACTAATCCCGATTTCATTATTGGAGCAGCTAATTCTCTTCCGCGTCCAAAAATTATATTAATAACCCCTTTAGGGAATGATTGGTTAAAGGTGTCTAACAAAGGGCCGTGTAATAAAACCCCAAGTTTTGCAGGCTTGAAGACCACAGTATTGCCCATGATTAAGGCAGGTATTAATAGTGTAAAAGTTTCATTTAAAGGGTAATTATAAGGACCAAGGCACAAAACCACCCCTAAAGGACTCCTTTTTATCATGGCATTAATCCCTTGAACATTTGAAAAATGGGCATTTCTTGCGTTTAATTCTTTATAACTTTTAATGGTTTCTATTATATATTCAATAGTACGATCAAACTCTTTTTCACTATCAGGTAGCGATTTTCCTATTTCCCACATTAAAAAATTAACCACCTCAGAACGTGTTTGTTTCATTTGGTTGACAAAGTTCTCAACGCATTTAATCCGATCACTTACCTTCATTGTGGGCCAAATCCCTTGACCGTTATCAAACGCATTATCGGCAGCTTGCACAGCCGCTAATCCTTCATTTTCGGTTAAATTAGGCACTTCGCCTAAAAAGGTAGGTTGGTATTCATCTGTAATTGATATGGTAGAAAATACTTTATTGAATTCCCCATTCCAAGTGTAAATTTGACCATCAATTAGATATTTGTCAGATTTTACCGGTTTACTATTTATATCCATTTAAAAAAAATTTAAATAAATATATATAAAACAAATAAATAATAATTTCATAATGAGATATTTAACACTTGTTTATTGGCTCAAAATAATTAATAACCCTTAAAGTTATTTAAATTATTAAAAAGTATTTAAATCCCCTCCAACAACTCCAACGCCTTATTCACTGATTTCACATTGTCAAAAGTCAGCAACAATCGCAACCCGTTTTTGGTTTCTTTTTCTTTCATTTTACAAACGGTAGCGTTGCGTTGGGCAAATTGTAATACTTTGATAAAACGATTACTTTGGTAGAAATTACTTTGTTGGTCACCAATGAAATACCCTACCATTTTGCCTTGTTTCATGAGCAACCGTTCAATCCCCATCGCTGTAGCTTTCCATTTGATACGCACACTATTAAGCAAAGCAATAGCTGGTTTTGGCAAGGCGCCAAAACGGTCAATTAGTTTTTGTTCAAATTGTTGTAAGGTGGCTTCGTCTTTAATTTGGCTCAACTCGTTGTATAAATTCAAACGTTCGGTAATGTTGTTGATGTATTCATCTGGGAACAGCAATTCAAAATCGGTATCAATTTGAATGTCTTTGACGAACTCTTTTGTTTCGATGTCGTTTTCTTCTTGGTACAAGTCTTTGAATTCGTTTTCTTTCAACTCGTCAATGGCTTCATTCATGATTTTTTGATAGGTATCAAAACCAATTTCATTGATAAAACCACTTTGTTCACCACCTAATAAATCACCCGCACCCCTAATTTCCAAATCCTTCATTGCAATGTTGAAACCGCTTCCTAATTCGCTAAATTGTTCCAATGCCGTAATCCGTTTTTGCGCTTCGCCCGTCATCATCGAATAGGGTGGCGTAATGAAATAACAAAACGCTTTTTTATTACTTCTTCCCACACGACCCCGCATTTGGTGCAAATCAGACAAGCCAAAATTATTAGCATTATTAATGAAAATCGTGTTGGCATTTGGTACATCTAAACCGCTTTCAATAATGGTGGTGGCCACCAAAACGTCAAATTCACCTTCCATGAATCCCAACATTAATTCTTCTAGTTTTTTACCTTCCATTTGACCGTGACCGATGCCTACTTTGGCGCCGGGCACCAAGCGTTGAATCATTCCAGCGATTTCTTTGATGTTTTCAATTCGGTTATTGATGAAAAATACTTGACCCCCACGCTGAATTTCATAGGAAATCGCATCACGAATCACTTCTTCATTAAATCGAATGACTTGCGTTTCAATAGGGTATCGATTGGGCGGAGGCGTTGTAATTACAGATAAATCGCGCGCTGCCATCAATGAAAATTGCAACGTTCTCGGAATGGGTGTAGCGGTTAATGTCAACGTATCGACATTCGTGGCAATGGTTTTCAATTTGTCTTTGACGTTCACGCCGAATTTTTGTTCTTCGTCGATAATCAACAACCCTAGATCTTTGAATACTACATTTTTGTTTACCAATTGGTGTGTTCCAATCAAAATATCGACTTTCCCTTCTTGCAATTTTTGAAGTGTTTCCGATTTTTGTTTCGCCGTTCTAAATCGGTTCAAATAATTGACCGTTACGGGCATATCTTTTAAACGTTCTGAAAACGTGCGATAATGTTGATACGCTAAAATGGTTGTTGGCACTAAAATAGCGACTTGTTTTCCGTTATCAACTGCTTTAAAGGCGGCTCGTATGGCTACTTCTGTCTTTCCAAAACCTACATCGCCACAAACCAATCGATCCATTGGTCGCTCGCTTTCCATATCGATTTTTACGTCTAAGGTTGCGGTAATTTGATCGGGCGTATCTTCGTAAATGAACGAACTTTCCAATTCTTTTTGCAAATAACTATCGGGTGCAAACTGAAACCCTTTGTCTAATCTTCGCTTGGCATACAACTGAATTAGGTTGAACGCAATGTGTTTAACCCGTGCTTTTGTCTTTTGTTTAAGGGTTTTCCAAGCCGTGCTTCCTAATTTGTATATTTTAGGAGGGGTACCGTCTTTCCCGTTGTATTTTGAGATTTTGTGAAGCGAATGAATGCTTACATACACAATATCGTTATCGGCATAGACCAATTTTATTGCTTCTTGCGTTTTGCCTTCGACCTGAATTTTCTGCAAACCACCAAACTTTCCAATCCCATGATCGATGTGCGTTACATAATCACCAACCGACAAAGAAGTCAGTTCTTTTAGGGTAATGGTTTGCTTTTTAGAATAGCCATTTTTGATGGAAAACTTATGATACCGCTCAAAGATTTGATGATCCGTATAACACGCAATTTGATTTTCTTCATCGATAAAACCTTCAAACAAAGGCAATACCATGGTTTTGTATTGCTTGCGAATACTTTCCGAATTTTCGGCATCGATGTCTTCAAAAATATCGTGAAAACGATTGGCCTGATTGGTGTTAGAACAACACAAATAATTTTTATACCCGTTGAAATGATTTTCGCTCAAATTGTGCAGCAACAAATCAAATTGCTTGTTGAACGATGGTTGAGGCTGCATATGAAACTCAACTTTAGTATTGGTTTTAAAAACAGCATTGGCATGTAATTCAATTACCGAAAAATCAAGCGCACGTTTTAAAAACTGCTTTTGATTTAAAAATAATTCTTCGGGTGGCGCATGTTGTATGTCTTTGGATAATTTTTCAAACGCTTCATTCGCTTTGTCGAATAATTTGTCCAATTGTTGTCCTAATAATTCTGTGTTTTGTATACATAAGACCGTTTTTTCGTTGCTATAATCTAAGAAACTCTCGCGGCTTTCTTGTAGTAATTTATTCTCAACATTAGGAATGATCGAAATCTTCTTTTGTTTTTCGATTGACAATTGTGTTTCCACATCAAAACTTCGGATGCTGTCGATTTCATTGCCAAAAAATTCAATTCGGTACGGATTTTCATTAGAAAAAGAAAATACATCGATGATGCCACCACGAACGGAAAATTCGCCCGGTTCGGTAACAAAATCTACCCGTTTAAAATTGTATTCAAAAAGGGTTTCGTTAATAAAATCAATAGAAAATTTGTCTTCGACCGATAGTTTTAGCGTGTTTTTCTCAAGCTCTTTACGGGTGACTACTTTTTCAAAAATGGCTTCGGCATAGGAAACAATAATGGCTGGTTTTTTGCGCGAATTGATTCGGTTTAATACCTCAGCACGTAATAATACATTTGCGTTATCGGTTTCTTCTATTTGGTAGGGTCTGCGGTACGAACTTGGGTAAAACAGTACATCTTCGGCGTTAAGCAATTGCTCAAAATCGTTTAAATAGTAAGCTGCTTCTTCTTTATTGTTGCATAAAATGAGAAAGGGCAGTTCCGATTTTTTAAACAGCGAATGCACCACAAAGGACAACGAGGAGCCTACCAAACCCGTTATTTGTGATTTTTGACGGGCTTCGAAGGAAGCTGTTACAGCGGCAATTTTTGAAGATCTATCGTAAACAGAAATAATATCGGACGTACTCAAAACTACTAGTTATTTTATTTTGTCTGAAATTTCCATTTTTTGTTTCATTAGTTTGGGGCTAGCATTGCGTGCCGTATCTAAGGCTTGCAACATCAACTCTTCACCAATTTCTTTTGGGATGGCTTTTTTAATATTGATTTCATCCCATTGATTGTATAAACCTTTGATTTCTTCATTAATTTCTGGAATGATTTGGGCCACTTTTTGCTCAGGAATAATGCTTAAATTAAGAAACAATTCGAGCGATTTTAGTTTGGTATTTAAAGCTGCGAGCCGACTCAATACTTGTGGTTTATTATATTCCAGCGGAATACTTGAGGCTAAGGCATCGGCTTTTGTTGCGATATTTTTGGTTTTTAATTGGAACGCCGATAAAGTAGACTTTGGCGTTTGTAACAATTCCATTTCAAATTGCCGCCATGCATTCCATGAAGACAAAGTAGTTTGTATATCGGGTCGAGCTGCGGGAAATTGAAACTGCCACATTTTGGAAATATTTTTAAAAACGACTTCGTTCTTTTGCGCAATTTTTTTTGCATCCAATTGTTGCTGAGCATCCTCTTGACAAGAACTCAATAGCATAATAAAAGAAATAAAAAAAACTAGTAAACGTCTCATGATAGCATATTAAGAAACAAAGGTACAAATGTTTATAAAAACAACCTTACAAACTTTGGATATCTTAATAAGGATTTGAATCACAAGCCTTCCCGTTTATAAATCGTATTTTATTTCTGATATATTGTAATAAATAAATCGATATCCTGGATTTGATAAAAATTTTATAAAAAATGCCCAATGCATTGCAGCAAAAAAGGTATATTTGTTATCTATTTTTATGTTATCAAATGGATACGAAAATTTTAATAATTGGTGCTTGTGGACAAATAGGTACAGAACTTACCGCTAAATTAAGAGCTACTTATGGTGTTAACAATGTTATTGCCTCTGATATTCGAAAACTAAATAATGAAGTAGTCAACAATGGTATTTTTGAAGTCGTTAATGCGTTAGATTACAATCAAATTGAACACTTGATTGAGCAATACCAGATCACAGATGTGTATCTAATGGCAGCCTTGCTATCCGCTACCGCAGAAAAAAATCCAGCCTTTGCTTGGGATTTAAATATGAATTCATTGTTTCATGTCTTAAATTTAGCCAAAGCAGGAAAAATCAAAAAAATTTTCTGGCCATCGAGTATTGCAGTTTTTGGGCCTACAACTCCAAGACACCAAACCCCCCAATATACCATTATGGAGCCTTCAACCGTTTATGGTATTTCCAAACAAACAGGCGAAAGATGGTGTGAATATTACCACAAGCAATATGGAGTGGATGTAAGAAGTATTCGTTATCCAGGGCTAATTAGTTGGAGTACTGAAGCTGGTGGTGGCACCACTGATTATGCGGTTGACATTTATCACAAAGCGATTACCGACGGAAAATTTACGAGTTTTTTATCGGAAAATACCGAATTGCCCATGATGTATATGGATGACGCCATTAAAGCGACAATTCAAATCATGCAAGCCCCTCTGGATCAAATAAAAATTCGTTCTTCTTATAACTTAGCGGCGATGAGTTTTACACCGAAGCAAATTGGAGCAGCCATAACTAAACATTATCCTGAGTTTAAATTAAGTTATGCCCCTGATTTCCGTCAAAAAATTGCCGACAGTTGGCCCGCTAGTATTGATGATTCTTCTGCAAGAGCAGATTGGGGTTGGACCAATGACTTTGACATGACCACCATGACAGAAGCCATGTTTAAAAATTTAAAAGAACAGGTGTATACCCAATAACTTAGTGTTTCATTTTTTCAAGTAACGCGTCTTCTATAGGCGCTTTTATTTTGACAACTTCATCGGTAGTTTCATTTGGAATCGTCATCGATAGCACATAATGCTTAATTTTCCATTCTCCTTTTTCTAGAACAAGCACCCCTGAACCCCGACAAATTTTCATTTGCGTACTTAACAATTCATCAAACCAGACTAATTCCCCATTTTCGTTGAAATAAATATTGCGCTCGATGGCTTTAAAATTCCAGGCTTTTCCTTTATCAAAATAAGGTTTTGCAAAGGCTTGAAATTGTTTTTTGTTCCAATTTTCGGTGGCATCGGTGCCAATAAAAATCGATTCTTCAGCCAGGGCACCAAAATAGGTTTCAAAATTAGCGGCAGCAGCAGCGGCATGCCATTGGTCTAAAAATTGAGTGACTTTTTGCTTTTCGGATTCCAGATTTTGAGCCGAAAGAACTGATGAAACAAAAAGAATAAGGAGTTGGATTTTTTTCATAATTACCGTTGGATTTTATCAAAAATACAAAAAATTATAACCGTTGAATAAATACTGTTTTAGTATTTACAAATTCTTTTAGCCCTTCTTCGGCCAATTCTCTGCCATAACCCGAATTTTTTACCCCTCCAAATGGCAATCGTGGATCGGATTTTACCATTTCATTAATAAACACAGCGCCTTCGTTAAAAGCTGAAATCTTTCTCTTGATCTTATCAATATCTTGTGTAAAAACAGAAACGCCCAAACCAAAATTTGATTGGTTGCTCAAAGCAATGGCTTCGTCAAGAGTAGAAAACGTTGTGATTGCTGCAACGGGTCCGAACGTTTCTTCAACAAATACAGGCATTTCAGGCGTAACCATAGTCAATAGTGTAGGCGTATAAAAAGCGCCATCTCTGCTTCCTCCCAGAATTAATTGGGCCCCAATTGCTATCGATTTTTGTACTTGATTGTCTAATGCTGTTGCCAAATCCAATCGGGCTAATGGGCCTATTTGTGTGGCTTTGTCGAAAACATCGCCCGTTTTTAAATTTTGAAGTGCCGTTTTAAATTGAAAAATAAAGGCATCAGCTATACTTTCATGCACCAAAAAGCGCTTGGCTGCAATGCAACTTTGTCCCGCATTTTGCATCCGAGCATTAACTGCGGTAACAACTGCTGCATCAAGATCAGCATCTTCTAGAACAATAAACGCATTATTACCTCCTAACTCTACTACGCATTTTTTTAAATGTTTCCCAGCTTCGGCAGCAACAGCTTTTCCAGTGTGTTCACTTCCTGTCAATGAAACCGCTTTAATTATTGGATGTGCAATAACCGCTGCAACTTCGGAACTCAAAATGGGTAAATTTTGGTAACACCCTTTTGGAAATCCTGCTTTTTCAATTAAATCCTGCAATAACTGAGCGCATTTGGGTACATTACTGGCATGTTTGACCACTACCGTATTTCCAGCCATAAGGGTAGGAATGGCAAAGCGAAACACTTGCCAAAAGGGGAAATTCCATGGCATTACTCCTAAAATTACTCCTAGTGGCTCATATGTAACAAAACTTTCCGTTGCCTCCGTTTTTATGGTTTTTGCACTTAAAAAAGAGGCTGCATGTTCATGGTAATAGGTGCACAGCAGCGCACATTTTTCAACTTCTGCTATGGCTTGCGATATAGGCTTGTGCATTTCGCTCGTAATTATTGCCGCATATGCTGCTTTATTTTCGAGTAATTGATGTGCAAGGGTAGGCAAAAAAGACAAACGTACATTTAGTGCCGAATGGCTCCACGAAAGATAGGTTTCGTTGGCATGTGTGATTATTTTTTCCATAGGTAGTATTTACTGAGTAAAGGTACATTTAATTACTATTTTCACAAATAAACAGGAAGCCCTATTATTTAGACTACCTTGCGAAAACCCATCTTATTGGGAACCCAACAAATGCAAGATTGTTTTGAGACTTTAATTTCGAGTTATATTGCAACAAAAGTAGGTGTCGTTGAGAATTTTATTTCCTTGCCATTACGTATCCAATTAGCAGCGCACTTACACCAACTCCATATCAATAAACTATTGGCCCCGGCAGGTATTGGGAATGTTCAAAAACTACAAAACAATCAGGCCGTTAGAAAAGATTTTATTTATTGGCTGGATCGTAAAAACAACAACCCATATGAAACGGCGTTTTTGGTTCAAATTGAAGCTTTTATTAGTTATTTAAACGAAAGTTGTTATGCTGGCATAACAGGATATGAATTTCATTATTCGTTTTATGAAAAAGATGCTTTTTACCGTAAACATTTGGATCAATTTCAAGACAATTCAAGTCGGCAATTTTCTTTGATCAGTTACTTAAACCCCAAATGGAAATTAGAAGATGGAGGTGAATTGTGTGTGTACCAAGAAAAAAATATACAAAAAATTTCGCCCTCTGGAGGCACGACAGTTTTTTTTAAAAGCAACGAACTTCTGCATGAAGTTTTAGTAACGAATCAACCTCGATTAAGCATTACAGGATGGCTAAAAAGTTAAAAAAGCATCAATTTATTTAGAATTGTTTTAAATAAGCTATTTTGAAGAAATAAATAACAAACGTTTGACTTTTGATTTTTGAGAATTAAATAATGCAATGTATATTTGTGGCTATTTTATAAAACTTAAAATTTATACAAATGCAATCCACACAATTTGATTATTTTCCCATCTTGATGCAACTAATTTTAGCTGTTGGTTTTGTGGTAGGAACCATAATAATTTCTAACTATTTAGGACCCAAAAGAAGTTCTGTCAACAAAGACAAAAACTTTGAGTGTGGTATAGAATCTGTTGGTAATGCCCGCATCCCTTTTTCTGTAAAATATTTCTTAGTAGCCATCCTTTTTGTCTTGTTTGACGTGGAGGTAATTTTTTTATATCCTTGGGCCGTTAATTTCAAAGAATTGGGAATGGACGGAATGATCAAAATGGTAATTTTCATGTTATTACTATTGGTTGGTTTTTTCTATATTATCAAGAAGAAAGCACTAGAGTGGGAATAAATTAACAATTATTATGAGTACAAAAACAAATACGGTTGCTCCGCCAGAAGGAGTTGTTGGAGAAGGATTTTTTGCTACGAAACTCAATGATGTTGTTGGTTTAGCAAGAGCTAATTCATTATGGCCGTTGCCATTTGCTACTTCATGTTGTGGAATTGAGTTCATGGCGACCATGGCATCACACTATGATTTAGCGCGATTTGGATCGGAACGGGTGAGTTTTTCACCTCGTCAGGCCGACATGCTAATGGTAATGGGTACAATTTCAAAAAAAATGGCCCCAATTTTACGTCAAGTATACGAACAAATGTCGGAGCCACGCTGGGTAATTGCCGTAGGTGCTTGTGCTTCTTCGGGCGGTGTTTTCGACACTTACTCTGTATTGCAAGGAATAGACAAAGTAATTCCAGTGGATGTTTATGTGCCCGGTTGCCCTCCTAGACCTGAACAAATTGTAGACGGGGTGATGCAGTTACAAGAATTGGTAAAAAATGAATCGGTACGTCGCAGAAACTCTCCAGAATATAAAGAATTATTAGCTTCTTACAACCTATAAAAATGGCTATAGAAACGGCACTTATCCAAGAATTATTGGAACAAAAATTTGCAAACAAAGTGGTTAACTTTGAAATGCAAAAGGATATTTTTTCTTTTGAAGTTACCACAGAATCCGTTCGTGATGTGATCCTTTTTCTAAAAGAAGAGGAAGATACAAATTTTCACTTTTTAACGGATTTATGCGGTGTTCATTACCCAGACAATACCATTGATCAACAATTTTGTGTGGTCTATCACTTACACAATTGGGTAGAAAATACGCGCATTAGAATCAAAACGTATTTGAATGGAGCGCAACCAGAAGTAGCCTCAATTTCAGATATCTTTTTATCCTCAAATTGGATGGAACGTGAAACCTATGATTTTTATGGAATTAATTTCATTGGTCACCCACAGTTAAAGAGAATATTAAATATGGATGAGATGGTTTCGTTCCCTATGCGAAAAGAATTTCCCCTAGAAGATAACGGAAGAACCGATAAAGATGATCGTTTCTTTGGAAGAACAGCGAATTGCTAAATAACTATTTATAATTTTTCACATTTATAAAATGTCAGAACTATTATTACCACCTGAGCATCGATATGCTAAAATAATTAATGAAAAACGCAATGATGATGGAAGTGAGTATTCTATACTTAACTTAGGTCCTACGCACCCTGCTACACACGGAATTTTTCAAAACATCTTATTAATGGATGGGGAAAAAATTCTAGAGGCAGAGCCTACGATCGGTTACATTCACCGTGCGTTTGAAAAAATTGCAGAAAATCGTCCTTTTTACCAAATCACTCCGTTGACCGACCGAATGAACTATTGTTCTTCGCCTATTAACAACATGGCGTGGTGGATGACGGTTGAAAAATTACTTGATATTGAAGTGCCTAAAAGAGCTCAATATTTACGAGTAATTGTAATGGAATTGGCTCGTATTGCCGATCACATTATTTGTAACTCCATTTTAGGAGTTGATACCGGAGCTTATACTGGATTTTTATACGTATTCCAATTTAGAGAAAAAATATACGAAATATACGAAGAGATTTGTGGCGCTCGTTTAACGACCAACATGGGAAGAATTGGTGGTTTTGAAAGAGAATGGTCTGACGAAGCGTTTAGAAAACTAACTGTATTTTTAGAAGAATTTCCAATAGCTTGGAAAGAATTTGAAAACTTATTTGAGCGCAACCGAATCTTTATTGACCGAACGGTTAATGTGGGTGCTATTACTGCAGAAAGCGCTATGGCCTATGGTTTTACTGGCCCTAACCTTCGCGCGGCAGGTGTAGATTATGATGTACGTGTAGCCCAACCTTATTCTTCGTATGAAGATTTCGAATTTATTGTTCCTGTAGGAAAATCAGGAGATACATACGACCGTTTTTGCGTGCGTAATGCCGAAGTTTGGGAAAGTTTAAGCATCATTCGTCAAGCTTTAGCTAAATTACCAGAAGGTCCTTATCATGCCGATGTTCCTGAATATTATTTGCCTCCAAAAGAAGATGTTTATACCACAATGGAAAGCTTAATCTATCACTTTAAAATTGTGATGGGAGAAGTACCAATTCCAGTGGCTGAAATTTATCATCCCGTAGAAGGTGGTAATGGCGAATTAGGGTTTTATTTGATAACTGATGGCAGTAGAACGCCGTATCGTTTACATTTTAGAAGACCCTGTTTTATTTATTATCAAGCCTATCCCGAAATGATTAAAGGATCATTATTATCGGATGCCATTGTAATATTATCTAGTTTAAATGTAATTGCTGGAGAATTAGACGCATAAAAATTATGGAAAGAACGCAATACAAACAAGAAATACATTTGACCGACGCATTGATGGCACGCATCAATGAATTAATCAGTCATTATCCAGAAGATAAAAGAAAATCAGCTTTACTTCCGGTACTGCATGAAGTGCAAGATGCGCATGAAAACTGGTTGAGTTTTGAACTGCAAGATAAAGTTGCCGAAATTTTAGGCATTCAACCGGTTGAAGTATATGAAGTAGTGTCTTTTTATTCGATGTTCAATCAAAAACCCATTGCAAAATACATGTTCGAATTTTGCCGAACTTCTTGTTGTGCCACAAGAGGGGTTGAAGATTTAATGGAATATGCTTGTGAAAAAATTGGCGCTAACTTGGGTGAAATTTCTTCCGACGGACTGTTTCAAGTAGTGGGAGTAGAATGTTTAGGAGCTTGTGGTTATGCCCCTATGCTTCAATTGGGTGATTTTTACCACGAAAAACTAACCCAAGAAACCTTTGACCAATTGATAGAAGATTGTAAAACTGGGAAAATAACATTACACGATAAATAGTGCCATGGGGGAAAAAATATTATTAGATAAAATAACTATTCCAGGGATCAAAACCTATGAAGTGTACCGCCAAAATGGAGGTTATGCATCAGTGGAAAAAGCATTAAAAACAATGACCCCCGATGAAGTTACTGAAGAAGTAAAAACTTCTGGTATTCGCGGGCGTGGTGGCGCCGGATTTCCTATGGGAATGAAATGGAGTTTTATTGATAAAAAATCGGGAAAGCCACGTCATTTAGTTTGTAATGCCGACGAATCTGAACCGGGTACTTTCAAAGATCGCTATTTAATGGAACACATTCCGCATCTTTTAATTGAAGGAATGATTACGTCTAGTTTTGCTTTGGGAGCCCACTTGTCTTACATCTATATTCGTGGAGAATATATGTGGGTGTATAAAATATTAGAACGAGCTATCAACGAAGCGAGAGCAGCCGGATGGTTAGGAAAAAATATTATGGGATCGGGTTATGACTTGGACTTATATGTTCATGTTGGAGCCGGAGCTTATATCTGTGGCGAGGAAACGGCTCTTTTAGAATCACTAGAAGGGAAAAGAGGGAATCCTCGTATTAAACCGCCTTTTCCAGCGATCAGTGGTTTATGGCAAAATCCTACCGTAGTAAACAACGTGGAATCGATTGCCGCTGTGCCATGGATTGTAATGAATTCGGGTGCAGAATACGCAAAAATTGGAATAGAACGTTCAACTGGAACCAAGTTAATTTCGGCTTCTGGACACATTAAAAATCCAGGCGTTTATGAAATTGAATTGGGTGTATCGGTGGAAGAATTTATGAATTCTGATGAATATTGTGGTGGGATGATAGACGATCGCCCCTTAAAAGCATTAGTGCCTGGAGGGTCATCTGTGCCTATTTTACCCGCACATTTAATTTACAAAACAGCTGCTGGAACTGATCGTTTAATGACTTATGAATCGTTATCTGATGGTGGTTTTGCCACCGGATCGATGTTGGGTTCGGGCGGATTTATCGTATATAACGACACCACTTGTATTGTAAGAAACACTTGGAATTTCTCTCGTTTTTATCATCATGAATCCTGTGGTCAATGTACTCCTTGTCGTGAAGGTACCGGATGGTTAGAAAAAGTATTACACCGCATTGAAAACGGTCACGGACGTGAAGAAGATATCGAATTGTTATGGAGTATTCAATCTAAAATTGAAGGAAATACCATTTGTCCTTTAGGAGATGCTGCTTCTTGGCCAGTAGCTGCGGCTATTCGTCATTTTAGAGAAGAATTTGAATACCACGTTAGATTTCCAGAAAAAGTTAAAAACAGAAACCACTTTGTGGCAGAGCCTTTTGAAAAGGTAAAACATTTGGCAACAAAATAAAGAATAAGTCAATAGTAAAATATATTTATTTTTCGATAGAAAGACAATACTATGAAAGTAACAATAGACGGTCAAAGTGTAGAAGTAGCCCCAGGAACAACCATCCTGCAAGCTGCTCGTATGATTGGAGGAGAAAGTGTTCCGCCAGCCATGTGTTATTATTCAAAACTAAAAGGAAGTGGCGGTAAATGTCGTTGTTGTTTGGTAGAAGTTTCCAAAGGGAGTGAAGCCGATCCAAGACCAATGCCAAAACTAGTAGCCTCTTGTGTTACGGGTTGTATGGACGGAATGGAAGTGAATAGCAAAAACTCTGATAGAGTTACAGAAGCGAGAAAATCGGTAACCGAATTTTTATTGATCAATCACCCGCTGGACTGCCCTGTTTGTGATCAAGCTGGAGAATGTGATTTGCAAAATTTAAGTTTCGAACACGGAAAATCACAAACGCGTTACATCGAAGAAAAAAGAACTTTTGAACCCGAAGATATCGGTCCGAACATTCAATTACACATGAACCGTTGTATTTTATGCCAACGTTGTGTGCAAGTGGCCGATCAATTGACTGATAACCGCGTTCATGGGGTTATGGATCGAGGTGATCATGCCAATATTTCTACCTGTATTTCAAAAGCCATAGACAATGAATTTTCAGGAAACATGATTGATGTTTGCCCTGTAGGCGCCTTAACGGATAAAACTTTTCGATTTAAATCGAGAGTATGGTTCAACAAGCCCTATAATGCCCACAGAGAATGCACTACCTGTTGTGGTAAAACTACTGTTTGGATGTTTGGAAACGAAATTCAAAGAGTTACGGGGCGTAAAGACGAGTACCATGAAGTAGAAGAATTCATTTGTAACAGTTGTCGTTTTGACCATAAAAAAGTGGAAGACTGGGTTATTGAAGGTCCCAAAGTATTTGAAAAAGACTCGGTTATCAATCAAAACAACTACACCCGTGAAATGGAACAAGTAGTAATAGAAACCGAAGAACATATTTTAAAAGGTAGAACAATTGATCGTAAAAAAATCAGTATGTCCGACATCGATTACAATGAAAAAATTGATGGTAATTTAATTAATGATAAAAAATAATGGATAGTGCTTTTATCATAGAAAAAAGCGTTGTAATTGTAACTGTTTTTGCAATTACAATGATTATGGCGATGTATTCAACCTATGCCGAACGAAAAGTAGCCGCCTTTTTACAAGATCGTATTGGCCCTAATCGTGCCGGAAAATTTGGTTTATTACAACCGCTTGCCGACGGATTAAAATTGTTTTCAAAAGAAGAATTTTTTCCAAATACGCCCAATAAATTTTTATTTATCGTAGGTCCAGCTATTGCCATGAGCACAGCGTTAATGACTAGCGCAGTGATTCCTTGGGGTGATAAACTTCATTTGTTTGGAAGAGATATTTTATTACAAGCTACCGATATAGACGTTTCCTTACTCTATATTTTTGGAGTAGTGTCCGTTGGAGTATACGGAATTATGATTGGGGGATGGGCTTCTAATAATAAATTTTCATTGATGGGAGCCGTTCGTGCAGCCTCTCAAATGGTTTCTTACGAAATTGCCATGGGATTATCGATGATTGCCTTATTGATGATGACCGGAACTTTGAGTTTGAAAGAAATTTCAATTCAACAAAGCGGAATGGATTGGAATGTATTTTACCAACCGGTTTCGTTTTTAATCTTTTTAATTTGTGCTTTTGCCGAATTGAACCGAACGCCTTTTGACCTTGCCGAATGTGAAAGTGAATTGATTGGAGGGTATCATACCGAATATTCTTCCATGAAAATGGGTTTCTATTTATTTGCTGAATATGCCAATATGTTCATTTCTTCTGCCATTTTATCAGTATTATTTTTTGGAGGATACAATTATCCAGGAATGCAATGGATGGTTGATAATGTAGGAATTAATGTGGCAAATATCTTAGGAATTGTAGTCTTATTTATCAAAATATGTGGGTTTATCTTTTTCATCATGTGGGTGCGATGGACGATCCCTCGTTTTAGATACGATCAATTAATGAACTTAGGTTGGAGAATTTTAATTCCGCTTTCGATCCTAAATATTATCATCACTGGAATTTGCATTTTAGCTTTTAAATAAAAGATAGTATGTCAACAGCAATACAAAACATATCCTTATCGGGAAGAAAAAAAGAAGTCTCTCACAAAGAAATGACTTTTTGGGAACGCTTATACTTAGTCGCCATTGTAAAAGGTTTGATCATTACCATCAAACATTTATTTCGTAAAAAAGTAACCGTACAATATCCCGAACAAGTCAGAGAATTTAGTCCGGTATACAGAGGCCAACACATGTTAAAACGCGACGAGCAAGGAAGAGAAAACTGTACCGCTTGTGGCTTGTGTGCGTTGTCTTGTCCTGCAGAAGCAATCACTATGAAAGCTGCCGAGCGTAAAAAAGGGGAAGAACACTTGTACCGTGAAGAAAAATATGCAGAAATTTACGAAATCAACATGTTGCGTTGTATTTTTTGTGGTTTGTGCGAAGAAGCTTGTCCAAAAGACGCCATCTATTTAACGCTTTCAAAAGAATTGGTTCCTGCTAGTTATGATCGCGAAGATTTCATCTTTGGAAAAGATAAATTAGTAATGCCTTTAGAAATGGCAATGAAAAATGCTCAACTTAACCACGCAAACTAAATGTCAACGATAGTAATCATATTTTATTTTTTAGCGGCCATTACTTTGGCCACCGCGTTTTTGACTATTTACAGCAGAAACCCAATACACAGCGCAATCTATTTGGTGTTGTGCTTTTTTTCAATTGCAGGACATTACTTATTATTCAATGCGCAATTCTTAGCCTTAGTTCATATTATCGTGTATTCTGGCGCTATTATGGTCTTGTTTTTATTCACCATCATGTTGATGAATTTAAACAAAGAAGACGAAGTGCACAAACCAAGAATTACAAGAATCGGCGCTTTGGTGGTTTTTCTCATCATGAGTATTGTTTTCATTACGATTTTTATCAATTCGAAAACCATCATGACAGGTTATGATACCAGCGGTAAAGATTTTCAGTCAATCAAAGTATTAGGAAAAGTATTGTTAAACGAATACATGTTCCCATTTGAATTCATATCTATTTTGTTATTAGTTGCTATGATAGGAACGGTATTATTGACTAAAAAAGAAAAAAACAATGAGTAATATATTAAATCAAATCGGTATTGAAAATTATATTTTTCTATCGGTACTTCTTTTTTGCATCGGTGTTTTTGGGGTGTTATACCGTCGAAATGCTATTATTGTATTTATGTCTATCGAAATTATGTTGAATGCCGTAAACTTATTGTTTGTTGCGTTTTCAACCTATCATCAAGATGCCGAAGGACAAGTTTTTGTGTTTTTCTCTATGGCTGTTGCTGCTGCAGAAGTAGCGGTAGGATTGGCTATTCTGGTTTCGGTATACCGTAATCTAGGCTCAATCGACATTGATAATTTAAAAAATTTAAAAGGATAATCTTAACATGGACACAAATTTAGCTTTACTATTACTTTTATCTCCATTTGTTGGGTTTCTTTTCAATATATTCTTTGGAAATAAAATAAGCAAAGGAATGGCAGGCGTTGTGGGAACACTAACGGTTGTATTTTCTTTTTTACTAACGCTTTGCTTTTTTTCTCAACTGCTTCAGACGGGAAAAGCCATTGAAATTTCATTATTTGATTGGATTTCAATTGGGAAATTAAACATTGATTTCGGAATTGTTTTGGATCAATTATCCTTGCTTTGGTTGCTATTTGTAACCGGTATCGGATCGTTAATTCACCTGTATTCGATCAGCTACATGCACGATGACGAAAACATGTCTAAATTTTTCGCCTATTTAAATCTTTTCGTATTCTTTATGATTACGTTAGTCATCGGAAACAACTTATTAGTAATGTTTATCGGATGGGAAGGCGTTGGACTGTGTTCGTACCTACTGATCGGATTTTGGTATAAAAATCAAGCCTATAATGATGCAGCTAAAAAAGCATTCATCATGAACCGTATTGGTGACTTAGGATTTTTAATTGGAATCTTTATTCTAGCTTCTCAATTTGCTACACTTAATTTTTCTGAAATTCAAACTGCAATTGCGACCGGTCAGGTAAATACTTCCGCTTTAGGTATTGCGGCACTATGTTTATTCATTGGAGCAACCGGTAAATCGGCACAATTGCCATTGTATACATGGTTACCCGATGCAATGGCAGGACCAACTCCAGTTTCGGCATTAATTCACGCAGCAACGATGGTAACAGCGGGTATTTTTATGATAACCCGAATGAATTTCTTGTTTGATATAGCGCCCGAAATTCAAAATATAATTGCCATTGTAGGTGCAATTACGGCATTGGTAGCCGCTTCTATTGGATTATTGCAAAATGACATCAAAAAAGTATTGGCCTACTCTACTGTTTCCCAACTCGGATTAATGTTTTTAGCTTTAGGAATGGGCGCTTATACTGTGGCTGTTTTCCACGTAATTACGCACGCCTTCTTTAAAGCTTGTTTGTTTTTAGGTTCGGGATCTGTAATTCATGCCTTACATGGCGAACAAGACATGCGCAAAATGGGTGGTTTACGCAAAGTAATGCCCATCACCTTTTGGACGATGATGATTTCAACCTTGGCCATTGCCGGAATATTTCCATTTGCTGGCTTTTGGTCGAAAGACGAAATTTTATTAACGGCATTCGAACACAACAAAGTATTATGGATTGTGGCTTCAATTGCATCTATCATGACCGCTTTCTATATGTTTAGATTGATGTACTTAACCTTCTTTAGAGCATTTAGAGGTACCGAAGAACAAAAACATCATTTGCATGAAAGTCCGAAATTAATCACAATTCCATTGGTAATTTTAGCGGTTTTAGCGGCTATTGGTGGAGCAATTAATTTACCGGGTAGCTTTTGGTTAAACCATTATTTAGAACCTATTTTGGTAACAAAACATCATGCTCATGCGCTTGGAGCTCATGAATTTATGTTGATGGGGGTTGCTTTGGCTGGAGCAGTTGTTGGAATTCTTTGGGCTTATGGTAAATACTTAAAACAAGGATTTGTACCGAAAGAAGATGAGGCAATTGTAGGATTCAACAAAGTCATCTATAACAAATATTATGTAGACGAAATTTATACTGCTTTACTTGTAAGACCAATTAATGCAATTTCAAATTTCAGTAGAGAAACCATAGAGCCACAACTTTCTAAATTGGTATTCAGTTTTGGATCGGCTGCAAACGCTTTGGGATCGCAAGGGAAAAAAGTGCATAACGGAAACATAGGATTGTATCTGTTTATGTTTGTTCTCGGAATTTGTGCCCTAATCATTTATTTATTTATTGCTCAATAATTTTATTACAATGGATGTATCTATAGTATTACTTTCTCTTTTAATTGGTGCTGTTGTAACCTATTTTTCTGGAGACAAATTGGCTTCAAAAGTGGCTTTGCTTTTTAGTTTAGGCTCCTTGGTTCTATCGTTAAATATCCTCTATTTATTTACAAACGGAAGCAATGTAGGAATTTTGCATGGATGGATAACCTTGCCTAAAGTAAGTGTTGCGCTGTATGCAGATGGGTTATCATTGGCTATGGTTCTTTTAACAACTATACTAACCCCTTTAATTATATTTTCTTCATTTGGAACCACGGTAACAAATGCTAAAAATTTCTATGCTTTAGTGCTTTTCATGGCCTTTGCTATGACGGGAACTTTTTTAGCTGCTGATGGATTATTATATTATGTGTTTTGGGAATTAGCTCTAATCCCAATTTATTTTATTGCCTTAATTTGGGGAAATGGCGATGCAGAAAAACGTAAAAAAGCCGTACTTAAATTTTTCATTTATACCTTGGCAGGCTCGCTATTTATGTTAGTGGCATTTGCTTATTTATATACCAAAGCAGGTAGTTTTTTACTACAAGATTTATACAATATTAACTTATCGACTCAAGAGCAGTTTTGGATTTTCTTTGCGTTCTTTTTTGCCTATGCGATTAAAATTCCAATTATTCCGTTTCACACATGGCAAGCAAAGGTGTACCAAAAAGCGCCAACAGTGGGAACCATGTTGTTATCAGGAATCATGCTTAAAATGGGATTGTACAGCATTATCCGTTGGCAATTACCTATTGCGCCACAAGCCGCAAAACAATACATGCCGCTTTTAATAGGGCTTAGCATCGCAGGTGTCATCTATGGATCCATCTTAGCGCTTCGTCAAAAAGACTTGAAAAAATTATTGGCTTATTCGTCATTAGCCCATGTGGGTTTAATTGCTGCCGGATGTTATACATTAACGCTAGACGGACTAAGTGGTGCCGTTCACCAAATGATAGCTCATGGATTTGTAATCGTTGGTTTATTCTTTGCAGCAGAAATCATATATAGAAGATACAATACAAGAACAATTATTGATTTAGGCGGCATTCGTGCGCAAGCGCCAAAATTTACATCGTTGTTTATGATTTTAGTTTTAGCTTCAGTAGCCTTACCCGGAACCTATAATTTTGTGGGAGAATTTACCGTATTGTATAGTTTAAGTCAAGTAAATATTTGGTTAGCTGTATTTGGTGGATTAACTATTATTTTAGGTGCTTATTACATGCTTAAAATGTTTCAAAATGTAATGCTTGGCGCAACCAATGCAACGGTTTTTGGAGATGTTACCATCTATGAAACCCTTACAATGGTAGTCATTATTGCATTATTATTATTTTTCGGATTGTATCCCAAACCGATCAATGATTTGATTCATCCGAGTTTAAACGATATTTTCTTTACTATTAACAGACTAAAATAAGTCCTAACCATGAATACATTATTAGCCATATCAGGTTTAGGTGTTTTTTGCCTTATTGCTGAAATCTTCAACCTTAGAAAACTGTTAATTCCGGTAGCAATACTTGGGCTTATAGCCATTCTAGGGCTTACCATTACTGCCTATAATTTACCGAGTACCCACTTTAATAACATGATTATAGTGGATCGTTTTTCGGTTAGTTTTTCTAGTTTGTTCATTGTATTGACAATCTTTTTAGTGGCGTTAAGCGGTGATTATTATAAAGAACATCCAACTAAACTATCAGACTATATCGCGATAAAAATATTTTTACTAGCCGGTGCGGTTGCTATGGTTTCATTTGGCAATTTAGCCATGTTCTTTATTGGAATTGAAATCCTATCCATTTCATTATATGTGCTTGCCGCTAGCAAACGATTAGATGTAAAAAGTAATGAAGCCGGAATGAAATATTTCTTGTTGGGTTCTTTTGCCTCAGGAATTATTTTATTTGGTATTTGCTTAATTTATGGTGCTACAGGTTATTTTGATATTGCCGAAATTTATCAACTTTCTGAAGGTGCAGGTATTCCAGTTTGGTTTCCTATCGGCTTGACCTTAATCATTATTGGAATGTTGTTTAAAATTGCTGCGGTACCCTTTCATTTTTGGGCGCCCGATGTGTATGAAGGAGCGCCAAGTTTAACCACGGCAACCATGAGTACGTTAGCAAAAGTGGTGGCAGTAGCTACGTTATATAAATTAATACACGGAATGATTCCATCGATACCTTATGTTTTCGAAACCATCATTGTAGCCCTTTCAATTCTATCCATGACTGTGGGTAATATTATGGCGTTGCGTCAAAAGAATGTTAAACGTATGTTGGCTTTTTCCGGCATATCGCATGCAGGATTTATGTTAATGGCATTACTAAGCTTTTCTTCTGCTGCCGGAACGTTATTGTATTATACTTCGGCGTATGCATTGGCGGGAATGGCTGCTTTTGCAGTAATCATTTTTGTTACTCGCAACAAAGACAACGAAGACATTGTCAACTTTAACGGATTAGGCAAATCAAATCCTATACTGGCTGGTATCTTAACCGCAGCCTTACTTTCAATGGCCGGAATTCCTGTTTTTTCAGGATTTTTTGCTAAGTTGACGTTGTTTACCCAAACCATTCAATCGGGGTATCTAGTGGTGGTTATTGCGGGTGTTGTAAACTCTATCATTAGTGTGGGTTATTATTTTAAATTGATTGTGGCTATGTATACAAAAGAAGCAAGTGAAAAACAAGAGACTACTCCTTTTGTCTATTATTTTGTAGCCGTAGTAGCCATTTTATTAAATATTATCATCGGAATATTCCCCAATGTCATTTTAAATTTATTGGGGACTTAAACCCATGAAAAAAGCCAGTCAAATGACTGGCTTTTTTTTGAATTATTATTTTCTTGTTGTTATTGAATAATCCCGAGTTGTTTTAAAAAACTCATGTTATCCATAAAATCTTGCTCTTCAACAATTTTACCATCCACAATTTTAGCAATAGTACAACCTTCAATATTTACCGTTCTACCTGTTGCTGGAATTCCCATAAATACTCCCGTATGGGTTCCTGTAAATTGCCAGTGTTTTACTAAATCTTCCCCATTTGCAAACATTCTTTTTACTGTAAACTTTCGGTTAGAAAATCCAGTCACAAAACCTGCATAATACGCTTTTGAATCCTTGATCCCTTTAATTTCAGGTAATGTATGTAAAACGATCGACTCTGCATAAGCGGTGTCTAATACATTCACTTTTCCTTCGTTAATAACTTGATCCCATACTTTCGTATAAAAGTCAACATTTTTTTTAGATTGAGTAGCGTTCTTATCCGCATCACTCATACAGGCCGTAATCGATAACCCGACCAACAATAAGACAACAATTTTTTTCATATATTTTTAATTTAATGATAAACAAATATATACAATAATCTATTTATTTGATAAAAATATTATTTATCATTCAACCCGACTGCAAACCCAAACAAAGCTGCAACCAATCCCAAATGAACAATTAATACGGTTTTTTGCCAAGTGGGTCGGTCATTCCATTTTTGTTCTTGGTCAAATGGGTCAAAAGCCAAAGCAATTCCAAATGAAGCAGTCGCTTGCATATAATCTTTAGAGAAAAATGCCTGGAACAATCCTAAAAGTAAAAATCCAATGTAAAGAAATTTGTTAAAAGGTGTTTTCATAGTTATGTGTATTAGTTAATCAAAAATAATTAATAGGCGTTAATTTTGCAAACGATTAAACACAAAAAAACCCGACACTTTCGTATCGGGTTTTGTTTTGCTCCCCTTTTCGAGAAAGCTACATTTATATAGCTATAAGAATCTTTACTTTTAACTTAAAAATTATTTAATTAAATCTCTAAAAATTAAAAAAAGAAAAACCAATAACCCAACAATTATTTCTTTTCTGTATTTATAACTAAAAGTTGTTGTTTTTTGGTTTCTAATGATGTCAATAATTGCTCCAAAAGTAACCCCAATTGCCAAACCAAATGCGATGCTTATGGATTGGTTTCCGGATTGATTTCCATATAAAAAACCAAAGGCAAGGCCTATTGCAGCTCCTATCCCAATTCCATTACCCGCATTATTTTTAATTTGATTCATATTTTCTAATTGATTCTTATTTTAGTAAATTTAAAATATTTACTGAAATAAACAAAAAAAGCCCCGCATTTCTGCTGGCCTTTTGCTCTCCTATAGGCTTCCCGATTTCACTTCGTTTCTTTGGGATAAACTACTCGCCAAAATAATACGTATAAAAAAAGTCCAACATTTCTGCTGGACTTTTGCTCCCCCTATTGGAGAAAGTTGCAGTTTTGGTGCGGTGATTGCTTACTTAATTATTAGAAAATCAAGGACATAGATAATTTTTATTTTATTTTTTAATATATTTACAATTAAATAAATTAAACAAAATAATTATGAAAAAAATTACACTCCTAATTATTTCAGTATTTTTAGCCGTTCAAACTATCAATGCACAAGTTGTATTAGATACAAACCTAATTACCATTAAATGGACGGGCACAACAGTTCCGACACCCTACTTTATTCAAGCAAACCCAAGAGGAACAGGAATGGAATGGTTTGCTATTGTAAATAATTCAACTACTAATAATATTACTAATTATGCTAATAATATTCCTTCAGGCATAAGTTATTTTACACCTCCAGGCAGTACAACACCAATTCCTTTTGATAATATTGTAACGACTCTTGTAACTAATACAACTAATTTATTTTATCAAGCAGTAACTTTCAACCAACCAATTGGGTCTTGGGACGTGAGTAATGTAACCGATATGAATTTTATGTTTTACACCGCTACTTCCTTTAACCAACCTATTAGTTCCTGGAATGTCAGCAATGTGACTATTATGGCTGGTATGTTTAGTCAAGCTACTTCCTTTAACCAAAATATTGGTTCTTGGAATGTTAGCAATGTGAACAGTATGAATGTTATGTTTTCAGGCGCTACTTCCTTTAACCAAAATATTGGTTCTTGGAATGTTAGCAATGTGAACAGTATGAATGGTATGTTTTCAGGCGCTACTTCCTATAACCAACCTATTGGGGCTTGGAATGTTAGCAATGTGCTTAATATGAGTGGTATGTTTAGTCAAGCTACTTCCTTTAACCAAAATATTGGGGCTTGGAATGTTAGCAATGTGTACAATATGAATGGTATGTTTTCGCAAGCTATTATCTTTAACCAAAATATTGGAGCTTGGAATGTTAGTAATGTAACTGATATGGGTAGTATGTTTAGTAACGCTCCCGCCTTTAACCAAAATATTGGTTCTTGGGATGTTAGCAATGTGACTGATATGAGTGGTATGTTTGCAGGCGCTATTTCCTTTAACCAAAATATTGGTTCTTGGAATGTTGGCAATGTAACTACTATGGCTCTTATGTTTTTTCAAGCTAATATCTTTAATCAAAATATTGGGGCTTGGAATGTTAGCAATGTGAATACTATGCTTTCTATGTTTGAAAACGCTACTACCTTTAACCAAAACATTGGGGCTTGGAATGTTAGCAATGTGACTAATATGTCTTCTATGTTTTCACACGCTATTTCCTTTAACCAACCTATTGGGCCTTGGAATGTTAGCAATGTGACTAATATGGGTGGTATGTTTGATCAAGCTAATATCTTTAACCAACCTATTGGTTCTTGGAATGTTAGCAATGTGATTGCTATGGGTTATATGTTTAGGCAAGCTATTGTCTTTAACCAACCTATTGGTTCCTGGAATGTGAGCAGTGTGACCAATATGTCTAATATGTTTAGTAACGCTTCCGCCTTTAACCAGCCTATTGACTCTTGGAATGTGAGTAGTGTTATCGATATGGATTCTATGTTTTTTAATAATCCTATGTTTGGGCCTTCCTCATTTGACCAACCTATTGGATCATGGAATGTTGGTAATGTAACTAATATGTCATCTATGTTTGCAGGAGCACAACTTTCTATAAATAATTATGATGCGCTACTAATAGGTTGGGCAACAATAGCACCAAATGAGAATCCTTTAGAACCAAATGTTGTTTTTTCAGGAGGCAATTCTTATTATTGTAATGGC
>CAMDDB010000009.1 GCA_945890865.1 Flavobacterium psychrophilum
TCGAATACTTCTCAACAATACGATAAAGTTATAGCGGTTTGCCGCGAATTATTTAGTAAAAAAATGAAAGATTATGGCAGTGCGTGGCGCATTTTACGCTTGCCTTCATTAACCGATCAAATTTTTATTAAAGCCCAACGTATTAGAAGTCTTCAACAAAATGATGTGCGTAAAGTAGCCGAAGATGAAACATCAGAATTCATTGGGATTATCAATTATTGTATTATGGCATTAATTCAAATTGATAAAGGAATTGTAGAGCATCCCGATTTGGAATTTGAAGGAGCCGTAGCACTTTACGATCAAAAAATAGCACTTACAAAAGCGTTGATGGAAGACAAAAACCATGATTATGGCGAAGCTTGGCGCGAAATGCGCATAAGTAGTCTCACGGATTTAATTCTGCAAAAATTATTACGTGTCAAACAAATTGAAGACAATCAAGGCAAAACTCTTGTGTCGGAAGGAATTGATGCTAACTATCAAGACATGATTAATTATTCCGTTTTTGCACTGATATTAATGGAAAACAAATAACAAATCGTTAACAGCAAAAAAATTTTGGAGTGGGTATATTAGACCATTAAAACAAAACGCATGAAAAAAGAGCATTTAAATTGGATTTTACGCCTCATTATTTCTGCCCTATTTATTGTTTCGGCAGTAGCAAAATTGTATCCATCGCCCTATTTTGCGATCTCTACATTTGAAGTAAAACAACTCTATCCCTTAGGTTTTTCGGAAGGAATTACACCCTACTTTTCTCGCATTTTAATTGGAATCGAATTTGCGCTAGGGATCGCTATATTAATTCCTCATTACCTTAAAAAAATTACGATTCCTGCTACGCTATTGTTGCTCGCTGTCTTTATAATTCATCTTAGCTACACCACATTTTCAATTGGAAATGCAGGAAACTGTGGTTGTTTTGGCGAATTAATTCCGATGACACCCGTAGAAGCCATCATCAAAAACTTACTAGCTATCGGATTGCTTGTTTGGTTATTTAAACGAACCCCTTCCGATAAAAAATCTAACTTCTGGTTGTTGACATCTGTCGCTTTGGGATGCACCCTTGGGGTATTCATGATGGCACCCATGAAAGTAAATGCTACTCCTGTACTCTCTTTTCCAAATGAAGTACAAAATATAGGAATAAGCAATGATACAACCTTAAATACTGTTTTAGCTACCGTAGAAAAAGCGATTGATTCTTCAAATAAAAATAAGGTAACCCTCAAAATTGACGAACCTGTTGCTAAAAAATCAGGTTTTGCAAATTACTTTCCAGGGATCGATCAAGATAAAAAATTACTTTGCTTTTTTGCGCCAGGATGCGAACATTGTCAAGAAACAGCCAAGCAATTGAATGAAATGAGACGAAAAGATAAAAATTTCCCAGTCGTTTCAATTGTTTTTATGGATGAAGAAGCCGACAAGATACCTGAATTTTTTAACTTAGCAGGAACAAAATACCCTTACCAAGTAGTAGACATCATGAGTTTTTGGAATCTTATTGGAAATACGAGAGATACTCCTGGGGTAAAATATCTTTGGAACGGAAATGAAATCCTTTTTTATGACGGTATTAATGCTAATAAATTCAATGCCACAGAATTAAAGAAAACAATCAATATGAATTATTCAGAACTAAAAAAATAAGTATATGATAAAGAAATTATTTATAGCGACAACCTGCCTTATTAGCTTATTAGGTTGTGCCCAAAAGGAAGAAAACACATTTAAAAAGGAAGGATTAGATGATGTAATGGTAACCACTGCTAACCAACCCCTTGCTTTTTCAGAAATAGTAAAAAAATACCAAGGAAAAATAATCGTGATTGACGTTTGGGCTTCATGGTGTCCCGATTGCATCAAAGGAATGGCAAAGGTTAAAGCCCTTCAAGAGAAATATCCAGATGCAGTTTACCTATTCATATCGATGGATAAAACCTACGACGCTTGGTTAAAAGGTATAGAAAAATATGACGTCAAAGGGGAGCATTATTTAACCGCAGATGGCATGAAAGGCGTATTTGGAAAATCAATCAATTTGGACTGGATTCCTAGATATATAGTAGTAGATAGAAAAGGTAAAATAGCGTTATATAAAGTTATTGAAGCCGATGATGAAAAATTAATTAAAACTATAGAATCTTTAAAATAATGAGAAAAAATATTGTAGCCGGAAACTGGAAAATGCATAAAACCCAGAAAGAAACTGTAGCCTTATTAGAAGAAATTAGTGCCAAAAAAACCAATATAAATGCGGAGTTAATAGTTGCGCCAACCTTTGTCAATTTAGCAAAAGCAGTAGAAATTACTCAAGGTAAGGGTATAACAGTTGCTGCTCAAAACATGCACCAAGCTGAAGGTGGTGCGTTCACAGGCGAAATTGCTGCGGGGATGTTAACTGATATTGGAGTAAAAACCGTTATTTTAGGCCACAGCGAAAGACGTGCCTATTTTCATGAAACAGATGCTTTATTAGCAAACAAAGTTGACACCGCACTTAAGCATGACATGCGTGTAATTTTTTGCTTTGGTGAAGAATTAAAAGACCGTCAAAACAACAACCACTTTAATGTAGTGGAATACCAATTACGCGATGGTTTGTTCCATATAGAAAAGAAAGATTGGGCTAATATTGTATTAGCTTACGAACCCGTTTGGGCCATTGGAACAGGTGAAACCGCTTCTCCAGAACAAGCACAAGAAATGCATAAATTCATCAGAACTTTAGTAGATAAAGCGTATGGATTTGATATTGCTGACGACCTAACTATTTTATATGGCGGCAGTGTAAAACCCGAAAACGCAAAAGAAATCTTTTCAAAACCCGATGTAGACGGTGGATTGATTGGTGGCGCAGCCTTAAAAGCAGATGACTTTTTAGCTATTGTAAATGGCTTTTAATACACAAAACTAGTACTAAAAAAAAAGCTCCGATATGATATCGGAGCTTTTTTTATTATTGATTCATCGAAATCAAAAATTCTTCGTTGTTTCGGGTTTTCTTAAATCGGTCGTGAATAAAATCCATGGCTTCAATCGGATTCATATCGGCAAGATATTTACGCATGATCCACATTCTGTGAATGGTATTTTCGTCTAACAATAAGTCATCTCGACGCGTACTAGAAGAAACCAAGTCGATCGCTGGGAAAATACGTTTGTTTGCAATTCTTCTGTCCAATTGCAATTCCATATTACCCGTTCCTTTGAACTCTTCAAAGATTACTTCGTCCATTTTTGAACCCGTTTCAGTTAATGCTGTGGCAATGATACTTAATGAACCACCGTTTTCTACATTACGAGCCGCTCCAAAGAAACGTTTTGGTTTTTGCAACGCATTCGCATCAACTCCACCACTCAATACTTTTCCTGAAGCCGGTTGCACTGTATTATAAGCTCTTGCCAAACGAGTGATTGAGTCTAATAAAATTACTACATCGTGCCCGCACTCTACCAAACGTTTTGCTTTTTCTAAAACAATATTTGCAATCTTAACGTGCTCTTGTGGTTCTCTGTCAAAAGTAGAAGCAATCACTTCTCCTCTTACACTACGCTGCATGTCGGTAACCTCTTCTGGGCGTTCATCAATAAGCAATACAATTAAATATACTTCTGGATGGTTGGCCGCAATAGCATTGGCTACATCTTTTAACAACATGGTTTTACCCGTTTTTGGTTGGGCCACGATCATTCCACGCTGTCCTTTCCCAATAGGTGAAAATAAATCGATAATACGAGTGGATACTGTACTATCTCTGTCGGCTAAATTAAATTTTTCTGTAGGAAAAACAGGCGTCAAATGCTCAAATGAAATACGATCTCTAACCTCTTGAGGGTCGTGACCATTAATTTTTAATACCTTCACCAAAGGAAAATATTTTTCTCCTTCTTTAGGTGGACGCACAACTCCTTTAACGGTATCTCCTGTTTTCAATCCAAACAATCGAATTTGTGAGGTAGACAAATAAATATCATCAGGCGAAGCCAAATAATTATAATCAGACGAACGTAAAAATCCATAACCGTCTGGCATCATTTCTAAAACCCCTTCACTTTCGATGATACCATCAAATTCATAATCGGGTTCTCTGAAATTTTGTTTTTTATTTTGATGTGGATTTTTATTGCCGTTTACATTATTTCCAACTTCTACCACATTGGTTTTTTTATAATCTGGGTGATTTGGATTATTTTGATTGGCCTTATAATTTGGATTTTTAGGCGTATTATTATCGTTTTGAACTGCTTCAACAAGTTGTTCTTTTACAACAGGTAGTTCTGTTGCTTCGGAGGTTGCTTGAGATGTCGTTTTTTTATTTATGTATTCTTTACGAGGTAACCTATTGTTAGGCTTACTCGGCACATCGTTGGACTCAACCTTTGGTGCAACAATACCATCACTTTCATCTTTCAATGATGGGGTATCGAAATCTAACAATGGCTTTAAAAATTGATCTTTCGTAATTTGAGGTGCTTGAATTATCTGTTTTTTTGGGGTAATTCTAGCTCTTCGTTCTTTAGATTGTTCCGGATCTGGAACTTCAGATTTAATAATTTCGGGTTTTGCAGCTTGCAAATCTAAAATTTGATAGACCAAATCGTCTTTTTTTAAAGAACGGTATTTATTGATCTTTGCTACTTTTGCAATTTCTTGCAAATCAGAGAGTTTCATCTCTTTTAATACTTCAATATCGAACATGGATATATTATGAATAAAATGGTTGGTTGATAATAAACAAAAAATGAAAAGATTTTTTTGTTGTGTAAGATGTCGTAGAATGAAGTACTTACGAATAACACGCTGCAATACTACGAATAAAATTGGAAATAACAATAGTTTAAATAAAAAAGAAATACTATTTTTGCTTTACTAAAAAAGAATATTTTCAATGATACAACGAATTCAAACACTTTATTTGGTACTTAGTGCAATTGTCACTGGAGCCTTACCATTCGTTTTTGAATTATGGACATTAAAAAGCGAAGCACAAACTACATTTTTTTTTGCTAGCTCATCGCCTCTTTTTTTGGCATTATTTGGTTGTTGTACACTTTTGGGCGTATTGAGTATTTTTAGTTTTAAAAAGAGACAAAATCAATTTGTTTTGAACAGATTGAACATGATATTTAACTTTATTTTACTAGGATTTTTTGTGTATCGCTCGCTAAACTTATCCGGAGAAACCTTGGTTTCAGAGAAGGGTATTGGGATGTTTCTTCCTGCAATTTCTATCGTTTTATTAGTCTTGGCCAACAAGGCAATAAAAAAGGACGAAGATCTCGTAAAATCTGTGGATCGATTACGTTAAACCTATCATCTTAGTTTATTAGTGCGAAGAAAAAATCCGAAGCGAAAGTTTCGGATTTTTTTGTTATTATAATTGAATAACGAATTTGCAAATGAAGCACTACTTTTTGCCAAGCTCAATCACCTCTAAATTCTGAATTTTATCCCCATCAATTTCAAAACGCAACATGGTTCTTACTTGATGAAAACCATATTTGCCGCAGGCACCCGGATTCATATTAAGCAAATTCAATTGTTTATCAAATTGCACTTTTAAAATATGTGAATGACCACAAATGAACAATTTAGGCGGATTTTGTTGAATTTCGGCACGAATTGCGGGACTATATTTTGTAGGATACCCACCAATATGTGTAATCCAGACCTCAACGTCTTCACAAAAAAAACGATTGTGTAATGGAAACTCCATTCGGGCTTTATCACCGTCTATATTTCCGTACACCCCACGAAGCGTTTTTACTTTTTTTAAAGCATCAGTTACTGATAAATCGCCAATATCGCCTGCATGCCAAACTTCATCAGCTTGATTAACATATTTCAATATGACATCATCGATGTGGCTATGGGTATCCGATAAAAGCAAAATTTTCTTCATTAAGCAAAAATATGTTTTTATTATCAGAAATTGGGAGGATCTTTACTTTTGATTTTTTAAATTTGCAGACACAATATACCGTTTCAATTTGAGATATTTTATAGAATTTGCTTACAACGGAAAAAACTATCACGGATTTCAGAGTCAGCCTGAAGCATCGTCGGTACAAGAAACTTTAGAAAAAGCACTTTCTACCTTGTTTCGAGAATCCATAACCATTGTTGGCGCCGGAAGAACCGATACAGGTGTACACGCCAAACAAATGTTTGCACATTTTGATTCCGAATTAGAATTAGATTCAGACTATTGGTCGCACAAATTGAATTCATTTTTACCCCCGTCCATCGTAATTTTAAAAATTTTTCAAGTTTCTGATGAGGCTCATGCCCGTTTTGACGCTACATCTCGCACCTACGAATATTACCTACACACTTTTAAAGATGCGTTTATTTCTGAGGGCAGTTGGTATCATTCAAATCCCTTAGATATAGACAAAATGAATGAAGCTTGTAGCATTTTGATGAAATACCTCGATTTTGAATGTTTTTCAAAAGTACACACCGATGTTTCTACTTTCAATTGTAAAATAACTGTCGCACATTGGCAACAAAAAGGAAATCAACTTATCTTTACCATCACAGCCGATCGTTTTTTGCGAAATATGGTAAGGGCTATTGTAGGAACGATGGTCAACATTGGTGTAGGAAAAATAGAAGTGGCCGATTTACACCACATTATTTCGAGCAAAGATCGTGGAAAGGCAGGATTTTCAGTTCCGGCTCATGGTTTGTATTTAGAAAATGTATCGTATCCTTATATTGAGCAACATAATTAGATCAATTTAAATAGTAAAGAAAAATGAAGCTCATAAAATCCAATTCACTTAAAAAAGTATTACAATATGCCAAGCCTTATCAAAAAAGGTTTAATTGGGTGATAATATGGGCTATATTTCTATCACTATTTGCTGCAGCACGTCCTTATTTATTAAAACAAACCGTTGATCAATACATCAAACCCGAAGACAAACACGGCTTATTAGTTTATATCGTTATTATGGCGGTCGTTTTATTATTAGAAGTGCTTGCCCAATTTTATTTCACCTATTGGGCCAATTGGCTCGGACAAGATATTATTCGCGATATACGAATCAAGTTATTTGACCACATTACGTCGTTTAAAATGAAATATTTTGATACCGAACCCGTGGGTAAATTAGTTACACGATCGGTTTCCGATATTGAATCCATAGCTAGTATTTTTAGTCAAGGTTTATTCATGATTGTAAGTGATGTTTTAAAAATGATTGTCATTTTAGCCATCATGTTTTTTATGAATTGGAAATTATCACTCATTGTACTTTTAGCGATGCCGGTTTTAATTTTTGCTACAGATATTTTTCAAAAGAAAATGAAAGTTGCATTCAATGAGGTGCGAAATGAAGTAGCTAATCTCAATACCTTTGTGCAAGAACGATTAACCGGAATGAAGATTGTGCAATTGTTCAATCGGGAAAAAATCGAATTGGAAAAGTTTAAACTTATCAATCAAAAACACAATGTGGCTTGGTTAAAAAATATCCTCTATAACTCTATTTTCTTCCCAATTGCTGATATTGTTTCTTCATTAACCCTAGGGGCAATAGTATATTATGCAGGAATTTCAATAATAAGTGGCTCTAATGATAGCACTATTGGAGATTTGTTTGCCTATACAATGTTAATTAATATGCTCTTCAACCCTTTGCGTCAAATTGCTGATAAATTTAATGTCATGCAAATGGGAATTGTAGCGGCTGATAGGGTATTTGAAATATTGGAATTCCAAGAACAAGTTCAAGATGATGGAACTATTGTGGCGTCTCACTTTAAAGGAAACATTCAATTGAATGACGTTCGTTTTAGTTATATAAAAGGTGAAGAAGTTTTAAAAGGAATTACTTTAGAAGTACATCCGGGCGAAACCATTGCTATTGTAGGAAGCACCGGTGCTGGAAAATCAACCATTATCAATTTATTGAATCGATTTTACGAAATTGATTCCGGCAAAATTACTATCGACCATCAAAACATTAACGAGTATACCCTAGATAGTCTTCGAAACCAAATTGCGATTGTATTGCAAGACGTTTTCTTGTTTTCTGATAGTATTTTTAATAATATTACACTTCACAACGAATCCATTTCGCGAGAAGAGGTTATAACGGCAGCGAAGAAAATTGGTGTACACGATTTCATCCTTTCTTTACCCGACGGATACGATTACAATGTAAAAGAACGTGGCGTAATGCTATCTTCTGGACAGCGCCAATTGATTGCCTTTTTAAGAGCTTATGTGAGTAATCCTAGCATTTTGATTTTAGATGAAGCGACTTCATCAATTGATACCCATTCTGAAGAATTGATTCAAAAAGCGACCGAAACCATCACCAAAAACAGAACGTCTATTGTGATTGCCCACCGTTTAGCCACCATTGTAAACGCTAGTAAAATTATTGTAATGGATAAAGGACAAATTATTGAAACAGGCACCCACCACGAATTACTAGAACAACCTGAGGGTTACTATCGAAAATTATACGAGTCGCAATTTGCAACTGAAGTGGAGTAATTGTAATTAAGAAGAGAAGGTAAATACTATTTGAAAGAAAATTTCAATGAATTATTAAATATTTCTTTAGTTGCTATACCTGATGTTTTTTGCTCTTGAAATTGTTCTTATCCTTGCTATTGATTTAAAATAATTCATTAAATTCGCAACTGAAATAAAACTGAAAAAATCTTTATACTAATGAAATACGACATCATTGTTTTAGGAAGTGGCCCTGGTGGTTATGTAACCGCAATTAGAGCTTCTCAATTGGGCTTAAAAGTTGCTATAATTGAAAAAGAAAATTTGGGAGGAATTTGTTTAAATTGGGGATGTATCCCAACAAAAGCATTACTAAAATCGGCTCAAGTTTTTGATTACCTAAAACATGCATCAGATTATGGATTAACCGTAAAAGAGTTTGATAAAGACTTTAAAGCGGTGGTAAAAAGGTCTCGTGATGTCGCAGATGGCATGAGCAAAGGTGTTCAATTTTTGATGAAGAAAAATAAAATTGATGTAATTGATGGTTTTGGAAAAATAAAACCGGGAAAAAAGGTTGATGTAACTGCTGCAGATGGAAAAGTAACTGAATTTTCAGCGGATCATATTATCATCGCAACAGGAGCGCGTTCTCGCGAATTGCCTAACTTGCCGCAAGATGGTAAAAAAGTAATTGGATATCGCCAAGCGATGACCTTACCCGAGCAACCTAAAAAAATGATTGTGGTAGGTTCGGGTGCAATTGGGGTAGAATTTGCGCATTTTTATAATGCCATGGGAACTGAAGTTACAATTGTAGAATTCATGCCAAACATTGTTCCTGTTGAAGATGAAGATATTTCAAAACAAATGGAACGATCGATGAAAAAAGCAGGTGTTACCATCATGATCAATGCATCGGTAGAACGAATTGACACTTCTGGAAAAGGCGTTAAAGCCCTCGTAAAAACAGCTAATGGTGAAGAAATTATAGAAGCCGATATCTTATTATCTGCCGTTGGGATTAAAACCAACATTGAAAACATTGGATTAGAAGAAACCGGTATTGCTACCGATAGAGATAAAATTTTAGTCAACGCTTATTACCAAACAAATGTTCCAGGTTATTACGCTATTGGCGATGTAACACCCGGTCAAGCGCTAGCGCACGTGGCTTCGGCAGAAGGTATTTTATGTGTAGAAAAAATTGCAGGATTACACGTTGAGGCTTTAGACTATGGAAATATTCCGGGCTGTACGTATGCAACGCCAGAAATTGCTTCTGTTGGGATGACTGAAAAACAAGCGAAAGAAAAAGGATACAAATTAAAAATTGGTAAATTTCCATTCTCAGCGTCTGGAAAAGCGAAAGCCTCTGGAACACCTGATGGATTTGTAAAAGTGATTTTTGATGCTAAATATGGCGAATGGTTAGGTTGTCATATGATTGGTGCCGGTGTAACCGATATGATTGCTGAAGCAGTTGTAGCCCGTAAACTAGAAACTACTGGACACGAAATCTTAAAAGCGGTTCACCCACACCCAACAATGAGTGAGGCGGTTATGGAAGCCGTAGCTGATGCGTATGGCGAAGTAATTCATTTGTAGTCTTTGAAATAAAATAAATATAAAAAATCCGATTTGTGAAAACAGATCGGATTTTTTATATTTTGTCTTGAACCAATTTCAAAACCAATTCAAACTGTTCGGTTTTACTCATCGCTGAATTGTCAATTTCAATGGCATCAGCTGCCTTGACTAAGGGAGAATCATCTCTGTGGGTATCTATATAATCACGCTCTTCCACGTTATGTAACACTTCCTCAAAAGTAACGTGTTGGCCTTTCTCCTTCAATTCATCAAAACGGCGTTGGGCTCTGGTTTTGGAACTGGCGTTCATGAATAATTTTAGTTCGGCTTCTGGAAAAACAACAGTTCCTATATCTCTTCCGTCCATTACAATGCCTTTGTCTTGGCCCATGGCTTGTTGTTGTTCTACTAATTTGGCACGCACTTCAGATACTTCGGCTACTTTGCTCACCCTGCGAGATACTTCAATGGTTCTAATTTGCGTTTCGATGTTTTCGTTGTTCAAATACATTTCGGCAAACCCTAATATCGGATTGAATTGAAAGCGTAAATTGATATTTGGTAATTCGTTTATCAAACCCGATTTATCAATATGCGATTCAGAAACCAAATTGTGCTGCATGGCAAAATACGCTACCGCACGATACATTGCTCCTGTGTCAACATAGACGTAACCCAATGCTGCCGCCAATTGCTTTGCTAACGTGCTTTTTCCAGTTGACGAAAAACCGTCTATTGCTATAGTAATTTTTTTCATGTCTTTTCTCTTTCTTCCGTCTAATTCAAATCTATCATCAAACCAAATAAACTGGTATTGGCGGCAAGCGTATATCTAGAATAGGAATAATCTAATTTAACTTTTCCGAATCGAATTCCAAAACCTACCGAAATGCCGGAAAAATGACGCTGTTCTAAAATTCTAAGTTCTTCACTTCTTCTAAAATTATAACCCAATCGGATATTGAATCCTTTTTCTGGAAATAATTCGGCTCCCAAAATAACGTGTCGGAGTGCATTGTTAAAAAACGAAACTTTTTCTTCTTGGATGCTCCCATCAAAACTGCCTTGTCCCCTATTGGGATTGGAAAATGCAATGTTCCATTGTTGTAAATTTTCAAAGGTCATGTGCCAACGAATAGGCACGTTTTCAAGCAATTGAGAAATTCCGGCATCTATTGAAAGAGGGAGCTTTTCACGGGTATCAGCATATGGCGTAATTTGCACCCCAATATTACGAACAGACAATCCGTAATTGATGTCATTTTGTGTATCCACATATAAAAGTCCTAAATCTACTGCAGCACCCCATGAATTATAACTTTCTAGTGTAGAGGATATCAATTTGGCATTCACACCCATAAACACATCGGTCCAAGGCAAATTATAGGCATAGCCCAAGGATAAAGCCGCTTCACTCCCTGTAAAATCTGAAGTAGGATTACCTAATTCATCTCTTCCTTCAAAAGTACCATAATTGATGTAACTCACACCGGCATAAAACGTTTGCAAATGTTTGTCGTAGGTATAGGCATAGGCGGCAGTTCCATATGCAACTTCGCCATAATAATTGCCATAATTGGCCGACAAGCGGTTGCTCATTTTCTCGTTTATCGTTGCCGGATTATAAAAGGCTTGATTGACATCATAATCTACAAGAGTAACTGTTTTACCGCCCAAAGCTGCTTGTCTAGCAGATTGTGCCAAGTTTAAAAACTGATATACATATTTGCCCCCAATTTGACTCAAAACAGTAGTCGAAAGGAAGAACATGAAAATTATTATCGTTTTTTGTAGCATGGTGCAGTGTGAACTAATTGATAACGCAACTGCGAAGATAAAATTATATTGAATAGGAAACAAAAAGAACCCCCAATAATAATTAAGAGTTCTTTATACTATTTAGCAACAATAATTACTTTTTTGCTTCAAACGATTTTGCGTTTTTTACCTTTTGAGTTGTGATAGCGATAGCTAAAACTTCACTCATTTTATCCACATAATGAAAGGTCAACCCATCAATATAATCGCCCTTAATTTCTTCAATATCGCGTTTGTTTTCTCGGCACAAGATGATTTCTTTAATATTTGCTCTTTTAGCAGCTAAGATCTTCTCTTTAATACCTCCTACTGGCAATACTTTTCCTCTGAGAGTAATTTCCCCAGTCATGGCAATACTTTTCTTAATTCGCTTTTGCGTAAAAGAAGACACCATTGAAGTTAACATGGCTATCCCTGCACTGGGTCCATCTTTTGGGGTTGCCCCTTCGGGTACATGGATGTGAATATTGTACTGATTTAATACGTCAGGATCAATTCCTAATTGTTCGGCATTGGAACGAATATACTCTAAAGCAATAGTAACCGATTCTTTCATCACTGTACCTAAGTTTCCGGTCATGGTCATGGTGCCTTTCCCTTTCGAAATTAACGATTCAATGAATAAAATATCACCTCCAACAGAAGTCCATGCCAATCCAGTAACCACACCCGCTACTTCATTATTTTCATATTTATCTCGCTCCATACGAGGCGATTTTAATACTGTTAAAATATCTTCTTGGGATACTTTTATATTATAAGCTTCTTCCATGGCAATAGATTTTGCAGCATGGCGCACCACTTGGGCTATTTTTTTCTCTAACCCACGAACTCCTGATTCACGCGTATAACCCACCACAATTTTTTCTAATTCCTTCTTTCCTATTTGTAAATTTTTTGCAAATAAACCATGTTCTTTCAATTGTTTAGGCAACAAATGATTTTTGGCAATTTCAATCTTTTCTTCAATGGTGTATCCCGTCATTTCAATGATTTCCATCCGATCCCGTAAAGCAGGCTGAATGGTTGACAAGGTATTTGAAGTAGCAATAAACATTACTTTGGATAAATCATAACCCAATTCTAAAAAATTATCGTGAAATTCACTATTTTGTTCTGGGTCTAGCACTTCTAACAAAGCCGAAGAAGGATCTCCATTATGACTGGTCGACAACTTATCAATTTCATCTAGCACAAAAACAGGATTTGAGGTTTTTGCTTTCTTTATGTTTTGCAAAATTCGACCCGGCATAGCTCCAATGTACGTTTTACGATGTCCGCGTATTTCAGCTTCATCGCGTAAACCACCCAAAGACATTCGAATGTATTCTCTCCCTAATGCCTCGGCAACCGATTTTCCAATAGAGGTTTTTCCTACACCTGGAGGTCCATACAAACACAAAATAGGTGATTTCATGTCGTTGCGTAATTTTAATACGGCCAAATGCTCAATGATGCGTTTCTTTACATCTTCAAGTCCATAATGATCACGGTCTAAAATCTTTTGAGCGCGTTTTAAGTCAAAATTATCTTTCGTAAATTCATTCCAAGGCAATTCTAAAAACAATTCGATGTAATTGCGTTGGATGCCAAAATCGGGCGAATTTGGGTTGGTGCGTTGCAACTTAGACAATTCCTTTTCAAAATGTTTTGCGGTTGTTTCATCCCATTTTTTTTGTAAACCTTTCGCACGCATTTCTTCAATTTCGGCTTCATAGGAAACACCACCCAATTCTTCTTGAATGGTTTTCATTTGTTGCTGAAGGAAATACTCGCGTTGTTGTTGATCTAAATCAAAACGAACTTTAGATTGAATATCGTTGCGAACTTCTAATTTTTGAAGTTCTAAATTCATAAATCGCAACGTTTCTAATGCTCTATCTTTCAAGTTTTTAATAGAGAGTAATTGTTGTTTTTCTTCTACGGATAAATTCATATTAGAAGAAACAAAATTGATCAAAAATGGATTACTTTCAATATTTTTTATTGCAAAAGTGGCCTCAGTAGGGATACTCGGACTTTCCTTAATAATTTGGATAGCCAATTCCTTGATAGATTCCACAATCGCTTTGAATTCAACATTTTTAGGATCTGGACGTTCCTCTTCTACTTCTTTAATGGTAGCTTTAAAATAAGGTTCTTCTTGCGTGAATGCATCAATTTCAAAACGTTTTTTTCCCTGAAGAATTACAGTAATATTTCCGTCTGGCATTTTTAATACTCGCATTATACGAGCTACGGTACCAATATGATGCACGTCATTTGGCGAAGGTTCCTCAACATTTTCATCTTTTTGGGCAACTACACCAATGATCTTACCTTTGGCGTTGGCATCATTGATTAATTTGATGGATTTGTCTCTACCAGCTGTAATGGGAATAACAACTCCGGGGAACAAAACGGTATTTCGCAACGGAAGAATGGCGATGTCTTTTGGCAATTCTTCATTATTCATTTCCTCTTCATCTTCCGGAGTCATCAACGGAATTAATTCAGAATCCGGATCCATCTCTTGGAGTGACAAATTGTCAAGGGCTAATATTTTATGATGTGGCATAGGTGTAAATAGAGTCTTTTTGTCAGTAACTAATTTATTATTTGGTGTATTAATCTGCAAAAATACAAGCTATTTTATTGATTTTCAACGATAAAGATAAATCATACAAGTAGAAATGCACTAGGAGTATTCAAGATGCATGCCATAAAAAATCCCGAACAAAATTCGGGATAATAAAATTGTTAAAGTACTATTACTGCATTCCAATGGCTACAAAAGAACCTTCGGTAATTGAAATCGTTTGTAGACTTCCTACTTGTCTCATGGAACCCGAAAATGTTCCTCTTACACGACCCGATAAATCTCCTGTGACTGCTGTGTTATTCGATAATTCTGTAATATTCACAGACATCGAATGACCATCAACAGTTCCGTAACTTAAAGCAGATGAAAGTGTTAATACAGCAGCATTATTTACACTAGTCCCATTCAAAGTAAATGCTCCTGTACGAATATCAGGCAAAGTAAAGTTTAAAATTAATTCATTTTGATTCGTGCTATTTGTTTTACTGAGCGCAACAACACCGTTTGGATTTCCATCGGTCGCATTTTGCTCATCTTTAGCATAATTAGAAATACCATTTGTAGAACTAATTGTTCCACTCCACTCATAAGGTACTCCATCAACTTTACAACTCCAACGTAATGTTCCAGAAGAACCTCCGCCAGTATCAGCAGGATCGATAGTTGGGTCAATAGGTTCATTACTGCAAGAGTTCAAAGCAAAAGAAATGACCATTAAAAATAAAAATGAGAGACGTTGTATTGGTTTCATAAATTAATACATTAAGTTTTCAAATATAAAAACTAAATTTTATTTTTTGGCACTCTAAGGAGTAAAAGTAATCCTACACAAAAAAATACGATAAAAAACAAGATGGCATTTTGAATACGCCCTGTGATATCTGCAATATAGCCATAAGTAAACATTCCAATCACAATGCCAATCTTTTCCGCCACATCATAAAAACTAAAAAAAGAAGTAGTGTCCTTTGAGTCGGTAGGTATTAATTTAGAATACGTAGAACGAGATAACGACTGAATGCCTCCCATCACTAATCCAACGCAGAAAGCGGCAATGTAAAAGTCATTTGGCGTGATGACGAAATAAGCATAAATACAAATAAGAATCCATAAAAAATTTAAAAGAACTAACACATTGATATTTCCATATTTCTCGACCAATCTTGACGTCACCCATGCCCCAAAAATAGCTACTAATTGTATCACCAAAATACTGATAATTAGTCCTATTGTTCGTTTACTATCGCTTCCCCATTGGACTTCTTTTTCACCAAAATAGGCAGCAATCAGCATTATGGTTTGGACTGCCATACTATACACAAAAAAAGCAGTTAGATAGCGTTTTAAGGGTTGTATTTGCTGAATAAGTTGGCTTGCTTTTTGCAGTTCACGAAATCCATTAAACAAAATATCAAAACGGAGTTTATTATTGTTTTTAAAACTAGGCAAATACTTGTAGCTATACTGACTAAATCCTAACCACCACAAACCCACCAATAAAAAAGAATAGCGCATCATTTGCAAGGCATCCTTTTCGGGAACCAGCAACACCATAGCTAAACAAATTAGTAATAAAATAACACTACCAATATAACCTAAACTATACCCTTTTGCACTCACCCGATCTTGTTGTTCTTTAGGAGCAATATCGGGCAAATACGAGTTATAAAATACTAAGCTTCCCCAAAATCCAATGAGTGCAAAAAGATAAGAGATCAAACTCATCCACAAATTATCTAACGAAAAAAAATATAAACTCATGCACGAAATGGAACCGAGGTAACAAAAGAATTTCATAAATGATTTCTTGTTTCCTAAATAATCGGCAATTCCAGATAATAATGGTGAAATAAGTGCAATAATTAAAAATCCAAAAGCTGTCACATAAGGAATTAATGCTTCACTTTGAATCGAAAATCCAACAAATTGAACCGCATCTATTTCTTTTTGTCTAAATAAAGCTCCATAAAATATAGGAAAAATAGTAGATGCAATAACCAAACTATAGACCGAATTAGCCCAATCATAAAATGCCCAGGCGTGTACTAATTTTGGCGAACCTTTTACTAAATATTTCATAGTTAAAAATCCCAACACAGAAGCTGGGATTCAAATATAGTATATTATTTTATATTTAATTACGTTCAATTTTTTTTTAATAGTTGTAAATTGCGTCAAAATATTGATCATGTCAGAAAATAAACCCAATGCAAAAGATGGCCAACAGATTCCTAAGATTATCATAGGAATTGCGCAGCTATTACAAGCGTTGTCACCGAAATTAACAACTTTATTTGCTGCCAAATTATTTACAACTCCCATCAAACACAAAATACCTAAAAGAGAAATGGCTATGGATCAAAACAGCCAACAACATACTCTTTGGATTCCAGCTATAGCTAAAGAAATTGTAGTTTATGTCTATGGATCGAGTGAAAAAAAGATATTGCTCGTTCATGGGTGGTCGGGAAGAGGAACGCAATTAGTTAAAATTGCAGATGAATTACTTAAAAGAGGCTACATGACAATTAGTTTTGATGCCCCAGCTCATGGTAAATCAAAAGGGAATTTTTCAATAATGACCGAATTTATTGCTTCTATCTTAGAATTAGAAAAAACACAAGGTCCGTTTGAATTTGCGATTGGTCATTCGCTAGGTGGCATGTCTGTTTTAAATGCCATCCAACAAAAATTAAACGTTAAAAAAGCAATTACCATTGGAAGTGGTGATATCATACAAGACATTATTGATGATTTTATTCAAAAAATAAAACTAAAACCAGTAGTTGGCTTGCATTTAAAAAATCACTTTGAAACAAAATTTGGCGGAAAAATGGACGATTATTCGGCTTACAAAGCCGCTTCAAACATTACGATTCCGGTTTTAGTTATTCACGATGCCGACGATGCCGACGTTTCTGTGCAATCGGCTTATCATATTGAAAAAAACCTCATACATTCTGAACTCCTAATTACCAGAGGTTTAGGTCATCGTAAAATCTTAGGAGATGCCGCAGTAATTGAAAAAATAAACAGTTTTCTTGCCTAAAAAAAGCCTAACAAATGTTAGGCTTTTCTTTTAATATTATATTCCTGCAATTTTTTTCAACTCTTCTACAAATCGCTGGGCTAATGCATCTGCTTCACTTTGAGTAGGCGCTTCCGTATAAATACGAATGATGGGTTCCGTATTTGACTTTCGCAAATGCACCCATTGGGTTGGAAAATCAATTTTAACACCATCAATAGTGGTTATATTCTCCGACTTATAGGTTTCGGTTAATGCCGCTAAAACAGCATCTACATCTATTTGAGGCGTTAACTCAATTTTATTTTTACTCATGTAATATTGTGGAAAACTCGCTCTAATTTCGGCAACCGTTTTGTCTTGATGCGCTAAATAGGTCAAAAATAAAGCCACTCCAACCATACTATCTCTTCCATAGTGTGAAGAAGGGTAAATGATTCCACCGTTTCCTTCCCCACCGATAATGGCATTTGTTTTTTTCATCAACTCGACTACGTTTACCTCGCCTACGGCACTGGCTTGATAGGTTCCGCCATGTTTTTCCGTAATATCACGTAACGCTCGAGAAGACGACATATTTGATACGGTATTACCAGGTGTTTTTGATAACACGTAATCGGCAACAGCCACTAAAGTATATTCCTCACCAAACATTTCGCCGTCGTTTGAAATAAATGCCAATCGATCGACATCGGGGTCAACTACAATTCCGAAGTCAGCTTTTTCTGCTACAACCAACTTGCAAATATCTCCCAAATGTTCTTTTAAAGGTTCTGGATTGTGTGGAAAATGTCCGTTGGGCTCGCAATACAATTTCACCACTTCAACACCCATTTGCTCTAATAAATTAGGAATAATAATACCACCCGATGAGTTTACACCATCAACAACAACCTTGAATTTTTTGGTTTTCACTAATTCGGCATCTACTAAGGGCAATTCGAGTACCTCATCAATATGAATATCCATGTAAGCATTGTTTTCTGTTACTTCCCCTAAATGATCTACTTCAGAAAAATCAAATGCTTCTTTTTCAGCGATTTCCAAAATAATTTCCCCTTCTTTGCCGCTCAAAAACTCCCCTTTTTCGTTCAATAATTTTAAAGCATTCCATTGTTTTGGATTGTGAGAAGCAGTTAATATAATTCCACCATCTGCTTTTTCTAATGGCACGGCAATTTCAACCGTTGGCGTAGTGGATAATCCTAAATCGATAACATCAATTCCTAAGCCTACTAAAGTATTCATTACTAAATTATGAATCATAGGTCCCGAGATTCGTGCGTCTCTACCAATAACCACTTTTAATCGCTCATTTCCTTTAGCCGCATGTCTTGTTTTCAAAAAAGTCCCGTATGCCGATGCAAATTTAACGGCATCAACTGGGGTTAAATTTTCTCCCACTGCACCGCCAATTGTTCCTCGTATACCCGATATTGATTTTATTAATGTCATCTGATTATGAATTTTGAACTACAAATATAAAATATGTAGGTTGCAATGGCACAAAGACGCCACTATTTTTTTTTATTTTTCGGAGAAAAGCTTAAAAAACTAATTTTGATAGTTTAAAAACGGAATGTAAAAAATACAAACACTCCAACGAATTTTTCATATTAAAAAATTACCTTCGTATAAAATATTACACAATCCATGGTACACAAAAAAAAGAATTCCTTTAACCGATTAATTCTCAGGAATTTTAGAAAGTTAGAGCATTTTATTTTTCTACTAAAAGCCATACTAACGCCCCGACAATTTATTTATTTGTCTTGTGTTATTGTAGGATTTTCATCAGCAATGGCTGTAATTATTCTAAAAACATTTGCACATTGGGTATTTAAATCTTCACAACAACTTGATGAAGTATTTCATTTGCCTTTTAGCAATAGTACATTACCAATTATAGGAATTATAATTACGGTAATTATCATCAAAAAAGTACTTGATGGTTCTATTGAAAAAGGAACTTCACAAATCATGTTTGCGGTGGCAAAAAAAAGAGGGGTAATGCCTCGAAAGCAAATGTTTGCTCAAATTATTACCAGTTCTTTTACGGTAGGCATGGGTGGTAGTGCCGGATTAGAATCTCCTATCACCATTACTGGTGCAGCTTTTGGGAGTAATTATGCCCAAAATTATCGATTAAGTTATAAGGATAGAACATTATTATTGGCTTGTGGTGTTGCTGCCGGTATTGCCGCAGCATTTAATGCTCCAATTGCTGGAGTCTTGTTTGCAATAGAAGTAGTTTTAACCGAAATTAGTATAACTGCATTTATTCCCATTATGATTAGTGCTGCAACAGGGGCGCTCGTTTCAACCATACTTTTAAATGAAGATATATTATTCACGTTTAAGAAAGTACAATTTTTTGATTTTCACAATCTGCCCTATTATGTTATTTTAGGAATTTTAAGTGGATTTGTTTCGATCAATTATGCCAGAACATTTAGAAAAATAGAGCACTTTTTTGCAAGAATAAAATTAAATTATATTAAAAAAGCGTTGTTTGGCGCAACAATTTTAGGAATTTTGATTTTCTTTTTCCCTTCCTTATTTGGTGAAGGATATGAAAGTATCAAATTTTTAGCCGACAATAATCCCGGGAAACTAGTACAAAACAGTGTTTTTGAACCTTATAAAGATTCACATTGGATTTTATTATTATTTGTAAGTGCTACCATGCTTATTAAAGTGTATGCCACGAGTTTTACCCTTGGAGCGGGAGGAAATGGTGGAAATTTTGCTCCTTCCCTATTTGTAGGCTCCTATTTAGGATTTTGCGTAGCCTATTTTGTTAATATCACTGGACTGTCAAAACTGCCCGTGGGCAATTTCACATTGGTAGGAATGGCTGGTATTCTTAGTGGGTTGTTTCACGCCCCTTTAACTGCGATATTTCTTATCGCAGAAATAACAGGAGGATATAACTTAATGGTACCTTTAATGATCGTTTCATCTGTAAGTTTTGCCATTTCTAAGCGATTTGAACCGTATTCGTTTGATATTAAAAACCTAGCTGATAAAGGAGAAGTATTTACCGATAATCGCGATACGAATATTCTCAATTCAATTGATGTTTCTAAGTTAATTCAAACCGATTATAAAGCCATTTCAGTAAGCCATAGCTTAGAAGAATTGGTGCATAAAATTCAAGAATCTGAAGAATATGTTTTTCCTGTTCTCGACGAACAACACAAGCTAATTGGTCTAATAATTTTAGACGAAATTAGACCTATCGTTTTTTCGGCATTTAAAGTAAAATATACCGCAGTAACTGAAATTATGCAACCCCCAAAGGAAATCATCTTCTATGATGAAACATTAGAAACTATTATGGATAAATTTGATACCTCTGAGTGCAAAGTACTTCCGGTACTAAAAGATGGCATTTTTTTAGGATTTATTCACAAACAACTCGTCTTAGAAAAATACAGACACCGCTTGAAATCGATGATTATAGAGTAGGTACTTCCTAGAAAATAAATCAATACCTCATAGCTTACTACAATAATAATAAGTAGCAAAATAAATTGTTCTATCGCTTACTTTTTTTTAAATTTCTTCTCCGTTGGCTTGTGTAAAAATTGGTTTGAAATCAGTATCTTTGCGTTTTGCCATAAATTATGCAACATACATTCGACGATTCGATTGAAATTATTGGAGCCAGAGCTCATAATCTAAAAAACATTGACGTATCAATACCACGAGAAAAATTAGTGGTGATTACAGGGCTTTCGGGCTCAGGTAAATCATCATTGGCTTTTGATACCATATATGCCGAAGGACAAAGAAGATATATTGAAACCTTTTCGGCCTATGCGCGACAGTTTCTCGGTGGATTAGAACGACCAGATGTAGATAAAATCGACGGACTTTCTCCAGTCATTGCCATTGAGCAAAAAACCACCAGTAAATCACCTCGGTCTACTGTAGGAACAATTACAGAAATATATGATTTTTTACGATTATTGTATGCCAGAGGTGCAGATGCCTTTAGCTATAATACGGGTGAAAAAATGGTTTCGTATTCAGATGAACAAATTAAGTCGTTGATTCTAGCAGATTTTAAGGGGAAGCGAATCTCTATACTCGCTCCAGTTGTGCGGTCTCGAAAAGGACACTATCGCGAATTATTTGAGCAAATTGCCAAGCAAGGTTTTTTAAAAGTCCGTATAAATGGTCAAATTCGGGATTTAGAATTGGGCATGAAAGTAGACCGCTACAAAACCCATGATATTGAAATTGTAATTGATCGCATGGCAATTGATGCCGAAGAAAATACAAACAAACGCTTAACAGAAAGTATAAAAACTGCTATGTATCATGGAGATGATGTCATGATGGTGATTGAGCAAGAAGCTCAAGAAGTTCGTTTTTATAGTCGAAATTTGATGTGTCCATCATCTGGAATTTCCTACCCTAACCCAGAACCCAATAATTTTTCTTTCAACTCTCCAAAAGGAGCTTGTCCTTGTTGCAACGGATTAGGAATTGTCAATGAAATCAACCTACAAAAAATTATTCCCAATCCAATATTATCAATAAAAAATGGGGGTTTTGCGCCATTGGGAGAATATAAAAGCTCTTGGATTTTTAAACAATTGGAAATTATTGCCCAAAAATATGAATTTAAAATAACCGATGCCATTGCAGATATTCCAAAAGAAGCTATGGATATGATTTTGTATGGTGGCAACGAAAAATTTTCTGTGGTTTCAAAAGTAATGGGAATTACAAAAGATTATAAAATCGATTTTGAAGGAATTTCCAACTTCATAAAAAATCAGTACGATACCTCCGATTCAACAAGTATCAAGCGTTGGGCAAAAGAATTTATGGATGAAAATGATTGTCCAGAATGTGAAGGCACCCGTTTAAGAAAAGAATCCTTATACTTTAAATTAAACGGTAAGAATATTGGCGAATTAGTACAAATGGACATTGCAGAATTATTGAATTGGTTTGCAGATTTAGATCCATATTTATCGGAAAAACAAAAAATGATTGCTGTTGAAGTCATAAAGGAAATTACCGTCCGATTGCAATTTTTGATGGATGTAGGTTTGAATTATTTGTCCTTAAATAGAAGCTCAAAATCACTTTCTGGTGGAGAAGCGCAACGCATCCGACTGGCCACGCAAATAGGTTCACAATTAGTAGGTGTTTTATATATATTGGACGAACCTAGTATTGGTTTGCACCAAAGAGATAATGAACGATTGATCAAATCATTAGAAAGTCTCCGCGATATCGGTAACTCGGTAATAGTTGTAGAGCATGACAAAGAAATGATTGAACGTGCCGATTATGTAATTGATATTGGTCCGAAAGCCGGACGTTTTGGGGGGCAAATCATTAGTAAAGGAACCCCTAAGGAATTATTGAAAGAAAAAACCATTACCGCACAATATTTGAACGGTAAAATGAAGATAGAAGTTCCCAAAAAACGTCGTGAAGGCAACGGAAAATCGATTAAATTATCTGGGGCTACAGGAAATAATTTAAAAAATGTGACGGTAGAAATTCCGTTGGGAAAATTAGTTTGTATTACAGGTGTTTCGGGAAGTGGAAAATCAACATTGATTAACGAAACCCTCTACCCTATCTTAAATACTCACTTTTTTCATGCCGTAAAAAAACCACAACCCTATAAAAAAATTGAAGGATTAGCACACATAGACAAAGTCATTGCTATCGATCAAAGCCCTATTGGTAGAACACCTCGCTCCAACCCTGCAACCTATACCGATGTCTTTTCAGAAATTAGAAGTTTATACACCCAAACCCCTGAGGCAATGATAAGAGGGTATAAACCTGGAAGATTTAGTTTTAACGTAAAAGGCGGTCGTTGTGAAACCTGTGAAGGTTCTGGTGTAAGAACTATCGAAATGAGCTTTTTACCGGATGTATACGTAGAATGTGAAACCTGTATGGGTAAAAGATTCAATCGAGAAACCTTGGAAATTCGCTACAAAGGAAAATCGATTTCTGATGTATTAAACATGACGGTAGATGAAGCGGTCGATTTTTTTGAAAACATACCAAAAATTCATCGAAAAGTAAATACTATAAAAGATGTTGGATTAGGTTATATCACCTTGGGACAACAAAGTACAACACTTTCAGGAGGTGAAGCTCAACGCATAAAATTAGCAACCGAATTATCAAAAAAAGATACTGGTAACACTTTTTATATTTTAGACGAACCCACAACTGGATTACATTTTGAAGACATTCGTGTTTTAATGGATGTAATTAATGTATTAGTAGACAAAGGAAATACAGTATTAATCATTGAACACAATTTAGACGTGGTCAAACTAGCCGATTATGTCATAGACATTGGATATGAAGGTGGAAAAAGTGGAGGCGAAGTTGTAGCAAAAGGAACTCCGGAAGAAATTATAAAAAATAAAAAAAGCTACACAGCACAATTTTTGAAAAAAGAATTATCTTAGTAATTATAAAAAAAAGATATGGCAGCAGATCAATTCGAGAATGAAGAGTTCAAAATACAGGAAAAATTCAAACAAAAAACCTGGAACGAAATACGATCAAACGACTCTTGGGCAATTTTTAAAATCATGTCAGAGTTTGTAAATGGGTATGAATCCATGGGAAGAATCGGTCCTTGTGTGTCTATTTTTGGTTCGGCTCGAAAAAAACCCGAAGACAAATATTATCTATTAGCTGAAAAAATTGCTTTTAAAATTAGTAAAGCAGGTTATGGTATAATCACAGGAGGAGGGCCTGGCATAATGGAAGCTGGAAACAAAGGCGCTCATTTTGGGGGAGGAACCTCAGTAGGTTTAAATATCGAATTGCCCTTTGAGCAACACTTTAATCCTTATATAGATAAAGATAAAAACTTAAACTTTGATTATTTCTTTGTGCGAAAAGTAATGTTTGTTAAATATTCACAAGGGTTTGTAGTAATGCCCGGAGGATTTGGAACATTAGATGAGTTATTTGAAGCTATTACCTTGATACAAACAAAAAAAATTGGTAAATTTCCCATTATTTTAGTGGGCACCGAATTTTGGTCTGGTTTGCTAGATTGGATAAAAACTGTGATGATCGACAAAATGAAAAATGCAAATCCGGAAGATTTAAATTTAATAAAAGTGGTCGATACTGAAGATGAAGTTTTAGAAGTTTTAGATAATTTTTACAAAAAATACAATTTTACTCCTAACTTTTAATATCCCTTATAGCCGTTTTATAAATCAGTTATTGAACCACAATTTTCTTTGTAATCGTTTGTGATCCTTGGGTAATTGTAATCAAGTACAATCCAGGATTCCAATTGCATTTCAATAGTATTTCTTGCTCAAATTCGAAGCTTTGAAGTAATTGTCCTGTAAGGGTAACAACTTTCGCAGAAGCAAAACCTTCTACTCCCGAAATTTTAATAAAATCAGAGGTCGGATTAGGATATACTACCACATTAGTCAATGAAATGAGGGGATTAGATAAGGTAGAAAACCATTGCTGACCATAATTAACTCCAAAAAGATAATCTGCTAATAATGGATAATCAATAAAGGGATTACGGTTCATTTGCCAAGTGTAGATATAATTATTGCGATTCATTTCATAATCATCTCTAGGATCTGTATGATGCCATGCTAATAATGTTGCTAAATCTCCAATATTTCCTGATGCAGTGGTGGAATTGGGTAAATACTCACTCGGATCACCATTGAGCACATTTAAACCATTAAAACGAACTGCCATATAGAACAATGCTCGAGCAACATCACCATGCCAAGATCCTTGCGTGTTTGTAGGACCCATATAAACGGTAGCCGAATTAACAGTTCCATAATTTTTATTATTTCGCGAAGAATTCTCCTGACCATTTTCTACACGGATATGATGGGCATCGGAAACTCCATCAACAACAGCAGCTGCACTTGTAGAGCTCCAAAAATTTATTCCATCTGCCGAATCGTTAAGTGCTACTTCAAAACCACCTCTTGATTGACAAAAAATATGTTCGCGGTTCCATTTACCAACAATACTTGATCCATTCTGCTGATCCAATTTTGCCATGGGAGATTCCATATACATGCACCATACTTGATTGGAATTTAAAGGGTTTTGATCTGCTGTGCGAATGATATCCCAAATATCGGCATAGCTGTGTAATCGAACCACTGAAGGATTGGCAATTATATTCTGCAAAGCTTGTTTCAAAGCACTTCCCGATAAACCTTCTAAGACAGCGTAATAACCCGTAGGAATTGTTGGGGTTACTAGTCCAAAAGTAGGATGTAACGGTGTTCCAAAAGCTTGCACACTATAATCATTATCGTATATTCTAATAATAATATTGTCATTGTTAATCACATAACCCGAAGGAACATTCTGAATATCAATCAATAGTTCTTCATCGCCCTCATCGGTAGTATCATCTGTAATTTGAATCATCGTTTGGGTTGTACTTGAACCTACGGGTATTGTTACAGACAATCCACCTGAATAATCATTTGTCAAGAAATTACCATTAACTAAGGTTAAATTGATCACTAAAGGTTGATTTTGAATGGGCTGAGAAGTCGTAAAAACAATCGCAAAACTTTGCCCTTCATTATAGCTCGATTGAGAGGTAGTAACGGTAACGGTATTCAATTGAATTCCCGATCCATCATTTGGTCTTCCAGGCGTAGGAATTTTCACTTCATAAGTACCATCATTTTTTCGTTGAATAGAATGCGTTACTGCACTAGAAGTAGCATTTTCATTCACGCATACTGAAATTCCTATGGTAGTCATCAATGCTGAGGGTTGAGTGTTACCCGAATTAGAATAGGCAATTGCATCAATTAAATTAGTAGCTGTTGCCGAGGTATTTGTTGAAAAATTAGAAGCATTATCTTGATACAAAGCGACTACATCCGGACCATTTTGTAAGGTTGCATTAGGAAAAATGGCTTGTGGTGAAGGAGATACTGCAGGGTTTCCAAAAGTAGCAATACCATTAATATCGGTTGAATAACCATCTAAATCTAAAGCATAATAACTGGTAGTATTTGAATAAGGGGAAGAACTCCCAGCATTGAAAAAAACCAAAACGTACCCATTTAATGAAAAATTAGGAGTGGCTGATTTGATTTCCACAAACTCTAATACATCTGAACTAGGGGTGTCTGTATCTATTTCATTAATGACCACTTGTGCCATAGAAAAGTGACTTACGAATAAAAAAATAAGAAAGTTAACTTGTACTACTTTGCTTCTGATTCCTTTGTTTATGAGTAACTTTTTAAAAAATAGGATTCTATTCATATTTCAAAACTTCACAAAATATTAATGCTAAATAATGTGTAGTATTGACGAATTTATCTATTTTTATGAAAATTTAGTTTTTATAAACTAATGGCTATAAAAAATGAATCATAGATTAAAAAACAAGTTTTTATATTTTCTAATCTTATTGGTTTCTTTATCAATACAGGCCCAACATTTTTCTAAAATGCAAGTGACCGTTGATTCCAAAAACCATTTGCTGCATATTTCGCAGGATTTAATTTATAATAACACTTCAAACGATACTATTGATGCTATTGTATTAAATGATTGGAATAACGCCTTTTCATCCAAAAATTCTGCCTTAGCAAAACGATTTTCTAACGAATTCATTCGTTCTTTTCATTTAGCAAAAGAAATAGATCGAGGATATACGCAAATACATTCTATTAATGATTTTGAAGATAACCCTCATGTTTGGGAGCGACCAATTAACCAAATCGATTTGATAAAAATTTCTCCTAAATCCCCTATTTTACCTTGTGAAAAGAGATTATTTAGATTAAAATACACCGTTAAAATTCCGAATGAAAAGTACACAAAATATGGATTTGATAAATCAGGTACTTTATTCTTGAAACATTGGTATTTATCACCCGCTTTGTATGAAAACAAACAATTTTTTATGCATAGCAATGAAAACTTAGACGACATTCCCAATGCAAAATCAGATTTTGAAATTTTACTTGACGCTTCAAAAAATTATGAGCTTTCGTCTAATTTACTTACACAACAACAAGTATTAGAAAACAATAAATTTCACTACTTTTTACAAGATTCACATAAAACCGAAGTACTGTTACATCTCCAAGAAAAAAGCACTTATTTTTCAAATAAAAACGAACAAGTTGAAGTAAGTTGTGGGCTCAAAGAAAATAATCTCAGTCAAGAGGAACAAGTGAGTATTTTAGAAAAGGTAATCAAATTTACAACTGCACAATTAGGCCCAACTTATAAACAAAAACTATTAATTTCACAAGAAGATTATGATCGGCAACCCATTTATGGACTCAATCAACTTCCCGAATTTTTAAATCTTTTTGATGCAAAATTTCTGTATGAACTTAAATTATTAAAAACTTATTTGAATAATTATTTAAAGGAAAATTTACAAATAAATCCTAGAAATGAAAGTTGGCTATCCGATGGAATTCAAATATTTTTGATGATGAAGTACATCGAAGAAAATTACCCTAATACAAAAATTTCGGGAAATTTAGCCCACATAAAACTATTAAAACCCTACCATTTAGTCAACTTGCCTTTCAACCAACAGTACCATTATGTCTACCTATTGATGGCTCGAAAAAATCTTGATCAAGCACTAAATGAACCCAAAAACAATCTAATTAAATTTAATGTTCAAATTGCTAATAAATATAAAGCTGGATTATCTTTTAACTATTTAGACCACTATCTAGAGCATGGAATTGTGAATGCAAGTATTAAAGAATTTATGATAAACAATGTTTACAGCACCTCCAATACCCGGCAATTTGAAACCATAGTAGAAAAAAATGCCCATCAAAAATTAAATTGGTTTTTTAGAACCGTAATAGATACCCGTGAAATTATTGATTATAAATTTGGAAAAGTAACCAAAACAAAAGATTCTATTTCCTTCAATCTTATCAATAAAACCCATACAAATGTTCCCATCTCTTTATACGTATTGAAAGACAATAAGGTTATCAATAAAATGTGGTTGCAAGAAGTCACCTCTGATTCAACTCTAACAATTCCTAGACTGGGAGCCGATAAAATTGTACTCAACTACAATAACGAAGTTCCCGAATACAATTTACGAAACAATTGGAAATCATTAAAAGGATTTAGATTTAGTAACAAACCCTTTAAACTTAACTTCTTCAAGGACATAGAAAATCCGCATTATAATCAATTGTTTTATATGCCTGAATTTGGGTTTAACGCTTATGACGGTATTTTCGCAGGAATGATGTTGAGCAACCGTTCCTTATTAAATAAACCTTTTTTATTTAGCGCAACCCCCATGTTTTCATCAGGAACCAATACAATTGTGGGTAAATTTAATGCTATTGTGGAAAAAAATTATAGAGATATGGGTAGACTTTATACTATTCGATATATTATAGCAGGAAGTAGATTTCATTATACCCCTGATGCTTTTTATACTAATGTAGTTCCCATAATTCAATTTCGATTTAGAGATAAAAATTTACGCAATAACAAATCAGAACTTTTTCAATTGCGGCAAGTATATGTAAACCGAGAAAAATCAATATACACACAAGACATAAGTACTGAAAATTACTCTATTTTTAATGCAAAATACAGCAGTGTTCTATCAGAGGGTACCCAGCTTTTTTATTATTCAAACGACCTACAACTTTCAAACACTTTTGGAAAGTTAAGCGCCGAAATTCAATATCGCAAATTATTTGAAAACAATAGGCAAATTAGTGTGCGATGCTATTTTGGAACATTTATTTACAACAATTCAAATTCCGATTTTTTTAATTTTGGACTAGATCGTCCTAATGATTATTTATTCGACTATGATCTACTGGGTAGAAGTGAAACCAAAGGATTCTATAGTCAACAATATGTTTATGCTGAAGGAGGATTTAAATCTAAATTAGCAAACCGTTTTGCAAATCAATGGATGGGAACCGTAAATACAACCTGTAATATTTGGAATTGGATTCAAATTTATGGCGATGCCGGTTTGATAAAAAACAAGTCTTTAGGATCTCAATTTGTATTTGATTCGGGAGTACATCTAAATCTAGTTCCTGACTATTTTGAATTATATTTTCCCGTTTATTCCTCCAATGGTTTTGCAGGAAATTATGGAAATTATAGCGAAAAAATTCGGTTTGTCGTTACCTTAAGTCCCAAAACCTTAGTTTCGTTATTTACACGAAAATGGTTTTAATAGATTAAACACTGTTTTATTACAAAATTCACAATCAAAACACCATAATACATGAATATATTAGTTTTTTAAAACCAAAAGGTTTGATAAATTATTAATAATTAATAAAAAGAAGAACAGCTTCTTGTTTTTAATTCGGTTTTAATTAAATTTGTTGCATTATCAATTTCGTAGTAACGTTTATGGAAACAGCAATTACATCTGGAGCAGTCTCTTTTGAAGATTTCAAAAATGAAATTCTTAACGATTATAAAATCGGACGTATTAGCAGAGAATGTAGCGTATTAGGTCGAAAAGAAGTACTTACAGGAAAAGCAAAATTTGGAATCTTTGGCGATGGAAAAGAAGTTCCTCAACTTGCCATGGCTAAAGCATTTTTAAACGGCGATTTCAGATCAGGTTATTATAGAGATCAAACCTTTATGATGGCAATTGGTGCTATGTCAATTGAACAATTTTTTGCCGGACTTTATGGTCATACCGACATCAATTTTGATCCCATGAGTGCCGGACGTCAAATGGGAGGCCATTTTGCTACCCATTCCTTAGACGAAAACGGAAATTGGAAAAACTTAACCCAACAAAAAAATTCGAGTTCTGACATCTCTCCTACTGCCGGACAAATGCCGCGTTTATTAGGATTGGCGCAAGCTTCAAAAATATATAGAAACGTACCAGGAATAGACCAAACCCTATTTTCAAACAAGGGAAATGAAGTGGCTTGGGGCACGATCGGAAATGCTTCTACTTCAGAAGGCCTGTTCTTTGAAACAATTAATGCCGCAGGCGTACTTCAAGTGCCAATGGTAATGAGCATTTGGGATGACGAATATGGAATTTCTGTACACGCTCGTTACCAAACTACCAAAGAAAATATTTCGGAAATCTTAAAAGGATTCCAACGTGATGATGAAAATAAAGGATACGAAATTTTACGCGTTAAAGGTTGGGATTATCCATCCTTAATAACTACTTATCAAACTGCATCAAAAATAGCTCGTGAAGAACATGTGCCTGTATTGATTCATGTATTAGAATTAACACAACCACAAGGGCATTCTACATCGGGTAGCCATGAGCGTTATAAAAATGCAGCCCGCCTTGAGTGGGAAGCTGAATTTGATTGCTTGTCCAAAATGAAAACTTGGATACTAGACAATAACATTGCTACTACCGATGAACTCGAAGCCATTGAAGAAAGTTCTAGAAAAGTAGTTCTAGAAGGTAAAAAAACTGCATGGATAGCATTTACAGCTCCAATAAAATCGGAACAACAAGAATTAGTTACCGTATTGAATAACCTTGCTGATCAAAGTGAAAATAAGGTTTTTATTGAAAAAATTGCGAAAGACCTAACTGCAATAAAAGAACCCATTCGAAAAGATCTTTTAATAACAGCTCGAAAGGTATTACGCATGGTGAATCGTGAAAATTGTCGTGCTTCTTTAGCAACTTGGATCGAAAATTATTCCGCAAAAATACAGCCCAAATTTAGTTCGCACCTCTTTTCACAATCTGAAAAAGCAATAGCAAATACCAAAGAAGTAATTCCAACTTACGACACATCCGCTGAAGAGGTAGATGCACGTTTAGTATTGAGAGATAATTTTGATGCTATTTTTTCTAAATATCCCGAAACCCTCATTTTTGGAGAAGACTCAGGAAACATTGGCGATGTAAACCAAGGATTAGAAGGCATGCAAGAAAAATATGGCGAACTTCGAGTGGCCGATGTAGGTATTCGTGAAGCCACTATTTTAGGACAAGGAATAGGTATGGCAATGCGAGGATTGAGACCTATAGCTGAAATTCAGTATTTGGATTATTTGCTGTATGCTATTCAAATCATGAGTGATGATTTAGCAACACTACATTACAGATCCGCGGGTCGTCAAAAAGCACCATTAATAATCAGAACTCGTGGGCATCGCTTAGAAGGTGTTTGGCATTCAGGATCACCAATGGGCATGATAATCAATGCAATACGAGGAATCCATGTTTTGGTTCCTAGAAATATGACAAAAGCTGCCGGTTTCTATAATACCCTTTTAGAATCCGACGAACCCGCTTTAGTTATAGAATGCTTAAATGGATACCGTTTAAAAGAAAAAATGCCCACAAATTTAGGAGAATTCAAAACTCCAATTGGCATTGTAGAAACTATAAAAACGGGTACCGATATTACAGTAGTAGGATATGGTTCAACTATACGCTTAGTTGAACAAGCAGCTCATGAATTGGAAAATATAGGTATTAGTATAGAAATTATTGATGTCCAATCCCTATTACCTTTTGATCTACAACATGACATTGTTTCATCTATTGCAAAGACAAATCGTTTATTAATAATTGATGAAGATGTTCCCGGTGGCGCTAGTGCCTATATCTTACAAGAGATCCTTGAAAATCAAAAGGCCTACCAATATTTAGATAGTGCACCTCAAACATTAACTGCAAAAGAACACAGACCTGCCTATGGCACTGATGGTGATTATTTTTCCAAACCATCTTCCGAAGATATTTTTGAAAAAATATATGCAATCATGAACGAGGTAAATCCTTCAAAATATCCAAATTTATATTAATGCAACTAGCCGTTATTGATAATTACGATAGTTTTACTTTTAATTTAGTCCACTATTTTGAAGATTTAGGTGCATCGGTTACTGTTTTTAGAAATGACGAATTTGATTTAAAAGAGTTGGACGCTTTTGATAAAATAGTCTTGTCGCCAGGTCCCGGTCTACCCAATGAAGCAGGTTTATTAAAAGAGGTCATACAAACCTACGCTACTACCAAAAGTATTTTAGGTATTTGTTTAGGATTACAAGCCATTGGTGAAGTTTTTGGTGGCACACTATTCAATTTAGAAAAGGTATATCATGGTGTTGCCACAAAAATAAAGATTATAGAAGAGGATTCTATTTTCAAAAATATACCTGATCAAATTGAAGTGGGTCGTTATCATTCGTGGGTGATTTCAAATGACAATTTTCCACCTAATCTAATCATTACTTCTGTAGACGAAAACAAACAAATTATGTCCGTTAAACATAGTCATTTTGATGTTCGTGGGGTGCAATTTCATCCTGAAAGTATTTTAACTCCTTTTGGAAAAAAGATCTTGAAAAATTGGCTATCTAACTAAAAATTAAAACCTTATTCAAAAAAATTAGTACTTTTTAATTTTAAGTTTAGTTAATAATTTAGACAAATACAGTAGAAATTCGTTTTGAAAATTTAATTGTTTGCAAAGATTTGCTCTACATACTTTACGGTTTCTTATTGCTTGAATAATGATATAATAATCTTGTCTATTGATATTTGTAGTTATAAAAACTGTAAATCATGACAAAAAATTACTTAAAAAAAGAAGCTCTACTATTTTGTATCGTTCTGTTTTCATCTTTTTCTTGGGGACAGACTTTAGTTCATTATTGGAACTTTAACATCAATACTTCTGAGGCAACAATCACTACACCTTCGCAAACTATCGGAGGAGCCTCTTTAGCAGCTGTTAATGCTTCTACTAGTATAATTGATTTTGCAAATGGAACGGGTCAAAATTTCAGTGATTCAAACTTAAATGCTAGAAATGGTGATGTTTCTGGAACACATTTACGATATAATAACCCTATTGGAGGGGCATTAATTTTTACGTTACCAACAACGGGTTATCAAAATATTATTGTAAAATTTGCTACCCGTAGATCTGGTTCTGGTGCAGGAACTCAATCGTGGTCCTATACTTTGGATGGAACAAACTATGTTGCTTTTACAACTATTACAATTAACGATGCCGTTCCTGCATTAGCCACATTAGACTTTTCAGCAATTACAGGTGCTAATAATAATGCAAATTTTAAATTAAAAGTTGAATTTTCTGTTGGAGCTGGAGGAACGGTTGGAAATAATCGTTTTGATAATTTCACATTAGACGGAACAACTACAGGAGGCGGAGATACAACTGCGCCATTAGCAACAATAGTTCCAGCTAGCGGTGCTGTTAATGTGGCTACAACTACAAATCCAACCATCAGTTTCAATGAAGCTGTAAGATTACTTGACAATAGTGCTATAACAAATACCAATGTAGATGCTTTAGTTGAACTTCGATTAAATAACGCGACTGGATCTACTGTCCCATTTGATGCAACAATTACCGGTAATATAATTACAATTACACCAGCAACCCTTTTTAATTCTAGTCAATTATATTATGTGGCTTTATTGCCTAATACGGTAGAAGATGTAAGTAATAATGCAATAACAACAATACAATCATCAACTTTTACAACTGGAGTTCCGAGTGTTTCTTTTGCCTCAAATTTTATTACAGTAAATGAAACCGCTGGAACAGTTAGTTTAACCCTCAATTTAGTTAGCCCTACCACTTCTTCTGTTAGCCTAGTTGTAAAATCAAGTCCTTTTAGTACTGCAAATTCTTCAGATTTTACATTAGCTACTCAAACATTAAACTTTACAAGTTCTAGTTCGTTAACACAAACAATTAGTATTCCAATAATAAATGATACAGCTTTAGAACAACAAGCAGAATATTTTGTTTTAAGTCTAGAAAATCCAGTTGGAGTAACTGTTTCAGGTACAAACACATCAACCATATACATTATTGATAATGATGATTTAGCACCTGTTCGATCACTAGAGATTGAACTGAATTATATTGGTAGTTTTGACCCTTCAGGTGCGAGTACTAGTACTTGTGAAATAGTGGTACACGATCCAGTTTCACAACGATTATTTACAACAAGTGCTATTGCAGGTTTTTTAGATATTATTAATTTTTCAAATCCAGCTGCGCCTACCTTAGTGTCATCAATTAATATGAATACTTATGGAGGAGTTACTTCAGTAGCTGTTAAAAACGGAGTTGTTGCAGTTGCATCGCCTAATGCAGATGAAACTTTAAATGGCTCTGTAGTGTTTTTTGATACTAACGGAACATTTCTTAAACAAGTTACGGTTGGTGCATTGCCCGATATGATCACCTTTTCTCCAGACGGAACAAAAGTAATGACAGCAAACGAAGGTCAACCCAATGCAAATTATTCCATAGACCCTGAAGGTTCGATAAGTATAATTAATATTGCTGGTGGAATTCCTAATCTAAATCAATCAAATGTAACCACCTTATTATTTACAGCATATAATGCTCAAGAAACCGCATTAATAGCATCTGGAGTTAGAAAATTAAAGCTAACAAGTACTTTATCACAAGATTTTGAACCAGAATTTATTACTATAAGTGCCGATTCTCAAAAAGCATGGGTAACACTTCAAGAAAATAATGCTATAGTTGAAATTAATTTAACAACCTCAACAATTTCCGATATTTGGGCATTAGGTGCAAAAGATGTTAGTATTCCTGGTAACGGAATGGATATTTCGGATAATAATGGACAAGTATTAATTGCAAACTGGCCGATTAAGGCTTTTTATATGCCCGATGCAGTAGCCAATTATACCGTTGGAGGAACAACATATTTAGTTACGGCTAACGAAGGTGATGAAAAAGAATATACCGGTTTTGTAGAAAGAACTACAGTTGGTGCATCAACTTATATTTTAGATGCTGCTTTATATCCTCATGCTGCTGTTTTAAAACAATCCTATAACATGGGACGTTTTAGAGTGTCAAATTTAAGTGGCAATACAGATGCAGACACTGATTTTGAAGTTATTAGTGCCGTTGGTTCGCGTTCATTTTCGATTTTTAATGCTACAACAAAACAAATTGTTTTTGACAGTGGAGATGATTTTGAAAAATATACAGCTGCTAATTTACCAACATTATTCAATGCCGATCATTCCGATAATATTTCAAAAGGTCGTAGCCGTGCCAAAGGTCCTGAACCAGAAGGAGTAGCGATAGCTCAAATTAGTAATCAAACTTTTGCTTTTATATCATTAGAACGCGTTGGTGGAGTTATGGTTTATAATATTACAAATCCAAACAATGTAACTTTTGTTGAATACAAAAATAGTAGAAGTACATCAGCTTGGTCTGGAGATAATGGTCCTGAAGGAATAACTTATATTAAACCAGAAAATAGTCCAAATGGCACTCCCTACATTTTAGTAGCAAATGAAATTAGTGGTACTATAACCATTTTTGAAGTAGATAGAAATGCATTAAGTGATTCTGATTTTATTTCAGAAACTAAAACATTTGCTATTTTCCCTAATCCTTCAGAAAACGGAATTGTATACTTCAACAGAATGGCTGATTATGAATTATTTGATATTTCAGGTAAGAAAATATTTGCTGAAAAAGAAGCATTTACAATAAATACAAGCCAACTTTCAAAAGGTATTTATCTAGTAAAAACTAGCGAAGGGATTGTTGAAAAATTAATTGTAAAGTAAACAATAGTTTACAGAATAAAAAACCTCTAGCGAAAGTTAGAGGTTTTTTATTATCTTGTAAAAACTAATTTATTTCCTGTTGATAAATTAGTGTCAAACGCATAACCTTCATAGTTGAAACCTTTTAAATCTTCAACAGTTTCAGCATTATGATCGATAATATAACGTACCATTAAACCGCGGGCTTTTTTAGCAAAAAAAGATATCATTTTTAATTTTCCGTCTTTATAATCTTTAAATTCCGGAGTAATAACGAGCACTTTTAATTTCTTTACATCAATTGCAGAAAAATATTCGTTACTGGCTAAGTTTACCAATAACTCTTCATTTTTCAATTCTAAATTTAAATGCTCTGTAAGTGTGTTTTTCCAAAAATCGTATAAATTTTTCTTGACACCAATAGGCAATTTGGTTCCCATTTCTAAACGATAGGCTTGCATTAAATCCAATGGTTTTAATAGGCCATACAATCCCGATAAGATGCGCAATTTATCTTGTAAAACATGTAATTTTTCAACAGATAACGAATATACATCTAGACCCGTGTACACTTCACCATCAAAAGTATAAACTGCAGGTCGGGCATTTTTTGGAGTAAACGGGAGCTGCCAATCTTGATTTCTTTGCCAATTTACATCTGCTAATTTTTCAGAAATATCCATCAATTCCATCAACTGTTTGGGCTTCTTCTTTTTTAACGTTTTCAGAATGGTTTCAGCTTGTTTTAAAAACGACGCTTCCGTAAAATGTGATGTAGGAAGTTCTTTATCTAAATTTAAAGATTTTGCAGGTGAAATAACAATTTTCATACGATTAATATTTGAAGTAATTATTCTTCTATGAAGGTCTGTGCTTTCGAATACACCCTCCATTTTTCGATACAATCTAACAAATCTTGTGGAATAGGCGTTTCAAAGCGTAAAAACTCTTTTGTGATAGGATGCTCAAACCCTAAGGTTTTAGCATGTAGTGCTTGTCTGGGCAAGGTTTTAAAACAATTATCAATAAACTGTTTGTATTTGGTAAACGTTGTTCCTTTTAGAATTGCATCACCGCCATAGCGTTCGTCATTAAATAGTGTGTGCCCTATATGTTTCATGTGCACCCGTATTTGATGGGTCCTACCCGTTTCCAATTGACATGAAATTAAGGTTACATATCCAAATCGTTCCAATACTTTAAAATGGGTAACGGCTGGTTTTCCTTTTTCATCGCTGACATGAACTGCCATTTGCATTCTATTGGTGTCGTGCCGACCAATATTTCCTTCTATTGTTCCTTCCTCCACATCAATATTTCCCCAAACCAAAGCAATATATTCGCGCTCCGAAGTTTTCTCGGCAAACTGCTTAGACAAATAGGCCATCGCATGTTCGGTTTTAGCAACAACCAATAATCCTGTGGTATCTTTATCAATTCGATGCACTAATCCTGGACGTTCCGAACTATTCATCGGTAAATTCTCAAAGTGATACGCTAACGCGTTGACTAATGTTCCCGAATAATTCCCATGACCCGGATGAACCACCATACCGGCCGGCTTATTGATGACCAACAATTGATCGTCTTCAAACACGATATCCAACGGAATGTTTTCTGGAGTCAATAATTGTTCGTAGGTTGGATGAGCTAAAACCAAACGCACGACATCTCCGGCTTTCACTTTGTAATTGGACTTCACCGGCAAATCGTTCACTAATATTGATCCGGATTCAGCGGCTTGCTGAATTTTATTACGGGTTGTATTCTCAATTAAATTCATCAAAAATTTATCCACGCGTAAGGGCGATTGCCCTTTGGCTGCTTCAAAACGATGGTGTTCAAATAATTCGTCTTCCAACTCGATATCCGCCTTATATTCCGCCATTCTCTTCTTTAAATTCTACAGGTTGTTCTTCTGTTGGAGTATCCACAGGAACTAACGTATCGGTTGGTTCTTCTGAACTAAAAGTTTCTTCATTAAAAACATCTTTTCCATCGCCCAGAACAAAATCTAAGGTTGAATTTTTCTTGACAATATCTCCTGCTCTCAAGCGTCTACCATTTTGGTAAATTTGCAACACCACATCTTTTGCTATGTGTGGTTTATAGGTTACCTTCCCTTCTTTCAAGGTCAATGACTTTATCGTGGCTACTATTTGGCGATAGGTTTTATCTTTAAATACTGGGATTTCAATGTTTGTAAATTCCCCAGCATTTAATTTTACATATATTTTACGGCCATCTTTTACTAAACTTCCGGCTTTTGGATCTTGTTCCAAAATGGTAAACGGTGGATATTCAGGATTAAAATCAACTGTATCCAATAAAAAAACTTCTAAATCAATATCGTTTAGTTTTTCTTCCGCAATTTCTAATTTCAATTTGGTTAAATCAGGCACTTTGATTTCTTCACCATGATTGGTTCTAAAATCTAAAAATAAAATCAATAAAAAAGTAAAAACAGCCACTATAGTAGCAGCAATGAATGCTTGTACAAAAAAAGTTTTACTTGTTACATATTTAAACCAACTCATACGATAGGATATTTTAGCAAAGATATAAAAATTGGAATCATAATTAGAGTCAAATGACTTTGTTTTCATGAAAAAACAAAACGAAGGTTTCCTTAAAATATTAAAAAAAGGGTTTTTAAAGAAATCTGCCAAAATCTCAAGAAATAATGTAATTTTGTTGTACCAAACTTGAAATACACATGAAAAATGTAGCCATCGTAATGGGAGGGTATTCCAGCGAATATAAAATATCACTTACCAGTGGTAATGTGGTGTTCAATAATATAAACCGCACCAAATTCAATCCCTATCGCATTCATGTTTTTAAAGAAAAATGGGTTTATGTAGATGAAAATGATACTGAATTTCCTATTGATAAAAACGATTTTTCTGTCACCGTAAAGGGCGCTAAAATTAACTTTGATGTTGTTTTCAATGCCATTCATGGTACTCCGGGTGAAGATGGATTGTTACAAGCTTACTTTGAATTATTACAAATTCCACAAACGTCTTGCGATTATTACCAAGCAGCCTTAACATTCAACAAACGTGATATGTTATCGGTGTTAAAACCCTACGGCATCAAAACCGCGGAATCGTATTATTTGAATTTAGGAGACGAAATCAATATAGATGCTATTTTAGAAAAAATAGGTTTACCTTGTTTTGTGAAACCAAACAAATCGGGTTCGAGTTTCGGAATATCGAAAGTAAAAACAGCAGCTGAGTTTTTGCCTGCCATTGAAAATGCCTACAAAGAAGACGATGAAATTATCATTGAGAGTTTCTTAGACGGAACAGAAGTTTCGGTGGGTGTAATCAACTACAAAGGTACTGTAACGGTTTTACCCATTACCGAAATCGTTTCGGAAAATGACTTTTTTGATTACGAAGCCAAATATTTGGGAAAATCGAAAGAGATTACGCCAGCTCGAATTTCAGACGAATTGAAAGTAAAAATAGAAACGGTTGCCAAAAGAGCCTACGAAGTACTGAAAATGAAAGGTTTTTCGAGAAGTGAATTCATTATCGTTAATAACGAACCGCACATGCTAGAAATGAATACGATTCCCGGTCTAACCACCGAAAGTATTCTACCGCAACAAGCGCGTGAAGCCGGAATTTCATTACCCGAATTGTTTGAAAACGCTATTACATTGGCTTTAAAAAAATAACTATGAAAAAAGCAATATTTCCAGGTTCGTTTGACCCTATAACCAACGGACATTTTGATATCATCAAAAGAGGGGTTTCTTTATTTGATGAAGTAATAGTCGCCATTGGGGTTAATGCCGAAAAAAAATACATGTTTTCCTTAGAAGAACGCAAACGCTTTATCGAAGAGGCATTCAAAGACGAACCGAAAGTAAGAGTCATCTCCTATTCTGGGTTAACTATCGATTTGTGCAAAAAAGAAAATGCTGAATTCATTTTACGTGGTTTGAGAAACCCAGCCGATTTTGAATTTGAAAAAGCAATTGCCCATACCAACCGTATCATGTCAAAAATAGAAACGGTTTTCTTATTGACAGCCGCTCGTACTTCCTTTATTTCTTCTAGTATTGTGCGAGATGTATTGCGCAATGGTGGCGATATTGCACAATTGGTACCTAATTCTGTATTAAAAAAGAAATAGATTAGTTCTCAAAAACGAGCAATTTTTCTTTTACAATTAAATTCGAAAAACCAAATTCCCTTTTTATCCATTCCAAAGTTTTGGGTTGATAAATAAAAACATGGGTAAAATCATCTTTGTAATACCAATTTTCAAAAGGAGTTTGCCTATTGAAAACCACCGTTTTGCAATATAATTTCCCATTTGGAAGCAATAAACCTTTGAGCAATTCAAATTCTTGATACGGTTGCTGAAAATGCTCCATAACTTCGCAACACGAAACGTAATCATATTTTTGCTTTAAAAGTGACAGATCATTCGCGAAAAACAAGTCATAATTCTGCACTTGAAAACCTTTATCGGTTAGCATTTTGGCAATCACCGGACCCGTTCCAGATCCAAAATCCAACCCACTTGATTCTGACGAAAAATCGTGTAATACAGCTTCAACGATTGGCGAAACAAACGCTTGATACCGCTCGTCAAAAACATCATTATTGTGTTTTTCGTAGTGCTCTTTTTCCGCATCAGCGGTTAAAAAAGTATGTATGGGTCTAAAAATACCTTCACAAGTAGTGCATTTATAAAACAAATGCTTTGGCTTTTCACAAAAAAGCGTTGCAGCGGAATTACATAGTGGGCAATTGTGGGCAATCATTTACTCCTCCTCTTTCTTAATCACCTTTCTAGCGACTTCAATTTTATATTTCTTCCCTTTCATTTTCTCCTCTTTGATTTTTTCCAATAATGATTTCACTTTGGGATATTTCACCGCTACAAACGAAATAAAATCTTTGACCTCAATTAATCCAATATCATCTTTTTCCAATTGACCCTTTTGCGAAAAGAAACCTACAATATCAATTTTATTCAACTTGTTTTTCTTTCCACCGCTAATGTATAGTGTTTGATACAATGGAGCTTTGGGCAATGATTTTGCATTGGAAACATCTAAACGGCGTTTGCCATAATCAAAATAATCAGACTTCTTTTCGGTTTCATGAATCAATACATAAGCAGTACCTGTTGCCAACATCCGTGCGGTTCTTCCGTTTCTGTGGGTGAATTCGTCTTCTTTGGCTGGTAAATGGTAATGGATTACGTGTTTCATTTCAGGAATATCCAAACCTCGCGCGCCTAAATCGGTGGTAATCAAATAGGAAACACTTCCATTTCTAAACTGAATCAAAGCTCGCTCACGTTCGTCTTGGTCTAATCCTCCATGATAATAGGTCGAAATAATACCCTTTGCCGTTAGCATTTCATGAATGCGCTCTACCGCTTCTCTATGGTTACAAAAAATTATTGCAGCTTCCGAATTCAATGAACAAATCAACTGAAACAACGCATCAATTTTATCTTTCGATTTCGAAAATACGATGCGAACATCTAAATTATCGTTCTGTTTTTGGTTCGGAATAAAATCGATTACTTTCGGATCAATTACTTTCGTGTATTTTGGAATTTCCACACCTGAAGTCGCAGAAACTAATATACGCTTGTTGGCTCTCGTGATTTTTCCAATGATATACGACATTTCCTCATGGAAACCCAATTGCAAGGATTTGTCAAACTCGTCTAATACATAGGTTTTGATCTCTTCTGTAGCAAAACTTCCTCGGTCTAAATGATCGGCAATTCTACCAGGGGTTCCAATCAATAGCGCGGGTGGATTACTCAAATTATTGATTTCGATATCAATGGAATGACCACCATAACACGTATTAACTTTATAATGTGTGCCCATTTTTTTCCAAACTTGTTCAATTTGTAAACCTAATTCGCGAGAGGGAACTAAAATTAAACATTGTACGCCTTTGACATCTTCTTCTAATAGTTGAAAAATAGGTAATAAAAAGGCTAAGGTTTTACCAGAGCCTGTGGGCGAAAGCAATAATACATTATCTTCATTCAAAATAGCGTGTTGCACTACTTCTTGCATTTTATTTAAACTTTGAATACCTAGATTCAATAGTACATTGTTGGAATGTGGATTTCGACTCATGCGGCAAAGATAAAGCCAATTCTGAATTAAAAATTAAGAATTAAAAAATATACTAAAAAGTTTCTTTATTTTTGAAAATCAAATACAATTCTATCATGCGTTTTTATAAAATAAGTTTTCTTTTTTTTACTATTTCCTTGTTTTCTCAAAATAATTTAACCACGCCTTTTGAAAGAGGAAATGGAAATCAATCTACTACTTATGAAGACTGTATTAGGTTTTATGAAAAATTAGACGAACAATTTACTACGATCCAAATGATTACTAAAGGCACTACAGATAGTGGTAAGCCATTGCATTTAGTGCTTTTTTCAAGTGAAGGAAAATTTGATTTTGACGAATATTTTACTAAAAATAAAGCCATACTATTAATCAACAACGGCATACATGCAGGCGAACCCGATGGAATTGATGCGACAATGATGCTCATGCGTGATTTAGCCCTAGGAAAAATCAAAACGCCTAAAAACACCTTTATTGCTGCAATTCCGGTGTACAGTGTAGGTGGAATGTTGAACCGAAATTCATATTCTAGAGCCAATCAAAATGGACCTGAGGCCTATGGTTTTAGAGGAAACGCTCGAAATTATGATTTGAATCGCGATTTTATTAAATCGGATACCAAAAATTCGAGAAGTTTTCAAAAGTTGTTTACCGAATTAAATCCTGATATTTTCTTAGACAATCACGTTTCTAATGGTGCGGATTATCAATATACGTTTACCTGTATTGCAACCCAACATGAACGCCTTGGAAACAAATTGGGTAATTATTTCATCAACGAATTGTATCCTTCGGTGGTAAAAGACATGAACAAAAAGAACATCGATGTGGTTCCGTATGTAAATATACATGGCGATATGCCCGACAAAGGTTTTGAACAATTTACCGATACGCCAAGATATGCCACAGGTTATTCGACTTTGTTTCATACTTTAGGTTTTGTACCCGAAACACATATGTTAAAAGTGTATAAAGAACGTGTGAAAGTGACCTACGAATTTATGGTCAGCTCAATTAATTTCGCCGATGCAAATTGGCAAAAAATCAAGCAAATGCGAAAAGAAGCATTGAGCGAATATCAAGTCGGAATGCAATATCCATTAGATTGGGTTATAGATTCTAGCAAAGTTTCTTATATTGATTTTAAAGGCTATAAAGGCGGTTACAAACCCAGTAATATCTCAGGAAAAGACCGATTATATTACGATAAAAGCCAACCTTTTACAAAAAAAATTCCATTCTATGGAAATTATAAACCTACCAAATTTGTAAACATTCCGAATGCCTACATCATTCCGCAATCGCAATGGCACGTATTAGATTTGTTGGAATTAAACAACATCAATGCACAACGTATTCAAAAAGATACGATTATTGAAGTCGAATCGTATAAAATTGAAAGTTATCAAACGTCTAAATCGCCTTACGAAGGGCATTACGGACATTTCAATACGAAAGTATCTAAATCGACTCAAAAAGTGAAATTTTTTATGGGCGATTATGTATTCTACACAAATCAACCTGGAGTGAAATATTTAGTTGAAACCTTAGAACCAGAGGCAGTTGATAGTTACTTTAATTGGAATTTCTTTGATCCTATTTTGCAACAAAAAGAAGGCTATTCAAGTTACGTTTTTGAAGATTTAGCGAAAGAATTCTTAGACAAAAATCCTAAAATCAAAGCCGAATTAGAACATAAGAAACAAAACGACAAAGCTTTCGCTGAAAACGGTGCGGCGCAATTGGATTGGGTGTATAAACAATCACCCTATTATGAAAAAGCGCATTTGCACTATCCGGTGTATCGTGTTAATTAGATAATTTGTCAATGAATCAATGTGCGAATGAGACTGAATTGGCACACTGGCTAATTTTTAAATTGACACTTTGAATTTTTCCGACTCAAACAACAGTTTAATATTTTCGTACGAATTTTCCATTAACGACATAATATGGTCTGGATGCACCCACTCCACTTTTTCAATGCCTTCTTCGGCCTGTCCTTGAGGTATACCTTCAAACTTAGTGCGCATTTCAAACCATTGGGTTATTTTTAATTTGTAGCGCCCGTTACGCTTAAAAATATGATAGGTTTTTTGGAGTTTTTCGGTGATGACTAGTCCGGTTACACCCGTTTCTTCCTCCACTTCTCGAATAGCAGTTTCTTCAATGGTTTCATTTTTTTCCATTCCGCCTTTTGCCAAATCCCATTTGCCGTTTCTAAAAATAAAAAGTACCTCCCCATTTTTGTTATAAACCAATCCTCCACCCGCTTTTTCTACAGGCAATTTGGCACGTAAGGTTTTCATAATTAGTTTCTCATCGGGATGATAGAGAAACGCTTTCTGAATTTTATTTTGAAATATTTTAATAATTAAATTCTTGATATCCACACTTTCCAATAAAAAAAGTTTGAAATCAGTTTCTTTTTGAACCTGATTTGTCAAAAAAAGTGGCTTATCGTTCACAAAAACTTTATACATTTGCACTATGATTTTTAATAACAACACCGCACAACAAACAGCCGAATTGCTTTTACAAATAAACGCAATTAAATTAAATTCTAAAAATCCTTTTATATGGGCTTCAGGCTGGAAGTCTCCAATATATTGTGACAACCGCTTAATCCTTTCATTTCCAGCGGTTAGAAATTATGTTCGTGATGAATTTGCTAAACATATTGAAGAAAAATTTGGTAAACCCGATGTCATTGCAGGCGTTGCAACTGGCGCTATTGGAATCGGAATCCTTGTTGCAGAAGCCATGGGACTCCCATTTGTATACGTTCGGCCTGAACCAAAAAAACACGGCAGACAGAACCAAGTGGAAGGTTTTTTCCAAAAAGGACAAAGCGTTGTAGTTATAGAAGATCTTATCTCTACCGGTGGAAGTAGTTTATTAGCAGTGGAAGCGTTGCGTAATGAAGGTGCTAATATCAAAGGAATGGCAGCGATTTTTACCTATGGTTTTCCAGTTTCAAAGGAACGCTTTGAAACCGCAAAATTAAACGTGTTTACCTTAAGTAATTATGAAAATTTATTACAGAAAGCAGTGGATAAACAATATGTTTCGGAAAACGAATTGGAAACATTAAGCGCTTGGAATGCAAATCCCGCAGAGTGGAACGCAGAAATATAGTTGGGAGTTAGAAGTAGAAAGTTGGGAGAATAAATTGCATCTAAACTACATCCTTTTAAACCTTTAACCTTTTAAACTTATAAATAAAAAAATATGAACTTAGAAAGTCCAAAAGTAAACGTTGCAAAATCGGCTGAATATGTATTCAACGCTTTAAACGATATGAAGAATTTCGAGAAATTAATGCCTGAAAATATCGCAAAATTTGAAGTAATCGACGAAAATTGCTTTGAATTTGGATTGAAAGGAATGCCTGAAATTAAATTGGTAAAAAAAGGACAAACACCTAATTTGCAGATTGTGTTAGGAGCCGCTTCAAGTAAATTACCCTTTACTTTAACCGCTAATTTAACCGAAGTTAACGACACAACTGATGTTCAATTAACTTTTGAGGGTGAGTTTAATCCCATGATGGAAATGATGATCAAAGGACCTATTTCAAAATTCATCGAGACTTTATCTCAAAATATAGTAAAATTGTAAAACACTAACTTGAATATAGAAAAGTCCGTTAGAATACGGACTTTTTTTATGCTGTTTTCAAACCTTCAATCAACAAATCAATATCCTCTTTTGTATTGAAATGACTGAATGAGATACGTAAACTGGGTTTCTTAACCTCTTCGGGCAATAAAAACTCCGCTAATACATGTGAAGGCTTAACACTGCCGCTCTGGCAAGCACTGCCTCGCGAAACAGCAATTCCTTTCATGTCGAGTGTGAATAACATCATCGCTGATTTTTCCTCAGACAACGGCAATTGCACATTCAAAAGGTTATAATACGTATTCTCTCCATTGATTTTTATTTCCGGAAAAACTTTTTTCAATTCTGAAATGCAATACGCTTTTAACTCGGTTATATAATGTGTGTCTTTTTCTAAATTGGAATAGGCTAATTCTAAAGCTTTTGCCATACCTACCACTTGATGCACCGGTTCTGTACCGGCACGCATACCTTTTTCTTGTTCACCGCCAAAAATCATCGGTTGTAGCATCGAATTCTTTTTGATATAGGCAAAGCCAATGCCTTTTGGGCCATGAAATTTATGAGCAGAAGCCACTAAAAAATCAATACCCAAATCTTGTACATCTAAATTAGATTTTCCAATCGATTGCACGGTGTCACAATGAAATAACGCATTTGCATACTTACACAATTCCGAGACACGTTTGATATCTAAAAGGGTTCCAATTTCATTATTTACGTGCATTAATGAAACTAATGTTGGAATATCAGAAGGTAATTTAGCTGCTAAATCTTGGTAATCGATGTTACCGTTTGGCAAAATAGCAATATATTCGACTTGAATTTTGAATTCCTTTGCTAAATGTTCTACCGTATGTAATGTAGCATGATGCTCAATTTTTGAAGTAATGATTCTTTTTATTCCTAAATCTTTAACTACACTAGTCAAAATCCAATTGGTTGCTTCGGTAGCACTGGATGTAAAAATGATTTCGGATGCTTGTGCATTCAGTGATTTTGCCATCGCTTTCCGTGCCGACTCCAACAATGTTTTTGCACTTCGTCCAAAACTATGCGTAGAGGATGGATTTCCAAAATCGTTTTGAAGCACCTCCACCATAGTTGAAATGACTTCGGGATGAAGTTCGGTAGTGGCTGCGTTATCTAAATACACTTTTTTCATTGGAAGTAATTGTTTTTTTTAATAAGCAACTCTATTTATTATATTGAAAATTGACAATTAATACTATTTTAGTAGTTCTACTTTTATTTGGCAAAGATACAAATCATTTTATTTTATAAACTTTAAAAGTGAATTAGGTTTAATTTTACCTACTATAGTAAAATACTAAATTAAATCCATTATTTTTGTAGCTTAAATATAATAAATTCATGAAAAAACTTTTTGTTTTAGTAGCTTTCATTTTTCTATTACAAGCCTGCGATGATGGTGATCTTACGCTAGAATCTTTTAATTTTGATTCAGCTTCAGTACAAAATTGTACTACAAATAACTTAGTTTTTAAAATTAAAAGCAACGAATTATTACTTTTAAATATTCCTTCTAATAGTTTCATCAATGAAGAAACACCCGATGGTAGTCCGAGAATAGTTCCTATAAGTTCGTCCAATAAAATTATATATCGAATCTATTCTGACAACCTTAGTGCAACTGGTATTTGCAGTATTTTACCTCCCGCATCACCTATCGTAAAAAAAGAATGGAATGCTACAGGTGGAACCATAGAAATTATTTCTGATAAGTTATTTGCAACCGATGGGATAACCGTTACGGGCTATACCCATAACATCCGATTATTGAATGTAAACTTTTCAAATTCCAACAACTCCTTTAGTTTTACAGAATATATTTTTGGAAACTACCGAACAAATTTATAACGCCGAGACCAATCATAAAAAATGCCCCATTATTGAAGGGGCATTTTTTATAGAATAGGACTATTATTTGACTTGGTGCTTTATATATACTTCAGTTGCCCCCAAACCATACTTTTGATAATTTGCATCCTGAAAAGAAATTCCATCGTATCGTCCCAATAGAAAATCCAATTCTGCTTTTAAAACGCCTTCTCCCACACCGTGAATGAATACCAATTTTGGCATCCGATTTTTGATGGCAAAATCGAGTTGGCGTTTAGCGGTTTCCATTTGCATTGTTAAAATATCATAGTTAGTCATTCCGCGTTTTGAAGGCACGAGTTTTTCAATATGCAAATCCACTTCCAAAACAAATTCTTCCTTGCGTGACTTTTTTTCTTTTACAAAATTTCGTTTTTTTGGAGCTTCTTTATCTTTCAAAACAGAAATTAAACTTTGACTTGAAAAAAAGCCACTTAAAAAACTGGAATTATGAACTTTAACTAATTCTTTAGCTAAAAATTTCATCTGAAATCCATCGGTTGTTTCGATGCAAATTTCGGTACTATTAACCGATATTACTTTACCAGAAATGGCTTCATCTAAAACCGCTACCTCATCGCCTATTTCAAATTTCTGTGTCATCGTTATCTTCATTTTTAGAAGGAATTTTCTTCATTAATTTATACATTCCATACATAAAAACACCTATAGCTCCTATCATGATAATTGGATTAGGTTGAGCTTTAGATTGCTCCACTAATGCAATGATTCCAGCGGCAGCTAGAACCAAAATTGACATCAATTGCTTCATTTTTTTTTCTTAAGAATTCAAATGTACTCTTTTTGATTTACCTATAAAACACTTTTAAAATTTTGAAATGAAATATCTCAGTTCATTAACAAATCATTTACAACTCAAAAATGAAGTTTGGCACGACAATTGAAATTCTTTCGTGAAGCAACGTTTTAGAAACGAGTTTTTAAATGAAGTTGTAACCTTTTTAAGCGAAAAAATAATTGGTTGGTTAGTTTGTTTGTAAAATCCTGCAGATTCTAGTGAGAAGAAGCAGGATTTTATTATTTCAACACTTTCTTAATAATTGAATTCATTACAAAATTAATATCGGATGAAATTTTAAACACATGGCATAATCCAAGATAAAAGGCGCTTACTAATACCGATTTTATTGCAATATTAATTACCGGATGAAAAGTAAAATCCCAATAATAAAATACTAAAAAGGTAATAATAACCACTCCTAGCGCCACAATTGTTTTAAACGTAAATGGAAACAAATTCATGCGTAATATTACAAATAGCAACTTGGCTAAACTATATAATGTAATGGCAATTAAAGTAGCCATGGCTGCACCATTCAATCCATAATTAGGAATGAAATACATGTTTAGTAAAACAATTAATACTACTAAAACTATTCCTAAACTCAAGACCGCTTTATAATATTTTGAATTGAAAATAATTGCATTATTATTTCCTAACATCAAATCAAAATACTTAGACAACCCAATGGTAAAAACCACAAACAAGCCTTGACTGTATTCTTTAGGCAACAAAAGGTAAAGTTGATTGATATTTACTAAAATTCCGACCAATAGTAATCCCCCGATAACTTGTAAAGTAATAGACGTTTTTTTATACAACTCATTCAATTCCTCCCACTTTTGTTCGCTCATCAATTTTGCAGTAATTGGATAGGTTATTTGATGCATCGCTCTACTTGGAATAGAAATGACCATCGCAATAAATATAGCTACCGAATAAAAGGCTATATTGTCAATGTCCATATAGTGTTTGATCATGTATTTATCAATATCCAACAACATATTTGCTATACTTGCCGACAAAATAATAAAGATTGTGTAGGTCCAAATTGCTTTGCTTTGCTTCGGAACTTTAAAATGTAAAACAATTCGCTTGACTTTATTTGCATAAAAGACAATAAGAAGCAAACTAATTCCGTAAACAAAAACTAAGGAATAAATAAATTCTAAGGGAGTAATATACTGGTAATACACCCCATAAAGCAATACCGAGATGAGTATGCGCACAAAAACCTCCTTTACAAAGCTTCCAAAAACAGATTTCATGTGGGCGCGTAACCATGCATAAAAGATCTCGAAATACCCCATAAAAACAGCAACTACAGGAATAACCCACACAAACGAATAAATTATAGGATTCTTTTGAGATTCATAAGTAGCAATGGTATCATAATAAAAATAAAAAAGTCCAGTTAGAGGAATTATAAACACCAAGGGAATCAACAACATATAGGTAATATAACTGCTTAATTCTTGCTCAGTTTTATTGTTGTCATTAAAAAATTTTATCAACGTATTTTGAATACCAAAAGACATGAGGGGATATAAAATATTGGCTGCAGACAACACATATCCAGACAAACCAAAGTAATCTTCTCCTAAAAAGTAAGGATACATAAACAAGGTATTTAACGCGCCAATCCCAAACCCTATAAAGGTAATTATCGTGTTCTTAATAGATTGTTTGATAACGATTCCCATGTTTTAATAAAAATGATTAGTGATGAATTATTAGCAGCTTGGCTAATTTTTCGGTTAATGAAATGCGACTGTATTGTTGCAAACCTACTGGAAATACTTTTAAATTGTTTTGCTGAAATTGTTCAAAATAATATAGAATTTGAGTTTTTAAAGCTTTCAACTCGTCATATTTGAAGAAAGTTCCTGTATTAGTTTCTTTTATAATTTGAGCAAAATCTGCGTGCTCTGGTCCGATGGCAATTATGGGACGTTCTGTAACCATGTATTCAAATAATTTTCCCGGAATAATGCATCTAGTTTCTTGCGAATCAATTTCAATGAGTAACAATACTTGTGAACTTCGCTGTTCCATTATGGCTTCGTGATGGGGCAAATACCCCAAATGATTGACATGATTGTTTAACCCAAATTCCTTGATAGATTGCAATACCTCAGCACTCAACGCTCCTATCAATTTTAACTGAAACTGTTTATTAAATTCCTTATTTTCTGTAATTAATTCTTGTAAGGCTTTCCATAAAATAGTTGGGTTTCGAGCCGATAAAAAGGATCCAATATGTGCCAAAGTAAATTTATCATCCAACGGTTTTTTTCTCACTTGCTCTATATCATAGCCATTAGTAATTACTTCGATAGGTTTGGATGTAATAGCTTCAAATTCAGCTTTTGTGGTAGGTGAAGTAACGATGAGTTGGTCACATGCATTCATAACTTCTTTTTCTAACGCTTTGTGCTTATTAGCTGCCCAAGAACTTAGTTTGAGTTGCTTATGGTAACCAATCGTTGTCCACGGATCACGAAAATCGGCCAACCAAGTTATATTGAGCTCCTTTTTTAATTGCAATCCTATCAAATGCAAACTATGTGGCGGACCTGTTGTGATTATCGTATCTATTTTATGCTCTTGAAGATATTCTTTTAAAAATTTAACCGAAGGCTTTACCCAAAACACTCTCGCATCTGGGATAAAAACGTTGCCTCGAATCCAAAGCATTGCTTTTTCTATAAACGATTGTTTTTTTTGATTGGGTATTATTCCCGAACTAATTTTTTTGGTATTATTTTTAAAAAAAAACGATGCTAAGCCATAAGGTTCAAATATGGGTTGTTTGATGATAATCGCTTTACTTGAAACTTCATTTACTAATTTTTGATCGATTAAAGGATACGTAGGATTTTCCGGAACATAAACATGAGGCTCGATATTAAAATCGGGCAAGTACTTGACAAACTTCAACCAACGTTGAACTCCTGGGCCTCCCGCTGGGGGCCAGTAATAGGAAATGATGAGTATTTTTTTTGTTGGTTGCAAGCTGTTAGTTTATTTTACCAATTTATCTTTCTTGTTCTCAAAATATACTCCAGCTCCAATTAACAAAAGCATTACAATAGCACTAATTAATGCGATGGCACTTCCAGTCTTCACTACTTGGGGTTCAAATTTGAATTCGATCGTATGCTTTCCAGCTGGAACTTGTAAACCTCTCAACACATAGTTTACCAGATAAATTTTTGCTACTTTTCCGTCTATTGTTGCGATCCATCCGTTTTTATAATAGTTTTCAGAAAAGACTGCAAATCCGTCTTTGCTGGTGTATGAATTATATTTTAGATGATTAGGTTGGTGTTTGAGCAATTGAATCGATGCTGTTGTATCTTTTTCAAAAGTATTTTCTTTTAAATCATTAGTTAACGAGTTGATCACAACTTCATTTTTTGTATCCAATTTGCTTAATACTTTCATTTCTTCATCTGCAGATTTCACAAACTTTACGTTCTCAACAAACCAAGCATTTCCATTCGCATACGGATTTGAAACTGGCACATCACCTTGACCTGTTGGTACAATCACGTATTTTACATTGAGCATATCCAAAATAGGATTGCTTTTTGTAAAACTAAGCGTTTGAAAATCGATAGTGTTACCTAATTCACTAATATTTTTCTCTACATTATAATCAAATAGTTGATCAAAACGTCTTGGTCTTACTGCGCTATAACCTCCAACCGATTTATGAAAATATGAAGTACGAGCTTGCATTCTTCCTTGAATTTCATACACTCTATAATTCGATGAGTCTTTTAAAATAAGGTTATCCACTTCGGTGGGTTCAAAAGGCATATCGACTTCGCGTGCGCTCTTAAATTGATCGGGACTGTTGTATACATAGCGTTTATCGACCATAAATAAATCGGCTACCATAAAAAACCCAACGGCAATAATTGCTGAAGTAGCGGCTAACTTATTTTGAATATACAACCAAAGTGCTGCAGCTGCAACTGCAATCAAAATACCCGAACGCATAAGATCACTTGTGTAGAAATTTATACGATCTTCCTTAAGCGCTTTGATAAAATTGATTCCAAAGGATTGATCCTGGCTTTCGCCAAATAGTTGAATCAATTGTTCGTCCATTGCTCCTGAAAAATTAAAGACCCCTTTCGCTAAAAACAAAGCAATTAGCAAACCTAAACTCGAAGCGGTTGCTTTCCACAAACTGTTCCACTGTTTTTCTTTTTCGGTGGCAAAGAACGATTGCAATCCCATAATAGCTAAAACTGGAATACATAATTCTAGGATTACTTGAATTGAAGAAACTGCTCTAAACTTATCGTATAAAGGAACGAAATCAATAAAAAACCGGGTTAATCCGTCAAAATTCTTACCCCAAGAAAGTAGTAAGGAAAGGATAGCTCCCGCTAAAAAAACATATTTTATTTTACGTTGATCATGAAACAAGCACAAAACTGCCAAAAAGAAAACTATGGCACCAATGTATGCCGGAGCGGCTACAATGGGCTGGTCTCCCCAATAAGTTTTGCCATAATATTCAACCGTTTGTAATGCCTCTGAAGGTGTGGCTCCATAATTCAATAAAAAAGTATACAAAACCGAGTCTTCTCCCAAGGTTTCACTATTTCCACCCCCAAATAGACGAGGTGCAATTAAATTAAAACTTTCTGCAATGCCATAACTGTATTCGGTAATGTAATCGTGTTCCATAGCTGAATTTGTCGTGTTGATCGAACCGTCTGGCTTAAAAGTAAGTTCGCTTTTGCCACGAATACTAAAATCAGTATATTCAGCTGTTGCCATTAAATTAGCTGCATTTACACCTATGGCTAAAATTCCAGCTACTGCAAAAACGCCAATTGTTTTACCCAATACTCCATATTCCTTATTCTTAATTGCTATAACAACAAAGTAAATAGCCATTATCAACAATAAAAACAATAAATAATAAGTCATTTGAAAATGGTTGGCGTTAATTTCTAGAGCTGCTGCGACCATGGTGAGCACTCCACCTACAATGTATTTTCTTTGAAAAACCAAAAATACCCCCGCTACAACCATAGGCATATATGCGATTGCATGTGCTTTTGCATTGTGTCCAACACCTAAAATAATAATCAGATAGGTTGATAATCCGAAGGCAAGTGCTCCAAAAAAAGCTTTTAACGGATCCACTTTGAGTACCATCAACAAGACATAAAACCCTAGAAAATAAAGAAATAAATAATCCGCTGGACGTGGTAAAAAACGCAAAGCATCGTCCAAAGCTCCTATGGCATCGTTTGGATAATTTGCACCCAATTGATAGGTGGGCATTCCGCCAAAAGCACTATTAGTCCAATACGGTTCTTCATTGGTTTCTTTTCTAAAATCGTTCTGCTCTTTTGCCATTCCAGTATACTGAACAATATCCGATTGGAAAATTTTATTTCCTTGTAAAATTGGATAGAAATAAACCAATGAAACGATTGCAAATCCAATCAGAACTACTAAATGAGGGATTATTTTTTGGATGTTTTTCATGAATGTAATAAAATAGAATAAGATGCTAAAGTAATTAAAAAAAGGATATTGTTAAAATATCCTTTGGTGCAGGGTAAAAACCCATTAATTTATTTCTTCGTAATCGATATAATCGCCTACTTTTTCCTTTTCTTTTGATTGAAATTGAGTGGATTGATCTGTAGTATTTTGTTGTTGCTGTTGCTGTTTTTTATATTGCTCCTGCATTTTTTCTTGCATTTTATTAACTGCTTTCTGCATGATGATGGGAGCAAAAATTCGGATGAGAAACTTGAACAAATAATAACTTAAAATAATAATTGCTAAGGTTCTTAATAAGCTGGAGCCTGATGCCATTTCCATAGGTTCTAATTTAAAAATTCAAAAATACAGATATTTGTTGGTAAAACTTCCAAATTGTTACTTAAAATTATGATAAAATAACTATTTTTGAGCATAAATAAACTGCTATGAAGTCATTACAATCGTTTTTTATTATAGGGCTATTATTGGCCATTCAATTTTCTTTTGCACAATTTACAGATGACATCAACTCCAATCGGCCAGGAAGATCTATGATGGCATTTTCTGTTGGAAAAACCATAATACAAACCGAATCGGGAATCAACTATATTAGTGAAGATCATAAAGCACTAGATTATAAAGCCACTGGTTTGTTAGGGGAATTTGATGTGCGTTGGGGATTATTTTTCGAGCAATTGGAATTCATTGCAGAAGTACAGTACCAAAAAGACACCTATACCAAAGTAAATTTTGAAAAAGACCGCAGTGCCTTAAAGAAAACCCTTATTGGTGCTAAATATTTAGTGTTTGACCCCTTTAAAAATTATGAAGACAAGCCTAATGTATTCAGCTGGAAGGCAAATCAACGCTTCAAATGGAGACAGTTCATTCCTGCGGTAGCGGTATATGCTGGGGCCAACTTCAACTTTACCAACAATCCGTTTAATTACGCTCCTTCCTCTGTTGTGGAAGCCGTAGTTAGTCCGAAAGCTATGGTCATTGCACAAAATCAATTTGGCTCTCGCTGGGTTTTGGTAACCAATATTGCTTACAATAAAATTGGAACCGATTTTGCCAGCATCGATTACATTTTAACGTTGACCCGTGGATTCAACAAACAATGGTCGGGTTTTATTGAAAACCAAGGATTTATGGGCGATTATTATTCCGATGGAATTGTTCGTGCTGGAGCCGCTTTTTTGTTTCACAAAGACATGCAAATTGATGCCTCTATTGGAAAAAATATAAAAGACACACCCAATTTGATTTCGGGAGGAATCGGATTTTCTTGGCGCTTTTCTGATAATTACCAAGAAATAAAAATTGAAAAAGATAATGGCAGCAAAATGGATAAAAAAATGAAAAAGAAAGGCGAAAAAGAAGCCAAAAAACGTAAAGATGCTGTAGAATAAATGATCACCGTAAAGGAAGCACTCACCAAGAAAGAAATGAAAGAATTCGTTTTGTTTTCTTTCGAATTGTATAAAAATAATCCGTATTGGATTCCACCACTGATTGCAGAAGAATTGGATACTTTTGACAAATCAAAAAATCCTGCCCTAGAAACAGCGGAAGCACACTTTTATTTGGCCTACAAAGAAAATAAAATTGTAGGTAAAATTGCAGCCATCATCAACTGGGATGAAGTCAATCAGTTAAATAAAAGAAAAGTGCGTTTTGGTTGGTTTGACGTCATTGACGATATCGAAGTTACGAAAGTACTCTTGGATAAAGTAGAAGCTTTAGGAAAAAAGCACGCAATGGATCATTTAGAAGGTCCGATGGGATTTTCTAATTTAGACAAAGTGGGAGTTTTAAGTGAAGGTTTTGATCAAATTGGAAACATGGTTACTTGGTACAGCCTACCGTATTATATTTCGCATTTTGAAGAATTAGGCCTTACGGTAGAAAAAGAATATCAAGAGAGTGTTTTTTCGTTTAATGATATTGACCCAACTCAGTTTAAGAAATTTAGCGGACTCATCAAAGAGCGTTATCAACTGAAAGCATTGAATTTTACAAAAACAAAAGCCATAATGCCTTATGTGGACCAAATGTTTGATTTATTCAATACTTCCTATTCAAAATTACAATCATTTGTACCCATTAACGAAATTCAAAAAGCCTATTTTAAGAAGAAATATATTGGTTTTATTAATCCTGAGTTTATCAAATTTGTCCTTGACAAAGACAACAAAATGGTCGCCTTTGCTATAGTAATGCCTGGATTTGGTCAAGCGCTAAAAAAAGCTAAAGGTAGATTATTTCCTTTTGGCCTTTTTCATCTGCTTCAAGCTAGAAAATGCTCCAAAGAAGTTGTTTTTTATCTCATTGGTATTGCTCCAGAATATCAAAGTAAAGGAGTTACTGCAATTCTTTTTGAAGAACTTCACAATGTTTGTAAAGCTAAAAAAATTGAAACGTGCATAAGAACCCCCGAATTAAAAGAAAACTTTGCCATTCAAAATTTATGGAAAAATTTTAATTCGAAAATAAATAAACGTAGACGAACGTATCGAAAAGACCTATAAAAACAAAGGGATTCCAATTGGAATCCCTTTGTTTTTATATTAACACTAGAAATTAGTCTACATTTTGTACACTAGCTTCAGCAATTTTAGCATACGTTCCGCTAACTAATTTGTCTCGAATAGCTTCAAAAGCAGTTAGTGTTTCGTTGATATCTTCTAATGTATGCGATGCGGTTGGAATCATACGCAATAAAATAATTCCTTTAGGAATAACAGGATACACTACAATGGAAAGGAAAATACCATAATTTTCTCGCAAATCATTAACCATAATCATGGCTTCAGGAATAGATCCTTCAAGGTATACCGGTGTAATACAAGTATTGGTGTCTCCAATGTTGAATCCTCTCTCTTTCAATCCATTTTGTAAGGCATTTACATTTACCCACAATTTATCTTTAATTTCAGAAGAATTACGCAATAATTCTAAACGCTTTAAAGAACCAATGGTTTGAATCATCGGCAATGCTTTGGCAAACATTTGCGAACGTAAATTATATTTCAAATAATCTATAATATCCTTATCAGCAGCGACAAAAGCACCAATATTTGCCATTGATTTTGCAAAAGTGGAAAAATAAATATCAATACCCTCTTGACAACCTTGCTCTTCTCCTGCTCCTGCTCCTGTTTTACCAAGTGTTCCAAAACCATGTGCATCATCAACTAACAATCGGAAATTGTATTTCTTTTTCATTTCTACAACTTCTTTCAGCTTTCCTTGTTGCCCACGCATTCCAAAAACACCCTCAGTAATGAATAAAATACCGCCTCCTGTTTCTGTAGCTAATTTGGTGGCACGCTGCAAGTTCTTTTCCATGCTTTCAATGTCATTGTGCTTGTAGGTAAAACGTTTACCACTATGCAGGCGCACACCGTCAATAATACAAGCATGTGCATCAACATCATATACAATGACATCATTTCTAGTTACTAAGGCGTCAATAGTTGACATGATTCCTTGGTAACCAAAATTCAATAAATAAGCCGATTCTTTCATTACGAAAGCGGCTAATTCTTGTTCTAATTGCTCGTGGTATTTTGTATGTCCACTCATCATACGAGCACCCATTGGGTAAGCGGCTCCATATTGAATGGCGGCTTCAGTATCGGCTTTTCTAACTTCGGGATGGTTGGCCAAACCTAAGTAATCATTTAAGCTCCAGTTTAAAATATTTTTTCCTTGAAATTGCATTCTTGGTCCTAATTCTCCTTCTAATTTTGGAAATACAAAATATCCTTCTGCTTGAGAAGCCCATTTTCCTAAAGGACCCTTATTGTTTTGAATTCTTTCGAATAAATCTTTTACCATGATATCTTATAGGTGTTAATAGTGGCAAAAGTATAAAGAAAAAAGTTTTTATAATAATTATTCGTGACGAAAAAAGAAGGCATCGAAATAATTTCTTAAAAAACTTGCAAATTGATTATTTGGCAGTACATTTGTACCCGAGCGCACAGCAATGTGGTTACACGTTCATTTAAGAAGTCGGGGGCTCCACCTCGACTTTTTTGCTTTTTATAAATCAAAATTTATACATTATGCAACTCGTATTTGCTTCCAACAACAAAAATAAAATTCAAGAAATTCAAGCGTTAGTTCCCACAGACTTTCAAATCCTCAGCTTGGAAGATATCGGTTGTTTTGAAGAAATACCCGAAACGGCAAATACTATTGAAGGCAATGCCATACTAAAAGCCAATTATGTGACTAAAAACTATGGCTACCCCTGTTTTGCCGACGATACCGGTCTTGAAGTGGATGCACTCCTTGGAGCGCCAGGCGTTTACTCTGCTCGCTATGCGGGCGAACAAAAAAATGCCGAAGACAACATGAATAAATTACTGCATGAATTGGGCAATATTACAAATAGAAAAGCCCAGTTTAAAACGGTTATTTGTTTAAATATTAATGGGACGCAACAGCTCTTTACCGGAATAATCAACGGCAAGATAATACATGAAAAAACAGGTCTAAATGGATTTGGCTATGATCCTATATTTGTAGCCGATGGATCGGATAAAACCTTTGCAGAACTTAGTTTACAGGAAAAAGCGAGCATCAGTCACCGCGGTATTGCGGTAGCTCAATTGCTAGCGTTTTTAACAAAAAACAAGTAATAACAACCAATATTATTGCTATTTTGCTTAAAAATCAAATTCAAACAATATTTAACTAATTGTAAATCAATACCTAACAAATTAGTTTATGTAGTATTTTAAACCTACCTTTGCACCCAATTTAAAATACTATATGAATAAATTTGAACAATTAGGATTGAATGAGTCGCTACTGCTGGCGATTAAAGATCTAGGATTTGAGAATCCGTCAGAAGTGCAAGAAAAAGCGATTCCAGTACTATTGGAACAAAACACAGATTTAGTTGCCCTAGCGCAAACAGGAACAGGAAAAACAGCCGCTTTTGGTTTTCCACTAATTCAAAAAATTGATGCTGAAAATAGAAATACGCAAGCCTTAATTTTATCGCCAACACGCGAATTATGCTTACAAATCACCAACGAGATAAAATTATACTCAAAGTACATAAAAGGGTTACATACAGTAGCTGTTTATGGTGGTGCAAGCATTACAGATCAAGCTAGAGAAGTTAAACGTGGTGCACAAATTATTGTGGCTACACCAGGTAGAATGCAAGACATGATTAATAGAGGTCTTGTGAACATTAAAAACATTGACTTTTGTATCTTAGACGAGGCAGATGAAATGTTAAACATGGGATTCTACGAAGATATTTGTTCCATACTATCGGATACTCCCGATGAGAAAAACACGTGGTTATTTTCGGCCACAATGCCTGCTGAAGTAGCACGTATTGCAAAGAAATTTATGGCCAGTCCCGTCGAAATTACCGTAGGAAGTAAAAACTCGGGTTCGGCAACCGTATCACATGAATATTATTGTGTAAATGCACGTGATCGATATGAAGCTTTGAAACGTTTAGCAGATGCCAATCCAGATATTTTTTCGGTGGTTTTTTGTAGAACTAAAAGAGACACACAAGCTGTTGCTGAAAAATTAATTGAAGATGGCTATAATGCAGCTGCACTTCATGGTGATTTATCCCAAGCACAACGCGATGGGGTGATGAAATCATTTAGAGGCCGTCAAATTCAGATGTTGGTAGCAACAGACGTTGCTGCTCGTGGAATTGACGTTGAAAACATTACACACGTAGTCAATTATCAATTGCCAGACGAAATTGAAACCTACAACCACCGTTCTGGAAGAACTGGTAGAGCAGGAAAATTAGGAACTTCAATTGTAATTATTACTAAAAGTGAAATCAGAAAAATACATTCGATAGAACGTATAATCCAACAAAAATTTCAAGAAAAAACCATTCCATCAGGAATTGAAATTTGCGAAATTCAGTTGTTACACTTGGCCAATAAAATTAAAGATACCGAAGTAGACCATGAAATTGACAACTACTTACCGGCTATCAATGAAGTATTGGACGGATTATCAAAAGAAGAATTAATTAAAAAAATGGTTTCGGTTGAATTCAACCGTTTTATCAATTACTATAAATCAAAACGCGATATTACTGGTGAAAGAAGTAATGAACGTGAAAGAAGCGCTGAACCAAGAGAAATTAGAGCCGGAGATCCTGTTCGTTATTTCATCAACATTGGTACAAGAGATGATTTTGATTGGATGCAATTGAAAGACTTCATCAAAGAAACCTTAGATTTAGGAAGAGATGATGTGTTTAAAGTGGATGTTAAAGAAGGATTTTCTTTTTTCAATACCGACGGAGAACATACCGATAAAGTGATGTCTGTACTAAACGGCTATGACATGAACGGTAGACGCATCAACGTTGAAATTTCTAAAAACGAGGGCGGTGGAAGACGCGACCATAACGGAAGAAATTCTGGCGGTGGATTTGGCGGCGGAAGACGCGAAGGTGGCTTTAATCGCGAAAGAAGTGGTTCTTCTCCAAGAAGAGATAGTGGTAATAGAGAAGGCGGATTCCGTAGCGATAGAACTAGTTCAGCACCAAGAAGAGAAGGTGGTTTTAGAGGCGAAAGAAGTAGCACTGCTCCAAGAAGAGAAGGCGGTTTTTCTGATAGAGCACCAAGACGTACTGAAAGTTCAGGTGATGCCCCAAGACCTAGAAGACCTAGAAAAAGTTAACGACAATTCGTTAATTTTCATATAAAATTACCAAAAACTACAAAATATCATCTTTAGATTCGTATTTTTGAATCAATATAAAAAAGAATGAGATATTTTGTAGTTTTTTTATTGGCATTGATGACCACGTCTTCGGTTTGGTCACAAAAAGACACCTTAGTAAATATCAAAGGTACCGTTGTTAATAATACTACTAAATTACCTTTAAGCAATGTAAATGTAATCAATGCCACTCGTGTTACCGGTACAGCTACTTCAGGCAGCGGAACTTTTGAAATTGCTACAAAACTTAACGACACCCTACTCTTTTCCTATATTGGCTATGAAACGGTAAAAGTAAAAGTAACCAACGACTGGATCAAAAACAATCCCACTAAAATTTATCTTACTGAAAAAGCCTATGTACTTGACGAAGTAATTATTCGACAATACCAATTAACAGGTTATGTTGAAGTAGATACCCAACTCATTCCAGTGGCCAACGACGGATATCGCTACAGTATTTCTGGATTAAACGCGGGTTATGAAGCTGGTGATAAATCGCCGAGCGCCGTTTCAAAAGTAATGCGATCCATATTCAATCCAGCTGATTTTCTCTATAATGTATTTGGAAAACGTCCGAATGAAATGAAGAAGCTGAAAGAAATGAAAAAAGACGACACGGTTCGCAATCTATTGGCTACCAAATTTGATCGAGAAACTCTTGCCGCACTTTTGGAAATCGATAAAGATGATATCCCACAAATTTTAGAGAACTGCAACTATTCTGACTATTTTATTCAAACTGCTAATGACTTACAAATTATGGATGCCATTAGTCTGTGTTATGAAGAATATAAAATTTTAAAAAAAAACAAATAAGTCTACTGCTCTTGTGATGCTTCCCAATATTTTCGTTCGATATATTCAATATCTTTGATTGATTTTCGAGCCCAATCCAAACGTTTTTCCAACATTTCATCTTCCGATAATTTCCAATTTAAATTTGATTGTCGTAATCGATTGGTAATGTCCTGAATAATAATAGCAGCCGAAACTGATATATTCAAACTCTCAGTATCGCCCACCATAGGAATCTTTAAAAAACCATCTGCTTGTTGCAGTACTTCCTCAGATAAACCCTCGCTTTCGGTACCAAAAAATAATGCCGATGGCTTTGTAATATCAAATTCATGCAACAAACAAGAATCATTATGGGGTGATGTAGCAATAATTTGATACCCTTTTTCTCGCATCGAATCCAAACAGCCTTGTACCGAGTTGAAACGAAAAACATCGACCCATTTTTGCGCACCCATGGCAATTTCTGAATCGATGCGTTTGCCAAATTTTTGTTCGATCACGTTCAATTCCTGTATCCCAAAAACTTCACAACTGCGCATCACCGCACTGGTATTATGCAATTGATACACATCTTCCATTGCAATCGTAAAATGCTTGGTGCGGTTTTGCAATACCCGCAAAAAACCTTCTTTTCTATTTTCGGTAAGAAATCCTTCTAAATAATTTAAAAGATTGTGATCCTTAACATCCATTTTTTATAAATTTACTACAAAGTAAATGAAAATTATAACTTTAACTGCTGTAGAAGGAATGAAAATTGTAAAAGTGGAATTGATAAAATCTCTCCAAAAAACTTCTGACTTCTAACTTCTAACTTCTAACTTCTTATTATATTTGCACATCGTTAACAACACACAACAACATGCAATTAACCGAATTAAATGCTATTTCGCCAATCGATGGTCGTTATAGAAGTAAAACCGTTTCATTAGCTCCTTTTTTTTCAGAAGAAGCTTTAATTAAGTACCGTGTTTTAGTAGAAATTGAATATTTCATTGCGCTTCGCGAGGCTAATTTATCCCAATTGGCTGCAATAGACAAATCCATTTACAATTCGTTACGAGCCATTTATGAAAACTTTTCTACCGAAGACGCCCTTTGGATTAAAGAAACTGAAAAAACAACCAACCACGATGTAAAAGCGGTAGAATATTTCATCAAATCCAAATTTGACGGATTGGGTTTACAAGCTTATAAAGAATTCATCCATTTTGGACTGACTTCACAAGACATCAACAACACGGCAATCCCTTTGTCTACCAAAGAAGCTTTTGAAAAAGTATACCTACCGAGTTTAGTAAGCGTGATTGCAAAGTTAAAAGAACTCGCCATGGAATGGGCCGATATACCTATGCTTGCTCGAACCCATGGACAACCGGCTTCACCAACTCGTTTAGGAAAAGAAATTTTAGTGTTTGTCGAACGATTGGAAGAGCAAATGCGTTTGTTATTTACTATTCCTTTTGCGGCTAAATTTGGAGGAGCCACTGGAAATTATAACGCACACAAAGTGGCCTATCCTACTACCGATTGGAGAAAATTCGGAACAGATTTCGTAGAAAACAGTTTGGGATTACACCATTCGTTTCCAACGACACAAATTGAACATTACGATCATTTTGCTGCCTTTTTTGACGCTTTAAAACGCATCAATACGATATTAATCGACTTGGATAGAGATATTTGGACCTATGTGTCTATGGATTATTTCAAACAAAAAATCAAAGCGGGCGAAATTGGATCGTCGGCGATGCCTCATAAAGTAAACCCCATTGATTTTGAAAATTCGGAAGGAAATTTAGGAATTGCCAATGCCATTTTCGAACACCTTTCGGCCAAATTACCGGTTTCCCGATTGCAACGTGATTTAACTGATAGTACAATTTTACGTAATATTGGAGTCCCAATGGGTCATACCCTAATTGCCTTTGAATCCACTTTAAAAGGATTAAACAAATTGTTGTTGAATGAACCGAAGTTTCACGAAGATTTAGAAAAAAACTGGGCCGTTGTTGCCGAAGCCATTCAAACCATTTTAAGAAGAGAAGGCTATCCAAATCCATACGAAGCGTTAAAAGGATTGACAAGAACCAACGAGGCTATTGATAAAAATGCGATTCATACGTTCATTCAAAGCTTAACTATTTCGGAGGCAATTAAAGCCGAATTGATGCACATTACACCCAGTAATTATTTAGGGATTTAATTTTTTAATAGCATCAACCCTTCCAATAAAAAAACCTGATCACTTTTCAACGATCAGGTTTTTTATTTTTAACAAACACTATTCTATGTGTATCGATCGTGTTTTTATCTCGAATAATTTGGAGCTTCTTTTGTAATGGTTACATTGTGTGGGTGACTTTCGCCAATGCCACTTGCCGTAATTCGAATGAAACGACCATTTTCTTGCAACGTTGGAATATCTTTTGCACCGCAATACCCCATTCCTGCTCTTAACCCACCTATGAATTGTTGCATACTTTCGTTCAGTTCGCCTTTATAAGGCACACGACCTACAATTCCTTCGGGTACTAATTTCTTCACATCGTCTTCCACATCTTGGAAATAACGGTCTTTTGAACCCTCTTGCATCGCTTCCACCGAACCCATTCCGCGATACGATTTGAATTTTCTTCCTTCAAAAATAATGGTTTCTCCTGGAGATTCTTTTGTTCCGGCTAAAAGCGAACCCAACATCACACAATCGGCACCCGCTGCAATGGCTTTAGGAATATCCCCAGTGTAACGAATACCCCCATCGGCAATAACGGGAACACCTGTTCCTTTTAATGCTGCGGCTACTTCTAATACGGCTGAAAATTGAGGAAACCCAACACCCGCAATTACTCTCGTAGTACAGATAGATCCTGGACCAATTCCAACTTTCACCGCATCGGCTCCATTTTGAGCCAAATACAAAGCGGCTTCTGGAGTAGCAATATTACCTACTATTACGTCTAAATCTGGAAATTTTGCTTTAACGGCTTTTAAAACATCTACTACACCTTTTGTATGACCGTGTGCCGTATCAATAATAACCGCATCTACTCCTGCATTAACTAAAGCGGAAGCGCGTTCCACCGCATCGGCAGTTACCCCTATGGCTGCTGCTACACGCAAACGACCAAATCGATCTTTATTGGCAATCGGTTTTTGCGTCAGTTTTGTGATATCTCTAAAGGTGATTAAACCTACTAATTTATTTTGCTGATCTACAACCGGTAATTTTTCAATTTTATTTTCTTGTAAAATACCTTCTGCTTCTTGAAGTGTAGTCCCTTGAGCAGCCGTCACTAAATTCTCAGAGGTCATAACTTCTAAAATGGAACGGGTATTTATTTTTTCGAAACGTAAATCTCTATTAGTAACAATGCCTTTTAACGTTCCGGTTTCATCTATTACTGGAATACCGCCAATGCTAAATTCTTTCATCGCTGCTTTTGCATCGCCCACAGTAGCAGTTAAAGGTAACGTTACCGGATCGATAATCATACCGCTTTCGGCACGTTTTACTTTCTTAACTTTTGCCGCTTGTTGTTCAATTGTCATGTTTTTATGCAACACGCCTATTCCGCCTTCTTGTGCCATAGCAATAGCCATTGAACTTTCGGTTACCGTATCCATAGCTGCGGAAACGATAGGCACATTCAAAGTAATATTTCTCGAAAATTTCGATTGAATATTTACTTCACGTGGTAATATTTCTGAATAATTTGGGATCAACAATACATCGTCATAGGTAAGGCCTTCGCCAACGATCTTAGTAGTATGTGCTTTCATGGTGCAATTTGTTGTAGCTGTTAAATTGCATGCAAATATACGAAAAAAAGTAAATAGTTTGTGTATTTATTAAATAGAATTATTTGGAACGAAGAAAAAAAAACAACGAGATATCGCTTCACTTAATGAAATGCCCCAAACAACTTCGTTGCTTCGTTGTAAGCACTTTCAAAACTCATAGGGCTGGTGTGGGTATTTTCTCTTTGGGTGGTAAAATACGACAATAACTTTTCGGTTGGCATATTGCCCGTTAACTCATCCTTTGCCATAGGACAACCGCCCAATCCTTGAATTGCTCCATCAAAGCGTCGGCAACCAGCATGATAAGCCGCGTCAATTTTTTCAAACCACTTATCGGGCGTGGTATGCAAATGAGCCCCAAATTCAATAGTAGGATATTTTGGAATCAAATGGGAAAATAAATAATCGATAACTTCGGGTGTAGAACTTCCTACCGTATCTGAAAGCGAAAGAATTTTCACCCCTTTTTGCGCTAGTATTTCGGTCCATTCTCCTACAATTGCTACATTCCAAGGATCACCGTAGGGATTACCAAATCCCATAGAAATATAGGTCACTACTTCTTTGTTACTGTCTGCGGCAATGGCTAAAATCTCTTCTAGGGTTATCAAACTTTCCGCAATGGTTTTGTGTGTATTTCGCATTTGAAAATTCTCGGAAATCGAAAAAGGAAAACCCAAATACTGAATTTCGGAATACTGAGCCGCAAGTTGAGCGCCTTGCGTATTGGCAACAATAGCTAATAATTTACTGCGGGTTTGCGACAGATCCAACTGAGCTAAAACCTCAGCCGTATCTTGCATTTGAGGAATGGCTTTTGCCGAAACAAAACTACCAAAATCTATCGTATCAAAACCAACCCGCAATAGGGCTTGCAAGTACTTTACCTTTTGCTCTGTTGGGATAAAAGTTTTAATGCCTTGCATGGCATCGCGCGGACATTCTATGATTTTGATTTCCTTCATCGTTTCAAAGATAGCTATTTTAGATCTGTGCTAAAATCTTTTTATTGATGGCTTGAACCAAAGCCGGTCCTTCATAAATAAATCCTGTGTATAACTGAACCAAACTAGCGCCTGCGTTTAATTTTTCCATCGCATCATCAGCCGAATGAATCCCGCCTACTCCAATAATTGGAAACGATTGATTACTTTTTTCCGAAAGAAAACGAATCACTTCGGTTGCACGTTTAGCCAATGGTTTACCCGACAAACCGCCCATTTCTGATTTATTTACCGATTGTAACCCTTCACGAGAAATTGTGGTATTGGTTGCAATTACTCCTGCAATTTTTGTTTCGTTTACAATTTCAATTATATCTATTAATTGTTCATCCGACAGATCGGGTGCTATTTTTAACAGAATTGGTTTGTGGTTTGTGGTTTGTAATTTATTGCTTTCTAAAGTTTGCAACAATTTTTTTAGTGGTTCTTTTTCTTGCAATTCGCGAAGATTGGGCGTGTTTGGAGAACTTACATTCACTACAAAATAATCAACATAAGGGAATAATTCCTCAAAACAAATCTCGTAATCGTTAACTGCTTCTGCATTGGGTGTTAGTTTATTTTTTCCAATATTCCCACCAATTAAAACACCTTTATTTTTTTTCAAGCGAGCAACCGCTTCTTGCACCCCACCATTATTGAAACCCATTCGGTTGATAATGGCATTGTCTTCTTTCAATCGAAATAATCTTTTTTTAGGATTCCCTTCTTGCCCAACGGGTGTTAGGGTTCCTATTTCTATAAAACCAAAACCAAAATTGGATAACTCTTGATATAATTTTGCGTCTTTATCAAACCCAGCGGCTAATCCGACAGGATTTTTAAATTTTATCCCGAATACTTCCCGTTCTAATCGCGGGTCATTTACTTCGTAAAGCGCTTTACATAAACCCGAAAAACCAGGAATTTTATTCAGAAATCGAATGGCTGAAAAGGTAATATAATGTATTCTTTCTGGATCAAAACAGAAAAATAATGGTCGTATGATTAATTTATACATGATTTATAATGTTGTCTTGCAAAAGTAAGAAAATGACCTCCAAAAAAAAAGAATTGAGGCGTTATGTTGGCTACTTTGTTTTGAGCAGGAGCACTACTTCTATTGGACTATTGGTTCGTGGTCCAAAAGTTCTGGCTTGACGTTCGTTTTCGCTCGAGCATAAAATATACATATTGAACGCCTGCAATTGCACCAATTGTTCTTGAAATCGTCCTTTAGCATCTTGGATTTTGACGTAAAAATCTTCGGCAGGAAAGGTATTTGTAACAGAAAGCAAATAGGTATCTCCAGCATAGGGGAAAAACCATTTTTCAGGTTCGTTGGGTTTACTAATCAGGAGATTTCGACTAAAAACTAGGGCTTGATTAGCGTTTTTCCAACTGTATTTGTTGTTTTCATTGATTACATCTTCCCCTTTTTCATTGACCAACGTAATTTTTAGATCTGCAATATTTTCCGATTTTCCTTCATCATGAGCTTTTACGACCAAATAGGACGTAAAATCAAACCCACAATGCGGTACTTGTCCAAAAGTAAACAAAGAGATAGCAAGAAAAAAATAGATGCTAATTTTCATAGTTATTGTTTCGCATTTTCTTTAAGATACGCTAAAATAAATTGAATCTCGTCATTTGGAATATTCCCTTTCTTTTGCATTTCAAATACGATTGGTTCCCATTGTTGAGCGGTATAAGCAGTTGGCTCGTATATATCATGGCAAGCAGCACACTGGTTTTGAAACATTTTTTTTCCTGGGTCTTCCATATTCATTGTAACCGCAACTGTGGGTTGTGTTGGAGTAGTTACTTGTTTTTTACTCACACAAGAAAGTAGACTTAAAAAAAACGTAAACGCTAGGAATAATTTGATTTTCATGGATTTCTGTTTATTGGGTAAATATAAAAAAAATCCCAAGACAAGGTCTCAGGAATTTTTTAAACTGTTTATTAATCTGTACTTTTTACTTAACATCCATTAATTCTACATCAAATACCAAGGTAGCATCTGGCGGAATTACACCACCTGCACCTCTAGAACCGTATCCTAAATAGGAAGGAATTACAAAACGTGCTTTGTCTCCAACTTGTAGCAAGGAGATACCTTCGTCCCATCCTTCAATTACTTGACCCATGCCTAATGTAAAATCAATCGGCTGTTTTCTTTTATAAGAAGAATCAAAAACTTGTCCGTTCTCTAGTGCTCCTTGATAATGTACCGATACTTTTTTACCTTTTTCAGCTTGGGTTCCGTTTCCTTTTTGAATAATTTTGTAACGCAAACCACTTTCGGTTTTTTGAAAACCAGCAGCTAATTTTTCTAAGGCTTCTTCAGCCATTCTTTTTTGTTCTTCGATACGTTTGGCTCGAGACCCTTCAAAAGTTCTAAACGCTTCAATAGCATTCCATTTTTCAGCCGCCTCACCCACTCTAATGATTTCGATACTTTCTAACGCGTCATTTCCTTCAACAGCATCTACAACGTCCTGACCTTCTACTACATGTCCAAAAACAGTATGTTTTCCATCCAACCAATTGGTAGGAATATGGGTAATAAAAAATTGAGATCCATTCGTACCAGGACCGGCATTGGCCATAGACAACACTCCTGGTTTATCGTGTTTTAAATTGGGATGAAACTCGTCATCAAAGTTATACCCTGGCCCACCAGTTCCTTGTCCTTGAGGACAGCCTCCTTGAATCATAAAGTCAGGAATAACACGGTGAAATTTTAACCCATCGTAATAAGGTTTACCCATTGGACGCGCCGAATTTTCTAATTGACCTTCTGCTAATCCCACAAAATTTCCTACTGTTCCAGGAGTCAATTCGTGTGTTAATTTCACTAAAATAGTCCCTTTTGCTGTGTTAAATTTAGCATATATTCCGTTTTCCATTGTTTTGAATTTTAGTTTGAAAGTGCAAAATTAATACAATAATTGGAGAAAAATTGTATTTTTGAAAGTAAATAAACTCAAATTAATGAAATCTATTTACGACAAAGCATCAAACGAGGCCATTATTGCACGTATCCACCAACTCACGCCTGAATCACAAGGTTTGTGGGGACTAATGAATGTCGATCAAATGCTCAAACACTGCAGCGCTGCCATAGATGTAGCCTTTGGACAAAAAGAAATAAAAGTTAGCTTTTTGATGAAAGTATTAGGACGAGTGGCTAAAAAGAAAGTATTTACCAATAAATTTTTACACAATAGTCCAACCGCTAAAGAATTTGTTTTTATGGAAACCTACGATTTTGAATTGGCAAAACAGGAACTTATCGAAAAATTTAGTCGGTTTGCGCAAGTAGGAACCGCTGCGATAAAAATAAAAAAACATCCATTTTGGGGAAACATGACCTATGAAGATTGGGATACCTTGATGTGGAAACATGTGGATCACCACTTAAGACAATTTGGCGTTTAAATTATTTTCCAAATGTTTAGTTTCAGTAGTTACTTGATTATCTTTACAGCTTCATAAAATTGAAACAAAGAGAATACCCCATGCGAATCGATATTATTACCGTTTTACCCGAATTAATGCGAAGCCCATTTGAAGCTTCTATTATGAAACGTGCCATTGAAAAAGAGTTGGTAGACGTTCATTTTCACAACTTGAGAGATTATACCACCAACAAACAAAAAAGCGTTGATGATTATCAATTTGGCGGTGGCGCTGGCATGGTGATGACGGTTCAACCTATTGATGCGTGCATTACAAAATTAAAAAGCGAACGCACCTACGACGAAATCATATACATGACGCCAGATGGAGAAACCTTGAACCAAAAAATGGCCAATTCCATTTCGATATATGAGAATATCTTAATTCTTTGCGGTCATTATAAAGGAGTAGATCAACGGGTGCGCGACATGCACATTACCCGTGAAATTTCAATTGGCGATTATGTATTAAGTGGAGGAGAAATCGGTGCTATTGTATTTTGTGACGCAATCATTCGGTTGATTCCAGGAGTCTTAAGCGATGAAACCTCAGCATTAACAGATAGTTTTCAAGACAATTTATTATCGCCACCTATCTACACCCGTCCTGCCGATTATAATGGATGGAAAGTCCCTGAAATATTATTAAGTGGAAATTTTCCAAAAATCGAAAAATGGAGAGAAGATAAGGCCTACGAACACACAAAAAACAGAAGACCGGATTTATTGGAAAATGATTAATTAATTTTGATATTCTGATGTTCTGATGTTCAGAAAATCCATTGTCTGAAAATCTGAAAATCGGATTTTTAACTATTTTGAACTTCAAATTTGTTTATTCGATTTTTTTTTATAATTTTGCACCCACTTTGAATCAACCTCTGGCGATAGACGTGTATGTTGCTTTGAATCGAAATTATTTATATTATTAAACTATGTCAAATTTAGTTGATTTCGTTAATAACGAATTTGTAACCAGAAAAGATTTCCCAGAATTCGGTGCCGGTGATACGATCACTGTGTATTATGAAATTAAAGAGGGTGAAAAAACAAGAACACAGTTCTTCAAAGGAGTTGTAATTCAAAGAAGAGGTACAGGTGCTACTGAAACTTTTACTATTCGTAAAATGTCTGGAGCTATTGGTGTTGAGCGTATCTTCCCAGTAAACTTACCAGCTTTACAAAAAGTTGAAGTAAACCAAAGAGGTAAAGTTCGTAGAGCTCGTATTTACTACTTTAGAGACCTTACAGGTAAAAAAGCAAAAATCAAAGAAAGAAGATACAAAAATTAGTAGCTCCTTTTTCAAGTATAAAAAATCCTGCAATTGCAGGATTTTTTTTTATGCTATCATTTCTACAAAAAAAAGCAGTGAATAAACACTGCTTTTTATTTTATATTTGAGCTAAATTAAAAAACAAACATAGCACGTTCGCCCATTAAATCGTTCACTTCTGCTGCTACTTGCTCTAGCACGGCTTCATCCGAATAATTCATCAATACTTTATCAATTAAAGCTACTACGGTTTCCATATCCTCTTCTACTAAACCTCGAGTGGTAATCGCTGGAGTTCCTACACGAATTCCAGAAGTTACAAAAGGCGATTTATCATCAAAAGGCACCATATTTTTATTTACGGTAATCTCAGCTTTTACCAAAGCATTTTCAGCGTCTTTACCCGAAATATTTTTGTTGCGCAAATCAATCAACATCATGTGATTATCGGTTCCTCCAGAGATTAATTTATAACCCCTTTTGTTAAAAGCCACTGCCATAGCTTGTGCATTGCTTTTTACTTGCATCGCATAACGGAAAAACTCATCGGTTAAACATTCACCAAAAGCTACCGCTTTAGCCGCAATAATATGCATTAAAGGTCCGCCTTGGTTTCCAGGAAAAACCGACATATCCAAAATATGCGACATCATTCTGATGTCCCCTTTAGGCGTGGTCCATCCCCAAGGATTTTCAAAATCATTACCCATCAAAATCATTCCACCTCTAGGACCTCTTAATGTTTTATGAGTTGTTGTGGTTACAATATGACAATGAGGAATAGGATCGTTTAGCAATCCTTTGGCTATTAATCCCGCAGGATGCGATATATCAGCTAATAATAAGGCACCTACACTATCTGCAATTTCACGGAAACGTTTAAAATCCATATCTCTAGAATAGGCAGAAGCACCCGCAATAATCATTTTTGGTTTGTTGGCCAACGCAATTTCTTGAATTTTATCATAGTTCAAAACACCTGTTGCTTCTTCTACTCCATAAAAAACTGGGTTATATAATTTACCCGAAAAATTAACCGGTGAGCCGTGTGTTAAATGTCCACCATGGGATAAATCAAAACCCAATATAGTATCACCTGGTTTCAAACAGGCAGCAAAAACGGCTGTATTTGCTTGAGAACCCGAATGCGGTTGCACATTTACATATTCAGCACCAAATAATGCTTTTGCTCTATCGATAGCAATTTGCTCTACAACATCTACCACTTCACATCCACCATAGTATCGTTTACCAGGGTAGCCTTCGGCATATTTGTTGGTTAAACAAGAACCTGCAGCTTCCATTACTTGGTCACTTACAAAGTTTTCGGAAGCAATTAATTCAATACCATGAATTTGTCTATCCTGTTCGTCTAAAATAAGGTCAAAAATTTGTTCGTCGCGTTGCATTGTGAAAGTTATTTCGTTAAAATTAGGTCAAAATTACAAAAAAGGTTTGTTAGATTGCGAGATAATTTTATATTTGATTGATAATTTTTCAACAACAAACTAACAATAATAATATGCCAAATATTGCCAATGATCCGAACAGAAAATCTTGGATTGCTGTTCCCGAAAATAGTGATTTCCCGATACAAAATATTCCGTTTGGAGTTTTTATTACCAAAGAAGATGTGATAACTATAGGTACACGAATTGGAGACTCTGCTATTGACATGGGCGCTTTACAACAACTCGGTTATTTTGAAGGAATTGAATTGACAGATGATATGTTCATGCAAGATACCTTAAATGACTTTATTTCAGACGGAAAAAAAACATGGCGCTTGGTGCGCAATCGATTGGCTGAACTTTTCGATATAAATAATCCAAAACTTAGAGAGAACCCAACACATCGTGAAATCATCATTTTCCAAGTAAAAGACATTGAAATGTTATTGCCGGTTCAAATCGGAGATTATACTGATTTTTATAGTTCAAAAGAACACGCTACCAACGTAGGAAAAATGTTCCGCGATCCTGAAAACGCATTGTTGCCTAACTGGCTTCACATCCCTGTAGGATATCACGGTAGAAGTTCTACCATAGTGCCTTCAGGTATTCCAATTCATAGGCCATATGGTCAAACCCTTCCAAATAGCGAAACAACACCTCTATTTGGACCATCAAGATTAGTAGACTTCGAATTAGAAACTGCCTTTATAACAACCGATGCCAATTTAATGGGTGAACCTATTCCAGTAGAAGAAGCAGAAGATTATATCTTTGGAATGGTATTATTTAATGACTGGAGTGCCCGCGATATACAAAAATGGGAATATGTACCTCTTGGTCCTTTTTTAGCTAAAAACTTTGCTTCTTGCATATCACCATGGATCATTACTATGGATGCGTTAGAACCTTTTAGAGTAAAAGGCCCTGAGCAAGCTCCTATTCCTCTACCTTATTTACGACAAAAAGGGAATAAGGCATTTGATATTAACTTGGAAGTAGCAATTAAGCCCGATCAAACAGAAGAAACAATTGTATCGCGTTCTAATTTTAAATACATGTATTGGTCCATGGCACAACAATTGGCACACCACACAATTAATGGCTGTAGAGTGAACTCTGGAGATATGATGGGAAGTGGTACCATTTCGGGACCCACAGAAGATTCATACGGATCTATGCTTGAATTGACTTGGGGTGGCCAAAACCCAATTCAAATGAAGGACGGTAGCGAACGTAAATTTATCAATGACAACGATACGGTGATTATTAGAGGATTTTGTCAAAACGAGCGCGTTAGAGTTGGATTTGGCGAAGTACGCAACACCTTATTACCCGCAATAAATTTGAAGTTCTAACAAAATAGTTGGGTAATTTTTATCATTTTAATAATTTCAAAGATTAAAAATAGCAAATTAATAATTCAAACGATTTCGGTTGGGTTTTGCCTACAATTGAAGTGAATTTATTATATTTGTGACCGCATTTTAACAAACAAAACAATACACGTCGCGTAGATAAAATTACTTAATACGTGGCAAAAATAAACCTAACAAAATGGCAAAAATTAAAGTAGCTAATCCCGTTGTAGAATTGGATGGCGATGAAATGACTCGAATTATTTGGAGCTTTATTAAAGAACAATTAATTCTTCCTTATTTAGATTTAGATATCAAATATTATGATTTAGGTATCGAAAGCAGAGAAGCAACTAAAGATCAAATCACAATTGATTCTGCTGAAGCCATTAAAAAATACAACGTAGGTATCAAATGTGCGACCATTACTCCGGATGAAGAACGTGTAAAAGAATTTAATCTTTCTGAAATGTGGAAATCACCAAACGGTACCATTCGAAATATTGTAGGGGGAACCGTTTTCCGCGAACCCATTATCATGAGCAATGTACCACGATATGTCCAAGGATGGACAAAACCTATCGTTATCGGACGTCACGCTTTTGGAGATCAATACAAAGCAACGGATAAAGTGATCAAAGGAAAAGGAACATTAACCATGTCATTTACCAATGAAGCCGGAGAAACAACGACTTGGAATGTATATGATTTTAAAGGGGATGGTGTAGCCCTGTCGATGTACAATACTGACGAAAGCATCTATGGATTTGCACACTCTTCTTTCCAAATGGCATTAACCAAAAAATGGCCTTTATATCTTTCTACCAAAAATACCATCTTGAAAGCGTATGACGGAAGATTTAAAGATATTTTTGAAGAAGTATACCAAGAACATTATAAAGCTGATTTTGGAGCGAACGGAATCATCTATGAGCACCGCTTGATTGACGACATGGTTGCTTCTTGTATGAAATGGAACGGTGGATTTGTATGGGCGTGTAAAAACTATGATGGTGATGTACAATCGGATACTGTAGCTCAAGGATTTGGTTCGTTAGGATTGATGACTTCTGTATTAGTAACCCCTGATGGAAAAACTGTTGAATCTGAAGCGGCTCATGGAACAGTAACTCGTCATTACCGTCAACACCAGCAAGGTAAAAAAACATCTACTAATCCAATTGCTTCTATTTTTGCCTGGACAAGGGGTTTAGAACACAGAGGAAAATTAGATGGAAATCAAGAATTAATTGATTTTTGTCTTAAATTAGAACAAGTGTGTATTGAAACAGTAGAAAGCGGAAAAATGACGAAAGACTTAGCTATGCTGGTAAAACCAGAAGGTTTAACCGATGCAGACTTTTTAACAACCGAAGATTTCCTTAAAACTCTTAAAGTAAATTTAGATACTAAATTAGCCTAATCGTTAATAGCTCTATAAAAAAAGCGTTCCATGTGAACGCTTTTTTTAGGATTATTATTTTTCTTCTTCCTTTACAATTACTATAGTCGCTTTAATTCCAGTGGTTAAATTCCATTCATTGGACGTAATTAAATTTCCGGAATCATCATACACACTAAAAGCCGCCGTATTAGGACCAGAAGTACCCTGATTTAATGCTTCAAAGTCCAATTTATTGAAGCCGTTTGTGATATCTATATAATATTCTTTTACCGTCGCTTCCAATAGTATTTCATGAATAATCGTTCGGTCGTTTAATAGCAACTTCACCCTGTCCCCATCAGGATATTCATGATCTCTACATACTATTTTTACATATTTTGTTTTGGTTCTAAACTCCCCCAAAAATTGATTACTTCGATATTCTGGCTGGATCGCCTTATCTTGATTGTTCAACTTATTTTTTAAATCCTCTCCCGGATTTTTAAACTTGGTCTTTTCTGCCATTACGCTTTCTTGTCCTTTATCTTTCTTAAGAATTGAATAACGTTTTAAATAAGAATCGTCTTTGTCTAAAATACTTTTAAATGGTAATGTAATGGCATTTGATTTGGTTTCGCTTTTTATCGGAACATCCCAATTTAATTTAATCTTTGGCGATTTAAAGGGTGTGTCTTTTTGTGCCCATCCCAACACAGAAAAAAACAAAAAAATTGGAAGTATCAATTTAAAAATCATAGGTAATCATTCCTTTAAAATGTAAATTTAAACTATAAATTGAGTTTTAAACATAAATTAACATAAGTTTTAAAACAATTGCCAACTATAATTCTCAAATTTGTAAACTAACATTCATACCTACTTTATGAAAAAACGACTGCTCGTTTTCTGGATGATTTTCTTTTCGCTTATAGGATTTTCTCAAGAAAAAGTAACTCTAAGCGGAAAAGTCATCGACAGTAATAATAATGAAACCCTTATTGGGGTATTAGTAGAAATTCCTGTTTTAAAATTTAGCACCTTCACCAATGAATATGGCTTTTTTTCCCTTACGGTTCCGCCGGGTTCCTATACAATTCAAGCAAGAACAATTGGGTATGAAACTAAAAATATTCAAATTTCAATTCAAAAAAACAGCAAAATAACAATAGAAATCGCCGCCAATGCAAAAGAACTTGCTGCCGTGGTGGTGTCTAAAAATCCAAGCCGAATTAATATTCACAAACCCGAAATGAGTGTCAATAAAATTGCTATTAGTACCTTAAAAAAAATGCCCGCTATTTTAGGAGAAATCGACATATTAAAATCCATTACAACTTTGCCAGGCGTAACCAATGCAGGTGAAGGACAATCTGGCTTTAATGTTCGCGGTGGAGCTGCCGATCAAAATCTTATCTTACTGGATGAAGCTACTGTTTACAATTCCTCGCATTTATTTGGATTTTTTTCTGTCTTCAATGCAGATGCAATCAAGGATTTAAAATTATACAAAGGAGGTATTCCAGCACGTTTTGGCGGCAGAGTGGCTTCCGTACTCGATATCTATCAAAAAGAAGGAAATAGCAAGACCTACAATTTATCTGGCGGAATCGGACTTATCTCAAGTAGACTAATGGCCGAAGGACCTCTTGTAAAAGACAAGGGTTCCTTTTTAGTAGCTGGCCGTAGTTCCTATGCTCATTTATTTCTAAAGTTAACCAACAACAAAAATTCGGCTTATTTTTATGACCTCAACACTAAATTAAGCTACAAATTAAACGACAACAACAAATTGTATCTTTCGGGCTATTTTGGTCGGGATGTATTTAGCTTAAACAACAGTTTTGTCAATACCTACGGAAATACCGTTTTTAATTTGCGATGGAATCATTTGTTTTCAGATAAATTATTTTCAAATGCTTCTATGATATATAGTGACTATTATTACGGATTAACACTAGACTTTGTTGGATTCGATTGGGACAGTGGTATTAAAAATTACAAT
>CAMDDB010000010.1 GCA_945890865.1 Flavobacterium psychrophilum
AGTTTAAACTAGATAGATCCTGTATATCCTTTCATAATTCCGCGAGAAGAATTTCGGATAAAATCTAAGATTTCATCACGCTCTGGAGTGGCCTCCATTTCGGCTTCAATAATACTTAAAGCTTGTGTGTTGTTATAATTTTTTTGATACAGTATTCTATAAATATCTTGAATTTCTCTAATTTTATCAGTGGTAAAACCTCTTCTTCTTAAGCCTACAGAATTAATTCACACATAAGATAATGGCTCTTTAGCAGCTTTTGTATAGGGTGGAACGTCTTTCCGAACTAATGAACCGCCTGAAATCATTGCGTGTTCTCCAATTGAAATAAATTGATGCACAGCTGCAAGTCCGCCGATAATTGCAAAGTCACCTACCGTTACGTGACCCGCTAGAGCTACACCATTAACAATTATAGCATTGTTTCCAATATGGCAATCGTGAGCAATATGAGCTGTAGCCATAATTAAACAATTGTTTCCAATTTTAGTTTGACCAGAAGCAATAGTACCTCTATTAATAGTTACACATTCTCTTACCGTGGTATTGTCGCCAATAACTGCCAAAGATTCTTCACCTCCAAATTTCAAATCTTGAGGTACTGCTGAAATAACAGCCCCAGGAAAAATATTACAATTTTTTCCTATTCGAGCACCTTCCATAATCGTTACATTTGAACCAATCCAAGTTCCCTCACCTATTTCAACATTATTATGAATGGTTGTAAAAGGATCAATTACAACGTTTCTCGCTATTTTAGCACCAGGATGCACGTATGCTAATGGTTGATTCATATATCTAATTTTATTTTTTCTCGTACACTATACGTGTATCAATTATTTAACTTTTACTATTTGCGCCATTAATTCAGCTTCAGATACCAATTTACCGTTTGCATAAGCATAACCTTGCATGTGACAAATACCTCTTCTTATAGGTGATATTAAATCGCATTTAAAGAACAAAGTATCGCCCGGTAAAACTTTATTTTTAAATTTTACATTATCGATTTTCATGAAATAGGTAAGGTAATTTTCTGGGTCAGGAACAGTGCTTAATATTAACACTCCTCCAGTTTGTGCCATGGCTTCTACTTGTAATACACCAGGCATAACAGGTGCTCCTGGAAAATGGCCTATAAAATAGTCCTCATTCATCGTTACATTTTTTAAACCAACAACATGTGTATCGGATAATTCCAAGATTTTATCTATTAATAAAAACGGAGGCCTATGTGGTAACAAGTCCATTATTCCATGAATATCTAGAACGGGTTCTTTGTTGATATCATATATAGGAACATTATTACGTTCTTCTAACTTAATGAGTTTTGAAAGTTTTTTTGCAAATTGTGTATTTACAAAATGTCCCGGTTTGTTTGCAATGATTTTACCTTGAATTTTTGTACCAATTAAAGATAAATCACCTACTATATCTAATAATTTATGACGAGCTGCTTCATTTGGATAATGCAAAGTTAGGTTGTCTAAAATACCATTTTCTTTTACGGTAATACTATCCTTATTGAAGGCTTTTTTAAGATTTTCCATTGTTTCAGGGGAGATCTCTTTATCAACATAAACAATGGCATTATTTAAATCACCGCCTTTGATTAAACCATTATTCAATAAACTTTCTAACTCATGTAAAAAACTAAAGGTTCTACAATCTGCTATTTGGTCCTTGAATTCAGTAATGTTTTTCATGGTAGCGTTTTGCGTACCCAAAACTTTTGTCCCAAAATCGACCATTGCGGTAACACAATAATGATCGCTTGGAATAACTGTTATTTCACTGCCAGTTGCTTCATCTGTATAAGTAATAACATCTTTAACAATATATACTTTACGTTCTGCGGCTTGTTCAATAACACCTGTTTTTTGAATTGCTTCTACAAAATATTTTGAAGAACCATCCATTATAGGCAATTCTGAAGCATTCAATTCAATAATAACATTGTCCAAATCACACCCTACTAAAGCTGCTAAAACATGTTCAGGGGTTTGAATCATGACACCTCGCTTTTCTAAATTTGTTCCGCGTTGCGTATTGACTACATAGTTAGCATCTGCTTCAATAATAGGCATTCCTTCCAAATCAACCCTAACAAATGTAAATCCATTATTGACGGGCGCAGGTTTAAAAGTCATAGTTACTTCTTGACCTGTATGCAATCCTACTCCTGTTAATGAAACCTCAGTGGCAATAGTAGTTTGTTTAACCATGATTGTATGCTATTAAATTTATAATTATTGTTTTTTTAATTGTTCCAATTCGGATACAATTTTTGGTAAATTTTTAAAATGCACGTAGGATTTAGCAAAATCGCCATAGGTAAAAGCTGGAGTTCCTTGAACTACTTCCCCATCGCTTAAATTTCTTGCAATACCCGATTGACCTTGTATTTTTACATTATCACCTATTATTAAATGCCCCGCAAAACCAACTTGACCACCAATCATCCCATTTTTACCAATCTTAGTCGATCCTGCAATTCCTGTATGGGCCGCAATTACAGTATTTTCTCCAATTTCTACATTATGAGCTACTTGTATGTGATTATCAAGTTTAACTCCTTTTCGTATAATAGTTGATCCTAAAGTTGCTCGATCTATTGTGGTACAAGATCCTATTTCAACATCATCCTCAATGATTACGTTTCCTATCTGTGGAACTTTTTTATACGTTCCATCTTCTTGTGGAGCAAAACCAAAACCATCCGAACCAATTATTGCTCCCGAATGTATAATACAATTTGTCCCAATAATAGACTCAGAATAAATTCGTACTCCTGCAAAAAAAACACAATTGTTTCCAATTGTTACGTTATCACCAATAAAACTATTGGGATAGATTTTTACATTATTACCAATGGTTACATTTTTTCCTAAGTACGAAAAACTACCTAAATACAGATCACTGCCATAAGTAACACCCTCTGAAATAACCGAAGGTTGTTCAATGCCAGATTTCATTAATTTAATTTGATTGTAATAGTCTAATAATTTAGAAAACGACTGATAGGCATCTTCTACTTTTATCAAGGTGGTAGTAATCGCTTGTTCAGGAACAAAAGTAGCATTAACAATAGTAATGGTTGCTTGAGTAGTATAAATGAAATTAATATATTTAGAATTAGCCAAAAAAGTCAGAGAACCTTCGGTCCCTTCTTCTATTTTAGATAATTTATAAACTTCTGCATTCGGATCCCCTACTACTTCCCCTTCTAAAATACCGGCTATTTGCGCTGCTGTAAATTTCATTTAATTTAAGATATTTATTTCGCAATAGCTGCGAAAAGATATATATAAAATGGCTCAAAACTATCAAATATACAACTTTGAGATTTTTATAGTTGCAAAAATATAAAAAATTATATTAAACGCTTAAATTCCAAGCACTACTTTTGGAAAACAAACATAATATTTTGTCACTTCTTTAGATAATGCTTTCAAGTACATTTGGTCTGAAGCTTCCACAACATCTTCGATGCTATTGTCTTTTTTTAAAATGTAGATTGGAGCACTCGATTTACTATATGCTTGATTTTTAAGTTTTCCTTTAAACACAAAATAAGCGGACTCTTTTTCCGATATTGATGCGATTTGCATGAATTTATTTTTTAGTATTAATAAATCCGCCTTATCGGGTTTATCTTCCGTAATCTGAATTTTTAGCAAATCTCGATTCAATATCATTCTACACAAATTTTGCAAAACATAATCGTCGTGAAATTGCCATGATTTTATAGCCCCCATGATGTCATAATCATCTAAGTATGAAAAATTAGTAAGGGTTACATTATCAAAATTATCTAGTGTAATTTTATGAGTCATAAAAAACTGCAACGGTGAATTAATAGGCAGTAACACTTCGTTTTGAGATAGTTCTTTAGCGCGTTTTAATATTTTAGTCAAAATCAATTCGGCTACAACACTAGTTTTATGCAAATAGGCCTGCCAATACATTAAACGTCTCGCAACTAAAAATTTTTCTACCGAATAAATTCCTTTCTCTTCAATCACTAAAAGATCGTCTTTGACATGCATCATCTGAATTAAACGGTCGCTGTTGATATTTCCTTCTGCAACCCCGCTATAAAAACTATCCCGTTTCAAATAATCCATTCGATCCATATCGAGTTGACTTGAAATCAATTGCAGCATAAATTTCCTTGGATACTCTCCTTTGAAAACTTGAATAGCCAGGCTCAATTTTCCTTCAAACTCTAAATTTAATTGTTCCATAAAAAGTAAAGACAACTCTTCATGATGTACACCTTCTACAATACTGTGTTCCATAGCATGACTAAAAGGTCCATGCCCAATGTCATGTAACAAAATAGCAATGTATAAAGCCTCTTCCTCTACTTGTGAGATTGCAACTCCCTTGAATTGTAATGTTTGTACTGCCTTTTGCATAATATGCATACACCCTAGTGCATGATGAAAACGGGTGTGATGAGCGCCGGGATAAACCAAATATGACATTCCCATTTGCGAAATACGTCGCAATCTTTGAAAATAAGGATGCTGAATTAAATCATAAATAAATGCATTCGGTATGGTAATAAAACCATAGATAGGATCGTTAAAAATTTTCAGTTTATTCGTTTGGCTCACAACACTAATTTTAGAGTAACAAATGTAAGTATTTTTTCCAAACCGAATTGTTTAAAACTATTACAATAATTTATACTAATATTAGTATTATCGTCGTTTAATAAATACTAAATTGCACAGAAATAAAGAAAATTATGAGCCAAATAAAAATACTTTGGGTTGACGATGAAATTGATCTATTAACACCCCATATTCTATTTTTGGAAAAGAAAAACTATGAGGTTACTACCTGTAATAATGGACAAGATGCGATCGACTTATTTGATGTCGAAAATTTTGATATCGTTTTTCTAGATGAAAATATGCCCGGATTAAGCGGGCTTGAAACCTTGGCTGAAATCAAAGAAAAAAAATCTTCTATCCCGGTAATTATGATTACAAAAAGTGAAGAAGAATACATTATGGAAGAAGCTATTGGTGCTAAAATTGCTGACTACTTGATTAAACCCGTAAATCCAAACCAAATATTATTGAGTTTAAAGAAAAATCTAGATCACTCGCGCTTGATATCCGAAAAAACAACTTTGGATTATCAAAAAGAATTTAGAAAAATTGCTATGGAATTGGGTAGTGTGCGCACCTATGAAGATTGGGTTGAACTCTATAAAAAATTACTTTTTTGGGAACTCCAACTTGAAAATATTGAAGACCAAAGTATGGTAGAAATATTAGAGAGTCAGAAAGCGGAAGCCAATTCGCAATTTGGAAAATTCATAGAACGAAATTACGAAGATTGGTTTCTGGACAAAACTAATAGACCGCTTTTATCGCATGAAATTTTTGGCGCATATGTTGCTCCAGAACTTCGTAAAAAAGACAAACCTATTGTTTTTATTGTTATTGATAATTTGCGATATGATCAATGGAAAGCCTTTGAAAGTTTGATTAATAACCATTACAAATTAGAAAAAGAAGTTAGCTATTTTTCTATTTTACCTACAGCAACGCAATATGCTAGGAATGCAATTTTTTCGGGTTTGACCCCATTGGAAATGGAACAAAAATTGCCGCAATATTGGAAAAATGATGTGGATGAAGGAGGAAAAAATCAATTTGAGGCCGAATTTCTATCTGAACAGTTGAAACGACTGGGTCTAAACATCAAACAAGAATATTATAAAATAACCAATTTTGCAGCGGGAAAAAAATTAGCCGATAATTTCAAATCCTTAAAAGGAAATGATCTTACCACTATAGTTTATAATTTTGTCGATATGCTTTCTCATGCCAAAACCGAAATGGATGTGGTAAAAGAACTCGCTTCAAACGACAAGGCCTATCGTTCGTTAACAGTAAGTTGGTTTAAGAATTCGCCTTTACTGGAAATGATTCAGCAGTCGCAACAACAAGGATTTCGATTAATTCTAACAACCGATCACGGCACCATCAATTGTAAGAATCCAACCAAGGTTATTGGTGATAAAAACACGAGCTTGAACTTGCGCTATAAAACCGGAAAAAGTTTAACCTATGAAGAAAAAGATGTGTTTGCAGTAAAAGATCCTAAAAAAATTGGACTACCTGCTTTAAACATGAGTAGCTCCTTTATTTTTGCAAAAAATGATTTATTTTTGGCTTATGTGAATAACTACAATCATTATGTGAGTTACTATCGCAACACTTATCAACACGGCGGAATTTCACTACAAGAAATGGTGATTCCTTTTTTAATTTTTGAGCCGAGATAGCATACTATTATAGATTACTTATGACAATACAGTTTAGTTTAGAAGAAATAAATACAGTGGCAAAAAAAATTTTAGCTACCCCCTCTTTAAAAAAAGTGATTACTTTTCATGCTCAAATGGGCGCAGGTAAAACCACTTTTATTAAAGAATTAGTTAAAGAATTAGGTGTAGATGATAATTCGAGTAGTCCTACTTTTTCATTGGTAAATGAATACCGAACCCGCAATGGAGAAGTAGTTTATCACTTTGATTTATACCGTTTGAACTCGGAAGAAGAAGGCTATGATATGGGTTTAGACGAATATTTTTATTCAGAGGAATGGTGTTTCATTGAATGGCCCGAAAAAACCCCTAATTTAATTCCTATCGATCATGCTCATATTTCAATCAATGTATTAGCCGATGGAAGGCGAGAATTGGTTCTAAAAAATTAGTACGCCTCGAGCTATTTTATAGTGTAGCAGTTTTCTAATACAAAAATTATTAGTAAATTTCCACTTTAAAAATCAAATGACATGGCAATTTATAGTCCTTTTTCAAAATCGCAATTACTTCCTCAAGAAGAAAAATTAGAAGTTGCACGACATAAAAGTGAACTATTTATTGGTATCCCAAAAGAAACTTCCTATCAAGAACGTCGTATTTGCCTAACTCCTGATGCCGTTTCATCTTTGGTTTCCCATGGCCATCGTGTCATGATTGAAGCGGGTTCAGGTGAAAGTTCAAGTTATTCAGATAAAGAATACAGCGATGCTGGGGCCGAAATTACTCAAGATACCAAAAAAGTTTTGGGTTGTCCCATGATTTTAAAAGTAGAGCCACCTACTCTAGCAGAAATTGAAATGATGCATACGCAAACTATAGTAATTTCTGCAATTCAGTTAAAAACACAGAAGAAAGAATATTTTGAAGCACTAGCTGTCAAACGTATTACAGCCTTAGCTTTTGAATTCATTAAAGACGAAGATGGATCATATCCAGCAATAAAGTCACTCTCGGAAATTGCAGGTACCGCTTCCATTCTAATTGCATCTGAATTGATGATTGGGGAAAATATTGGTAAAGGTTTACTTTTTGGGAATATTACAGGAGTACCTCCTACTAAAGTTGTTATTATTGGTGCTGGAACCGTTGCCGAATTTGCTGCTAGAACAGCTATAGGCCTAGGAGCAAATGTGGAGGTATTTGATAATTCAATTACTAAATTACGTCGTTTGCAAAATTCCTTAAATCAAAGAATTTTCACTTCCACAATACAAGATAAATCCTTATTGAAGGCATTGCGACGCTGTGATGTTGCTATTGGAGCCATGAAAGGAAAAAACAGGGCACCTATTGTAGTAACTGAAACAATGGTAGAACACATGAAAAAAGGCGCTGTTGTTGTGGATGTAAGTATCGATACGGGGGGGTGTTTTGAAACTTCTGAAGTAACTACACACGAAAAACCAACCTTTATTAAAAATGGCGTAATCCATTATTGTGTTCCAAATATTCCATCACGTTATTCCAAGACAGCTTCCATGTCGATTAGTAACATTATATCACCTTTCTTATTGCAAATCGCTGAAGATGGTGGTATAGAAAGTGCAATCCGTTGTAATTTAGGCTTAAAACACGGTATTTATAGCTACCATGGTTTATTGACCAACAAAGCCATTGCCGACTGGTTTGACTTAGAACACAGAGATATCAATTTGATTGTATTTTAAATTTCAAAATTCACATCTTAGAAGGTATTATGTGTTTTATTTATTCTAAATTTGCACAAATGTATTAGGTATGAAATTTCAGTTTCGTTTGGCGTATTATATTTTTGGATTATTCTTAGGTGGTGTTTTTGTTATGTGGTTTTTAAAAGCAAAAGCAACCGATCGTGGTGTCGAATTTTGTTATTTACCCAATTGTCGCGTGTTAAAAGACTTACGAAGTAAATCCTTAGAAATCGATTCACTTGCGCAACATGCCTTAAATGAAAAATGGGTTACTCTCGAAGATGTTAGAAAAAGTTTGACCTATGGTGATGTTGATTTTGGAAAAAGCAACAAATCCTATCGAAAAGGTAAAATTTATATTATAGAAGGTAAAACCACTAAAAATGAGGATATTACCATTACTATGGTCAATTATTCACAAAAAGTACTCTTAGAAAAGATTGAAAAAAAGTAATTTTTTATCTAAATCACTTGTACAAACAAATTATCCTTGTATATTTGCACTCGCAATGCAGTAATGCAATGCATTTATTGGGGCAATTAGCTCAGCTGGTTCAGAGCACCTCGTTTACACCGAGGGGGTCGGGGGTTCGAACCCCTCATTGCCCACCATTTTAAATCCTACAGAAATGTAGGATTTTTTTATTTCAAATAAATAGTTTTACCTGGTAATATACTTTCTATTTTATTTCCAACTTTAAAATAGATTTCAAAAGAACTGATATTAGTTACTATTTTTTTGTCAAATGAAAATTTTAAATTTTTAAAAGCATTGATATAATCCACCAAATCAATTTGCTTGGTATAATAAACAGTAGAATGATTGGATAATAAAGTAAAAAACTTTTCAGTTTCATCCCATTTTTTTTCGTCTAAACCCATTTCCCAGCTGTGTCCCCAAATATCCAAGACAGCAAGTTGATTTGTTGCTAAAAAATCTGAAATCACCTTATAAAAATCGACCAGCTCTTTACTATCTTTTTCAGGTTGGTTAGTTTCCCAATAGGCTTTTGCAAATTGATGAACTGTTGGATGCCATCTCAAAAAATCTTTTGGAATTTCAAAATTATATGTATCACTCACTGTTCGAGCATATTCAATTCCTAATTCGGAAATAATTTCAACTACACCATCATTTGTATTGCCAAAGGGATAAGACATTCCTCTGACCGAATACCCCATTAATCGCTCAAGCTCTTTCCTGTCTTCAACTATTTCATTAATAACTTCATTTTTTGAAATATCAGGTAAATTGGGATGATTAGCAGAATGAACCGAAACCTCATGCCCTTTATACAAGCTTTTAATTTCCGATTTATTCAAATAATTAAAAGGATTATCTGTATTTAATTTATTAGAATTCAAATGAAACGTACCAATAAGCTGGTATTTGTTCATGAGTTGTACCAATCTCCTATCGTGAATAGTTCCATCATCATAACTCAATACTAATGCTTTGGTTTTGCCTCCGGGAAATACCATTTCTATTTTAGAACCAACGGAATCAATTTCAGCATTTTTTTGAGAAAAGACTCCAGAGGCGATAAATAAAATTAGAAATGAAATTTTTTTCATAAATAAATTAATAAAGTTATTACAACTTTCTACGCTCTTTTTCCTTTTTAATCAAGGTAAGTTCTCTACTGGTTTGACCAGCTACTGAAGTATTTTCTTCTGCTCTTCGAATTAAATATGGCATAACATCGCGCACCGGACCGAATGGCAAGTACTTGGCTACATTGTAATTATGTGCTGCCAAATTAAAACTAATGTTATCACTCATACCTAATAATTGTCCAAAGAAAATGCGTTGATCGCTTTTTGAAATACTTTTTTCATCCAACAATTGCATTAATTTATAAGAACTCTCCTCGTTATGCGTTCCCGCAAAAATCGCCATTTTATCAAGATGCTCCACCATATACAAAACCGCTGCATCATAATTGATATCAGTAGCTTCTTTTGAAACACAAATTGGTGATTTTATACCTTTTTCAGCGGCACGATCGTTTTCTTTTTCCATATACGCACCACGAACCAACTTCATTCCGATATAGAAACCTTCTATTTTAGCTTGTTCGTGCAGTTGTTTTAAATAATCCAAACGATCCCAACGATACAACTGTAAGGTATTGAAGACAATAGCTTTTTGTTTGTTATACTTACGCATCATATCGGTTACAATAGCATCTGCAGCATCTTGCATCCAACTTTCTTCGGCATCAATTAACAACAAAACATCTTTTTCAAAAGCGGCTTTACAGGCTGTATCAAATCGATTAATAACGCGTTGCCATTCGTCTTGTTCTGATCCAGATAATTCAGCTTGTTCACCTACTTTTTCGTATAAATTAATTCGACCAAAACCAGTAGGTTTAAACACGGCAAAAGGAATAGCTTCACGTTCTTTAGCAAATTCAATAGTTTTCAATGTCATTGTTAGTGCTGCATCAAACTGGGACTCCTCTTCTTTTCCTTCCACAGAATAATCCAAAACCGAAGACACACCCTTTGTATGCATTTTATCGACCACTTTTAAACAATCTACTTCATTTACACCACCACAAAAATGATCAAATACGGTAGCGCGTATTAACCCTTCTACGGGCAAATGAGCTTTTAATGCAAAATTAGTTACCGCAGTACCAATTTTTACAAGTGGTTGGCTAGCAATTAATGTAAATAAAAAATAAGCTCGTTCTAGTTCTGTATTATTTTTTAAAGTAAAGGCTACTTCGGTATTGTCAAATAATTTATTCATATTTTTTTTGATAAAAAGCAACACAAATATACATCAGTTTTTACGAATTTTAAATAAAAATTACCTTATTTTGCATTATAATTCAAGCTTTCTTATGCAAACAATTTCGGGAACTAACTACAATATTCATTTTGGTGCTTCAGGTTATGAAACACTTGCCTCACTTTTACTCCCAAGCCAATATTCAAAAATTTTTATTTTGGTTGATGAAAATACGGTAGAGCTTTGTTTACCCCATTTCTTAAGCAATTTAGCTACTGAAGTTGAAATCGAAATCATTGAATTAGAGGCAGGTGAAATCCATAAAAATATTGCTACTTGTACAGAAGTTTGGGGTGTTTTATCTGAATTAGGAGCTGATCGAAAAAGCATTCTAATTAATTTGGGCGGAGGTGTAATAACTGATTTAGGTGGATTTGTAGCTTGTACATTCAAACGTGGCATTGATTTTATTTCTGTTCCAACTACCTTGTTAGGTATGGTTGACGCAGCCATTGGTGGAAAAAACGGTGTAGATTTAGATCATTTAAAAAATCAAATTGGCCTCATTCAAGAACCTAAAGTAGTTGTTATTGATTCCCAATTTTTAAATACACTTCCCTCCAATGAAATGCGATCTGGATTGGCTGAAATGCTGAAACATGGCCTAATCTATGATGCTTTATATTGGAAAAAATTTAAAAACTTAACTAGTTTAAATACAGATCATTTAGGTGAATTAATTTATCGATCCATTCAAATAAAAAATGAAATTGTAATACAAGATATTCAGGAATCCAATTTGCGAAAAATTTTAAACTTTGGCCATACTCTTGGGCATGCTATTGAAAGCTATTTTTTATCAGAAAAATCTGAGAAGCAACTATTGCATGGTGAAGCGGTAGCTATAGGTATGATACTTGAAAGTTTTCTTTCTAAAGAAAAAAAGCTACTTACTCATGAAGCCTATCAAGAAATAAAATACATTATAAATGACCTGTTTGAGCGCCATACGTTTTCAAATGAAGCAGTAGAAAAGATTATTAAACTGCTCCAATATGATAAAAAAAATACTTTTGGAGTAATACAATTTGTACTACTGAATAAAATTGGATTTGCAACAATAAATCATGCAATCGATAAGTCATTGATTTACAATGCTTTTGAAGATTATCAGAACTAATTGATTTTTTAAAGTAACTTTTCATTTTTAGCTATATTATTTTTTAACTTTGCCCCAATGAAAGAAAATAAAAACAAATCGTATCGTAAGCAAATACAGAATAATAGAGCCATTGATTGCTCTATTAGCTATCGCTTTATTTTTTCTTTTCTAAGTAGTGTATTATTACAAACTTCCAAAATGCTTAGCAAAAATATTCCTATTCGTTTTGCTAATCTAAGAGTTTGAAAATTATGAAAAGTCAACTACAATTTAATTCATAATTTTTTTTTTAAAAAAACAACATTCAAAATGAATACAAAATATTACGATTTAATCAATCAAACTTTTTATTTTCCACAAGAAGAGTTTACATTAAACAAAGACAATCTTCAATTTCATGGTATTGACTTGATGAAATTGGTAGAACAATATGGTACTCCCCTTAAATTCACATATTTACCTAAGATTTCGCAAAATATAAATAAGGCAAAAATGTGGTTTAGAAATGCGATGGAAAAGCACGACTATGATGCAAAATATTATTATTGCTATTGTACAAAAAGTTCGCATTTTGAGTTTGTCTTAAATGAAGCCTTGAAAAATAATATTCATATTGAAACCTCTTCTGCTTTTGATATAAATATTGTTGAAAACTTGATGGAGCAAGGAAAAATTAATAAAAACACTTATATTGTTTGTAATGGATTCAAACGTGATCAATATGTAAATAATATTGCTCGTTTGATCAATAACGGCCATAAAAACACAATTCCTGTAATTGATAATTTTGAAGAATTAGACTTGCTGCAAGAGCAAATAGACGGAAAATTTAAAATTGGAATTCGTATTGCTGCAGAGGAAGAACCAAAATTTGAATTTTATACTTCGCGTCTAGGAATTGGATATAAAGATATTTTACCTTTTTACAGAAAACAAATTGCTGAAAATAAAAAAGTGGAATTAAAAATGTTGCACTTTTTTATCAATGCAGGTATTCGTGACACAGCCTACTATTGGAATGAATTATTAAAATGTATGAAAGTGTACATAGCTTTGAAAAAAGAATGTCCTTCCTTAGATAGTTTAAATGTTGGAGGCGGTTTTCCTATTAAAAATTCCCTTGCATTTGATTACGATTACCAATATATGGTTGACGAAATCTTGAATCAAATCAAGATTGCTTGTGATGATGCCGATGTAGCAGTACCTCATATTTTTACCGAATTTGGTTCCTTTACTGTAGGAGAATCTGGCGGCGCTTTATACCAAGTTTTATATCAAAAGAAACAAAATGATAGAGAAAACTGGAACATGATCGACTCTTCGTTCATTACCACTTTACCCGATACATGGGCCATCAACAAGCGTTTTGTTATGATGGCTGTAAACCGATGGAACGACACTTATGAAAGAGTTTTATTAGGTGGATTAACATGCGATGGTGACGATTATTACAATTCGGAACAACACATGAATGCCGTTTATTTGCCAAAATACAACAAAGAAAAACCTCTTTATATAGGTTTCTTTAATACAGGTGCTTATCAGGAAACTATTGGAGGTTTTGGAGGATTACACCACTGCATTTTACCACAACCCAAGCACATTTTAATCGATAAAGATAAAAACGGGATTATCGCAACAGAAATTTTTTCGGAACAACAAAAAGCCGAAGAAGTATTAGAAATATTAGGATACAACAAAAATAAAGAATAATAAAAACCGAAATAATGAGTAAAGGACCAGTTAGTCAGTTTATTGAAAAACATTACCTCCATTTTAATTCTGCTGCTTTAGTAGATGCTGCAAAAGGATATGAAGAACATTTATTAGACAATGGAAAAATGATGATAACATTAGCCGGTGCCATGAGTACCGCTGAGTTAGGTAAATCTTTAGCCGAAATGATTCGTCAAGATAAAGTACACATTATTTCATGCACTGGGGCCAATTTAGAAGAAGATATCATGAACTTAGTAGCTCATAATTCTTATAAAAGAGTTCCAAATTATAGAGACTTGAGTCCGCAAGAAGAATGGGATTTATTAGAAAATCATTATAATCGTGTTACTGATACCTGTATTCCAGAAGAAGAAGCATTTAGAAGATTGCAATCACATTTGTTCAATATTTGGAACAATGCCGATTCAAAAGGAGAGCGTTATTTTCCCCACGAATTTATGTACCAAATGATCAATTCGGGAGTACTGAAACAATATTATGAAATTGATCCAGCTGATTCATGGATGGTAGCTGCTGCAGAAAAGAACTTACCAATAGTAGTTCCTGGATGGGAAGACAGTACGATGGGAAACATCTTTTCGTCGTATTGTATAAAAGGTGAATTCAAACCCACAACGATGAAAAGCGGTATCGAATACATGATGTGGTTGGCCGATTGGTATCCCAAGAACTGCGCCGGTAAAGGTATTGGTTTTTTTCAAATTGGTGGAGGAATTGCGGGTGACTTCCCTATTTGCGTGGTACCGATGTTGTACCAAGATATGGAAATGCATGATGTGCCGTTTTGGAGTTACTTTTGTCAGATTTCAGATTCAACTACAAGTTATGGTTCCTATTCTGGAGCCGTTCCGAATGAAAAAATTACTTGGGGAAAATTAGATATCCATACACCTAAATATATTGTAGAGTCTGACGCTACGATAGTTGCGCCCTTGATGTTTGCTTATATTTTAGGTTGGTAAAAAAAAATTAAAAAAATATTTCAAATTATTTGAAAATATTATTTAAGGATATTACATTTGACGAAATTACAAGATTAAAAACTACCCAATGAAAAGAGTAATTGTTGATTACGCAAAATTAACAAATGAAATCTTAACCCTACTAGTTGAGAAATTTCCAGATGGCTACGATGATTCAGACATCATTCGATTTAAAAATGCCAAAAATGAAACAGTTGAAGCGGTTGAAGTACGCACTTCTGATACTATTTTTTTAGTAAAAGTGAGCACTAAATTGTCTGATCGAATTGAAAACTATGATGAAGACGATATCATAACCGAAGAGGTTGTAGTAGATAAAATTGTAGGGCTTAAAGAATTAGAGATCGATGAAGATGATGAAGATGAAAATGACGAGGAAGAAGTCGCAATTGAATCTGAAGATACTGAAGACATTGAAGATGAAGATTAAATATAAAAAAGGGAATTCAATTGAATTCCCTTTTTTAATTATAAGTAACGCTCAATAATTATAAGCTTGTGATGCAATTCATGTCCTAAAATGCAGTATCCTATACCTCTAACAGATACACTTGCCTTTGAAGCTGTTCCAAGTTTTAATAAGTCTGCTTCTGAAAAAGTAGAAAATAAACTTATGGATGCGTCTCTCACAAATACATATTCTTCTAGTAAATTCTCAAACGCTCTTTCATTTGCTTGTGCTGCCAATACATAATCATTCTCATCAAATCCTGGTAAAGGCGTAGAATCGTTTCTAACTATTCTTAAAGCTCTATAAACAAAAACTCGCTCTGCATCTATTAAATGTAAAAGCAAGTCCTTAATTGTCCATTTACCTTCTTGATATCTGTATTCTTGTTTAAAAACTGGAATCGAACTAAAGAAATGAATCATTTCCAATTTTTGATCAATCAATCCTTTTACAATATTCTGTTCCGAAACCAATTTAATGTAATTCATTTGATACGGAACATACTCATTTGCTTGTAAATTTTTCATCATTTAAAAAAATATAAAAAAAGCCTCAATAGAGGCTTAGTATATTAAAGTTCTTTAAAAATGGTATGCATCAAACGTTTTTTGTCGTTGATACTTTCTTCTAAAGAAATCATAGTCTCAGTTCTGTAAACTCCTTCAATATCATCAATCATAAAAATTACCTCTTTAGCATGTTTTGTATCTTTAGCTCTTATTTTACAAAAAATATTAAACTTACCTGTTGTTACATGCGCTACTGTTACATAGGGTATTTGGTTAATTCTTTCAAGTACAAACTTAGTTTGAGAGGTATTGTGTAAAAACACCCCCACATAAGCAATAAATGAATATCCCAACTTCTCATAGTCTAAAGTTAGTGAAGAACCTTGGATGATACCTGCATCTTCCATCTTCTTTACTCTAACATGAACTGTACCAGCAGAAATTAATAATTTCTTAGCGATATCTGTAAAAGGTATTCTAGTGTTATCAATTAACATGTCTAAAATTTGATGATCTACTTCATCTAAGCGAAATTTGCTCATAGCTATTGTAATAAATGTTAAATTTTTGATTTTTTATCAATATCGATACAAATTTATTAAATTATTTTAATCCGTTGTTAAACTTTATGCTCTTATTGAGATCAAATGTGGCTACCTCTCCTATTTCGGGATAATGTTTATCGCCAGAAGAAAATAACATGAATTCACAATCAAATTCAACATGTCCAAAATAATTCTCTAAATCAGAAATTTTAGAAATAATAGCTTTAAATTCAACTTTATCAGCTATAACCTCTTCAATATATTGAGCAGCAAAGTTAATTATTTTTTCAACATTATTATCAATAATTTTTACATTTTTATAGATAATATCAAAAAAACATTTATTATTTTGAGGAATTCTCAAATATTTTATCAAATCATTGTCAACTACAACGTTTTCGTTTTTCCTTGAAAATGAGGCAAGCAATGCTATGAAAACAAACTTTCTACTTTCTTCTCGATCGTAATCTCCAGTAAAGTGTCCCGCTTCAAATAAAATAGTAGGTGTTTGCGCGGTTGTAAAAAAATCTCCTGTACAATTTATGTTATAAGTATCGTCAAAACGACCAATTTGATTGGGTATATAAGACTCCAATACGATAACCATCTCAACTATTACATTTACAGCTTTCAATCGCGTAGAATTATATTGTCCTGTTGAATCAAAAGCGGGTGCTAGAAAGGAAATGGTTGCCGGCACATGAAATCCTTCTGTTCCAAAAATGGTGCGTTGGTCATGAAGATTGAAGCAATAATGAGGATTAAATTGTTCGTAGGTGCGTTTTAATAATTGCATTTCGGGCTGTGTTTCGGCGACAGCATCCCTATTCAAATCAACACCATTTGCATTTTCTCTGGTGTATGCGAATGCCCCGTCGGGGTTTAACATTGGAATACACAATAAAGTATAGTTCGATTTTATTTGACTTGCTAATTCAGTATCGGAAGCTAAAAAATTAAAAAAATCAAAAAGGCCTTTGGTAGTTGTTGGTTCATTGCCATGCATTTGAGACCAAATCAAAATTTTTGTTTTTCCGTTCCCAATTTTAACGTGATAAATACTCTTTTGTAAAACCGATTGACCAATTACTTTGGTTTCAAAATCATCATTAAAGGAATGCAAAATGGGAGCAATTACATCTGAATGAATATACTTTCCTTGTAAATCGGAAACCAAATATTTTGTGGCTAGCGCTAAAAAATCCATAGTTAACTATTGTTTTACAAATGTAAACAACTTTATTTTTACAAATGTAAATACTTTATGATTTACTTTTGTAAACAAATTAACCCATAAAATAAGTTATAGTAAATATAAATAAATTATTTTACATTATTATATATATTTTATTAAAAATCAATATATTATGACTATTTATATAACAATTAAATTTATATAAATATGATAATTATACCTCTAATTTTTAATTTGTATTGTGTTTTTTGTTTACATTTGTAACAATTACTTTAGGGAATAATTAATTACAATGGTAAACATCGACGATTTCATTAAGCGCTTAGAATTAGTGCTCGATTATTATAATTTATCTGCCTCTGCTTTTGCAGATAGAATTAATGTGCAACGTTCTAGTTTATCACACCTACTTTCTGGAAGAAATAAACCCAGTTTAGATTTTATTATTAAAGTTATTGAAGTATTTCCTGAAGTGGATTTGTATTGGATATTAAACGGTAAAGGTACATTTCCAAAATCGGATAAAAATAGCAACTCTAACAAACCCAGTCTTTCTAACGAATTCAAGACTCAAACTAGTGAAACAAACGCAAATCCTTCATTGAATTTATCTTCTACAATAGCTTTAAATACTAACATAATCCAAAGCGATGCTTTAAAAACATTGGATATAAATAAAAATTCAGCCTCAAATATTGAACGTATTGTTGTTTTTTATAAGGATGGTACGTTTAAAAATTACGAATCTTAACCTACAATTACCCTTTGGGTGTATAACTCAATTCGGGGTTCTTACCCACTACTCCAATAAAATAGGTTTCTAAGAAAGCAATATCGGCCTGAATATCTCCCGTAGGATGAAATGGCGGATGGTAACCTACTACTTTGTTTTGGTAATCAAAAGAAACAGGCACGATAGGTACATTAGCTTTTAATGCTATGAAATAAAAACCTGTTTTCCATTGGGATACTTTCTTTCGAGTTCCTTCTGGAGCTATGGCTAATCTAAAAACTTTATTTTTCAAAAAGACTGCTGCGATTGAATCTACTTTATTTTCGTTCTTTTCACGGTTTAAAGGCCTTCCTCCGGTCCATCTAAAGAAATAATGAAAAGGAAAGACAAACAATTCCTTTTTGGCCAGGTAATTTATTTCAATATTTAAGATTGCTCGTGAAAAAATACCTAAGAAAAAATCCCACCAACTGGTATGCGGAACAGCAATTATCACACATTTTTTTACTTCGGGCGCAATAGTTCCTTCTACTTTCCAACCCAAAAGTGTGCAGAAAATAAAGAAGTACAGTTTTTGTTTCATGAGAAGTTAATTTTAGGCAAAAATAAAATTATATTTACGATTACAAACAAATTCATGATGATAAAGCGCTTATTAAGTTATTTAATTCCTATAAAAGTATTCGAAACGCCATCTGAAATAAGTTCCAACCTAGAAATAACCTGGAATAATGGTAAACTGGTTCTAGATTCTAAAAATACAAACTATTCCTATGGTAGTTTAGAAAAAGTGCTGCGAAAAGGAATGCAGCACATCGGTTATTCTACTTTAAAAAATGTAAAATCTACTCTTTTACTGGGAGTTGCTGGCGGAAGTGCTATCAAAATAATGCGAAAAGAAATTTACAACAACGAGTTAATTGTTGGTGTTGATCTCGATCCTAAAGTTATTGAATTAGCTACTACATATTTCAATTTAGGTGCCTATCAAAACCTTGAGATTATCATTCAAGATGCTCAAGATTTTATGAAAAGTAATGAGCAAAAATTTCACTTCATTATAATTGATATATTCGAAGATAATAGCATGCCTGACTTTTTATTTGAAAGAAATTTTATTCAAAATATCAAAGGTGCAATGCAAAAAAATAGCTTTCTTTTATTTAACTTTATGCTATTAAATGATTTCGAAAAAAAACAACAAGAATTCACTTCAGCATTTCATACGCAAGATTACAAAGTGACTACTATAGTCAATGTTGAAACCTTTAACAAACTGATTATTGTTAATAAAATAAGCTAATGAATACTATTTTTCGCAAATTATTAGTAGGAAAAGTTTCTAGAAACTACCTGCCCAAATTGAATCCCATTCAAAAGAGCTTGCTCAATATTAAAGCCATATGGAATAACGATCATCAAGACGATAATGGGATTGAAAAAATAGTTCGATTATTTCTTTCGTGCTCGCAATTGCTTTTTCCGGGAATTTATATTAAATATTTAGCCTGTAAGAGAGGGTATGAATACCAAGATTTAGCCTTGGATTTTTATGTGGTTGGCAAAGTTGTATTTCCTTTTCTAACATTAATGTATGCCTGGCAGTCCAATAGTTATATCGTTTTTATTTTGGTGTATTTATTATTAGAAACCGTACTGTATATTCCCACTTTAATTTTTGCTTCAGATTTATTTTCTAGACCCCGTTCCTACAAACGGTCTATGCTCCTTCTGTTTTTTAATTATTTAGAAATTGTAGTGTCTTTTGGCGTTTTATACACCTTTGGTAATAATATGAACAAACCATTTGACCACTGGTTTGATCCCATTTATTTTAGTATGGTAAGTTCCAGTTCCATTGGATTTGGCGATTATTATCCAGTTACTACTTTTGGAAAGGTATTGGTGAGTCTCCAAGCCATGTTCTTTTTATCGTTTGTGGTCTTATTTTTGAATTTCTTCTCCACAAAGGTAAAAAACAAAGGTTATTTTGGGGATGCTGAAAATTAAGACAATAATTTCCTGGCTTTTTCTAAATCTTCTGGTGTATCAATTCCGATACTGCCATGGTTTGTTTCTACCATTTTGATGCGTTTTCCGTATTCTAGATAACGAAGCTGTTCTAATTTTTCAGAAGCCTCTAATGTAAGCATAGGTAATCGGTAGAAATCGAGCAATGCTTCTTTTCGAAATGCATAAATACCTATGTGTTTCATGTAGCGAACACCCACCTGTTCTTCTCGGGGGTACGGAATTACTGAACGTGAAAAATACAACGCAAAACCTTGTTGGTCGGTAATTACTTTTACATTATTCGGATTATTGATATCTGCTGTCTCATTAATTTCAAACATTAACGAGCCCAAATCAATTTTTTTATCATGATCATTCTTGAAAACTTGTATCAATTCTTCTAATGGCTTTTTATCGATAAAAGGTTCATCACCTTGAACATTGATAACGAGATCTACTTTCATATCTTGAACCGCTTCTGCAATGCGATCGCTTCCACTTTCATGGTCTTTAATCGAACGTATTGCTTTTCCACCATTTGAAATAATTTCATCAAAAATAAGTCCAGAGTCGGTAACAACAAACACATCATCAAACAAATTAGTACTTACAGCGGCTTGATAGGTTCTTAAAATAACCGTTTTACCACCCAAATCTTGCAGTAATTTTGCCGGAAAACGTGTGGATGCATAACGAGCCGGAATAACAGCAATAATTTTCATTTTTTGAGATTGTTTTTACAAAAGTATTAATTTTTAAAATATTCGTCTTTAAATCCTATTAAATATAATTTTTCTTCGGCACGGGTAATAGCCGTATACAACCATCGCACATAATCGGCATCAATGCCATTAGGTAAATATGGTTGTTCAACAAATACTGTTTTCCATTGACCTCCTTGCGATTTATGACAAGTAATAGCATATGAAAATTTTACTTGCAAGGCATTGAAATATTCATTTGTTTTTACTTTCTGCAACTTTTTATAGTGTTGTTTTTCGTCTTCATAATCCAACAAAACAGCTTGATACAATTGATTCGATTGTTCGTATGTCAATGACGGTGATTCGCTAGTAATCGTATCTAACATCAAAATGGTGTCAAAAGGAGTTTGATTGGGATAATCAACCATTCTAATTTTTACAGTGGCAAATTTAAACCCATACAGTTCTTGAATCTTTCTAATTTCCAAAATTTCAACAATATCACCATTGGCAATAAATCCAGCTTCAGTATCCTCTTTCAGCCAAAAATAATTATTCTTTACCACCATTAAATAATCTCCTGTTGAAAGTTCACTTTCCTTAGATAAAATAGAGGTTCTAATTTGCTGATTGTATTGGTTGGCTCTTTTATTTGATCGAACAATAAATACCGTATCCTCTAGCCCATAATTTTCATAAGCACTATGAATGGCGTCTTGTATATCATATCCATCCTGAAGACGAACAATATCTTTAAAACCATTTAAATTAAATTGGAATGTATCTATAAAATGAGAATCTAACAATTCTCGTAATTGTGTAGCATTAAACAAAATGCCCGAAGTTTCTGCTTGACGCATCACTTCATCAAGTTCGATATGCTGTACATTTTTTTGATAATGTAACGAAAGTGTATGGACATCTAAGGCAGGACTAACAGTCATATTTACAGGAGGTAACTGTGCCGTATCGCCAATCAACAGTAACCTACAATTGTTTCCAGCTTCTACATAAAAAAAGAGATCATCAAGAAGGGAACCGTTTACATATAATTTAGAATCTTGAGAAGCATCAGATATCATTGAAGATTCATCTACTATAAAAATAGTGTTCTTAAATTTATTTTGTTGCAACGTAAAACTTACGCCACCTCCCTTTGATTTTTTGGGAAAATAAATACGTTTATGAATAGTATAGGCAGGTTTGCCTGAATAATTGCTTATAACCTTTGCGGCACGACCTGTAGGCGCTAACAAGACGCATTTCATGTTTATGGCCTCTAAATGATTAATAACCGTTGAAATGATCGTCGTTTTACCCGTTCCAGCATATCCTTTTAAAACAAAAATTTCATCATTTGAGGTATTGAAAAGAAAAACGGCTATTTTCTGAAAAAATAAATTTTGTTTTACGGTAGGTTCAAACAAAGATTTTTGTAGGAGTAACTTATAAAACAACGATGAAGTAATCATTTGTAAAATTGGACTTTAATTAATTATCAAATATAGTGTTGATTTTTGAAAGAATAGAGATAGGATTGGAAAAAAATTGTAGCTTTGCCAATAGTAGTAAACCGTGTTGTTTATTAATTAAGTTTGGTATTTATGGTTATTTCTCCGGGAGACATTACACAAAAAACGTATAAAAAAATTGTTCTTCAAGTTTCCTTGACAGAATTATCTTTTTGTGTCATAGATTTAATCACCCACAAAGTGCTCCACACTCAAGAAATTCAATTTGAAAAAAACAAAGTAATTGAAGAGCAACTTTGGCGTGCATTTGTCGATTTTTCAATTCTTTCGAATAAATATGATGAAGTCATCGTTTTACACAACAACAGTTTGAATGCCTTAGTTCCTGTATCGTTGTTTGATCCTGCCTTTTTAGCAAGCTATTTACAATATAATATTAAGGTTTTTGAAACTGATTTATTTGCCTATGACATGCTCTTACCCTACGAAATTAACAATGTTTATGTCCCTTTCATGAATATTAATAATTTTTTATTAGACCAATTTGAAAGTTTTCATTATAAGAACAGCAACTCTATTTTGATAAAAAAATGTCTTGAATTTTCTAAAAACAAAGAAGAGAAATTGGTTTTTGTACATGTTCAAAACGAACAATTTGAAATAGTAGTCGTAAAAAATCAAGAACTTTTATTATTCAATTCATTTCAATATACTACACCTGACGACTTTATTTATTATTTGTTATTTACTTGCGAACAATTGCAATTGAATCCAGAAACAGTAAATGTAAAATTGTTGGGAAAATGCTGTGAGGATGATGCTGTTTATAAAATAACCTATAAATACATCCGCAATTGTTCATTATTCCAAGTGACCCACTTAACCGCCGGATTAGATGTATCAGAAACGGCCACACGAAATCACTTTATTCTTTATCATTCATGAGAATTATTTCGGGCAAACACAAAGGTCGTCGACTAGTAGCTCCAAAAAATCTACCAGTTCGTCCTACAACCGATATGTGCAAAGAATCGTTATTTAATATTTTAAATAATCATTTTAATTTTCATGGATTAAAAGTATTAGATTTATTTGCTGGTACTGGCAATATAAGTTATGAATTTGCATCACGCGGTGCTGGACCAATTACCAGTGTTGATGCCGATTTTGGATGCATCAATTTCATTAAAAAGACGGCTTCTGAGTTAGATTTAGATATTTCTACAATCAAAAGTGATGTTTTTTCTTTTTTAGAAAGGAACAAATCTAGTTACGATATTATATTCGCCGATCCACCCTATGACTTGGGTCAGGATCAATTTGAAAAAATCATCGAGCTCATTTTTGAAAACGAATTACTAGAAGAAGAAGGAATGTTAATTGTCGAGCATTCAAAGCATACCAAATTAGACCACATGATGAATTTTTCTTTTGCTAAAAATTATGGCGGTTCGGTATTTTCGTTTTACGAATTGGAAAGCGACGAAGAAGAATCATTCGAAGACGAAGAAGAATAAAAAAAGCAGACCTATAAGCCGGATTCTGTCTCCGATACATCGGAGCCTTATCATTTATCTAGATCACACATTACTGTGTAACTCAAGCTGCCTACCCTTCAACATCGGACGAGTCGCCCTTATTCTGAAAACTCAGAAACTGCTGATATACTTGACATTTCACCGCATAGAGTTTACCTGGTTTCACTACAGCATTATCTGTACATACTTTCTGTTGCACTGGTCCTCACCTTTCGATGGACGGGCGTTACCCGCTATGCTACTCTTTGGTGTCCGGACTTTCCTCTCCATAAAAATGGAGCGATAAGGCGGTCTGCACTGCAAATTTAGAGTTTAGAAATTAGAAATTAGAAATTAATGCTATTTATTTTTTTTCAAAGTACTATTGTGAATAACTTGTACACAACTTCTTCGTATTTTGAAAACAGGAACTTGTTTTTTGGCACTGCCCTACTTATATTTGTAAATCAATAAGCATTATGGAACAATTTATAGTATCTGCCCGAAAATATCGCCCGCAAACCTTCAAGGATGTGGTGGGACAACAGGCTATTACTAATACATTGTTGAATGCTATTGAAACCAATCACCTCGCTCAAGCTTTATTATTTACAGGTCCGCGTGGCGTAGGTAAAACGACCTGTGCACGCATCCTAGCTCGAAAAATCAATCAAGAAGGCTATGATGATCCGTATGAAGATTTTTCGTTCAATGTATTTGAATTAGACGCTGCTTCAAACAATGGTGTTGATGATATCAGAAGTATCATTGATCAAGTAAGAATACCGCCACAAACAGGAAAATTCAAAGTATATATTATAGATGAGGTTCATATGCTTTCGCAAGCTGCTTTTAATGCTTTTTTGAAAACATTAGAAGAACCACCCAAACATGCTATTTTTATTTTAGCCACAACTGAAAAGCATAAAATTATTCCCACAATATTATCGCGTTGTCAAATTTTTGATTTTAAGCGAATTACCGTAAAAGATGCAAAAGATCATTTAGCCGAAATTGCAAAAGAACAGGGTGTAGCTTTTGAAGACGATGCCCTGCATATTATTGCTCAAAAAGCCGATGGCGCCATGCGAGATGCTCTATCTATTTTTGATAGAGTGGTTTCTTTTTGTGGAAATAACCTAACCCGACAAGCCGTTACTGAAAATTTAAACGTACTGGATTTTGAATATTATATCAACATTACAGATTTAATATTAGAAAATAAGATTCCGGATTTATTGATGGCCTATAACGATATCCTAGCTAAAGGATTTGACGGGCATCATTTCATAGCAGGATTGGCATCTCATTTTAGAGATTTATTGGTTTGCAAAAACCCAGCTACTTTATCTCTATTAGAAGCTGGCGAACAAGCACAAGCTTTGTATGCTGCACAATCCCATAAAGCCATGCATGATTTTCTAATCAAAGGAATTGAGATGGCCAACGAATGTGATTTAAAATTCAAAGTGAGTCAAAATCAGCGATTGTTAGTCGAGCTTTGTCTTATGCAGTTAGCCTCCATCACCTTTGATGGAGAAAAAAAAAAGTAGCTAAATTTATCATTCCAGCTACTTTTTATAAAAATAACTCATTTTCTATTGTAGAAATACAGCAAACAGCTCCAGTCATTCAGGAAACTCAGGATATTGTGGCAGTTGCAACACCAGTTGAGATATCGTCTGTGAAAGAACCAATTGTTGAAAAAATAGAAATCCCTGAAATCCCTAAACCTATACTTTCTAATCTAGATCCGATTAGCACAAAAGTATCGGCACTTTCATTAGCCAGTATAAAGGCAAAAAAAGATTTTGAAGCACAACAACAGCATCATCAAAAACACAAAGAAGAATTGCCTTCAGAAGCGTTTAACGAAACCGATATGCTAATCCAATGGAATAAGTTTGCTCAAAAAATGACCGATAGTGGCAAACGTTTGTTAGCAACTTATATGCAAATGAATGATCCAACTTTAAACGGTAGCACTATTACTTTAGAATTACCAAATCAAAGTACCAGAGAAGAATTTACAACGAGCTATCACGAACTTTTAGGCTATTTACGAGGAAAGTTACACAATCACGACATCACCATTGAAGTAATAGTAAATGAGGCAGTTGAAAGCAAATATGCCTTTACACCACAAGAAAAATTTGAACGATTAAAACAAATTAATCCAAACATAGAGGTGTTGCGTAAAACATTTGATTTGGATCTTTAACGATTAGATTTTTCCATAATACATAGCTTTCACTATACCGTCAGACAATCCAATCTTTGGCACATAAATATTGCGGGCGCCGCTCCATTTCATAGTATTAAGATAAATTTGTGTTGCTGGGATAATGACATCTGCCCTATCTGGATTTAATCCTAAATCGGCGATGCGTTGCTCATATGACATATTACTCAATTTTTGATACTGAGCTTGAATATACATATAAGAAAGCGGTTTGTCTTGATGTTTTTCGGACAATTTGAATAATTTATTAATATTACCACCCGAACCAATCAAAGTGATATTATCTAATGATTCTGTATTGCTTTTGATCCATTTTTCAATTTCATCCCAAACAATTTCTGATACCATATTATTTAATAATCGAACAGTTCCTATTTTAAAAGATTTTGAAGTTCTAATTTTACCTTCAACAAAAAGTGAAAATTCAGTACTTCCACCTCCCACATCAACATATAAAAATGTTTTATCTGAATTGATAAATCGGGTTAAATCAGAGGCTGCAATAATGGCGGCTTCTTTTTTTCCATCAATTATATCGATAACAATATCGGCTCTTTTTTTAATGATTTCAATAACTTCCTTACCGTTATAAGCCTCACGTAGAGCAGATGTTGCACAAGCTCTATATTGTTCCACTTTATGCACTTTCATTAATAATTTAAAGGCCTTCATGGCATCTACCATGCGATCAATATTTTCAGCCGTAATTTCTCCTACTGTAAAGGCATCTTGACCTAATCGAATGGGAACTCTTACTAATGAACTTTTATTGAATTGTGGTGCAAAATTAACTTGTTCTACGATGTTGGTAACTAATAAGCGCATAGCATTGGAACCAATGTCGATGGCTGCGTATTTTTTTATGTTGATCATTCTTTATGGTTTCAAATTATTTTACTGTTTCAGCAATTACATCCAATTTCATTTGATAATAATTGTACATTTCTAATTGGGCTCTAAATGGTTTTTCATCACCGCGTCTTCTGTAATTATTTGCTAAATCAATAGAATGAATTCGAGCTTTTACATTAGCTTTCCAGCCTATTTCAAAGGTTTCAATCAATTCTTTTTTAATATCGTTATCATAAATAGGACAAGTTACTTCTACACGTGCATCTAGATTTCGCGTCATAATGTCGGCAGAAGAAATAAATACTTCGGGATCACCTCCATTTGCAAAAATATAAATTCGAGAATGCTCTAAGTAATTATCTACAATACTAATAGCCTCTATATTTTCACTTAGTCCTTTTATACCCGGTATTAGACAACAAATTCCTCTAACAATTAATTTTATTTTTACGCCAGCATTACTCGCTTCATAAAGCTTATCGGTCATTTTAAAATCTGAAATACTATTCATTTTGAGTTTAATGAATGCTTCTTTTCCCAATAAAGCATTAGTAATCTCACGATCGATCAATTTATTAAAACGTCCTCGGGTATAATGAGGGGAGACAATTAAATGTTTGTAACGATGAATTCTATAATTTACGTCAAAAAAATCAAAAATCTTTGAAGCGTCTTTGAGAATTTCGGTATTACTGGTAAATAAAGTTACATCCGTATAAATTTTAGCAGAATTTTCATTGAAATTACCAGTTGAAATAAGACCATATCTCTTGACCTTTCCTTCTTCAATACGTTCTATAACACAAACTTTACTATGAACTTTTAAGCCTTTAACCCCAAAAATTAGCTCAATACCTTCTGTTTGCATTTGTTCTGAATAGGAAATATTACTCTCTTCATCAAAACGCGCTTGCAACTCGATTTGAACAATTACTTTTTTTCCGTTTTTAGCAGCATTGATAAGTGAACTCACAATTTGAGAATTCTTAGCTAAGCGGTATAACGTAATTTTAATAGAAGCTACCTTTGGGTCTAAAGCTGCTTCACGTAAAAACTTAATTATATAAGAAAAAGATTGATAAGGAGCATAGAGTAAATAATCTTTCTTTTTAATTTTTTCTAAAATACTTCCTTCTAATGACAAACCTGAAATAGGTAATGGAACATTTTCACGGTATAACAAATCAAAACGACCTAAATTAGGAAAACTCATATAATCTCGGCGATTGTGATATCGACCTCCCGGTATAACACTATCGGAACTATCAATATGCATTCCGCGAAGGAAAAAATCTAACGTATCTTTCTCAATAGCTTGATCATACACAAATCGAACCGGTTCACCCACACGTCTTTCCTTTACAGATGAAGAGATCTTTTCGATTAGACTTTTGCTCAAATCACTATCAAACTCTAGTTGTGCATCGCGAGTAATTTTAATCATGTGCGCTGATATGCTTTCATAATCAAAAATATTAAATATATTATTCAAATTAAATCGAATGACATCATCCAATAAAATAATGTATTTTTTTTCTGAGTCCGAGGGTAATTCGACAAATCGATTAATCGTATTCGGAATTTCAACAACTGCATAGCGAATTTCTTTGTCCAAATTTTCATTCTGACTTGAGTTTTTCAACACTAATTTTATAGCCAGGTAGCCAGAAGTATCTTTTAATAAAGGAAACTCTTCCAAATCATTTAGCATAATCGTCACAAGGGCTGGACTTAACTTTTGAATGAAATAGTCATGAATAAATTTTTCATGATCTGAAGTAATATCTTTTTCATGAATAATAAAAACATTTTCTTTTTCTAAATTACTTTCTATTTCTTTCAAAATACGTAAACTATCTGTCTGTTGATTGATTACTATTTCAGTAATTTCTTTTAATAACTGATCAGCAGAAACGCCTAATATTTTTTCGGATTCAGTACTCTCTAAACTCATTCTTCGAATGGCTGCATAACGAACTCTAAAAAATTCATCCAAATTATTAGAAAAAATTCCTAAAAATCGCATTCGATCCAACAAGGGAACGTTAGGATCATTTGCTTCTTGTAGCACTCGAGCATTAAAGCTCAACCAACTTTTTTCGCGGTCGATATAACTGGTATATTTATTATTCATGTTTTATATTTAATGCCTAAAAAATTATTGATGCGTTAGTAAAAAAACAAATTTATTAACAAATAATTAAAAAAGGCTATTAATCAAGTAACGATTATATAAAGTAACATTAATATATCCTTTTGTTAAAATTAAGGAGCCAAACGTTCAATTTTCCAGTTGCAATCCTTTTGCAATTGATACCGAATACGATCGTGAAGACGATTGGGTCGACCTTGCCAAAATTCAACTTCCACGGGACGGACTATAAATCCTCCCCAATGCTTAGGCCGTTTAATTATTTTCCCTTCCCATTCCTTTTCCAAAGCGCTTAAACTATGTTCTAAATAGTCACGATTATCAACGACTTCACTTTGAGCAGAAACTATAGCACCCAATTTGCTGCCTTCTGGGCGCGAAGCAAAATAATTGTCTGAAATTTGCTCACTTGTTTGTTTGGCTATGCCTTTAATAATAATTTGACGTTCAACGGTTGGCCAAAAAAAAGACAAACAAACATTTGGATTTTGTAGTATTGCCTTTCCTTTTTCGGACTGATAATTGGTGTAGAAAATAAAACCATCTTCATTAAATTTTTTGAGCAAAACGACTCTAGCTTTTGGAAACCCATCCAATCCAATGGTAGAAAGAGTCATAGCATTGACTTCATCGGCTGCATCAAACTCTTCTGCTTCATAAAACCATTTATGAAATAAGTTTATAGGATCTTCTGGAATTTGAGTTTCCAATAACTCACTTTTTTCATATGATTTTCTATAGTTTCCTAAATCCTTCATTTATTTTTCATTTGAGAAACAAAGTTACAAACTCAAATTTAAAATTTCACGAAAGCAAAATATTATTTAAACCTTTTTTGATATCTTTAGTCAAAAGAACTTGTAAACCAAATATTTTGCAGGACGAAAAAGTATTTATTGCCGAATTATTACATCCGAAAACGCAAAATGAAGCGTTTCGTAAACTCTTGCAATTGTATCAAAAACCATTATATCATCACATACGAGGTATTGTATTGAATCATGATGATACAGATGATGTCTTACAAAATACATTTATTAAGGTACATTCTAATCTCCATAAATTTAAAGGAGATTGTAAATTATTTTCTTGGATGTACCGTATTGCTACCAATGAATCACTAACTTTTATTCAACAACGAGCCAAAAAACAAGGAATTAGCAACGAAGAAGTAAAAGAAAAAGCCTTACAAAAATTAGAAAGTGATTTATATTTTGACGGAGACGAAATACAGTTAAAACTTCAGAGAGCTGTAGCTTGCTTGCCTAAAAAACAACAATTGGTCTTTAAAATGAAATATTTTGAAGCTTTGAAATATGAAGAAATATCAGAGATATTAACCACTTCTGTGGGTGCATTAAAAGCAAGTTATCATTTGGCCGTAAAAAAAATTGAACACTTTTTAAAAACAGATTAAACCAATTCATCGAACTAACGTCTAAAATATCATGAGACCAATGGAGTTTAAAAATAACGACCAGCCAAATACCGGATTTAAAATTCCTGAAGGCTACTTTGAAGCATTTGAAAACAAAATGATGCATCAAATCTTTGCTAAAGATAGAGCAAGTAAAAACAAGGTAATTTCCCTATTTCATAGAAAATATATAGGAATGAGCAGTATTGCAGCGGTATTTTTTGTAGCATTAGCAATTCCACTTTATTTCACCCAAACCCAAAAAACGTCACTTGAATCCTCTACTATAGAACAGTATTTAATGCAACAACAAAATATATCAACTACTGAAATCATTCCTCATTTATCGGATGAAGACATACTAAAATTAACATCTTCACTTGGTATTTCGGCAACTGAAAGTAATGATATAGAAAACTATTTATCCGAATCAGAAAACTTAGAATATATAATTAATAATTAATACCATGAAAATTAAATACATTTTACCCTTCGTATTGCTGTTTGTTAGTACCTTTTCCTTTTCGCAAGGGTTTAAAGGGAAAAAAGAAAAAGTAAAAGCACTAAAAGTGGCTTATATTACTGATGAATTAAATTTAACATCCGATGAAGCACAACGCTTTTGGCCGATTTATAACGCTTTTGATGACAAACAAGCCGAATTGCGTCACGAAAAAATGAAAGCTATTTTGGACCGTTTTGAACCGGGTAGTGTGGATAAATTATCAGAAAAAGATGCTTCTTCGCTACTAATTCAAATGGAACTAATTGAAGAAAACCTTTTTGCACTTCGTAAAAAATTCATTAGGGATTTGCAAGGGGTACTTCCTGCTAAAAAAATCATCCGGCTCAAAAAAGCTGAAGATGACTTTAACCGACAGTTGTTAAAGCAAATGAGAGATAATAAAAGAAGATAATATTTAAAAAACGCTCCATCAAATGAGCGTTTTTTTTATTGTAATTCAAATCGTATTAATTTATTCTTGCCAGTAGCATATCCTATTCGTTCGGTTTCAAACCGAAAGGTGTATAACTCTTTATCTTCAGAGAGTTGAATCCAATTCTCACCAAAATCTTCAGAATAGTAAATCCCAGTTCCTCCTACCGAAAGTATCTTTTTTCCATTAGAGTGAGGAACAAATTGCACACAGGATGCATATCCAAAAGCTTTGGTATCAGCAACGCACTTCCAAGTCTTGCCTCCATTAAATGTTATCGCTTTATTGGACCAATTTTGACTTTGTTTGAGATAATTTCCACCGGCAATAATTCCGATTTTTTCATTGTAAAAATCGGCTGTAAAAATACCGGTCATTGCTTCGCCTTGTATTATGGGTGTAGGATAAACATTCCAAGAATTTCCAAAATCGGTAGATATAAAAACGCGCGATTGTTTTCCTCCTGAAACCATAAAAATAGATGTTCCTCGTACGATGAGATTTGAATTACTGGTTGCAAAAGCAGCCTCTCCTTCACTTACTTTTGGAAAATTCTCACAAGTACTTTTTTGCCAGGTATTTCCCCCATCTTTTGTGGACAATAAAGACAAACAATCGGCAGTGGGATCTCCCATTGCAAAACCATTCAAATCATCAGCAAATTGCATACTATCATAAAAAACTTTTTCATTCTCTTCTGTATAAACAATTTGCTCTTGAAGTGTACTTTTATCGATTTTAATTAATTTTGCCGGATTTCCAATTGCTAAAATAAAAACTGCTGATTTTGTAGCCGCAATACTCCTGAATTCAGTCTTTGGATCTACAGTCAAAATTGTATTGATATACAACGAATCTGTCTTTTTATCGTAAAAACCATAACGACCTTTATCCAATCCCAACCAAAATTTATCTGTGTCAATATAAATAGCTCTACAACTTAATTGAGTTGTTGAAAGGACTTTTGTTTCAAAATTTATGTTGTGATTTTGAGTCCAAGCGGAAATAGTAAAAAGGAAAACAATAATTTGCTTCATAAAATGGAATTAGTCTCAAAGTTAATCAATTCGAAACAATTAATATTATTATTAAAGGGATCTGGTAATAATCCAGAGATTAAATCCAATTAATTCGTATATTTGCGACCCAAATTCTTGGGAAGATTTAATTAAAAAAATGAGATTACATAGAAATTTAGTATTTACTACCATTGATTCATTAATGGCGATTTTTAATGAAGGTGAATATGCTGATAAAGTAGTTGCAAGAGCCTTAAAAAAAGACAAACGTTGGGGAAGTCACGACCGAAAATTTGTGGCAGAAACAATCTATGAAATCGTACGTTGGAAAAGATTATATGTAGAGATTGCAGAAGTAAAAGAACCTTTTGACAGAGATAATATTTGGCGCATTTTTGCAGTTTGGGCAGTTCTTAGAGGCTACAACCTACCCGATTGGAAATACTTTGAAGAAACTCCAGTGAGAAGAATAAAAGGGCGTTTTGATGAATTAACAAAAACCAGAAAATTCAAAGAATCGATTCCAGATTGGATGGATGAATTGGGTGTTAAAGAATTAGGTGAAGTCATTTGGAGTAAAGAATTAGCAGCTCAAAACGAACAAGCAAAGGTAATTTTAAGAGTTAATAAACTTAAAACTACAAAAGAAAAATTAAGAGCTATTTTAATGGATTTGAATATTGCCACCGAGTTTCATGTCGAATATCCAGATGCTTTAATTTTAACGGAAAGAGCTAATGTGTTTTTAACCGATGCTTTTAAAGAAGGCTTTTTTGAAGTGCAAGATGCCTCTTCCCAATTAGTGGCTTACTTCCTAGATGTTCAACCCGGAATGAGGGTGGTCGATACGTGTGCTGGAGCGGGTGGAAAAACCTTGCATTTAGCTTCATTAATGGAAAACAAAGGCCAATTGATTGCTATGGATTTATATGAAAGTAAATTGAAGCAATTGAAAATTAGAGCTAAACGAAACGGTGCCTTTAACATAGAACCCCGAGTTATTGAAAGTACTAAGACCATTAAGAAACTTCATGAAAAAGCGGATCGCGTTTTAATTGATGCTCCTTGTAGTGGATTAGGTGTTTTGAAACGCAACCCAGATAGTAAATGGAAATTGCAGCCCGAATTTATTGAAAACATTAAAAAAATACAAGCTGAAGTTTTAGAAAATTATTCTAAAATTGTAAAACCAGGTGGTAAACTAGTATATGCCACTTGTTCTATATTACCGTCTGAAAATCAAGAACAAATCAAACATTTCTTAACTACTGACATTGGAAAGGAATTTACCTTTGTTCAAGATAGAAAAGTCTTAGCACACGAAAGTGGTTTTGATGGCTTTTATATGGCATTATTAGAACGTAAAATCAAATAAACATGAAGAAGAACTTTACCTTACTTTTATTTGTATATATTACTTTAGTAGCTGCTCAGGCTGGAAACCCTGCCAGTCCTTATTATACGGGAGTAAACTGGTCACTAACAGGAATGAATTTAAAAACTGAATTAGCCACTAAAATTACAATTTCACATACCCGTTTTTTAACCTATTCAGAAGATTGGGGAGCTACACAAGCCACTGATTTGAATCCAACCAATTCAGATAATGTACTATTATTATATGGATTCAGTGCAACAACTTGTCCTAATTCTTCATCTGACGACAATAACCATCGTGAACGAAACAGTTTAAGTAATGGAGGTGGAAATGTATGCGAATGGAATCGTGAACACGTTTATGCAAAATCTCTCGGAACACCAGCTTTGGTTGATGGTGCGTTGACATCTGTTGATAGTGATGCCGGAGAAGATGCACATCATTTACGTTCGTGTGATGTGGATCGAAATGGTAATCGTGGTAATTTAAAATTTGCGCAAGGTTCAGGAAATTCAAGCACTGTTACAAATGGCTGGTATCCAGGTGACGAATGGAAAGGCGATGTTGCTCGAATGATGATGTACATGTATTTGCGATATCCAACGCAATGCTTGCCTATTAATGTTGGAACCGGCGCTACTGTTAGCACTGATACCAATATGATTCAATTATTCTTACAATGGAATGCCGAAGATCCAGTTTCTATATATGAAGATAACAGAAATACATATCATGGTAATATAAACAATCCCTATGCTCAAGGAAATCGTAATCCATTTATTGATAATCCATACTTAGCCACTGTAATTTGGGGTGGACCTGCAGCTCAAAACCGTTGGCCGTCAACAATATTAGCTTCAACAAGCTTTTCATCAATTGAAAACGTAACAATTTATCCTAATCCTGCTATTAATAATGAGGTATTAGTTTCGTCCGAAATTGAACTAAAATTAATTGTATTGTATAACATCAATGGACAAATTATTCAAGAAATCACTACACCTTCTAAAGTAGACAACACCTATAAACTTACAAACTTACCGACTGGCTTTTACATGTTACAATTATCTTCTGATAAAGAATCCGTAACCAAAAAAATTATTGTCGAATAAAAATGTTTTTTTTTCAATCAATGACAATTCGTCTCTGCTTGAACAAATAAACTCAAATTACTTGGCGATAAATAGGGCATTAACCGGGAAAAAAATAACTATTGTTGACAAAAATAAATTAAAACGATTTGCCTAACGAAATGAATCCGCAGTAGCGGATTTTTTATTTTATGTCTTTAGTGTTATAAAGTCATTTAATTATTTTTATTTTTGCATCCTGAAAGTTGACTCAAGGCTAAGCCAAACAGAACAAAGTTAAATATTAAACGAAAAAAGAAATGGGAAGAGCATTTGAATTTAGAAAAGCCCGTAAAATGAAACGTTGGTCAGCAATGGCAAAAACGTTTACTAGAATAGGAAAAGATATTGTAATGGCCGTAAAAGAAGGCGGTCCAAATCAAGAAACTAACTCACGTTTAAGAGCCGTAATTCAAAATGCAAAGGCAGCCAATATGCCTAAGGATAATGTAGAACGTGCCATAAAAAAAGCATCCGATAAAGATACTGCAAACTATAAAGAAGTCTTGTTTGAAGGGTATGCGCCCCACGGAATTGCTATTTTAATTGAAACCGCAACCGACAATAATAATAGAACCGTTGCCAATATTAGAAGTTATTTTAATAAATGTAATGGTACTTTTGGAACACAAGGTTCGGTAGAATTTATGTTTGATCATACGTGTAATTTTAGAATACCCGCAGAAGGTCAAGATGTAGAAGAACTCGAATTAGAAATGATCGATTTTGGCGTGGAAGAAATCTTTGCTGACGAAGACGGAATTTTAATGTACGCTCCTTTTGAAAGCTTTGGAACCATCCAAAAAGAATTAGAATCGCGTGGATTAGAAATCTTATCTTCAGGATTTGAAAGAATTCCTCAAATCACTAAAGAATTAACTGCAGACCAAGTAGCAGATGTTGAAAAATTATTAGAAAAAATTGAAGAAGATGACGACGTAATGAACGTGTATCACACCATGCAAGAAAGCGCTGAGTAATTCTTTCTTCGAATTAAATAAAAAATCCTGAGCTTTCACTCAGGATTTTTTTTTATATCTATGCTATCAAATTATTTAATAATTTCAATTTTCAAGGCATCTTCTTGATTAACTGAATCGAAGAATCCTTGCTCGTTCATCCATTCATCGCTAAATACTTTACTCATGTATCTTGAACCATGGTCTGGAAAAATAATAACCACTTTACTATCGGCATCAAACATTCCTTCTTCTGAAAATTGTTTCACTGCTTGGAAAGCAGCTCCAGATGTATATCCTACAAACAAACCTTCTTTTTTTACAATTTCTCTAGCAGTATGTGCGCTATCTTCATCAGTTACTTTGATGAATTGATCAATTATATCAAAATCGGTAGCGGTTGGAATTAAGTTTTTACCTAATCCTTCAATACGATAGGGATAAATTTCATCGTTATCAAATTCTTTGGTTTCATGGTATTTTTTCAAAACCGAACCAAAGGCATCAACTCCTAATATTTTAATGTTTGGATTTTGTTCTTTTAAAAATCGAGCCGTTCCAGAAATGGTTCCGCCCGTTCCACTACAAGCAACAAGGTGTGTGATTTGCCCACCGGTTTGTTCCCAAATTTCAGGACCTGTAGAGTTATAATGTGCATCAACATTTAATTCATTAAAATACTGATTGATATAAACCGACCCTTTCGTTTCTTCATGTAATCTTTTAGCAACGTTATAATAGGAACGTTCATCATCAGCTGAAACATTTGCAGGACATACATATACCTTTGCACCCATAGAACGCAACATATCAATTTTATCTTTAGAAGATTTTGAACTTACTGCTAAAATGCAATCATACCCTTTAATGATGCTTACCATGGCTAAACTAAAACCCGTATTTCCAGAAGTGGTTTCAATTATAGTGTCACCAGGTTTTAAGATACCTTTTTTTTCAGCATCTTCAATGATGTATAAGGCAATACGATCTTTTGTAGAATGTCCGGGATTAAAAGCTTCCACTTTTGCATAATAACTCCCAGGAAAATTGGCAGCTACTTTGCTCAATTTAATTAATGGAGTATTTCCAATTAATTCCAAAACATTATTATAGGCTTTTATTTCTTGTTTCATAAAAAATAAATTATCCGAGGCAGGTAATATATGTTACCCCAAATCGATGCAAATTTAACAAAAAAAGTTTAACTACTTCTTAATTTTTTCCAAATCTAATAAAAAAGCAAATTCCTTTGCCAATTCTTTTAACGCTTCAAACCGTCCTGAAGCACCACCATGACCGGCATCCATATTGGTATCTAAAAATAATTGAGTGTCATTTGTTTTCAAAACACGCAATTTAGCTACCCATTTAGCTGGTTCCCAATATTGTACCTGAGAATCGTGTAAACCAGTTGATACATACATATTGGGATAGGCTTGTGCTTTCACTTGATCATACGGTGAATAGGATAACATATAGTCGTAGTATTTTTTTTCATTCGGATTACCCCATTCGTCATATTCACCTGTAGTCAAAGGAATAGTATCGTCTAACATAGTTGTAATAACATCAACAAAAGGCACTTGTGCAATTACACCATGGTATAATTCAGGTGCCATATTAACAATTGCTCCCATTAACAATCCGCCTGCCGAACCACCTTCTGCATATAAATGTTCTGCTGAAGTATATTTTTGGTCAATCATAAATTTAGAACAATCTACATAATCAGTAAATGTATTTTTCTTTTGTAATAACTTACCGTTTTCATACCACTCTCTTCCGAGATCCTCGCCCCCTCTAATATGAGCTATTGCATAGATAAATCCTCTGTCTAACAAACTTAATCTAGTAGATGAAAAATAAGGATCCATGGTAGCGCCATACGATCCATAAGCATATAAAAGTAATGGATTTTTGCCATCTTTTTGGATTCCTTTTTTATACACTATTGAAATGGGAACTTTTGTTCCATCAGTTGCTGTAGCCCAAACGCGCTCTTCTATATAATTATTTTTGTCAAATTTTCCACCCAATACTTCTTGCTCTTTCAGTACTTTTTTTTCCTGTGTACGCATGTTAAAATCAATAATAGAGGAAGGTGTTGCCATGGATTGATAACCATATCGTAATATCTCGGTATCAAAATCGACGTTTGTAGTTGTATACGCTGTATAAGTCTCTATGGCAAACGGAAGATAATAAGCACCTTTTCCGTTCCATGGTCGAATTTGAATTTTATTTAAACCATTCGAACGTTCTTCTACTACTAAATAATCTTTAAAAATATCTATTCCTTCTAACAATACTTCTTTTCTGTGAGCGATTACATCCTTCCAATTATCAGCAGCTGTAGCATTTTCAGAGGTTTTCATCAATTTAAAATTGGTAGCCTTGTCTTTATTGGTAACAATATAAAAACTATCGCCATAATGCGAAATGGAATATTCTAAGCCGCGGGTTCTTTTATGGAAAATTCTAAACGCACTGTTTGGGGTATTAGCTTCCAAAATTTGGTATTCCGATGTTAATGTACTAGAAGAACCAATTACTAAATATTTTTTTGATTTTTCTTTATAAACAAACGTACTAAAGGTATCGTCCTTTTCATGAAAAACAACCGTATCCATAGTGGCTTCAGTTCCTAATGTGTGTTTATAAACCTTATCAGAACGCAAGGTTTGTGGATCATTACGCGTATAAAATAAAGTTTTATTATCCCCAGCCCAAGTAGAACCACCTGTTGTGTTTTCTAATTTTACAGGCAAAATTTCTCCGGTTTCCAAATTTTTAATTTGAATGGTATATTGTCTTCTCGAAACCAAATCTATTCCAAAAGCGACCCACTTATTGTCTTCACTTACACTGATGCCTGATAAATTAAAATAAGATTGCCCTTTAGCCATTTCATTACAATCAAACATTATTTCCTCATTAGCTTCTAAACTTCCTTTTTTTCGGGCATAAATGGGATAATCTTTACCCGTTTCATAACGAGTAACATAATAATATCCGTTGTATAAATAAGGAACTGAACTATCGTCTTCTTTAATGCGAGCTTTCATTTCCAAAAACAAATCGTCTTGTAATCCCTTGGTATGAGCCGTAGATTTTTGATAATACTCGTTTTCTTTAGTAAGATAATCAATTACTTCTGGATTTTCTCTCTGGTTTAACCAATAATAATTATCTATACGTTTGTCACCATGTTTTTCTAGTGTTTTAGGAACAATTTTAGCAACTGGTGGTTGAATTTTATCAGACATGGTATTTGTTTTTATTTGACTATAACTAGGCGCAAAAATAACACAACCTAAAAGGATATTCGTGATTTTTTTCATAATATTTACAGGTATTAATAATGGCTAATTTACTATTTTTGTAGTAATAATAAAAGAAAAAAACATGTATCGCTATTTAAAGGGAATGATGGGAAAATTAAAGGTAAATAAAACCCTTATTTTATTCTTATTTTTATGTATTAGCTCTCTCGCATTTGCACAAGTCTCGGTTTGTAGTTGGAATATCATGAATTTAGGCAAATCGAAATCGGATAGTGAATTATCGGTTATGGCAAATACACTTAAAGACTATGACGTTATCGCCATTCAAGAAGTGGTAGCAGGTTTAGGGGGCGCACAAGCGGTAAGTCGATTAGTGACCCTTTTAAACACAAAAGGGACAAAATGGGATTATACGATAAGCAACCCCACTACAAGTAACAATCCGTCGAGTAGTGAGCGTTATGCTTTTTTATGGAAAACAGCGCGTATAAAAAAAGTGGGCACTACTTGGCTCGACCAAAATTATGCCACTGTAATAGACCGAGAACCGTTTATGGGTTCATTTGAATTTCAGGGCAAAATATTCACATTAGTTTCCTTTCATGCAGTACCTAAAAAGAAAAATCCAGAAACCGAACTAAAATATTTTAAATTTTTCCCAAAACTATATCCAAAACTTAACCTAATTTTTGTGGGTGATTTCAATTGTCCGCAAAGTAATACTGTTTTTAATCCGTTAAAAAAAATTGGCTTCACGCCTATTTTAGTGAGTCAAAAAACAAATTTACGTCAAAAGTGTAATAACAATGATTGTTTGGCATCGGAGTATGATAATTTGTTTTACGACAATCAGAAAATAAAAATTTTACAGAAAGGAATTATTGCTTTTTATTCTAATTTCAAGTCGATAAAAGAAGCTCGAAAAATATCAGACCACGTACCTATTTGGTGTGTCATGGAAATTAAATAATACCCATTCCTAAACCAATTGCCACTAAAAGCAATAAAACAGCAACAAAAACTTGGAGAAATTTCAGTGTTACCTTCTTTAAAAGTTTGTTTCCCAAATAGGCGCCTGTAATTGCACAAAGCGTTGCTGAAATCAATACTACCTTATTTTCATATACTGTATAAGTAGTGATTTTTGAAGCATAAACACTCAAACGTGTAAAATCGATAAATAGGGAAACAACAATTCCTGTAGCAATGAAACTTTCTTTGGACAAACCTGATTTGATCAAAAATGCACTTCGCAAAGCCCCTTGATGTCCGGAAAGACCGCCAAAAAACCCACTTAAAATTCCACCCAATGGCAATTTATCTTTTCCAAAATCTAATTTACTCAAAAACGGAATCAAGTCTAAAAAGGCAAAAAATAGTAATAAAACTGCAATAATAAACTGCATAGGAAAAACGTCTAATTTTTTTCCAAAAAGCGAATAACTAAACAAAGGAGGTAAATCGGAAATGTGCAACAACAGCCACGAACCAAACAAAGCCGCAATAATAGCAGGGATTCCAAATTTTAGCAACACTTCCTTATTAGCATGTTTTCCAACCAAGAAAAACTTAAATAAATTATTTGCAAAATGAACGATACCACACAATCCAATGGCGATATCAATTGGAAAAAACAACATAAAAACAGGCGTCAATAAAGTTCCTAATCCAAAACCAGAAAAAAAGGTGAGAATGGCAGTTAAAAACGCTACTATTGATATGATTATGATTTCCAAAATTAAAATGTCAGCTTAGAAATTACTTCCATTACATATTCGTGCATAACTTCTTTATAATCTAAATGAGTCACAATACGAAGCTTGCGATGTCCCATTGAACCAATCAAAATTCCTTTTTGTTTCAGTTTTTCTAGGAATACGTTTTCTTCAATTACTGGTTGTAAGCTAAAAATTAATATATTCGTTTCAACTGGTTCAACATTAGCTACCCAAGGCATACGCTCTAATAATGTCCCTAATTCTTTTGCTCTTCTATGATCTATTTCTAAACGGGTAATATTATTTTGAAGTGCATATAATCCAGCAGCTGCTAAATAGCCCGATTGACGCATACCTCCTCCAAATATTTTTCGAATTCGTAAAGCACGATTCATATCGGCTTTTGTTCCTAATAAAACAGATCCAATAGGAGCTCCTAATCCTTTAGACAAACAAACCGAAACGGTATCAAATAATTCCCCAAACTGTTTGGGGTGCTGCTTTTTTGCCACTAAAGCATTCCATAATCGAGCACCATCTAAATGGTATTTTAAATTGTTTTCGGTGCAAACTTGCTTTATTGCTTGTAAAGTCTCAATATCATAACAAGCGCCTCCTCCTTTATTGGTAGTATTCTCAATACTTACTAATGATGTTAATGGTGCGTGATAAAAATCAGGATCGTTAATGGCGTTTTTTACCAAATCGGCAGTAATCATTCCTCGGTATCCATCGACTAAACAACATGAAACACCACTATTAAAAGAAGCACCACCACCTTCATAATGATAAATGTGTGCATATTTATCACAAATAACTTGTTCGCCAGGTTGCGTATGCAATTTTATAGCTGTTTGATTGGCCATTGTTCCGGATGGAAAAAACAATGCCGATTCCATACCAAATAAATCTGCCAACGTTTCTTCCAACTCATTGATAGTTGGATCTTGTTTATAAACATCATCCCCAACTTTAGCATTAAACATTGCGTTTAACATCTCGATTGAAGGTCGAGTTACGGTATCACTTACTAAATTTATTTCCATAGTATAAAAAAGAATGCCTATTTTTGTGTTGTAAAACTACAATATTTATGATAAATACAGAACATGTCAGAGATATTATTGATCGCCTTGGTGCGTTAAGGAGGTATCTTTGACATTGATGCCAAAACAATTGAAATAACCAACGAAGAAGAAAAAACCTTTGCACCCGACTTTTGGAACAATGCCAAAGATGCAGAAATTATTGTTCGTAGTTTGCGTTCAAAAAAGAAATGGGTCGAAGACTACACTAAAGGAATGGATCAGGTTGAAGAACTTCAAGTACTGATGGAATTTTTCAAAGAGGGTGCTATTTCAGCAGAAGAAGTAGACCTATTTTATGCAGAAACCCTTTTTCATATTGAAGATTTAGAATTTAGAAACATGCTTTCGGATGAAGGCGACAACATGAGTGCTGTATTACAAATTACGGCCGGTGCTGGTGGTACAGAAAGCTGTGACTGGGCTTCTATGTTGATACGAATGTACTTGATGTGGGGCGAAAAACAAGGCTACAAAATAAATGAATTGAACTTCCAAGAAGGCGATGTAGCAGGAATAAAAACAGTAACATTAGAAATTGAAGGTGATTTTGCATTTGGGTATTTAAAAGGCGAAAATGGTGTTCATCGTTTGGTGAGAATTTCTCCCTTTGATAGTAATGCTAAAAGGCATACTTCGTTTGCTTCGGTTTATGTATATCCCTTGGTAGATGATACTATAGAAATAGAAATTAATCCTGCAGACATAGAGATTACTACAGCACGTTCTAGTGGCGCTGGGGGGCAAAATGTAAATAAAGTTGAAACCAAAGTACAATTGGTTCACAAACCTACTGGCATTCAAATTCAATGTTCAGAGACACGCTCTCAACACGATAACCGTCAACGGGCGTTACAAATGTTAAAATCGCAATTGTATGAAATTGAATTGAAAAAGCAACAAGCACAACGAAGTGATATAGAAGCGGGTAAAATGAAAATTGAATGGGGTTCACAAATACGAAATTATGTCATTCAACCTTATAAACTCGTTAAGGATGTTCGAACTGGAGTAGAAACGAGCGATGTAGATGGAGTAATGAATGGTGAAATAGATCTTTTTTTAAAAGGCTATTTAATGATGATGGGACAAAAGGATTCATAAAAAAAGAGGCTATTTACTTAGCCTCTTTTTTTATATAATATTTTAAATAAATACTTTTAATATGTAATAAATCAAGGCGGCTAATACAGCCGATACTGGAATGGTTAAAATCCAAGCCCACAATAATTTAACGGTTACACCCCATCGCACGGCAGAAATACGTTTAGTAACTCCTACCCCAATGATAGATCCAGTAATCGTATGTGTAGTAGATACCGGTATTTTAAAATGCTCTGTTGTAAATAAAGTTAGAGCTCCAGCAGATTCTGCTACTACACCCTCAAAAGCATTTACTTTTGTAATTTTAGAACCCATCGTTTTTACAATTTTCCATCCCCCACTTAAGGTTCCTAAAGCGATTACAGTGTAACATGTTAATGGGATCCAGCTCGGCATAATGCCATCAATTTTTACCCCATTCTTTTCAGAAGGTAGCACTACATTTAAATCCAACCATCCTGCAGATAAATCAATATCTGGATTTGATTTTATATATACAGCAACAGCGGCAGCAATAATACCCATCACTTTTTGAGAATCATTCCCTCCATGTCCTAAACTAAATGCCGCTGAAGATAACAACTGCATTTTCTTGAGTACTGCTTCTGCTCTTGAAGTTGATAAACTACTAAAAAACAAATTAAATAGAGCTAAGCTATAAAAGATAATGGCTACCAAAAACCATTTAATATTATGGGGTTCCGTTATAACACTCCAAAATTCACTTTCAAATCTAGGTTTTTTGATGGCTTCATATGGGATCATCACCTCATACAAAAACCAAGAAACCAAAGCTATTAATACTAGTGTAAATAATTTTGGATAAATATTTTTTTTAGAAGAATACATCAACCACAAAGAAATAAAATAGGAAATAATCATTCCTAAAAGGGGAGCAAAAACGATAAACAAAAGTACAATAACAACTCCAGAAGGTAGTAACTCGCCCTCTTTTGCTGCCTTAAACCAATTTACAATTTTAAATCCAGCGTGCTCTGGATCAGTAACACTAGATAACCCATGAGCAATGGCTGCACCTGCAAAACCACCAATAAGGGTATGTGAGGAAGACGATGGAATTCCTTTAAGCCAAGTAATAATGTTCCAAATTATTGCTGCAATAACACCCGCTAAAATTGTAATTAAATCAATGCTACTTGTATGGGCTGTTTTGGCAACGGTATCGGCAACACCAAAACCAAATACCCAATAGGCTAAAAAATTAAAAAAAGCAGCCCAAAGAACAGCTTGAAATGGAGATAACACCTTTGTAGCAACTATAGTAGCAATAGAATTTGCCGCATCATGAAAACCATTAATATAGTCAAAAATTAATGCTAAAATTATTATTATAAGTAGTAGTGTAAAATCCATAATGTGTTTTATTTAACTATTATGAATGTTTTACAGAAATTTGCTCCAAAATATTAGAGACACTTTTACACTTATCTGAGGCTGTTTCAAGCGCCATTAATACCTCTTTGTATTTAATAATATTTTTGGCATCTAATTCGTTTTCAAATAAATCGGCAACCGCTTTATCAAAAACAACATCAGCTTTACCTTCTAATTTATTAATTTGCTTACACATTTCTTTAATTGCCTTGTGATTCATCACTTTCAATTCAGAAACAGTAGCACCAATTAATTGACAAGCTTCTAAATTAATCTCTGTTAATCTACGAATCGATTTGGTAATTTTATCTACTTGGTACAAACGAATTCTACTCGAGGCGCCCTGCATATAATCGGCAACATCATCAATCGATTTAACTAGTGAATGAATATCTTCTCGATCAAAAGGTGTAATGAAATTTTTACTTAATTCTAAATTAGTTTGATACATAATATCTTCTATAATCTCTTCTAATTCATCAATTTTATTGAAAGATGCTTCGCGTTCTCCACGTTGTGCATTGACAACTTCATGAAGCGTTTCTGCTAATAATATTAAATTTGTTGAAGCCTGTTCAAAAAGTGGAAAGAATTTTTTATCTTTTGGTACAAAAAATTGAAATAGTTTATTTAGTGTCATTAGTATATTTTTTATTTATGCAAATCTAAACTTTCAATGTTAATTAAATATTAAATATGAATTCCTTTTTTTAAATTCAGTTTATTATTAAATAGTTTTTATTCGCATTGAATTTTGTAAATTTACACCGATCATTAAAATATCCAAAATGAATATCAATTTCAATACCAACGAAGATCATAATAAATTATTGGTTTCCGATCTGCACAAACGATTTACTCAAGTCAAACAAGGTGGTGGTCAAATAAGAATTGATAAACTACATGCCGAAGGCAAAATGACCGCAAGAGAGCGTATTGATTATTTATTAGACCCAAAAGCCAAAAGTATTGAAATTGCTGCCTTTGCAGGTGATGGAATGTATGAAGAACACGGTGGCTGTCCTTCTGGAGGTGTCGTTGTTAAAATGGGGTATATTTCTGGGAAGCAATGTATAGTTGTAGCCAATGACGCTACAGTTAAAGCCGGCGCATGGTTTCCTATAACGGGCAAAAAGAATCTTCGTGCGCAAGAAATTGCTATGGAAAACCGAATTCCAATTATTTATTTAGTAGATTCAGCGGGTGTTTACTTACCCTTACAAGATGAAATTTTTCCCGACAAAGAACATTTTGGACGCATTTTTAGAAATAATGCACTCATGAGTAGCCTCGGAATTACTCAAATAGCAGCCGTTATGGGCAGTTGTGTGGCAGGTGGAGCCTATTTACCCATCATGAGTGATGAAGCCATGATCGTAGATAAAACCGGGAGCATCTTTTTAGCCGGAAGCTATTTGGTAAAAGCTGCCATTGGAGAAACCATCGATAATGAAACACTTGGCGGTGCTACAACCCATTGCGAAATATCCGGTGTAACCGACTACAAAGCAAAAGATGATGCCGATGCCTTAAATCGTATCAAAAGTATTATGGGTAAAATTGGCACTTTTGATTCAGCAGGTTTCAACCGAATAAAAGCAGAAAAACCAGCTTTAGAGCCCAAAGATATTTATGGAATTTTACCCAAATCAAGAGCCGATCAATATGATATGTATGAAATCATCAAACGATTAGTAGATCAATCCGAATTTGATGAATACAAAGCCGATTATGGCAAAACCTTAATTACAGCTTATGCTCGGATTGACGGTTGGGCTGTAGGCATCGTGGCCAACCAACGTAAAATTGTAAAGACCGCCAAAGGAGAAATGCAATTTGGTGGTGCTATTTATTCGGATTCAGCAGATAAAGCCACGCGATTTATTGCCAATTGTAATCAAAAGAAAATTCCATTAGTATTCATACAAGACGTAACTGGCTTTATGGTAGGGTCAAAATCAGAACATGGTGGTATCATTAAAGATGGTGCTAAAATGGTCAATGCTATGGCCAATTCAGTGGTACCTAAATTTACCGTTATTGTAGGAAATTCCTATGGTGCAGGAAATTATGCGATGTGCGGAAAAGCCTACGATCCGCGCTTAATTTTTGCTTGGCCTAGTGCCGAATTAGCCGTAATGGGAGGCACTCAAGCTGCCAAAGTATTGGCACAAATTGAAGCTTCTTCCTTAAAAACAAAAGGAAAAGTTATTGATGAAAAAAAGGAAAAAGAACTATTTGACAAAATTAAAGCACGCTATGATGAGCAAGTTTCACCATACTATGCAGCAGCACGATTGTGGACCGATGCCATTATTGATCCATTAGAAACAAGGAATTGGATCGCAATGGGAATAGAAGCTGCCAACCACGCTCCTATTGAAAAACGATTTAACTTGGGTGTGATTCAGGTTTAATTTAATAATGCAAAATAACATTTTCCAGACTTTCAAAAACAATATTTCAGGTATTCCATTGCCCGAAAAATTTACGTTCCCTTTTTATTACGAGCCTAATGAGCTAAGCACCATTGCTTCAAGTGAATTACAAGATTATCTTGAAAACCAGACTGATTTTGAACATAATTTCGGATTAAAACCCAATCAAGAAGGCTTAGTAATCGGTAAAATGTTTGGGGTTTTGGTCTGCCAAAATCGTGAAGGAGAAGTAGGTTATCTATGGGCATTTTCTGGAAAATTAGCCGGCAAAAATCACCATGTCTATTTTGTGCCCACCATTTTTGACATGTTACAAGTAGATGGTTATTTTAGAATAGAAGAAGATGTTTTGAATGCCATCAATCGGCAGATTGAAATTTTAGAAAATTCCGAGGAACTTCAAAACAAGAGAAATCAATTAGACACAACACTAAAAGAGGCAGCTGCAGATATTCAAAATCATAAAAACAACATCAAAAGACTCAAAATTGAACGGGATGAAAAAAGAATTTCTTTTTCAAATAGAGCTTCTACTGAAATTGAAAAGCTAGAAATACTCCTTTCGGAAGAAAGCAAAAAAGAAAGTATTTTACTCAAAAAAATGTCGAAATACTGGAATTTTCAACTAGAAAATGCGCAAAAAGAATTGGATGAAATCGTTGCAGAAATTCAACTTCTAAAAGAAAAGCGCCGAATAAAATCGAGCGCATTACAACAAAAGTTATTTGCTGAATATTCCTTTTTAAATGTTTTAGGCAAAAGAAAAAGTTTGGGCGAAATCTTTGACAATAATCCTCCGGCAGGTGCTGGAGAATGCGCTGCTCCAAAATTATTAAATTATGCATTCGAACACCAATTAAAACCAATTGCCATGGCCGAATTTTGGTGGGGACAATCGCCAAAATCAGAAATCAGAAAACACAAACAATTTTATCCGGCCTGTAAAAGTAAATGTGAGCCCATTTTAATGACACACATGCTAAAAGGATTACACATTGAAGCGAATCCATTTGAAGATAACCCTACTGGAAAAGAAATAGAAGTGGTATATGAAGATGAAGTGCTTTTAGTGATTAACAAACCCGCCGAATTTTTATCGGTTCCAGGAAAAAAAATCACCGATTCTGTTTATCAAAGAATAAAAGAGAAATATCCAGAAGCTACTGGTCCACTAGTAGTGCATCGCTTAGATATGTCTACTTCTGGGTTGATGTTGATTGCAAAAGATGAAGCTACCTATGTTAAGTTACAAAGTCAGTTTATTAAAAGAACAATTAGTAAACGTTATGTGGCGCTATTAGACGGTGTATTGCACGATAATGAAGGTAGCATCGATTTACCATTACGAGTAGATCTTGAAGATCGACCCCGTCAATTGGTGTGTTACGATCATGGTAAACCGGCTCAAACTAAATGGAAAAAAATTAAAATTATAAATAACCAAACCTTGGTATACTTCTACCCTATAACGGGAAGAACACATCAATTGAGGGTGCATGCATCGCATGAATTGGGATTGAAAACGCCTATAATTGGAGACGATTTATACGGTACAAAATCTAATCGATTGCATTTACATGCCGAACAACTCATTTTTATTCATCCTATATCCAACAAAAAAATTTGTTTTCATTGCGAAGCTGAATTTTATTCTATTTAATTTAAAAAAAACCTGAAAATTTATTTTCAGGTTGTTGCTTTATTTGTTTAAAATATGATAGGCAATGAGTCCGTCAATAGGTCGGCGCAATACATTTCCTATAGAGATGCCTTTTTTAGCTAATACTTCTGTAAGTTCTTCTTTCAAATAAAAAGCAATTGAACCTACAAAATGAACCGGAACATCTTTACAATTCTCAAATTGTTCCACATAATTTTCAACAAAATCTTCCATTTCCATTTGGATGTATTTTTTGCAAAAATCGGTGTCTTTGTGTTTTATCAAAAATTTAGCAAAAGTTGCCAAATAAGCATTTGGATTGGGTTCTTTATATAAATTATGTTTAATATAATCGGGATCAACATTGTATTCTTCTTCAAATTCTAACGCTAACTCTTTAGGCATTTTATTAAAGTAATACCCTCTCAATAAATGGCGACCAAATCGATTACCTGAACAATCATCCATAGCAATATAACCAAGAGATTGCACTTTTTGGTGTAATATTTTTCCATCAAAGTAACTACAATTTGATCCTGTACCAAGAATACATACGATTGCTTCTTCATCTTTTGGTGTAGTAGCATATACTGCAGCAAAGGTATCTTCATGAACAACAACAGTAGCATTTTTAAAATAATTCTCAAATACTTCTGTTAAAAAAATTTTCATTCTATCGGTTCCGCAACCGGCACCATAAAAAAACAAATGAGTGGCTTTATCTTTATTGTGTGAAATATCAAATTTATCATTTAAGCGATGAATGATTTCTTTTTTATTTAATACTTCAGGGTTTAATCCTAATGATTGGGTTGTAAATAAAACTTTACCGTTATCATCAATAGCAATCCAATCAGCTTTTGTAGATCCACTGTCAACTAATAATTTCATAATTTTGAATATAGAGGTGCATATTTAAAAGAACACAACGAAGTAAAACGTTCAATTATGTTCTTTTTAAAAAATACTATTATTTTAATCCGGCTATGTGAACAGATAAATCAATTAATTTACTAGAATATCCATATTCATTATCATACCACGATACAATTTTAAAGAATGTACTGTTGAGTCCAATTCCTGCTTTTGCATCAACAATAGAGGTTCTGGAATCTGAAACAAAGTCTTGAGAAACGACTAAATCTTCGGTATACCCTAAAATACCCTTCATTTCATTTTCTGAAGCCGATTTTATTACTTTCATGATAGCGTCATAAGAAGTTTCTTTCGCTAATTTTACCGTTAAATCGACCACAGAAACATCAACAGTAGGAACACGCATTGACATTCCCGTTAATTTTCCATTCAATTCTGGAATAACCTGACCCACAGCTTTAGCAGCGCCTGTTGAAGAAGGAATGATATTGCATGCAGCTGCACGACCACCACGCCAGTCTTTGCGAGAAGGACCGTCACACGTCATTTGTGTTGATGTGGTTGCATGAACCGTTGTCATTAATCCTTCTACTATTCCAAAATTATCGTGGATTACTTTTGCTAATGGCGCCAAACAGTTTGTGGTACAAGACGCATTAGAAACTACTTTATCAGCAGCAGTAGCTTTGGTATGGTTTACTCCCATTACATACATTGGAGCATCTGCTGAAGGAGCAGAAATTACCACTTTTTTAGCACCACCTTCAAGATGCGCACTAGCAGTTTCAACTGTAGTGAAGAAACCTGTACACTCTGCAACTACATCAACACCAACTTGATCCCATTGGATTAACTTTGGATCTCTTTCTGCAGTAACTCTAATGTACGTATCATTTACATATAATTTTCCTTCTTTGACTTCCACTTTTCCGTTAAAACGCCCGTGAACAGAATCATATTTTAATAAGTAAGCCAAATGATCTACATCTAATAAATCATTGATAGCTACTACTTCTACATTATCTCTATTGAATGTTTCTCTAAAAACAATTCTTCCAATTCTTCCAAAACCGTTGATTCCTAATTTTACTTTTGACATTTTTTTTAAGCTTTATGCTTTAAGAAATACTCTTAAAACCAATAATTAATACAGTGATTTAAATTTAATTTGCTGAACCCAATAAGAGTTCTGATTTATGTAGTCATGATATCTGAAACGCGAAGCAGTTCTTTGTCAATTTCTGAGCTACCTTTAATTGCTTGTTCTAAAGGTGTAAGTGCTACTTTATCATTTAGCATTCCTACCATATAATTGGATTTACCTTCAAGGATAGACTCTACAGCTTTTACACCAAATCTACTCGCCAAAACACGATCATAGCAAGAAGGAGATCCTCCTCGTTGCATATGTCCTAATACCGAAACGCGAATATCATATTCTGGGAAATTTTCTTCGATATAATCTTTTAATTCAAAAACATTTTTACCAATTTTATCTCCTTCTGCTATTACTACTATACTTGAAGATTTACCTGATGCTTTGCTACGACGTAATGATTCGATTAATCGCTCTAAACCAAGGTCTTCCTCTGGAATTAATATTTCTTCAGCTCCAGCTCCTATACCTGCATTCAATGCAATATGACCCGCATCTCTGCCCATTACTTCTACTAAGAAAAGACGGTTGTGAGAACTCGCTGTATCGCGAATCTTATCAATACAATCTACAACAGTATTTAAAGCAGTGTCATATCCTAAGGTATGACTCGTGCCATATATATCATTGTCAATAGTGCCTGGAATTCCCATAACTGGAAATCCATATTCTCTATTGAAAACTTCTGCGCCAGTGAAACTTCCGTCACCTCCAATTACAACTATGGCATCAACTCCCGCAGCCACTAAATTTGCATGTGCTTTTTGACGGCCTTCAACAGTCATAAATTCTTTGGATCGTGCAGATTTTAAAATGGTTCCACCTTTATTGATGATATTGTTTACTGAACGAGGACCCATTTCTTCGAAATCACCTTCAATCATGCCTTGGTACCCTCTGTAGATTCCAACACATTCAATATTGTGATATGCACAAGTTCTAACAACTGAACGAATAGCAGCGTTCATCCCAGGGGAATCTCCACCTGAAGTTAAAACACCTATTTTTCTAATCTTTGTCGTCATTAATTTATATTTGTTTATGTAAAATTAATAAAGGAAATTATATAACCATCTTTATTTTGCTAACTATTTAATTTTAATGGAAAATTCAAACGTTTTCGTTGATAACTTTTGTTTTTTTGCTAAAAAAATGAAGAATTATTCGATTTCGGGTACTTTACTTTTAATTTCTTTAGGACTTTCCAATTTCTTCTCTTTTCGGTTATTTATGTAATCTAAAAATTCGGATGGAATATCCTCAGAATCTGGAACATCGCTATTAGAATTTGTTGCCGTTTTGACTGCCTTCTTATTTGTAAAAATTTTGCGAATCATTTCCTTAAAGGTATTAAACTCTACATTGTAAGTGAGTCCTAAACCTTGAGTGTATCCAATACCTTCGCCAATGTAGTTAATATTATTTTCTCTATTGAATACTTGAGCTGTAAGCGATCCGTCTTCGTTCAACTGCATTTGTATTTCTACATTTCCAACAATTACCGATTCGCTAACTCCTCCTACAGGCACCCCTACTTTTCCATTGATCGAAATTCTATCATTAATTCGGGTACTTACTGTAACACCTACCCTATCAGAAATCTCAGATAATCGATTCCCTTGAGAATAATCAAAACCCAATTGCAATTTACTTTCATCGTCGGCAAACAAACCATTAATGAGAGATCCTGCGCGTTCAAATAGTGGCCCATATGCTGCATTTCCTGCAGTTTCTGCGGTAACAAAAGAACCCGTAGACAATAACGCAAAAGCCTGAGTTTGTCGGGTATCTTTATCTTGTAATTTGTACTCTATTTCGCTTTTTAAAACCGATGGTACCGTTGGAAAATTAATATTGAAATCGGGTTGTGGGTTACTAAGGTTTCCGTTTAATAATATAGAAACATGAGTATCAACTTTTTTATTTAAGGAGGCGCTTTCTAATAACACCGCGGGATTTGCAGTAGTTTTATAAGTAGCTTCTAAATCCAAAACAGCATTCATAGGATCACCATCCCATCGTATGGTACCTCCTTTTTCTACATTGAATTTTTTATCTATTAAACCTCCATATTTAAAATTATACTGTCCTTCTTGCACGATGAAATCGCCATTCATTTGAAATTTACCCAACGTATTGATTTCCATAAACATAGATCCTACACCCCTACCTTTCATAGCATGACCTGATTGTTTATCTAAAATAATTTCAATTTCTGCATCCTGATCAATGTCAAAACGCAAAGCTAATTCAATGCCTTGGTATTTATTTTTTTCAATCACTTTACCCATTTTGATCTTTTGGAGTTCTTCTTTTGACAGAAACTTAATAAAGGAATTATCACCTATATCTTCGCTGTCACTCACTGGAATTTTAATAGTAGTTCCTTTTTCAGACTCACCAGAAACTTCGATATTTAGTGCATTTACAGATCCTGTAATACTTGCATTTCCTTTCATAAAGGCAGTACCATAATAAAAAGCACCTTCCGTATCGGGTGTATCTAAAGCTAAAATATTATTAGAGTTTAAATGCAAATCCAATTGCCAGTCGTCTAAAGCTTTATGACGTATTGATCCGTTTAACAATCCTTTTGTTTTGTATTTTGTATCTGTCACTTCAATTTTTCGCAGACTAAATTGGTGTTCCGTAATATCTATAATCGCATTTTTTTCAAAAGCATAATCAACATTCAAATACGGAACTCGCATTCCGGCATCATTTAAATACAATCGTCCATCAATTTCTGGTTGCGATAGAGAACCTGCAATTGAAGATCTTCCTGTGGCTGTTCCTCGTACATTGGATAGTACAGAGCCAAGAAGTGGCCCAAATGGGGCTAAATCAAAATTTTTAAATCCCGCATCAATTGCCAAACTCGATTGCTGCCCAACAAAATTGACATCACCGGTTAAAAAGAATTGCTCGTCACCATTTTTAGTCAATGAAGAATTGACTTGAAACTGATTGAATGTATCATTGCCCTCAATATCAAAATTCAAATCACCCAATACTATGTTGTTGATTTGTAAACTATCAATCGTAACATTAGACTGTGGGTCGATACTGAACTTGTCTTGTTTGTATTTCACATTACCATTGATTTTTCCATTAAATGAAAGATTTTCTATAGTAGGCGTCACTTTTTTCAAATCAACTTCATTGAACGTCAATTGAAAATCTTTATAGGTGGAATCACGCATGGTACCTATAAAGTCAATTTTTTGATCGTTATGAGAAAGAGAAATTTTTTGAAAATCAAAGTTGTTCAAAAATTTATCGAAAATAATTTTATTATCATTTGTTTCTTGTTCATTGATAAACCAAATGTAATCTTTAAACTTAATTTCAGATTTTTTAAATCCTACTACCGACTGTTTTTCTTGATTAATCGTATGATATAAATTAATATCAAAATTATCCCGACTTTGAGTTCCGCCTTTAAACTCAGTTCGCACAAATAATGTATCATTTAATGTTACATTAATCAAATTAAAATCGGCAATTTTATAATTCTTATTTTCAATTGTATCTACCGAAATAAAGGTATTGTAAATCGGATTTTTATTATCGATATCGATTTTTACATTTTGGATTTTATTCTCATAAGCTACTATAGAGGGCGAAATAAAATCCAATTCGAATTTACCCGCATCTGCATAGATTTGTCCTTTAAAACTGGTATTTTCAGAAATAGAAACTTCTGGAATAAATACTTCAACTATTTTATCATAAATCTTAAAATCAAAAGATAAAAATTGATTTTTGGCTAATTTATTAGGCGAATAATTGGCATACAAACTACCTAACGCATTTTCAATAATTTTTCGAACTTCTTTAATCTTATATTTTCCAATAACTTGACCGCTTATGATATCGGGCGAATTCATAGCTATTGTACGTACTTTATCGGCATCAAACGAAGAAGATATTTCAAAATCTTCAAAATAGTAAGAATTCTTGCTATTTTGATAGGAAACATCATGAATTGAAAGCGCACCGGTTAAATCATCTAAAGTTCCACCAGCCGCTTTAAAATTAATTTTCCCTTTAAATATAGAGATTGTGTCATTTTTGTAAAAGTTGAGAACATGTAAATCAGCATAATCTATTTGTGCTTTAAAATCATAATTATTGGCACGCTTACTTAGATCAACTAATCCATCAAAATCCATCTTTAAATTGGGATCATTACTATTAAAATAGCCTTTAAAGAAAGGCATTTTCATGCTTCCATCAACTGCAATGGATTGATAATTATAACCGTTGTAGTAAAAAGCATCTATTGATCCTCTTAGTTTAGTATTTAATAATTGTTGGGTAAATCCAGAACCATCTATATCCAAATTAAGGGTGGTACAACCAACCTTATTTTCATTAATTAATGTACCCAAATCAAAATGAGATAATTGTATATTTCCTTGATAAGAAGCGTGATCAATGAAATCTATATTTTGCATTGAAAAATTGCTTTCTATCGCCCCTAATTTTGAGAGTAAGGCAACATGTGCAATGATATTTTTTTGAGTCAATTCAATGCTTCCGGACAAATTGATCTTTCCAAATTTTGAAAGTTCCGAAGGTAATTTTTTTCCTAGTATGCGAGGTAAAACACGAATTACTTTGCTATAATCTGAAGACACACGATCAAAATTTCCTTTCATATAAAAAGATTGATTGTCTTTTCCAAATAGATTTTTAAAGTTAACCGTACCTAATATTTCAGATTGGTTTTTATCCAATAACTGCAAATCAAATAGGGTGAAATTATTCAAAGTACCCAAGAAATGAGTGTCTAAATAAAACATATTATGCTTCCCAAATTCGTTATAAAAACAATTCAAATCATTAGTAGCAATGGCGGCTTTATCTAATTGAACATCAAAAATTACTTTATTGTTAAAATCTTTGAAATCCTCTCTCTTATATCGCAATTCTACTTTTCCTTTCATTTCTGAATTAGGAGTTTGAAGCGCTAAATGGTCCAATAAAATATTGGTTTTAGTATAGGTAAATCCAGCGGTCAATTGCGTAACTTCAATACCCCGATGGTCTTTAAAAGCTAATCGATCAATAATTGAAGTTACATTAGACCCTTTGATTAAAAAATCCTTCAATTTTCCATTCAATCTTTTAAAATCGATAACCTTAGGGGTTTTTAAATTTTCATCAATATAGCGAAAACGACTACTAAAAATGGTCATTTTATTAGCACGCATTCTAAATTTACCAGATGATGGAGTTCCCTCATCAAAGGCATCAATGAATTTATCTATATTGGTATAATTCTCATTTTTATAGTTAGTTATTTTGACATCAAGACCATCAAAAATGACATCTTTTAAATAGGGATGACCCGGATTATAAAGTTTTGAGAAACTTAAAATGGAAGTATTCAAACGCTTGATAACAATAAGCGTATCCTTGTGGTGATCTAAGATTAACACTCCTTTTAACTTAACACTTCCAAAAGGTGTAATTGTTATTTTATCTATGGTAAGATCTGTGCCGTAGGTTTTGTTAAGCTCATTGGTTGCATATCGTCCAAGAATGGATTGAACGGGAGGCAACGACAAAACAATCCCCATAAAGAGTAACAACAATAGTATTCCAATGAGAATACGAAATAGTATTTTTTTATATTTTTTGATACTCTATTTTGTTTTAAATTTGCCCAAAATTAAAAATAACAGGGATATCCAACAAAAATAAGGATTTTTGTAAGATAAATACAATATCTTTAAGTCAAATTTCGTGCCTAATCATGTTAGAAAAGAAAATTTATACCCTAGCCATTGAAAGTTCGTGTGACGATACATCAGCCGCTGTATTATGCAACGATATTGTCTTGTCAAATATTGTTGCAAGGCAAGTCATTCATGAGGAATATGGCGGAGTGGTTCCAGAATTAGCTTCCAGAGCTCACCAACAAAATATTGTACCGGTTGTCGATGTTGCCCTAAAAAAAGCGGGAATTACAAAAAATGAATTAAATTGTATTGCATTTACTCAGGGACCTGGCTTAATGGGCTCTTTATTAGTAGGCGGTTCATTTGCTAAATCAATGAGTGTTGCTTTACAAATTCCATTAATTGCAATAAATCATATGAAGGCTCATATATTGGCCCACTTTATTGATGAAGTTGGTTATGACAAACCAACTTTTCCGTTTTTAGCTTTAACCATTTCTGGCGGACATACCCAAATTGTAAAAGTTATTAGTTTTTTTGAAATGGAAATCATAGGGGAGACTACTGATGATGCTGTTGGAGAAGCTTTCGACAAAAGCGCAAAAATACTCGGCCTTCCCTATCCTGGTGGGCCATTGATTGATAAATTTGCCCAAGAAGGCAACCCTAAAGCCTTTGCATTTACCAAACCAAAAGTACCCGGATTGAACTTTAGTTTTAGTGGTTTAAAAACCCAAATTCTCTATTTTATCCAAAAAAATGTTGGTGAAAATCCAAATTTCATTGAAGAAAACAAAGCTGATATTTGTGCGTCTATTCAATATACCATCATCAACATTTTAATGGACAAACTAAAGTTAGCGGTTGCAGAGACAGGAATAAATCAAATTGCAATTGGTGGAGGTGTTTCGGCAAATTCAGGTATAAGATCTACTCTAAAGGAGGGCGAACAAAAATATGGCTGGAAAACATATATTCCTAAATTTGAATACACAACTGACAATGCTGCCATGATTGGAATTGTAGGCTATTATAACTTTTTAGAAGGCAATTTTAGTAACGCTGAAATTACCTCAAAGGCTCGTATTGAATTTTAACATTGTTGATTTTAAATTTTAATTATTTATGCAATTATTTTACAACTCTGAAATAAAAAATAACGACAAAACATTCTTTTTCGACAAAGAAGAAAGCAAGCATATAGTTAAAGTATTACGAAAAAAAGAAGGAGATAAGATACTTATTACAAACGGTTTAGGTTTTTTATTTGAATCTGAAATAATTGTAGCTTCTGAAAAAAAATGCGCCGTAACAATCACAAAAAATACCTTTCAACAACCCGATTCTTATTACACGCACATCGCCGTTGCTCCTACTAAAATGAACGATCGTTTTGAGTGGTTTTTAGAAAAAGCAACTGAAATTGGAATTCACGAAATCACACCCATTATTTGTGATCATTCCGAGCGAAAAATATATAAAATAGATCGCGCCGAAAAAATCCTTCAAGCTTCCATGAAGCAATCATTGCATTACTATTTGCCAAAAATAAATGAGCCTGTCTTGTATTCTCAATTTGTAACATCAAAAATTGATGGGCAAAAATTCATTGCCCATTGTGAAGCAACTGCTAAAAAATCATTTCAAAAGGAAATTACAAAAAATGAAAAAATAACAATTTTGATAGGACCTGAAGGTGATTTTTCAACAAAAGAAATCGAACTAGCAATTGCCAATGATTTTATTCCCGTAACTTTGGGAAAGTCTAGACTAAGAACAGAAACAGCTGCTTTAGTAGCTACTCACACACTTGCTTTATTAAATGAATAAATTACTTCTACTTTTTTTTCTACCTATTTTGGGCTACACCCAAGAAGTGGCCGTTTTAAAATATGCTGGTGGTGGTGATTGGTATGCCAATCCTACTTCATTACCTAATCTCGTTGCTTATTGCAACCAAAACATCAATACATCTTTAACACCCAAAGTAAGTGTTGTTGATGTAGGAAGTGCTGAAATTGTAAATTATCCGTTGGTACATATGACAGGACACGGTAATGTGATTTTTAGCGAAAATGATGTTCAAAACTTAAAAAATTATTTAACTTCGGGTGGCTTTTTACATGTCGATGATAATTATGGAATGGATGAATTTATAAGACGAGAAATTAAAAAGGTATTCCCAAACACTGCATTAGTCGAAATCCCATTAGATCATTTGCTTTTTAAAGAACCTTTTGCCTTTCCTGATGGATTACCTAAAATTCACGAACACGATAACAAAAGACCACAAGCCTTTGGAATTTTTATTGAAGGACGATTGGTTATATTATATACCTTAGAGTGCGATTTAGGTGATGGATGGGAAAATGCCGAAGTACACAATGATCCAATTCAAATTAGAGAAAAAGCCTTAAAAATGGGAGCCAATATTATAAATTACGTGTTTAAAAACTAAAACAATGACATCAAAAGAAATTTCATATGGCATTCTTAAAGCAGTTGCTATACTAGCTGCTAGTAGTATCGCTTTGTTATTTTTGTACAAAATTGCTACTGTAATAATCTACTGCATAATTGCTATTGTAATTTCTTTAGTTTTAAATCCGTTGGCACTTGTATTAATGCAAAAATTAAAATTTAAAAACACCCTTGCCGTAATTACATCGATATTGGTAGGATTTTTATTAATCTCTGGATTTATATCGCTTTTTGTACCTTTATTATTAGCTCAAGGCAAGAATTTATCTTTAATTGATGTAGCCACATTAGAAAGTAACTATCACCTTTTACTGGAAAACATCACCTTGTTTTTAGACAGTTACAACATAAACTCCAAACAATTATTAGAAAGCTATAAATTATCATCTTTTACAACTTTTGAATTTATTCCAAACTTCATTAATAATTTTTTTAACACCTTGGGTAATTTTAGCGTTGGATTTGCTTCAGTATTATTCATTACTTTTTTTATTTTAAAGGAAAGGTATTCGATTTATTCAAAATTAGAAAAATTGTTACCTGAAGATAAAAAAGAGAAAATAATAAATTCGGTAAATGAAATCAACCGCTTATTAACTCGTTATTTTTTAGGCTTGTTGTTGCAATTAGCGATAATATTGATTCTTTATTTAGTTGTTTTTCTAATTTTTGATGTAGAAAATGCGTTAATAATTGCTTTATTGTGTGCCATTTTCAATATTGTACCTTATGTTGGACCTTTAATAGCAACAATAGTTGCCTGCCTATTAGTAATGACAAGCGGTATAGGTGCGGGAGCCGATTTTTCCAACGAAACACTTCCAACCACATTTTATGTATTAATTGGAATGACAGTAATACAAATTATTGACAACAATATTAGTGCGCCTTTAATTTTTTCAAAAAGCACCAATTCACATCCTTTGGAAATATTCTTAGTCATATTAATTGCTGGAATTTTATTTGGCATCACAGGAATGATTATTGCTGTTCCCTTTTATACTTCGTTAAAAGTAATTGGCAAAGAATTTTTCCCAGACAATAAAATAATAAAAGCATTTACAAAAAACTTATAAATTGGAGATTCAACAACTTTTACATCCTGAAATTCAGAGTTTTATTGCCGAAAATTCAGGTTCTGATAGTACAAAATTAGCCTTAAAGAAAAATCCTTTTCCTCATGTTAATTATGCACTTATTATCAATCAAATTAGTTCAAAAAAGAAAGCGAAAATTAAGTTACCTACTTGGTTTTCAACAGAAAACATTATTTATCCAGAAAAAATTTCACTGGAACAAACCTCTTCAGAAAGTACCGCAGCATACAAAGCCTCATTAGTTGGTGGTGAAAAATTAATTGATTGTAGCGGGGGATTCGGGATCGATACGTATTATTTTTCAAAACAATTCAAATCGGTTGTCCACTGCGAATTGAATACCGAATTATCGGACATAGTGAAGCATAATTTTTCAATTCTTAATTGTAAAAACAGTATTTTCCATCAAGGAGACAGCACTGAAATACTCAAACAATTGAACCAAAAATTTGACTGCATTTATATTGATCCTTCCCGTCGAAATAATGCTAAAGGTAAAGTATTTTTATTAGAAGATTGTATGCCTAATGTCGTAGAAATGCAAAATTTTTACTACCAATATAGTACTACACTTCTCATCAAAACAGCACCGATGCTCGATTTGCAGGCAGCAATGTTGGGATTAAAACATGTTTCAGAGATACACATAGTAGCAGTTGATAACGAAGTTAAAGAAGTCATCTGGAAAACAGAGAAAAATTCAACTCAATCGCCTACAATTATCGCTGTAAATATTGAAAAAAATACTACTCAAACTACAAGAATCGATTGGAAATACCCGTATCAATCCCATTTTAGCTTGCCAAAAAAATACTTATACGAACCCAATGCTGCCTTGATGAAATCGGGAAAATTTGACGCTATATCTGAATTATTTGGAGTTGAAAAACTACACCAACATTCTCATTTATTTACTGCTGAAAATTTAATTGAATTCCCTGGGAGAACTTTTCAAATTGAAAACAATATTCCTTATCAGAAAAAAGAAATTGCACAGAATATTCAGCAAAAAAAAATCAATGTATCTACAAGGAATTTTCCATTAAAACCAGATGAAATTAAGAAAAAGCACAAAATTAGTGACGGAGGAAATGTTTATGCTTTTTTCACAACAAATATCGAAAACGAAAAAATAGTTTTACTTTGCACAAAAATAATTTATCCATGAAAAATATACTTTTTATTCTTCTTTTCTTTCCCCTGGTACTCTGCGCTCAAAAAAAAGATTGTCTTTACGAAGTGGAAGAAAAAACAGATTCAACCTCATTAAAAATTCAAAAGGAAGTCCTGATGGATGAAAAAAATTTTGGAAATACCAATGAGTACCTATTTTTCAGTCTATTAAACAATAATGGTGTTCCGATGATGGAACTGCAATTATTGCAAAAGAGTAAATATTTTATTCCTACAAAATGCATCAATCCTTCCTCAAAAATAATATTGCAATTAAAAAGTGGGAAAATTGTCACATTAATTGCCAATACTGAAGAAAGCTGCAGTGTTTTAAATTATGATGGCAAAGAAAAGAATAACATAAGAGTCTTAACGGGTTACTTCTATTTTGGTCAAACCAATTACGATGAACTTAAGAACAGCCCAATCGTGCTTATGCGCATTCAATTTTCAGGAGAATCTAAAGATTATGTGGTAAAGAGTGAATTAGCGTCAGAGACCCTGCAAACAAAATCCAATCCCGATGTCTTTTTTATGAATAATATTCAATGCATTGAGTAATTTGATCGCACAAAAAAGCCTTGCAATGCAAGGCTTTTTTGTGATCGCGCCAGGATTCGAACCTGGGACCTACTCATTAGAAGTGAGTTGCTCTATCCAGCTGAGCTACGCAACCTAGTACTATATTTTGTCGGGGTGGCAGGATTCGAACCTGCGGCCTCCTGCTCCCAAAGCAGGCGCGATAACCGGGCTACGCTACACCCCGAAAACAAAAAAAGCGGAGAGACAGGGACTCGAACCCTGGCGACGGTTACCCGTCGACAGATTAGCAATCTGCTCCGTTACCACTCCGGCACCTCTCCTTTTTATTCTGTAAGAACTTATCTTTTTTGCGGTTGCAAATGTATGTTTTCATTCGTTAATATACAACTATTATCTAACTTTTTTTATTTTATTTTAAATATCATTTTAAAATATGCTAATACTCAAACGTATAGATAATTCAACAAAAAAAGCAGCACTAATAAATAGAAAACTAATTTCAAAAATAGAGAGAAAGGTATCTTTGCTAAAAAAATAATAATAACCAATCCAAACCTAGATTTGAATTAGAATTTGACTGATTTCATTGTCTAAATTAGAATTTTATTAGTAAATTCGCAATTCAAACAAATCAAATCCATCATGAATAAAAAAGTAGTTATCGTTGCTGCTGTTCGAACACCTATTGGAAGTTTTATGGGAGCATTATCAACTGTTCCGGCTACCCATTTAGGAGCTGCCGCTATTAAAGGCGCTTTACAAAAAATCAACTTAGACCCTAAATTGGTCGATGAAGTTTTAATGGGAAATGTAGTGCAAGCTGGAAATGGTCAAGCACCTGCAAGACAAGCTGCTTTATTTGCTGGTTTACCAGACAGCGTAGCTTGTACAACCATAAATAAAGTTTGCGCTAGTGGTATGAAAGCAGTAATGCAAGGTGCACAAGCTATTATAGCAGGAGATGCAGAAATTGTAGTTGCGGGCGGAATGGAAAACATGAGCTTAATACCACATTATGTGCATTTACGCAATGGTGTTAAATTTGGACCTACTTCTTTAATAGATGGGATGCAAAAGGATGGACTTACCGATGCCTACGACAACAGTGCTATGGGTGTTTGTGCCGACCTATGTGCTTCAGAATATAACTTTACCCGAGAAGATCAAGATGCTTTCGCTATTCAATCGTATGAACGTTCTGCAGCTGCTTGGGAAGCAGGAAGGTTTGATGCCGAAATTGTACCTGTTGAAGTACCTCAAAGAAGAGGAGATGCGATAGTGATAACAAAAGATGAAGAATACACCAATGTTAGGTTAGATAAAATTCCATCTTTGGCTCCCGTTTTTACAAAAGATGGAACTGTTACTGCTGCTAATGCTTCGACAATAAATGATGGTGCCGCAGCCCTGGTACTTATGAGCGAAGAGAAAGCTAAATCATTAGGAATAAATCCTTTGGCTTATATAAAATCCTATGCCGACGCTGCTCAAGAACCAAAATGGTTTACTACAGCGCCCGCTATAGCGCTTCCAAAAGCACTTGACAAAGCAGGGTTATCTCTTGCTGATGTAGATTATTTTGAATTCAATGAAGCCTTTTCTGTGGTAGGATTGGCTAATGCCAAAATATTAGGAATAAACAATGCTAAAATAAATGTAAACGGTGGTGCTGTGTCTTTAGGACACCCTCTAGGCTGCTCTGGAGCTCGAATTATTGTTACATTGATTAATGTACTGAATCAAAATAATGCAAAAATTGGTGCAGCTGCCATATGTAATGGTGGAGGTGGTGCATCGGCAATTGTAATTGAAAGAGCATAATTTATACTATTTACTAATGATGAATTTTGAAATTTAGTTACATTTGTAATTGAATCATCGATTCATCATTTTTATTTTGATCCTTCATGTTTGGAATTTGTAATTTAGCCATCATACCTATAAGAGCTGAAGCTAGCGACCGAAGTGAGCAAGTTTCACAATTACTCTTTGGCGAGCATTTTAAAATTATTGAACTTACGGCCAAGTGGGCGCAAGTTGTATTAGCCTATGATGGATATATTGGATGGATTGATACCAAACAATTTCAATCTATATCTTCGGAGGATTATGCCTATTTAAATGAAACTGCCAGCATACTCAATGCCGATTTAATCGAATATATTGTTACTCCTAACAATCAATTGATGCCTATTCCATTAGGAGCTTCCTTGTCCTTTATAGAAAATGAATCCATTAATACAACTAATTATAGTTTTGATGGTACAAAAGTTTGTGGCTGTAAATCAAAAGCTGAAATACTAAAAACAGCTTTTATGTATTTGAATGCGCCCTATTTGTGGGGAGGAAAGACACCTTTCGGAATTGATTGTTCAGGATTTACCCAAATGGTGTATAAATTAAATGGGTATCACTTACTTAGAGATGCTTCACAACAAGCCTCGCAAGGTATTCCTTTGAGTTTTATTGAAGAAAGCGAACCAGGTGATTTGGCTTTCTTTGATAACGAAGAAGGAAATATTATTCATGTGGGAATCATGATGGAAAACAACTACATCATTCATGCATCAGGAAAAGTTCGCATTGACCGTCTCGATCATTTAGGAATTTATAATGCAGATACCAATCGCCACACGCATAAACTACGCGTGATCAAAAAAATAATTTAATAATTGCTCGGTTTATTTAATAAATAATAATCTGCAAGCACAAGAGCAGCCATAGCCTCTACTATAGGAACAGCTCTCGGTACAACACAAGAATCATGTCTACCTTTACCTTGTTGCTCTATTAATTCTCCCTGTTGGGTTAAAACTTGTTGTTTTTGTAATAATGTTGCAACGGGTTTAAAAGCTACTCTAAAATAAATATCCATCCCATTAGAAATACCTCCTTGAACACCACCTGAGCGATTGGTTTGTGTAGATCCATCACTATTGTATAAATCATTGTGCTGACTTCCTTTCATTGCTGCACTACAAAAACCACTACCCAACTCAAATCCTTTTACCGCATTAATTGACAACATTGCTTTTCCTAGTTCGGCGTGCAATTTATCAAAAACGGGCTCTCCTAATCCAATGGGCACATTTTGAATAACACAAGTAATAATTCCCCCGATGGTATCTCCCTCTTTTTTGGTAGCAGCTATTAATGTTTCCATTTTTTCAGCCACAATGGGATCAGGACAGCGCACTATAGAGTTTTCAATCAATGAAAAATCTAATTCTTGATACGGTTTATCTAAAACTATATCTCCTACTGAAGATACATAAGCATTGATTTTTATTTGGGGAATAATTTGCTTAGCTAAAGCTCCTCCTACCACTCTGCATGCTGTTTCTCGTGCTGAGCTTCTCCCCCCGCCTCGATAATCATGAATCCCATATTTTTTTTCATACACATAATCGGCATGACTGGGTCTATAATTTTCTTTAAGATGGGAATAATCTTCCGATTTTTGATCCGTATTGGGAATGATAAAACCAATAGGAGTACCGGTGGTCTTTCCTTCAAAAATACCCGACAAAAACTGAACTTGATCGGCTTCTTTGCGTTGGGATACAATTTTGGATTGCCCTGGTTTTCTTCGCATCATTTCAATTGCAATTTGATCCAAATTAACTGACAAACCGGCAGGACATCCATCAATAATACCACCTAAAGCTTCTCCATGTGATTCACCAAACGTAGTGAGTTTCAATAATTTTCCAAAAGTATTACCAGCCATACATCTTTAATTATAGTTTGACAAAGTTACTACATTTCTACAAATAGGATATCGCTACCCCTATTAATTATAAAATCAAACTAAAAGAGTTACTATTGGCACATTTTTTGACTAAATACTTTAATTAAAACAAGTACCTATGAAAAAAGTAATAGTATCAGCAGTGCTCTTTGTAGGAGGAGTATTAAGCACTCAAGCGCAAGACATTTCTAAAAATTCTATCGGTTTGCGTTTGGGTGATAACGATGGTTTTGGTGCAGAAATTTCGTATCAAAGAAGATTAACTCCCATCAATCGATTAGAATTTGACTTGGGTTGGCGAAATTCTGATGAAGTAGATGCCATCAAATTAGCTGGAATGTACCAATGGGTTTGGAATATTGACAAAGGATTGAATTGGTATGCTGGTGCAGGTGGCGGCATTGGAAGTTGGAGTTATTCTAATGAAGGAGAATCAAACAATGGATCCTTTGTTTTAATTTCGGGTAATTTGGGAATCGAATACCAGTTTGATTTTCCTTTACAATTGACTTTAGATGTTCGTCCCGAAATTTATTTGCTTTCGGGTGATTATCGAGAAACTAATTTTGGCCCGGATTTAGCATTGGGCATACGATACCGATTTGATTAAATAAAAAAAGGCTCAAATTGAGCCTTTTTTTATTCTAACAATATAATTTTTTTGGCTTTTGGAATAACTGAAATACAATAAGGAGAAGTTATCGCCATTGTAACCGGTTTACCTTCCTCTGGAAAGATTTCTTTTTTTTGGATCATCAACACTTGATTTTCCCAACGAATGCTCTGCAATTCAATAGCGTAGCCTCCTGTATTTTGTTTTCCTTGAAACAACACTAAAATATCATTTTCTTTAAAATTAACAGCTACTAATTTATTATACTCAGATTCATCTATTTTTAAGGTTTCAATTAAACTAATATAGGCCTCATTGTTAGTAATATGTTGGAGACCGGGTTTTTCTGTTCCGCCGTTTGAATTATAATAAATCGTACTAAACGAAATATCTTCGACTACAGCTTTAGGAGCTGAACAAGATAGATGGAACAAAAAGAGAAATATAAAAAATTTAGCCATTATTGGATTGTATTGCTTGGTAATAAAGATTTTCATAAAGCGGCATGATTTGCTGAATATCATATGATTTAGCTGTTTCTAGTGCGTTTATTTTAAATTGTTTCAATTTTGCGTTGTCTTTTAATAACGAAATGGCATCCTGACTCATTTTTGTAACATCGCCTACATTGCTTAGATAACCCGAAAATCCATCTTTGTTTACTTCAGGCAAACCACCCGAATTACTTGAAATTACAGGAACGCCACAAGCCATAGCCTCTAGAGCAGCCAATCCAAAGCTTTCCGTTTCTGATGGTAATAAAAACAAATCAGAAAAACATAGAATTTTATCGATTTCATTGCTATTTCCAAAGAAAATTACCTTATGCTGAATGCCTAATTGTTGGCATAAATACTCCGCTTGCTCTTTTTCAGGACCTTCACCTACCATCATTAATTTGGAGGGTACTTCTTTTTGAATTTCAAAAAATATTTGAACTACATCTGCAATGCGTTTGACTTTTCTAAAATTAGAAATATGCGTCACAATCATTTCGTTTTCAGCAGCCATTAAGGAACGATGGCATGGATTATCATTAAAAGAGTTCTCTTTGGATAATTCAATAAAATTTGGGATTACAATAATATCACTTGTTACATCAAACAAACGATAGGTATCTTCTTTCAAACTTTGAGAAACACTAGTTACAACATCTGATTTATTAATGCTAAAACTCACTGCCGGTTTGTAAAAAGGATGATTTCCCACTAAAGTAATATCTGTTCCGTGTAAGGTAGTGACCATAGGAATATGAATACCTTCATCGGCTAACATTTGCTTTGCCATATATCCCGCATAAGCGTGTGGAATGGCGTAATGCACATGTAATAAATCAATTTGATACAATTTTACCATATCTACTAATTTACTCGAAAGTGCTAATTCGTATGGCTGGTAATGAAATAAAGGATATTCGGGAACGTGAACTTCATGATAGTGCACATTTGGACTCAACAAGGCCAAACGCACAGGTTGACTATAGGTAATAAAATGTATTTCGTGTCCTCTCTTTGCTAGTTCTAAGCCCAATTCGGTTGCTACTACTCCACTTCCTCCAAATGTTGGATAACACACTATCGCGATTTTCATTTGTTCTATTTTTTTATAAAATTACCGATTCTTTTCAATGCAAACATTAATTGGCTGTTAATTTATTTTCTAAATGCCGATTCATAAAGGGTAATCCAATCGGTGGTCGATATTTTTTTTACTAATTCGCCAATCAATTCAAAAGGTATATTTTCAGGCTTTTTAATTCGCAAACAACTTTTACCAATATCTAGTTTTTGTGATGAATATTTTGGGTATTCAGATACAAACCAATTGTATAGTTCAGGATTGGCATACATACCCATATGGTAAATATTGATGCTGTTTTTTTGACTTGCAAATGACAAAAATGGCAACGGCAATTCGGGCGAACAATGATATCCTTTAGGATAAATAGAATGGGGTATCACATATCCTATCATGCCGTAACTGATGCATTCTTGAAACCCTTCAGGTAAATTATCTAAAATAACATTTCGTAATTTGTGTAAGGCTTCTTTTCTATCATCTGGCGCCCCGTTGATATATTCTTCTACAGTGGTTGCTTTTGAGGTCATCGTTATTGAATTATAGCTTCGTATATTACTTTTTGAATATTTTCTCTAATATTCTCTTTGGACAGTCGGTTTTGATCGTTTGCATCGGGATACGTTCTATTTGATAAAAATACATACACTATTTCTTGCTCAGGATCTGCCCAGGTCATGGTTCCGGTGAAACCCGTGTGACCAAAACTCGTTAATGAAACACAACCACAGGTTGGGCCCTCAGATCCCAATTGGGGTTTATCAAAACCAACACCTCTTCTATTCCCATCTTTACAAAAATAACAGGTGTTGAACTTTTGTAAAGTTTCGGGCGTAATGAATTCTTTGCCTCCATAACTTCCTTTTTGCAAATACATTTGCATTACTTTTGCAATATCTAAGGCATTGGAAAATAAACCCGCATGTCCCGATATTCCACCTTGCATAGCCGCAGCCATATCATGCACATAGCCATGAACGGATTGGTATCTAAAATAATTATCAATTTCGGTAGGAATTACGAGGCTTTTATCCAATTGATGTAACGGATTAAATGTGATGGAATTTGCCCCTAAATAAGTATAAAAATTATTCTTAGCTAAATATTCTAATGAGTGTTCGTTTTGTTTTTCTAAATATTCTTTGAATAAAATAAAAGGAAAATCACTGTATTTGTATTGTTTTTTTGGCAACAACTCACTATCTGCGATTGCTTTTATAATGGTATCGTTGTAATCTCTTCTCAAGTATAGATCTTCAGCAACTTTTAATTGAAATTCTACAGTAGGGCGTGTTCTATAATAATTAGCCGACGGCCTATTTAAACTGTCTAAAGTGGCTTTATAAAAGGGAATCCAAGGTTGAAAACGGGCTTGATGTGTCAACATATCCAATAGTGAAGCCTCTTGCTTATTCGTGCATTTAAAAACCGGTAGCATTGTTTTTAATTTGGTTTCCAATGTAAGATTCCCTTTATCAAATTCTTGCATGATATTTGGTAAAGTGGCAATGATTTTTGTCAAAGAAGCAATATCATACACATCGGTGTTCTTAACGGGTAAGGATCCCTCGTCATAGGTATGTTTGCCAAACGATTTTTGATATACTACTTTACCTTTTCGGGCCACAACAATTTGCATTCCTGGCGTCATTTTTTTATCAATAGCGCCTTTAGCAATAGCATCTATTTTCGCTAAAATAGTCGAACTCATACCTACATTTTCGGGCATTTCAAATCCCAAACGTTGAATGGCTAAAGTTTCAATTCCTTCATTAACTTTAAAATGTTCTTCAATAGAAACCGGTAATTTCCCTTTGGAACCAATAGCACCAAAAATGACTTGAGGAACTACGGTTTGAGAAATCGTGTTATTTTGATACCCCACAATAATTGTTTCAATGGATTCAAAATTTTTGATGGTCAATAACGAATAGGGTTTGGTAAAGAACGATAAAATCACATCATTTTGTTGGGCAATTTGATTGATCCAAAGCAATTCCCGAAAGGTTAAATTATGATTTCTCCAGGCCCCATCAGATTTGTGATAGCCGATAATTACTTTTGAATAATCTTGCAACTCAACCAATACCGAATCCAAATCTTTTGAAGTGATTTCCGTTACATTTGCATAACTTTTCAATTTTGCTAAAAATACCTCAGAATTATCATTTCCCAACTTAACATAAGCAATTTTTTCTTTATCTAATTGGGCTAATGGAATTGACTTGGTCTCATTTTTAATTACTGTAATTGCATTTTCATACAACTGATAATTTAAGGCTTCATAGTCCACTGCATTCAAATCTGCATATAAATTATCCAAATGAATGGGTTGGTAATTATTTAGATTTGCTTTGTATTTATAGGCCAATATTTTTTTAACAGAATACGCCAAACGATCTTCTGTTACTCTTCCATCGGAAGAAGCCTCTTTAAATTTTTGAATGGCTACCGGAACATTTTCTGCAAAAAGCAATACGTCATTTCCGGCTAAAAAAGCTTCTAAATCTATATCTCCGGGCTTCTTAAAATTACTAGCCCCTTTCATATTTAAGGCATCTGTAAAAATTAATCCCTGAAATTGCAGTTCGTTTTTCAAAATATTGGTCACAACATTATACGATATCGAAGTAGGATAATTTTCTCTGGGTTCGATACTGGGCACATTCAAATGCGCTACCATTACACTAGCCAAACCATTTTTTATCAACTCTTTGTAGGGATAAAGTTCCACAGTATCTAAACGAGCTTTGTCGAAAGCAACAGAAGGTAACGTATGATGGGAATCGGTAGACGTATCTCCGTGGCCCGGAAAATGCTTAGCTGTTGCAAAAACACCTTCGTCTTGCAGTCCTTTCATTAATGCCAATGCTCTAGTAGTGACATTCTCTTTTGTTTCACCAAAAGATCGATTGCCAATAATTGGATTTTTAGGATTGGTATTGATATCAACAACGGGTGCAAAATTAAAATGTATTCCTAAACGCTTGGATTGCTTAGCCATTTGATTCCCTGCCTTTTCAATGAGCGGCAGGTCTTGTACTGCTCCCAACGTCATGTTCCAAGGATAGCGATAGGTAGAATCGAGCCGCATACTCAAACCCCATTCTGCATCAATCCCAACAAATAAGGGTACTTTTGATTGCGCTTGATATCGATTGGTTAATTTGGCTTGACGAACAGGTCCTCCTTGAAAAAAGATTAAACCCCCAATTTTATATTCGGCAACTAATTTTTCAATGGATTTATGATGTGCCTCATCTTTATTTGAATAGGCAGCCACCATGAATAATTGACCTACTTTTTCCTCAAAAGAAAGTTGGTTATACACACTATCTACCCAAACTTCTTGAGTAAGAATCGATTTTTTTTGTCCAAATGAAACAATCGAAAGAAATAAAAAAACGAGTAAATACCGCATGTAATCTATGTTTTGTGTAATAAAAAAATCATCATTGCAATGAAACAAATGATGATTCTCAAATATAGTTTAAATATTCGTTTTAGAAAAATCTATTGTGCCAACTTTCACTTGCAGGAACTTCCCAAAATTGTTCCCACTCCCCAAGAGTGTTTACTAAATTATTAAAAACAATTGTATTGGCCGAGACGGCTTTTTCCTTTGCTAATTTTTTAAATTCGAGGAGCGTTTTAAATGTAACGTGCTCCCCCATTTTAAAAGTAACATTCATTTTATCTAGTAAGTCGACACTATACTGTTGCTCTAAATTTTGAATGAACTGTACTGAAGCGTCAATGGAACATCCTGTTGCTGCTTGCACTTCTTGATTTACAGCAATAATAATAAAACGATTATACCGTGTAACAAAAGAAGCTTCTAATTGATGACCGTGGGCCGTCCAATTCTCTAAAAATACTTGCAAATTTTGCTCAATTGCTGAAATTTCTTCATCAGAAAACTTTCTATTGGATTGATAAATCCAAACTTTAGATTCTTCTGGTAAGGCATCAAAGGGTACGTTCATATTTATTTTTATAAATCTTGTGCATTAGCAATTAATTCGGCAATATCATATATTTTAACCTCTGCTTCTTTTTCTTTGTGCTTGATACCATCGGTTAACATGGTATTGCAAAACGGACAACCTGCAGCGATGATTTCTGGCTTTGTAGCTAAAGCATCTTCTGTTCGTTCAATATTAATGTCTTTGTTTCCTTTTTCGGGTTCTTTAAACATTTGTGCCCCACCGGCTCCGCAACACAATCCGTTAGCACGAGAACGTTTCATTTCTACTAATTCTACATCTAATTTTTGAATCAAATCACGAGGCGCTTCATAAACATTATTGGCTCTTCCCAAATAACACGGATCGTGAAAAGTAATTCGTTTTCCTTTAAATTGGCCACCTTCAATAGCTATTTTACCTTCATTCAATAACATTTTTATAAATTCGGTATGATGTACCACTTCATAATTTCCACCCAATTCAGGATATTCATTTTTTAAGGTATTGAAACAATGCGGGCATGCAGTAACAATGCGTTTCACCTCGTAAGCATTCATCACTTCAATATTCGTCATCGCTTGCATTTGAAACAAAAATTCATTTCCTGCTCGCTTTGCTGGATCTCCAGTACAACTCTCTTCAGTTCCTAAAACGGCAAATGAAACATTAGCACGGTTTAATATTTTAACAAAAGCTTTCGTGATTTTTTTGGCTCTATCATCAAAACTTCCTGCACATCCTACCCAAAACAAGACCTCAGGCTGCTTGCCTTGAGCCATCATTTCGGCCATTGTTGGTACGCTTAAATTTTCTGACATTGTAGAATTGTTTTTATAGTTAAATGAGTTTATACCGAAAACGGATACACTTTTATTAATTTATTATTGTTGTTCGTCATCAAACACCTGAATGGTAACTTCTTTGTCGACTAAGTCGGTGAATTTTCCATTATATCGGGTAGCTTTCACTAAGTGGTTGTCGATCCAATGATAATTTCCTCCTCTTGGTTTTCCCATTACCATACCGTGGTATTTGAATCCGTGTTTTTGAAGCCAAGCTTCTGTAACGACACGATGATCTTCGGTTCTTGAGGTAAAGAAATAGATAATATGTCCTTCATCATACCATTTATTCAAGGTTATTAATGCATCTGGATAGAGTGCTGCGGTTACCATACGTTCGGGCTCTTCATTTGGAATATCGTCGCATATTGTTCCGTCAATATCGATTAAATAATTTTTAATTCCTTCGGGTAATACCGGACTTAAATATTCTCCATTTACAGATAATGCCTGTAATTTTCCTTCAATTTCTTCTTGTTTCATTATAATAGTTGTTGTGTTTATGCTTCGTTAGACCAATTTAATCGATCCATTTGATTGTATTGCCATGGCGCACCATTATTCTCGATATTCGTCATTACTGTGTTTAATTCTGTAGGAGCCGCACTTTGCTCCATTACTAAATAACGACGCATGTCGATGATAATGGATAAAGGACTAATACTAATAGGACATTCTTCAACACAAGCATTACATGAAGTGCAAGCCCATAACTCTTCAGTGGTGATGTAGTCGTTTAATAAAGATTTTCCATCAGGAATAAATATCCCTTTATTCGCATCCCTATTTTTACCCACTTCTTCCAATCGATCACGTGTGTCCATCATTATTTTTCGAGGGGATAATTTTTTTCCGGTTTGATTGGCTGGACAAGCAGACGTACAACGACCACATTCGGTACAACTGTAGGCGTTTAATAATTGAACCCAATTTAAATCTTGAACATCAGAAGCGCCAAATTTTGCTGGCACTGCCTCTGGATCTGCGGGGGCCGCAAAAGGATCGACATTCGGATCCATCATTAACTTCACTTCATTGGTAACGCTTTCTAAATTATCTAGCTTCCCTTTGGCATTCAAGTCGGCAAAAAAAGTGTTAGGAAAAGCCAGCAAAATATGAAGGTGTTTTGAAAAGTATAAATAGTTCAAGAAAATTAAGATCCCAATGATATGCAGCCACCAAGCGATGCGCTCAATCAAAATAATTCTTAGTTCGCTCATTCCATTAAAAAGCGGAGCAATAAATTTAGAAATAGGAAAACTACCTACTTGGTCATAATGACCAATTCCTAATTGTTGTAATTGAAAATCAGCTGCATTCATCAATAGAAATAACGACATCAATACCACTTCAAAATACAAAATATAATTGGAATCATTTCTCGGAGCTCCATTCAAATCTGAGCTTGAGAATCGTGTTAATTTAATAGCATTTCTTCGGATCCAAAATATTAAAACAGCCACCAATACCAATACCGCTAAAATTTCAAAGGAAGCAATTAATATAGAATAAAAACTACCCATAAATGACAATACTCTATGCGTACCAAAAAGTCCGTCAATGATGATTTCGATGACTTCAATGTTAATGATTACAAATCCTGCATATACAATGATATGTAATACTCCGGCAACAGGACGTTTTACCATTTTTGATTGGCCCAAGGCTACCATAATCATGTTTTTCCATCGCTCAGAAGAATGATCTTTGCGATTGACATCTCGTCCCAAATTGATATTGCGCATCAGTTTTTTTACATTCATTGTAAAATAACCAATACCTACTGCCAGTAGTAATGCAAATAAAATATTGTCTAAAAAACTCATAAAACTGTAGTTTATCTTTTAATAGTGTCGTTCAAAGGAGCCAAATACGGTTTGTTCTTTTTTCCGAAAATAGAAACATTGACATAACGAGTAGGATGCAAACGAACATCTTGTAACAATAACTCTAATTCTTTTGATGTTTTAGAGAAATTTGTGTAAAGGGATTCATCTTTAATTAATTTACCTAGAGTCCCTTTTCCTTGCTCTAATTCTGCCATAATTTTATCTACTTGAGCTAGAGTTTTTTCTAAATTTTTAACCGTTTGCCCTAAATTAGCTTTGGATAACGAATCGGTTATATGGGCCATATTTTCTGCAGTTTTGTCAAAATTGGAAACAATACCATTGAGATTGGATTTGTTAACCGCAATTAATTCATTGATATTTTTAGAGGCTACACTAAATTCGGACAAAGTGGTTTCAAGTGACGCAATACTGCTTTTTAAATTTTGTCTTGTTTTTGTGTCTAAAATATCATTAACATTAGAAAATAAAACGTCAGCATTTTCTAATAGCTCGTGGATTTTTGCTTGTAAAGGCTCTAATTGTTGGGCTAATGCATCTGTTAATCCTAATTTACTAGAGGCTTGAAGATAATCGCCAGAAACGGTGTAATTTTTATCTAATAAATTGGGTTTGATGGCAATTTGTCTTCCTCCTACTAGTCCTGAATCATATATTTCTGCGATACTGGATTTAGCTATTGGAAAATCGGTAGTAATGTGTAATTCAACCAATAATTTTCCGTCGGCATTGATCGTAATTGAATTCACTTTACCAATTGTTAGTCCGTTTAAGGTAACTGGAGCTGAAGGGGCTAATCCGGCTACGTTTTCATAAACTACATATAGTTTATTGCTGGAATCAAATAAATTTTTACCTTTCAAAAAATTATATCCCCAAAGAAACATAAGGATTGAAATAATAACTAATACCGCCGTTTTAATTTCTCTTGATATTTTCAAAATCGTATAATTTTAAACAAAATTAATCTTTTATTTTATTTTAGTTGCCTCTGCCACGCTTATTTTTTTGCCCTCTTTATACGCTACTATAAATGCCGATTCAAAGCCTTTCTTTTTAGCTTCTTCTAGTTTTTTTTGTATGACATCATATTTTTTTTCTTGAGCAAAATAATACTTAAATAATTTTCCAACAGGTACTTTAAAAATAGGATTCAATCCTTTAAAGTCAACAGCTGTTGGCTCTAGATCGCTTGGAGTCGCTGATATTTGCACTTTAAAAACAATTCC
>CAMDDB010000011.1 GCA_945890865.1 Flavobacterium psychrophilum
AAACCGGTTGTTCTGTAATTTTTTCGTTAAGTCCAAAAATAACATGTAAGGTTTGAATCATAGAAACCATCATTAATGTTGAAAAAAAAGCGTAAAAAATATTGTAAAAAATATTCATTACAATGTCTTTTCTGTAATTCAGAGTTAACGGAATTATTTTTTTTAAATTTTCGTCCATTTAGTTTAATTTCATTGAGGATATGATTCCAGCAATTTTGTTGTCTAGTTCTTTTTCTATAGCAACAGCGTTTTCAATGGTATCTAAAGCACCATTTACGCTGAAATAGAATTTAATTTTTGGCTCAGTACCACTGGGTCTAGCGCAAATTTTACTACCATCTTCCAAATAGTAAATCAATACGTTTGATTTGGGGATATTAATTTCAAATTCTTCAGCATTCATAATATCTTTTCCTTTAGAAGATTGATAGTCTTCTATACAGATCACGCGTTGACCGTTAATTGTTGTCATAGGATTTTCACGTAAATCTAGCATAATCTGTTTGATTTCGTTGGCTCCTTCTATCCCTTTTTTAGTTATGGAAATTAAGTGTTCTTTATAAAAACCAAAATCTATATATAAATTCAGTAGTTCTTGATATAAGGAACTTCCTGATGCCTTTGCTTGCGCGGCAATTTCACTTAGTAATAATACGGCGCCAACAGCATCTTTATCGCGAACGGCATCACCTACCATGAATCCAAAACTTTCTTCACCACCCCCAATAAATTGCTGATTTGGGAAGTCTTTAATGAATTTAGCTATCCATTTAAAGCCTGTTAAACCCACTTTACATTCCACATCATAAGCGGCGGCTAGTTCTAACATCATGGGTGTAGAAACAATAGTAGAACCAATAAATTCATTTCCTTTGTATAGATCATTCCGTTTCCATTGTTCCAATAAGAATGCGGTCATGATAACCATGGTTTGATTTCCGTTTAATAATTTTATGTTGCCCTCTAAATCACGAACGGCAACTCCCAAACGATCCGAATCTGGGTCGGTTCCCACGACGATATCGGCACCAATTTTATTTGCTAAAGCTATAGCCATTGACAAAGCTTCTGGTTCTTCAGGATTCGGCGATTTTACAGTTGGAAAATCTCCATCAGGTTCTGCTTGTTCAGGAACGATATTCACATCGTTATATCCTGCTTTTGCTAATACATTTGGTATCGATTTAATCGATGTACCGTGCAAAGAAGTATAAACGATTTTTAAATTTTCTTTCGCTTGTGTGGGCGTTGTAAAGCTTGCATTTTCGATTGTAGATTGGATAAAAGCAGCATCAACCTTTGAATCGATATATTCAATTAATTGGTTGTTGGCTTCAAAATGGATTTCGTTGTAGTTTAACGCTTCAATCAGTTTGATAATTTCGGCGTCTTGCGGCGGAACCAATTGGCCGCCATCTTGCCAATAAACCTTATAGCCGTTATATTCGGGCGGGTTGTGAGAAGCTGTTAGTACAATGCCAGCATGACAGTTTAAATAACGAACTGCAAACGATAGTTCTGGCGTTGGGCGCATATCTGAAAACAAATATACATGAATTCCGTTAGCCGAAAATACATCCGCCACCACTTTTGCTAAGGTGTCGCTGTTGTGTCGGCAATCATAGGCAATAGCTACTTTTAGTGCTTCGTTTGGAAAAGTTTGATGCAAGTAATTGGATAATCCTTGTGTGTTTTTTCCAAGGGTATATTTATTAATGCGATTGGTGCCTACGCCCATTACTCCCCGCATGCCACCGGTTCCAAATTCTAAGTTTTTATAAAAACTTTCTTCCAACTCTTTTGGTGCTGAAGTCATCATTTCATGGATGGCTTTTTGTGTGGCCTCATCAAATGTGTGGGTCAACCATTCGTTTACTTTGTTTAATATACTTTGTTCAATATGCATATTCTTATTTCTTTTTGAAGCCAATTTTGCTTCTTTCTTTTTGTTCTATATTTTTCTGATTATTGTCCATCAGATAGTTTAAAGCTTTGTATATTTCTGGAAATTGTTGTTCAATTTCTGATACTCTATTTGTGATTTCTTCCAAAGATAAAATTGAATTTCTTATCACAACAAAAGTTCTCATAATTGCAATATTTACTTCAATCGCTTTCTTTGAATTTAATACAGAAGATAACATGGCAACGCCTTGCTCTGTAAAAGCAAAAGGCATATATCTTGTTCCACCGTAACTTGAGGTCACAAATTGTGACCTCAAGTTGTCAAATTCTTCTTTTTGTAAGTTCAAACATAAAATCATCAGGAAATCGTTCTACATTTCTTCTTACAGCTTGTTTTAAAACTTTAGTTTCAATTTGATAAAGAAATGCTAAATCAAAATCTAGCATAACTTTCTGATTTCTAATTATATAAATTTTGTTGTTGATAATCTCTAATTTTTGCATGGCGTATATAATTAAAAGTTTAAAATTCTCTTTTACTCTCAACTCTGAACTCCTAACTCCTCACTAATCTTATAACGCTCTTCATTGTTTTTGGTTCGTAAGATGATTTCGCCTAAAAACCCAGCTAAGAATAATTGAGTTCCAATTAGCATGGCAGTTAACGACAAATAAAATTGTGGTCTTTCGGTGATTAATCTTCCTGAGGTATTGATGAATAATTTGTCGATTCCTAAATAGAACGCGAATAAAAATCCAATTACAAACATGATTGAACCTAATAATCCGAAAAGATGCATAGGTCGTTTTCCAAAAGTAGAAATGAACCAAATCGTAATCAAATCTAAGAAGCCATTGATGAAACGGCTCATCCCAAATTTTGAATTACCGTATTTTCTAGCTTGGTGAATTACAATCTTTTCTCCAATTTTTGAAAACCCAGCATTTTTAGCTAAAACAGGGATGTAGCGGTGCATTTCTCCCGATACTTCAATGTTTTTAACAACAATATTTTTATAGGCTTTTAATCCACAATTAAAATCGTTCAAAGTAACACCCGAAGTTTTTCGTGCTGCCCAATTGAATAATTTTGAGGGAATATTTTTTGCCACTACAGAATCGTAACGTTTTTTCTTCCAACCCGAGACCAAGTCATAATTATCCTCTGTAATTAAACGGAATAATTCTGGAATTTCATCGGGACTGTCTTGTAAATCGGCATCCATTGTGATAATTACATCACCTTGCGCTTTGGCAAAACCCGCGTGTAGCGCTTGTGATTTTCCATAGTTTCTTAAAAAGCGAATCCCTTTTACATTTGGATTTTCTTTGGAAAGTTTAGAAATAGTTTGCCAAGAATCATCAGTACTGCCATCATCGATAAACAGAATTTCATAAGTAAAGTTATGCGCCTGCATCACTTTTACGATCCAATGGTGTAATTCGGGTAACGATTCTTGTTCGTTTAATAAAGGGATAACAAGGGTTAAATTCATGGATTTAGAATACAGGTTTATTTTTTTTGAAAATAGCGGCAAGTATTAATCCAAATACAATTGAGCCTAAAAGCGATTTTAAAATACCATATAAAAGTCCAATAGTAGAAAACTGAGGAGTTTCTTTCATGCCGTCAATTGCTTTTTTGATTTCAGCTGCAGGTACGTTCCATTTTTGTAAATTTTCAACTTGGAATGTAATTAACGCCTCATGAATTAAGTCTCTGGTAGCGGTATCAATAAGGTTAAATAAAACGATGGAAAAAGAAGTGGAGATAAAGATCCCTATTAATGCTGAAATAAAATAACCGGTAAATCCTTCTTTAAAAGTCATAAATTCCCCTAAATTTTTTCTTAATTCGAGCAACTGAAAAATGCCAATCACAAGAAAAACAAGCAATACAATCAAACCTAACCACATATTGATAAATAGCTTGTAATCTACTACATACAATGCAATTATGTAAAATACACTGAATAATCCGCTGATTACTCCGTATTTAATTCCGTTTTTTTTGATAATTTCGTTCATAGTTTTTTTTGGTTTAATTAATTTACAAATATAAGAATTCTTCTCGTTACTCAATTAGAGATAAAAAATAAAAAAAAGTTACAGAAACATTGCTATATTAAAAATAAAATGTAGTTTTGCACCCTAATTAAAAAGTTTATAAACCAAAAGGTTGTACTTTGTTTACACCTCCACTTCGGTAGAGCCGCGAAATAAGATACGATCGTCAAATAAAAAGATTTGCAAAATGAGAAAAGGTATTCACCCAGAAAATTACAGATTAGTAGCTTTTAAAGACATGTCAAATGAAGATGTTTTTATTACTAAATCTACAGTAGATACAAAAGAAACAATTACTCACGAAGGTGTTGAGTATCCTGTTTTTAAAATGGAAATTTCTAGAACGTCTCACCCTTTTTACACTGGTAAATCTAAACTTATTGATACCGCAGGACGTATTGATAAATTCAACAGCAAATACGCTAAAAAAGCTAAATAATTTTTTGCTTTTTCAAAATATTAAGAAAGCTTCACTCAGGTGGAGCTTTTTTTATGGAATAAATTGTATTTTTGATCTTTAGAATTAATAAAATTACAAATGAACTATATACTTTTTGACGGCACTGTTCGCAATGCATTATTGCCATTTACGTTTACTCGTCCTGTTGCAGATATTCGAATTGGAATAGTAACGATTCGCGAAAAATGGGAAAAATACTTGGGGTACACTACAACTACTTTAACAGAAGAGTATTTGATGGATAAATTTCCTATGGTAGAAATGGAAGATAATGTTATGATTAATGCTTCTTTTTTGCCTAATCCTATTCTAGTTGAAATGATTCAAAATTTGAAACCCAATCAAGCAGTTGTTTTTACTGAAGAAATAGTTGCTTTTTATACTAATAATACACAAGATGAATTTGATTTTGAACAATTTGAGTTGTTGCCTTTTGAAGGCGAATTATTTCGCATAGAACATACCTGGGACATCTTTGCAAAAAATGATCGTGCTATTAGAGAAGATTTTGAGTTGCTTACTGTTGATCGAACTTCGCAACCCATTCCTGAATCGGTGAATGTAATTGCGCCTGAAAATATTTTTATTGAAGAAGGGGCAAAATTAGAATTTGTAACTCTAAATGCGTCATCCGGACCCATTTACATTGGTAAGAATAGTGAAATCATGGAAGGTTCTGTTATTCGTGGACCCTTTGCCTTATGTGAATCGGGTAGGGTAAAGCTGGCTACAAAAGTATACGGTGCAACTACCGTGGGGCCTCACGCTGTAATTGGGGGAGAAGTCAATAATTCGGTTCTTTTTGGATATTCAAACAAGGGCCATGATGGATTCTTAGGGAATTCAGTTTTAGGAGAATGGTGTAACTTAGGTGCCGATTCAAACAATTCAAATCTTAAAAATAATTACGAAGAGGTTCGTTTATGGAGTTATGAAACCGAAGGTTTTGCCAAAACAGGATTACAATTTTGTGGATTAATGATGGGAGACCATAGTAAATGTGGTATAAATACCATGTTTAATACGGGTACAGTAGTGGGTGTTTCAGCTAATATTTTTGGCGCCGGATTTCCTAGAAATTTTGTACCTAGTTTTTCCTGGGGTGGAGCAGCGGGGTTTTCTACCTATCTAACTGAAAAAGCTTTTCAAACAGCAAAAATTGTAATGGCAAGAAGAAATGTCGAATTTACGGATCAGGAAGCGGCAATCTTATTGCATGTATTTGAAGAAACAAAAAAATTCAGAAAAGAATAGTAATAATATGTACGATTATACCAAAAAAGAATACGATTATTAATTAACTATTATCGTTTGGTGCTAATTTATTAAGTTTGTATTATTAAAATAAGATTTTTAGTTCTGTAGGGGGAATTTAAGAATTTTTTAAAAGGCTTGGCTTCGGTTGAGCCTTTTTTTTATTTTGGTACTATTAATTTTTCCTTAAATTTGCAGTTCAATTTTTTGACAACGATTTCAAGAATTGAAATTAATATGGAAAACAAAAAAAAGGTTGCATTCTATACGTTAGGATGCAAATTAAACTTCTCAGAAACTTCTACTATTGCCCGTGATTTTCAAAACGAAGGTTTTGAACGGGTTGATTTTGAAGAAACCGCCGATATATATGTAATAAATACTTGTTCAGTTACGGATAATGCCGATAAACAATTCAAACAAATTGTCAAAAAAGCAATGAAGTTGAATGATAAAGCATTTGTTGCTGCAGTGGGTTGTTATGCACAGTTAAAACCAGAAGAATTAGCTGCTGTAGATGGTGTTGATTTGGTTTTAGGAGCTACAGAAAAATTCAAAATTACCGATTATATTACAGATTTATCAAAAAACGATAGGGGTGAAGTACACTCGTGTGAAATTGAAGAAGCTGATTTTTACGTAGGTAGTTATTCGATTGGTGATCGAACGCGCGCTTTCTTAAAAGTTCAAGATGGATGTGATTATAAGTGTACTTATTGTACGATTCCATTAGCAAGAGGAATCTCTCGTAGTGATGCGCTTGAGAGTGTTTTGAAAAATGCACAAGAAATTTCGGAACAAGGTATCAAAGAAATTGTATTGACCGGTGTAAATATTGGCGATTATGGAAAAGGAGAGTTTGGAAATAAAAAACACGAACACACCTTTCTAGATTTAGTCAAAGCTTTGGATGAGGTTGGAGGTATTGAACGCTTGCGAATTTCGTCGATTGAACCCAATCTTTTAAAAAATGAAACTATTAATTTTGTAGCCAATAGCCGAACATTCGTTCCTCATTTTCATATTCCACTTCAATCGGGTTCCAATGAAATATTAAAAAAAATGAAACGCCGCTATTTGCGTGAAGTTTACACAGATCGTGTAGCAAATATTCGCAAGGTAATGCCGCATGCCTGTATTGGTGTAGATGTTATTGTAGGTTTTCCAGGGGAAAGCGATGAGCATTTCTTAGAAACGTATCATTTTTTGAATGAATTAGATATTTCGTATTTACATGTTTTTACTTATTCGGAACGAGATAATACAGAAGCCGCTGAAATGGATGGCGTCGTGCCGGCTAATGTTCGTTCAAAAAGAAGTAAAATGTTACGCGGACTTTCGGTAAAGAAACGACGCGCCTTTTATGAAAGTCAAATTGGGAGCAACCGAACGGTTTTATTTGAAAGCGAAAACAAAGAAGGCTACATCCACGGATTTACCGAAAATTATGTAAAAATAAAGACACCATGGGATCCTGCTCTTGTGAATACGCTTCAAAATGTTCAATTGACAAGAATTGATGAAGATGGAAGTGTACGAATTCAATTTATGCACTAAAGATTATTGGAACAAATCTAGTTAAAATGGCGCTATTTTTATTAAATCATAAGTCCCGGTGGTAAAAGGGATCTATATTTTCTGTTTTTTCTAAAAAAACTAATAAATTTTGCATGAGTGGGAACTACTTTTAATTTTCGATCTTCTGCAATTTGAAGTACTTGAATGATAAATTCGAGGTGCAAGACTTCATCTTCATTTTTATTTGAACAAAACTTAGTTAAGAATAATTTTCGTTCTTGAATGGAATATTCAATCGCTACTAAACCGGTTGAGGTAATTATTTCAAATTGTCTTAAAAGTTCATTATCTTTGATTTCCATCATTACAGCAATTATACTTCAAATTTACGAATCTTTTTCCATATGGTCACCATGAATAAAATTCCGGTTTATTTTATGCCCGGTTTAGCGGCAAGTTCTAAAATTTTTGAAAACATAATTTTGCCTGAATCTGAATTTGAGATGCATTTTTTGGAGTGGATTTTGCCACAGGAAGGAGAGTGTATAGAAAGTTATGCTTTTAGGATGACACAAAAAATTCAACATGAAAATCCAGTATTAATTGGGGTTTCTTTCGGAGGGATATTAGTTCAAGAAATGGCTAAAATTATACCCACCCAAAAAGTAATCATAATTTCCAGTGTAAAGTCTCAGGCAGAGTTTCCAACGCATTTTAAAATCGCTCGAAGCACAAAAGCATATAAGTTAATTCCAACTCAACTGTTAGCAGATATTGAAAAATTGATTAAATATGCATTTGGAGATAATATTGTAGCCAAGCGCATAAAGTTGTATGAAAAATATTTATCTGTGCGTGATAAAGGATATTTGGATTGGGCTATAGAAACAATTTTATGTTGGAATCAAAAGGAAGCAGTTGCATCAATTATTCATATCCAAGGCGATAAAGATGAGGTATTTCCACTCAAACATATTCAAAATTGCATTGTTGTGAAAGGAGGAACACACATTATGATTCTCAATAAATTCAAATGGTTGAATGAAAATTTACCCAAATTAATTGTACAGCAAACGCAATAGATAAAAAGTTACAGTCAAAAAAAAACACCCATACGGGTGTTTTTTTGTATAATTTGAAAAGTTACATTTTCTTCATTTGATCTTTCATCATTTTAATTTGATCTTTAAGCATGTTTTGCTTGTCCAATTTTTTGGCTTCATTGAGTAAGTTTGTAGCTTCAATTTTTCTTCGTTTAGTCATCGAAATTCCTGCTAATTGTAATTTTGCCAACGCTAAATCTTGATCCATAGACAATCCTAAGGCAATGGCTTTTTTGAAATAACGTTCCGCTTCATTTAAATTGGTTTGTGAAACCAGTAAACCATGTAAATAATTAAAATAGCCTTGTTGTTTTTTTACCAAAGCCCCTTCAGGATTTTTTATGTGAGACAGCCATTTTTGTGCACCTGGAAAATCTTGTTTTCTTAGTTTTAAAAAGGCCAATAGAATAAATTCATTTTTAAAGTATAAGAAAATAAAGATTGTAGACAACAATATAAAGAAGAAGCCATTTCCAATTTCATTTTCGGTAAACTGATAAATTCCTAAACCAATAAGTAAAGCCGCTAAAACTAATTTGATATTTTTGTGAAACATAGTATTATTTTTAATTGGTTACAAAGGTAATAAAATCTATTAAAAATATTTTTAAAAAAGTTCTTGCGAATGAAAAAAGTCTTTGTATATTTGCACTCGGTTTTCAGGCCAGGGAGCTTGACCTATTTAAAGAAGATTTTTATACATAGAATTTAAAATATACTACAATGAGTAAGAGAACGTTTCAACCATCAAAAAGAAAAAGAAGAAATAAGCACGGTTTCATGGATAGAATGGCTTCTGCTAATGGAAGAAAAGTGCTTGCTCGTAGAAGAGCTAAAGGAAGACATAAATTGACTGTTTCTTGCGAACCAAGACACAAAAAATAATGTTTTAGTTTAAAGCAATATAGAGCCGTTACTTTTATTAGTAGCGGCTTTTTTTTAAAGTGTTTATAAAAATTGAATAAGTTTTTTCAGCACTATTTTAATAAAAATTGGAATCCTATTACTTTTACATAATATTCTACAAAACAGCTACACAATGCCAAAAGACAATTCAATCAAATCGGTTTTAATTATTGGATCAGGGCCTATCGTTATTGGACAAGCCTGCGAATTTGACTATGCTGGTTCGCAATCAGCTCGCTCGTTAAGAGAGGAAGGAATTGAAGTTATCTTAATCAATTCCAATCCGGCAACCATCATGACCGACCCCTCCATGGCCGATCATGTGTATTTAAAACCACTAACTACAAAGTCAATTATTGAAATCCTAAAAGCACATCCACAAATTGATGCTGTGTTACCTACAATGGGAGGGCAAACGGCATTGAATTTATGTATTGAAGCAGATGAAAAAGGAATATGGAAAGATTTTGACGTACGTTTAATTGGTGTTGACATCAATGCAATTAATATAACCGAAGATAGAGAACAATTCAAAAATTTATTAAATAAAATTGGAATCCCTCAAGCACCTGCAAAAACAGCCAATTCATTCTTGAAAGGTAAAGAAATTGAGCAAGAGTTTGGTTTTCCATTAGTAATTCGTCCCTCGTTTACGTTAGGTGGAACTGGAGCTGCAATTGTTTATAAAAAAGAAGATTTTGATGGGGCTTTAACCTATGGATTAGAAGCTTCACCCATCCACGAAGTATTGATCGATAAGGCTTTAATGGGTTGGAAAGAATATGAGTTAGAATTATTACGAGATAGCAATGACAACGTAGTGATTATTTGTACTATTGAAAATATGGATCCTATGGGAATCCATACCGGAGATTCGATTACGGTAGCTCCTGCTATGACGCTATCAGATAGGACATTTCAAAGAATGCGCGACATGGCCATTTTAATGATGCGCTCTATCGGTAATTTTGCTGGAGGTTGTAATGTACAGTTTGCGGTTTCGCCTGATGATAAAGAAGATATAGTAGCCATCGAAATCAATCCAAGAGTATCGCGTTCTTCGGCTTTAGCTTCTAAAGCTACGGGTTATCCAATCGCTAAGATTGCTTCCAAACTTGCTCTAGGTTATAATTTAGATGAACTTCAAAACCAAATTACAAAATCGACTTCGGCCTTGTTTGAACCCACATTAGATTATGTAATTGTAAAAATACCCCGTTGGAACTTCGATAAATTTGAGGGTGCAGATCGCACGTTAGGACTTCAAATGAAATCGGTAGGGGAAGTAATGGGAATTGGTCGTTCGTTCCAGGAGGCGCTTCATAAAGCGACACAATCGTTAGAAATTAAACGAAATGGGTTAGGAGCTGACGGGAAAGGCTATAAGAACTACGAACAAATTATTGAGAAATTAACTTTTGCGAGTTGGGATCGAGTTTTTGTAATCTATGATGCCATCGCGATGGGAATTCCGCTTTCAAGAATTCATGAAATTACAAAAATTGACATGTGGTTTTTAAAGCAATATGAAGAATTGTTTCATTTGGAGCGCGAAATTTCAACCTATAAAGTTGATACTTTACCAAGAGAATTGCTTTTAGAAGCCAAACAAAAAGGGTATGGTGACCGACAAATTGCGCACATGATGGGTTGTTTAGAAAGTCAAGTTCACAAATTACGTGACGAGCAAAATATCAAACGAGTTTATAAATTGGTAGATACCTGTGCGGCTGAATTTAAAGCGGTAACGCCTTATTTCTATTCTACGTTTGAAGCCGAAATTGAAAAAGTAGACGGCACCAAATACGTGCACAACGAAAGTATTGTTACGGATAAGAAGAAAGTAGTGGTTTTAGGCTCAGGGCCCAACCGAATTGGACAAGGAATTGAATTTGATTACTCCTGTGTGCATGGCGTATTAGCCGCTAAAGAGTGTGGCTATGAAACCATCATGATCAACTGTAATCCAGAAACGGTTTCTACCGATTTTGATACCGCTGATAAATTGTATTTTGAACCTGTTTTCTGGGAACATATTTATGATATCATACAACATGAAAAACCAGAAGGAGTTATTGTACAATTAGGAGGCCAAACCGCATTAAAACTAGCTGAAAAATTAGCTAAATACGGAATCAAAATTTTAGGAACTTCGTTTGATGCTTTGGATTTAGCCGAAGATAGAGGGCGTTTTTCTGATTTATTAACGGATTTGAAGATTCCGTTTCCTCAATTTGGAATTGCAGAAAGCGCAGAAGAAGCTACAGTATTAGCAGACACTTTAGATTTTCCTTTATTAGTGCGTCCTTCATATGTGTTGGGTGGACAAGGCATGAAGATTGTCATCAACAAACAAGAATTAGAAGAACACGTTATTGACTTATTAAAATCAATTCCTGGAAATAAATTATTGTTAGACCATTATTTAGATGGCGCTATTGAAGCCGAAGCCGATGCAATTTGTGATGCTGATGGAAATGTGTACATCATTGGAATAATGGAGCATATTGAACCTTGTGGTGTGCATTCGGGCGATAGTAATGCAACGTTGCCTCCGTTTAACTTGGGGCAGTTTGTCATGCAGCAAATTAAAGACCATACTAAGAAAATTGCGCGTGCGTTGCAAACAGTAGGATTAATTAATATACAATTTGCAATTAAAGATGACATTGTATACATTATTGAAGCCAACCCGCGTGCTTCACGAACGGTTCCTTTTATTGCAAAGGCATACGGAGAACCTTATGTCAACTATGCCACAAAAGTAATGTTAGGTCACAATAAAGTAACTGATTTTACATTCAATCCGAAATTGAAAGGCTATGCGATTAAGCAACCAGTTTTCTCTTTCAGTAAGTTTCCAAATGTTAACAAAGCATTAGGGCCAGAAATGAAATCAACGGGAGAAAGTATCTTATTTATTGACGATTTAAAAGACGATCAATTCTATGATTTGTATGCCCGAAGAAAAATGTATTTGACGAAGTAAATAAAAAATCCCAATTGAAAAATTGGGATTTTTTATAATTAAACTTTTAGTTCTTATTGTCTAATTAAGGTATACTTATCACCATTGGATTTGAACAAAATTAATTCGGATCGATTTCTACTAAAGGTCCATTCTTCATTTAATATAAGCGACCAATCAAAATCGGCTGTCCAAATGCAATTATTTGTAAATACGATTCGGTTCTCCTCTGTCGAATAAACACCATTACAAATGGCAGGAAATCGATCAACGGAACTTTCTCCAATGAAAGTGCCATCAATAAACCTAATTTCAACCGTTGAAGTTTCACCATTTCTTTCAAAAACGCCAAGGTAATTTCCAGAAACATAATCAGGAGTAAATTCACTATTTGTGGTGCAATTGGTCAATGTTATTAATGCAATAACAAGGAAAAGTTTTACTTTCATAATTTTTCAGATTTTGAATGAGACTTGTTTTTCTTATATATTGGTATGAAATAACTCAAAGTGTAATTTAAACCTGTTCCAAATTTACCATCATAAGTGCGGTTAAATCCAGGGATATATAAATTATCAAAGTTGCTTGGTTTTTTATTTGATACTAAATAATTTAATCGCAATGAAAACCCTAAATAAAGATTGCTAAATAATTCGGCTTTTACACCTCCGATAATTTCAATCCAACTTGCTGTTAATCCATTGTATTTTACGCCAGAAATTACGGTATTTTCGCCATAAAAATTGTTGGGCTCATATATTTTATAGCTGTTTAATGTTTGGCTAAAACTACTCACGCCATACCGCATTCCTACATAAATCATATTTTCCATATCGAGCCAATTTTCAAATGAATTGAAATCAAAACCCGCCTTAAAATAGGTGCCATTTGTGGTGAAATTCAATCGATCATCATCAACAGTTTTATCCTCGTTTCCTAATTCACCAGCGAGATAGAAACGTTGCGTTAAACGATAATCTCCTATGATTTCTAATCCTTTGTACTCTTTTTCATAGAAACTTTTAGACAATCGATGTAAGTCAACTCCCACTCGCAAACCATAGCGCTCGGGATAACTTATTGCTGTAGTATCTTTTTCTTGAGCGTTTCCAAGTATCGAAATCGCTAGTAAAGCACTACTAAAAATATATTTTAACATGGACTTCATTTTCGTTTTCGATATTTATTTGTTGCACTTGTATATTTTGAATCCAATTATTGCTATCAGCTGTAAGAGTTATTGGATTGGTTTCGTTTAAATAAAATAGCGTTTTAAATCCACAAGCACGAGAAACATATTCATCTACCCGTTGATAATTAAACGTAAGAATATCTATATTATCATTTGAAGCATTGGTATCGCTTCCATTTTGGATAAAGCGTAAAATAGTACTATTTTGATTCGTTTTTAAGGGTACTTGTATTTTTGAAACTCCCGTAAATGCTAAACCAGAAGTAAGATTGGGTTCTATAACACCCAGTTGGATTACATTTTTCACAACTGTAGGTTGGGCAGCATCATAAAACTCAATAATGATTCGAGGGGTCACCGGGGTTCCCTTGGCACAAATATCATCTTTTTCGCAACTTGAAAACGATACAAGTAAAAGTATAAATAAAAATAATTTATGATTCATCAGTGTTAATTTTTAATTCTAAAAGTACCACATTTTCTACATGATGTGTTTGTGGAAACATATCTACTGGACGCACCCTAACTACTCTATATTTTTCATCCATAATTGCCAAATCTCTTGCCTGAGTTGCCGAATTACAACTTACATATACCACACGTTTTGGTGCAATTTTCAAAATTTGATCGACTACATCTTTGTGCATGCCATCTCTCGGAGGGTCGGTAATGATAACATCAGGATGTCCATGTTTTGTTATGAATTCTTCATTGAATACGTTCTTCATATCCCCCACAAAAAACGTACAATTGGAAATCGAATTGCGTTCGGCGTTGGCTTTTGCATCAATAATGGCTTCTGGTACGGCTTCTACACCTATAACTTTTTTGGCTTTTTTTGATACAAACTGAGCAATAGTTCCCGTTCCGGTATACAAATCGTAAACAATTTCATTTCCGGTCAAACCGGCAAATTCTCGAGTTATTTTATACAATTCATACGCTTGGTCAGAATTGGTTTGGTAAAAAGATTTGGCATTAATGCTAAAATGCAAGCCTTCCATTTCTACTAATATATAATTTCGCCCTTTAAATAAAATAATGTCTTGGTCATATAAGGTGTCATTTAATTTTTGATTGATGACATATTGTAATGAAGTGATTTGTGGAAAACGATCCGATAAAAAGTTCATCAGCAATTGAATGTTTTTTTCATCCCTTTCAAAAAATTGAATCAATACCATAATTTCCCCCGTTGAAGCCGTGCGAATCATTAACGTACGCAAAAATCCTTCAACAGCTCTTGCATTGAAAAATGTTAGGTTATTTTCATTGGCAAATCGTTTGATTTCGTTACGAATTTCATTCGAAGGATCTTCTTGCAAGTGACAGTTTGTAATGTCTAAAATTTTATCCCACATTCTAGGAATATGAAATCCTAAAGCATTTTTATTGTCAAATTCGGCTCCTGATTGAATTTCAGCATCGGTCATCCAACGCGCATTAGAGAAGCCAAATTCCATCTTATTGCGGTAAAAAAATTGCTTTTTTGAACCTAAAATAGGTTCAAAATCGGGTAAATCTATTTTACCAATACGCTTTAAATTGTTATAAACTTCTTGATTTTTGTAAAAAAGTTGTTGGCTGTACTTCATGTTTTGCCATTTACAACCACCACAAGCCCCAAAATGTTCACAAACAGGTTCGATTCGGTGTTCAGAAAATTCATGAATTTTAATCGCTTTGCCTTCATAGTAGGCTTTTCTTTTTTTCAAGGTTTGTACATCGACCACATCACCGGGTACCACATTTGGAAGAAATATTACTTTGCCATCGGGTGCTTTTGCCACCGATACGCCTTTTGCACCAGCATCAAGAATTTTTACGTTTTCAAAAACGGTTTTTTCTGTTGACTTTTTTCCCATGAAGCAAAAATAAGAATTGTTGGGTGTATTTGATACTATTTTTTACATTTATAGCAAATTTCAATAAATTATGAAAACGCATTTGGCCTTATTACGTGGAATCAATGTTTCTGGACACAACATGATTAAAATGGATACGTTGAAAAACCTATTAGAAAATGCTGGATTTCAAAATGTTCGCACCTATATTCAAACGGGAAATGTTTTTATAGATTCGGAAGAGGACCAGGCTGCCAGTGTGGGTTTCAAAATCAAACAAGAAATTTTTAAAGTATTAGGATTGGACGTTCCGGTGGTAATGATTAGTAAATCCGATTTGCAAGCCTGCTTTATTAACAATTCATTTGTAATGGAAAAGGAATGTGATTTTAAAAAATTATATGTTGCATTTGTGTCTAAAGAATTACAAGGAAGTGCCATTAATGATTTAAAAATTAGCCAATTTAAACCCGATGAAGCCCTAATTGATGGCAATCGAATTTATATAAAATATGCTATTGGTGCAGGGAATACTCGTTTGGATCAAAAGTATATCGAAAAAAAATTAAATGTCATAGCTACGATTAGAAATTGGAATACGGTTATCAATTTATTAGCATTGTATGGATAGTTTTTTTGTGCAGCGTTATTTTTAAATGCATTCGCTATCTTTCAAGATAATTTACTATTTTTGTTAGGGTTGATTTCTCGCCTAAAGAAGGAATAATTGGGTTGAAATTTATTCAAAATGGATTATGTTCGTGTTAGAAAAAACAAATTCAGCGGAGGCCATAGCGTTAGAAGAACAATATGGTGCGCACAATTATCATCCACTACCTATTGTCTTAAGTAGGGGCGAGGGTGTTTATGTTTGGGATGTAGCAGGTAAAAAATATTTTGATTTTCTTTCGGCCTATTCAGCGGTTAATCAAGGGCATTGTCATCCCAAAATAGTTAACGCCTTGGTACAACAAGCACAAACGTTAACCCTTACTTCGAGAGCGTTTTATAACGATAAATTAGGAGTATATGAAGCCTATATAACAAATTATTTTGGGTTTGATAAAGTACTTCCTATGAATACGGGTGCCGAAGCAGTAGAAACGGCAATAAAATTGTGTAGAAAATGGGCCTATGAAAAAAAGGGAATTCATGAAAATGACGCGCAAATTATTGTCTGTGATGGTAATTTTCATGGTCGAACTACCACAATTATTTCATTTTCTAATGACGAAAATGCACGTAAAAATTTTGGCCCCTATACCGCTGGTTTTATAAACATCCCCTATGACGATATTGCGGCTTTAGAAAAAGCCGTTTCTTCTTCCAAAAATATCGCTGGTTTTTTAGTTGAGCCCATACAAGGAGAAGCAGGAGTATATACTCCTTCCGATGATTTTATGCAGCAAGCAAAAGCGATTTGTGAAGCAAATGACATATTGTTTATTGCCGATGAGGTACAGACAGGAATAGCAAGAACAGGTTCATTACTGGCTGTTTGTGGTAATTGTACTTGTGCCTCTACATGTGAAAAACAAGCTACTTATGTACAACCCGATATTTTGATCTTAGGAAAGGCCTTGTCGGGTGGAGCGTATCCCGTTTCAGCAGTTTTAGCAAATGATCACATTATGAATGTGATTCAACCCGGTCAACACGGATCTACTTTTGGAGGCAACCCCGTTGCAGCTGCTGTAGCTATGGCTGCTTTAGAAGTAGTCTCTGAAGAAAAATTAGCACAAAATGCTAGAACATTAGGTAAAATTTTTAGGGACGAATTGAGTGTATTCATTGCTTCATCTCAAGTGGCTTCCTTAGTTAGAGGAAAAGGATTACTCAATGCAGTTGTTATTAACGACTCAGAAGAAAGCGATACCGCTTGGAATATTTGTATGCGATTGGCTGAAAAAGGGCTATTGGCAAAACCTACTCATGGAAATATTATTCGATTTGCACCACCCTTAGTGATTACTGAAGTACAAGTAAGAACTTGTGTTGCAATAATTATTGATACGTTAAAAGAATTTGAAAAATAGGCCAGTTTTTTGGTTTATAATCGGGCCAATGCCGACTCATATTTATCATTCACTACTTTCCAATCAATCACATTAAAAATCGCGGTCAAGTACTCGTTGCGTTTGTTTTGGTAGCTCAAATAATAAGCATGTTCCCATACGTCAATTGCTAAAATGGGAGTTCCTCTTACTTCTGCATTTGGCATCAAAGGATTGTCTTGATTGAAAGTACTGGTTACGGCTAATTTGCCGTCACTTTTAACCACTAGCCAAACCCAACCACTTCCAAACAAACTATTTCCTGCATCGGTTAATTGCGTTTGTAACGCATCAAATGAGCCCAATTCGGCAGCGATAGCTTCTGCTAATGCGCCACTCGGTGTTCCTCCCGCTTTTGGTCCAAGTATTTCAAAAAATAAATTATGATTGTAGTAGCCCCCAGCATTGTTTCTAAGGGATTTGTTGTTTGTATTTAAATTGCGTAAAATTTCTTCAATAGATTGAGAAGCTAAATTAGTGGTATCAACTTCTTTATTTAATCTATTGGCATAATTCAAATGGTGTTTTGCATAATGCAACTGCATGGTGCGACCATCTATATGTGGTTGTAACGCATCGTAGGCATATTTTAATCCTTTCATTTTAAAAGTACCCCCTTCGTTTACTTTTACTTCCGAAGGATTGCCATAAGCTGTTTGAGTGGTTTCGACTTCTGGATCTGGAATTTGAACTTCTTCTAAATCATTTCCCCCTCTGCAACTTAGCAACAGTATGAATAGAAATGATAAGGATACTAATGCATTTTTCATGTTATAGATTTCGTTCTTTTAATAGAGAATTGATGATTTCAATGTATTTTTCTTTGGCTTCATCGGCCGTTAAATGCTTTACTTGCATCCAAGCATTCAATTTGAATGCATTGATTAAATCTTGTGGATTTTGATAGTGGATCCGATTGGTACTTTCTGAACTTGCTTGTTTGTACAAGCCATATAAAACGAGTTGCACGTCTTGGGGCACAGATTCCTGAGGAACGAGTTGCGCGTTTGCAAATGCTTCGTCAAATAATGTATTTAAGTCCTTAGTACTCATGGATTTATTCCTTTTTGCAAATAACTGTTTTGTTTCCTATGGCTTTATCTCCAATTTTTACATTGATTTCGGTGCCCAGAGGTAAATATAAATCGACTCTAGATCCAAACTTGATGAAACCAGCATCTTTTCCTTGAACGACACGCATGCCTTCTTTTGCATAGTTTACAATTCGACGTGCTAGAGCACCGGCAATTTGGCGATAGAGTACTTCACCAAAAATGCGATTATTGATTACAACTGTTGTTCTTTCATTTTCTTCACTTGCTTTAGGATGCCAAGCAACTAAATATTTTCCAGGGTGGTATTTACTGTATTTTACCACACCATTTAACGCATAACGCGTAACATGCACATTAATAGGCGACATAAATATAGACACCATTATGCGTTTGTCTTTGAAATACTCAGGTTCAAATACCTCTTCAATCACTACCACTTTTCCATCAACAGGGGCTAGTATATGATGATCACTGTTGTCAGCTACTCGAATTGGATTTCTGAAAAATTGTAAGATGAGTAAAATAAAAATGAGCACACCTATTTGAATCGATTTCAACAACCATAAATTATCTTTTACTAGGACATCTGCCAAAAAAATAAGTCCGACTGAAACGAGTAGGGTTATGAAAATTATTTTTGAACCTTCTTTATGAAACATAATATAAAATTAAATAAAATAAATTAATAAATGGAACTACAAATATAATACTATCTAACCGATCCAGAACGCCTCCATGACCAGGCATGATTTTGCCGCTGTCTTTTACTCCGGCTATACGTTTAAATTTGGATTGAATTAAATCGCCTAAAGTGCTAAAAATACTTACAATAAAGCCAATAACCACCCAAATATACAAAATAGTAGATTCGATATAAAATTTAGACAATACTACGCTAGCAATACTGGTAAAAATAACACCTCCAATAAACCCTTCAATTGTTTTTTTGGGAGAAACACTAGGAAATAATTTGATTTTCCCAAAATTTTTCCCGACTAAATAGGCAAACGTGTCATTGGCCCAAATTAGAACTATAATAGAGATTAATATCTTTGGATTGTATCCTTTTTTACCGAGGGCTACATAATTGGTTAGTATAAATGGAATAATAATGTATCCCACTAATAATATATAGCGAGATGCAATTTTAAACGTTGTTTTTTGAATAGAAAATAAATAAAACAGCAGTTTAATTGAAATGAGAATCGAAACAGCAACAATTATAGTTTTTAATAAGATATCGTTACTTTTATCCCATAAAAAAAAATAAGCTATTCCGGAAAAGGGGATTGAAATGTAATAATTTATTTGGGTTATTTTACAAAATTCGTATACAGCTATGAGTAGGAAAAAACCAAAAAGCAGGGCTAAACTCTCTTTAGAATGAGAAATGCAGCCCAGCAATACTATAACATAAACGGCTCCAGATAATGCTCTTTTCAGCGTTTCATTCATGTTATAAATCTTCTAAAAGAAGCAGATATAGATTTTTATGGCAACTTCCATAATGTAAAAAGTCTTGTTCTTTTACTTCTTCAAAGTATTTAATTGTAGTTATGTTGGTGGGATAATCTTTTACATGTTTGTTTTTGATTACCCGTAAGCCATCTCCTTTAGAAATTACTAGTTGACTCGTTGTGGCAAAAACAATCATGTTAGTGGGCAATTCGTTTGGTTTAAAATGTTTTAATTGCAAAGAGGAGAACAAAATTGAACCTTCATCGGCAATTAAATTTTCACAAAACGAAAAGAAAAATTTAGGATTTTTGGTATTGGAATACTGTAGTTTATTTTCATCTAATAAATGAAATAATCTCGAATCAAAACACTGTGCCTCAGATTCAAACCAATCATTTTCGGCTAAAATATTTTCAAAGTTTTCAGAAATTTCGACTAAATTTTCACAATAAATAAATTTACCTCCATTTGCCTTAAAATTGAAAGTAAATAGTTCGTCTATCGGTAAATTATCGTCGGGTGTATACGGACTTTTATCGTCAGATTTTTCCTTAGGGTCTGTTTCTTCACCAGAAGTTTTAAAAAATTTTCTAAAAAGACTCATCTATCGTCGTCAGGTATTATAGTCAGTAAAAATCAAAGATAAAAAAAAACTTAATTCATTTATGCTGGAATTAAGTTTTTTATTAATATTAATTTGTTGATAAGTCTTCGGTTGGTTTTGGTATTTCAGGAGCAACTTCAGTGTCAAATGGCCTTTTTCCAAAAATGTTTTCCAAATCATCTTTAAAAATAACTTCTTTCTCTATAAGAATATCTGCAAGTTCTACCAATTTATCTTTATGGTGTGTTAAAATGGAAATAGCTCTTTGGTATTGCTCTTCAATCAATTTTGAGATTTCACTATCAATAATTCGCGCAGTATCTTCCGAGTAGGGTTTAGAAAAACTATAATCGGATTGACCTGATGAGTCATAGTAAGTAATGTTTCCTAATTTTTCATTTAATCCATAAATGGTAACCATGGCTCTAGCCTGACGGGTAACTTTTTCTAAATCGCTCAACGCACCGGTAGAAATTTTATCAAAAATAACTCGCTCAGCAGCTCTTCCACCCATAGTAGCACACATTTCATCGAGCATTTGATTAGGACGCACAATCAATCGTTCTTCTGGTAAATACCATGCTGCACCCAAGCTTTGTCCACGAGGTACAATAGTAACTTTAACAAGCGGCGCTGCATGTTCTAGCATCCAACTCACAGTAGCATGACCCGCTTCGTGAGTGGCAATAGCGCGTTTTTCATCGGGAGTAACAATTTTATTTTTCTTTTCTAAACCTCCCACGATACGATCGACAGCATCTAGAAAATCTTGTTTGTCAACAGCTTTTTTATCCTTACGTGCAGCAATTAATGCCGCTTCATTGCATACATTAGCGATGTCGGCACCTGAAAATCCGGGTGTTTGTTTTGCTAAAAATTCGGTATCCAATTCCTCTGATTTTTTAAGTGGTGCAAGGTGTACTTCAAATATAGCAGCACGCTCTCTAATATCTGGTAAATCAACATAAATTTGTCGGTCAAAACGTCCCGCCCGAAGGAGGGCTTTATCTAATACATCAGCTCGATTGGTAGCGGCTAATACAATTACATTTGAATTGGTGCCAAAACCATCCATTTCGGTTAGCAATTGATTGAGGGTATTTTCTCTTTCATCATTTGCACCCGTCATATTGTTTTTGCCACGAGCTCTACCTACAGCATCTATCTCATCAATAAAAATAATAGCAGGCGCTTTTTCTTTGGCTTGTTTAAATAAATCACGTACTCGAGAAGCTCCAACACCCACAAACATTTCTACAAAATCAGAACCTGATAATGAGAAGAAAGGAACGTTTGCTTCACCAGCAACGGCTTTTGCTAATAATGTTTTACCTGTTCCTGGAGGGCCTACTAGCAAAGCTCCTTTTGGAATTTTTCCGCCAATTGAAGTATATTTTTCAGGATTCTTTAAGAACTCAACAATTTCTTGAATTTCTTCTTTTGCACCTTCTAAGCCAGCAACATTTTCAAAAGTGATTCGGGTATCATTTTTTTCATCAAACAATTTCGCTTTGGATTTACCAATACTAAAAATTTGTCCGCCACCTCCAGAACCACCAGACATTCTTCGCATCATAAAAATCCATAAACCTCCTAATAAAATAACAGGAAGTAACAATGAAATAATGTCGCCCCACATGCTTTCGGGTTCTTTCTCATATTCTGCTATTTTTCCGGCAGCTTTTGCTTTGGTGATATTGTCTTGAAATGCTTTTGTATCCCCAATTTCAGTTGTATAATGGGGTCCTTTTACATTTAATTTTCCGGTAACATCGTTTTTAACTTCGGCATGAATTTTATTTGTTAATGCCGATTTTTTCAAATAAATAGTTGCATTCGTATTGTTGAATGTTACTTTTTCTACTTGTCCCGCTTCGATGAAATCATTAAATTTTGATAAACTGGTCTTGCCAGGATTGCTTAGATTTAATCCTTTCGTTAATAAACTAATTGTAAAAAAAATAACAAGGACAAGCACAATACTCATCCAAGGACTAAATTTAAAACCAGAATTATTGTTTGTGTTTTGTGCCATATAAATTTTTAATATTTTGTTTCGATGGTTGTAATTTTTGCATCACCCCATAAACTTTCAATTCGGTAATATTCGCGGATGTGTTTTTGGAACACATGAACTACAATGTTTACATAATCCATTAAAACCCATTCTCCATTTTCTGCTCCTTCTACGTGCCAAGGTTTGTCTTTTAATTCTTTGGAAACCACCTTTTGAATGGATCCTACAATGGCATTGACTTGTGTATTTGAATTTCCATTACAAATTATAAAATAATCACAAACGGTATTGTCAATTTCTCTTAAATCAAGAATGTCTATATTTTCTCCCTTTACGTCTTCTATGCCTTTGATGATGTTTGCTAATAGATCATCATTATTAATCTGCTTCTTCGCCATTTATTATTTTTGAATTTATGCAAAGGTATCAAATTTTGTCATTAATTTTGAACCTTTACACAAGATTAAAACTTATTCTACGAAATGAAGATAATCAAACTCAGTGCCATTGATTCTACCAATCGTTTTTTGAAGCAATTGGCAAAGGAAACAACGACTGAAAATTTTACTATAGTGGTAGCTGATCGGCAAACTGAAGGTAAGGGACAACGCGGGGCTACTTGGCTTTCAGAAAGTGATAAAGGCTTAACATTTAGTTGTTTATATCATTATCCAAAGGAGGTTTTACCAGATTTATTTGTACTTAACTGCGTTGTTGCTTTAAGTGTTGTTGAAACTTTGCAATTCTTAAGTTCGAAAATTTTTTATATAAAATGGCCGAACGACATTATGGCAGAGAACAAGAAAATAGGCGGTATATTGATCGAAAACAGGATTAAAAGTGAAACCGAATTTCAATCCATCATTGGAATAGGTATAAATATAAATCAAACAGCATTTGATCAACTCCCTCAAGCAACCTCTCTAGCGCTTATTGAAAATAGGACTTTTGACAAAGAAATACTTATGTTGAAAATTGCGGAACTATTGAAAAATAATTTAGAAAAAGTACCTCAACTTGGTGTTGATTATTTTTGGGATCGCTATCACGATAAATTATATAAACGTGGGGTAGTTTCGGCATTTGAAGATGCTCAAGGCAATCGATTTGTGGGAAAAATTGTATTGGTAACCAAGGAGGGCAAATTACAAGTTATGGTAGACCCTGATCAACAAGCTTTTTTTGATATTAAAGAAATAAAAATGTTATACTAAATTAAATCCCACTTAAAATAGTGAATCCTTTGTTAAACTTTTCAATAAACTATTCCTTTTAAGTACATTTGTGCCAATTTATTAAAAAGCATTCCGAAATCTCATGGAAAAAAAAATAGCCTCCTTTTTGTTTTCAACTCGTTTAATGGCAGTTTTGTTTATTGGTTTTGCAGCCGCAATGGCAGCAGGAACTTTTATTGAAGATGCCTACAATACAGATACAGCCAGAGTTATCATTTATAACGCTTGGTGGTTTGAATCCATAATGGTCTTTTTTGCCATTAATTTTATCGGAAATATCAAGCGCTATCAATTGCATAAAAAAGAAAATTGGGCTACCCTTTTATTACACCTTTCTTTTATCCTGATCATTTTGGGAGCTTTTGTAACGCGTTACATTAGTTACGAAGGAATGATGCCCATAAGAGAAGGCGAAACGGCAAATATAATTTATTCGGACAAGCCTTATTTAACTGTTTTTGTTGATGGAGAATACCAAGGTGAAACCAAACGTAAGACTTTTGAAAGAGACCTTATTTTTGCCCCAGAAGTTAAAGATGATGCTTTTTTAAACCTATTTGCCAGCAATGATTTTTCATTAGGAGGTGAATTCAATACTATACCTTTTGAAGTCGTACATCAAGCATTCATTTTGAATGGAAAAGAAACGGTTAAGCCCTCTGAAAACGGAAAATTAATGCTTAAAATGGTTGAATCGAGTGGGGGAACACGCCACGAACATTATTTGAATGCAGGAGAAGTTCAAAATATTCATAATATTTTGTTTGCCTTTAACAAGTTTACCGAAGGAGCAATTAATATTACAAGTGTAGACGATGGATACACTATTCAATCGCCTTTTGATGGAAACTTCATGCGAATGGCTGATAAATTTCAAGGCCAAGTAACAAAAAATGTTTCTCAAAAACTACTGTTACGTTCTTTATATAACATGGGAGGTGCTCAATTTGTATTTCCAGAGCCTGCTCTGAAAGGCGAATTAGTTCTAGAATCAAATAACGATTTCAAAGATAAAAAAACCGATGATGCCTTAGTGGTTACGATCAAAAGTCAAGGCAAAGCAGAAACCGTTACATTGGTTGGTTCCAAGGGAAAACAAGGGGTTCCACAAAGTGTAAAAATTGGTAAATTGGAATTTACTTTATTTTTTGGAAGTAAAATTTACAACACTCCTTTCAATATTAAATTGGACGATTTTATTGCAGACAAATATCCAGGAACGGATAAAAGTTATTCTGCTTTTAAAAGTAAAGTAGAAGTCATTGATTCCGGAAATAAGAAAACCTTTAAAGACAGTATTTTTATGAATAATGTTCTCGATTATGAGGGCTATCGCTTTTTTCAATCAGGGTTTGATCCCGATGAAAAAGGAACGCAGTTATCGGTAAGTCATGATTTTTTGGGTACTTGGATTACCTACATTGGTTATTTTTTACTTTATTTTGGAATGATGGCTATTTTATTCAATAAGTACACCCGTTTTGCCAGTTTGAAAGAGAAATTAGAAAAAGTGAAAGCCAAGAAAAAAGCATTTTTAAGCGTTTTTTTAATGCTATGTGCCCCAGTTTTTTCTCAAAACAATACGCCACCTTCAAAAGAAGAATCGCTCAAGTTACTCAAAGAACATTTGGTTTCTGAGGCGCATGCAGCCGAGTTTGGAAAATTAGTAATACAAGATGCGGGCCGTATGAAGCCGCTCAATACGTTTTCATCGGAATTGCTGCGAAAAGTTTCTAAAAGTGATACCTATGAAGGTATAAATTCGGATCAAGCCATGATTTCGATGACGCAATTTCCAGAATATTGGTATAATTTGCCCATCATCTATTTGAAACGCGGCAATGATAGCATTCGTAAGATCATTGGAATTGAAAAAGAGGCAAAATATGCTCCATTAGTTTCCTTTTTTGATGAAAAAGGCGAATATAAATTGGCTAATTATTTAGACGCCGCTTATAAAGAACCCGTACCCAATCAATTCCAAAAAGATTTTATTGAAGCGGATAAAAAAGTAAATTTATTTTATTCGGCCTTAAGCGGACAAATATTAAAGGTATTTCCGGTTCCGGGAGATGCCTCTAACAAATGGTTGTCTTATCTCGAAATAAGTCACCCAACAGGTACAGCTTTAGATTCTATTAAGAACATTGTACCCTTTTATTTGAATGCCGTTGATCGTGCAACTGCAAGCGGCGATTATAAACTACCTAATAGTTTACTCAAAGGATTAAATGCCTATCAAAAGAAATATGGAAAATCAGTAATGCTTTCAGATCGTAAAATTACATCTGAAATTATGTATAATAAATACGATATTTTCAAACGACTATTTTATTTGTATATGTTGGCCGGCATCTTCATGCTTACTTTTTGTATTGTGCAAATCTTCAAGGATACTCGGTTTATTCGAACCGTTATCACAGCATTTCATGGATTGATTGGTTTATTTTTTGTGTTGCACACCTTGGGATTAGCTGTCCGATGGTACATATCGGGTCATGCTCCTTGGAGTGATGCCTATGAAAGTATGATTTATGTGGCTTGGGCTACTATGTTTTTCGGACTAGCTTTTGGAAGAAAATCTAAATTAACAGTAGCTTCTACCACCTTCGTAGTTTCCATAATCTTAATGGTAGCGCATTGGCAATGGATGGACCCCTCTATTGGTAACTTACAGCCTGTTTTAAATTCCTATTGGTTAATGATACACGTAGCAGTTATTGTAGCGAGTTATGGACCGTTTACCTTAGCCATGGTATTAGGTTTAGTGGCTTTGTTTTTAATGATTTTTACCACTGCCAAAAACAAAGAAAAAATCAAATTAAGCATCGACGAAATCACCTATATAAACGAAATGGCCTTGACTGTTGGATTGGTAATGTTAACCATAGGTAACTTCCTTGGGGGTCAATGGGCCAATGAGAGTTGGGGACGATACTGGGGTTGGGATCCCAAAGAAACATGGGCGTTAATTAGTATTATGGTGTATGCTTTTGTAATTCACGCGCGTTTTGTTCCGGCTTTGCGGGGTCGTTGGATATATAATGTAATGAGTGTTTTAGCGTTTGCTTCCATATTGATGACCTATTTTGGTGTGAATTTTCACTTGAGCGGATTGCACAGCTATGCTTCAGGAGAAAAACAAAATGTAACGTATTATTTTATCATTCTCGCAGTTGTAATAGTACTAGCTGCTATTGCATATATTCCGTATAAAAAGCATTTAAAAAAATAACCGTATGAAAAAATCATTTGCACTTTTTATTGCTGTAACTACTTTGTGGAGTTGTCAAAATCAGGCACAGCAAACAAAATCAAATCCAATCGAAATTCCAATGAAAAAAGAAACCATCTATCAATTTAATGTGCAAGACTTATCGGGTAATGCATTCGATTTTACAAGCTTAAAAGGAAAGAAAATTATGATTGTAAACACTGCTTCTGAATGCGGGTTGACGCCGCAATATGAACAATTACAAGCAGTTTATGAAAAATATAAAGAGCAAAATTTGGTAATTGTAGGATTTCCAGCTAATAATTTTGGTTCGCAAGAACCGGGAAGTAATGCGCAAATAGCTACCTTTTGCCAAAAAAATTATGGGGTTACTTTTCCAATGATGGCTAAAATTTCGGTTGAAGGAAGCGATCAACATCCCGTATATCAATTTTTAACACAAAAAGCTAAAAACGGTTTGGAAGATAGCGATGTGCAATGGAATTTTCAAAAATATCTAATCAATGAAAGTGGTGAATTAGTCAAAGTTGTGTCGCCTAGAACGTTACCAACTGATGCCGAAATCATCAATTGGATTGAAGGGAAATAAACTAAAAACAATCAATTTTTAAATTCCAAATTCCAATTTATCACCTTTTTGGAATTTGGAATTTGGATTTTTTTATTGTAATTTTCCTAAAGCATCTTCTGTAAAATAACCGAATGCAACCAGCGGTCAAATTTGAAGCCTGATTCTTTGATGAAGCCTACTTCTTCAAATCCAAATTTTTTGTGGAATTCAATGCTATTTGTGTTTTCAGAATCAATCACACCAATTAGAGTATGAAGTTTTTGTTGAGTAGCTCGAGCGATCAATTCGGTCAATAATAATTTTCCAATGCCTTTTCCGATGTGTGCCTTGTGTGCATAAACGGAATGTTCAGCCGTAAACTTATAGGCTTCTCTGAATCGAAATTCACTATAATATCCAAATCCAACGATGGTTGCATTTTGTTCTGCTACCAATACTGGAAAACCTTTCTGAAGTTTTTCATCAAAAATAGCTTCTTGTGAAACTAGTCTGCGCACGTTGTAATCGTATAAGGCCGTTGAATTTAGAATCGCATCGTTAATGATATCTAAAATAGCACTACAATCTTTTATTTGATAGTCTCTAATTATTATCTGCATTTCGTAAAGAAATTATGGCGTAAAAGTACTAAAAACCTTTTCAACTTCGTAACTTTGTCCTTCAGTTATTTATTAAAAATGAGGTACCCAAAAATTCCTTTGGCGCAAAGCATCCTTGAAATTTGCCAACACAAAGGAGTGAAACATATCGTAATTTCTCCGGGCTCTAGAAATGCACCACTGACTATTGGGTTTACAAATAATCCCTATTTTACCTGTTATAGTATAGCCGATGAGCGATCAGCTGCATTTTTTGCACTGGGTATTGCCCAACAGCTGCAGCAGCCAGTTATAGTGCTTTGTACATCAGGTTCGGCGGTATTGAATTACTACCCAGCATTTGCCGAAGCTTTTTACAGTCAAATTCCTTTAGTAGTGCTTTCGGCAGATCGACCCCAACATAAAATTGATATCGGCGACGGACAAACCATTCGGCAAGAAAATGTATTTGCAAACCACAGTTTGTTTAACGCTAATTTAAACGAATGGGCTTCGGAAGCCAATGATGCCATGATTCAAGAAGCGTTATTCGTTGCGGTTAAGCAAAGAGGACCGGTACATATTAACGTGCCTTTTGAAGAACCTTTATACGAAACAGTTGCTGAACCAACTTATACTGTTCAATGGATTGATTCACCAATTGTTAGTACTGCGTTTGCGCTGGAAGAGTCTTTTGTGGATTGTTGGAATACCGCAACGAAAAAGTTGGTTTTAGTGGGTGAGTTAGCGCCCAATACTATTGATCAAAAATATTTAGATTCTTTAGCTAATGACCCTAGTGTAGTGGTGTTGACCGAAAAAACATCTAATTTGCACCATGATTCCTTTATGGATCAAATTGACACACTAATTACTCCTTTTTCAGAGGAGGACTTTAGCGCATTTCGGCCTGATATTTTACTCACCTTTGGCGGTATGGTCGTGTCTAAACGGATCAAATCTTTTTTGCGAAACTACAAACCAACGCATCATTGGCATGTAGATACAATTCGCGCCTATGATACTTACGGAGCGCTAACAAAGCATTTTAAAACGGATAGTACTACTTTTTTGAGTGCCGTTTTGAAACATAAAACCATAGAAAGTAATTATAAAGTATCCCTAGCGGCCCTTTGGAAAGATCGATTAACAAAAAAGGAACAATATACGCAATCGGCTCCTTTTTCCGATTTTAAAGTGTTTGATTTTATTTGTAAAAATCTGCCAAAAAATAGTCAATTGCAAGTAAGTAATAGTTCGGCAATCCGTTATATTCAACTTTTTTCAATGCATCCATCCCTAACGGTATTTTGTAATAGAGGTACCAGTGGTATCGACGGCAGTACATCTACGGCAATTGGAGCTTCGGTAGTGAATGGATTACCTACCTTTTTAGTTACAGGCGATATTGGATTTTTATACGACAGCAATGCGTTGTGGAATAATTATATACCAGCAAATTTTAAAATTATCCTTTTGAACAATAGAGGAGGAGGTATTTTTAGAATATTAACCGGTCATGAAGAAACCCCAACATTTAATACCTTTTTTGAAACTTCACACCAACTGAATGCTTCACATTTAGCAGAAATGTATGGATTGGCCTATTTTGAAGCTCAGAATGAGAATTCATTAGCACAACAATATGCAGCTTTTTTGAACCAAAACGAAAAGCCAAGTATTCTCGAAATTTTTACACCTGAAAAATTGAATGATCAAGTAGTATTAGATTTTTTCAGGAAATTAGTCTAACGGAATTATTCTACTTTAACATACTTAGCTTTAGCTGCCTCAATATAAGGGTAGATGATGATTAACTCATCCGCTGTAATTTCGTAAGTCAACTGTAATTGATTGCAATTGGATGTTATAATTCTTCTGTTACTGCTTGAATATGTTCCTGTTGTTTGGGTAGAAGCGGCTATGGATAGATTGCATAAATTTCCCGAGCAGCTTACAGTGCCATTTGTTTCAAATCTAACTGTTTTAGAGCTTACAACCGGTTGAAAAGTACCACTTCCATCTCCAGGATCTGCCAGTACTTCAATGAGACGCCAAGTGCCAATTTCATTTTGGTCTAAACTAACTTCCTCATTAGCAGAAGTACATGAAACTAGAGTGAAGGCAAAAATTAGAACTATAAATATTTTATTCATAAGGGAAATATTGCAGTTTGTTTAATTGGTTTTAAACCAAACAAAGTTAATGAATAATTCATTATAGTTATTTTTATTTATCTATTGTAACAAAAAAAAGCACCTGTTGATTAGTGCTTTAATATTTTGAAAATGTATGAAAATTTACATCCCACCCATTTGTTGTTTGAATTCTTCCATGGTTACTTTAGTGAAGCCTTCTCCCGAAATAATAAAACAATCTTTAGGCAACTCTTTTCCAAATGAGGTAGCTGTCATGATCATTTCTCCTTCTGGAGTCTTGGTGATAATTTCTAAAGGATAACCTGCAAGTTTAATTTTGGTTTCTTTTATGGGGGTTTGAGGCGCAATGGCTTCGGTTATATAAAATGCATTAGAAGTTCCATCTGTCATCTTTACATTAGCTTTGTAACATTTGAAGCCAGCAATCTCTTTTACATCATTTTTATCATAAGTAACTTCGGTTGCATTTTCTAAATTTCCAATACCATTATTATTATTTAATGCTTCTTCACCAGCTTCTATGATTTCATATTTCATGCCCATAACTTCAACGGCCATTTTTGTATCTTTAATGTTTCCAAAGGGAGTGATCGTTTTCATTAACATCATACCGCTCATCATATTCATTTCGGTAGCTTGATTTTTCTCATCAAAATGAATTGTTAGTGTGCTTTCTCCCATCATTGCTGCCGCTTCGTCGTTTCCTGTTAATACTATTTTATAAGTAACAGATCCTTTTTTTAAGGCTTGAGCATTCATAAAAACTCCAGCTAGAAGTAAGAAAGTAAATGCAATTTTTGTAAGGTTTTTCATTTGAATAAGTTTTAAAAGGTATAAATAATATTAATTTTTCTTTATGAATCGCTCTGTGTATTTTTTTCCATCGGTAGTAACTAATGAAAGCATATAAACTCCTTCTGTTAAATGTCCGATGTTGACCGTATTGTTAGACAAAGCAATATTATTGATGACTTTTCCTAGTGGAGTTATAATGCTAATTGATTTAATGGAAGCCAAATCAATATTTAATAACGTTAGTTGATCGCTAGCCGGATTAGGATAAATGACCAATTTTGATGCTGTGAACCCATCTTGATGCAACGGACTTGAGCCTTCTACAATGTGTATTTTTTGATTGATGTTTGGGTTGTTGATAACATCTACTGTTCCAGATGGCCATCGAATGATTGCTCGTGTTATGGCTGTTGCTGTACCAATTCCAAAATACGCATTGAGTGAGCTCATGTGTTTAAATCCTTCGCCACTTCTTATGTCTCTAATTTGTTTTCCCCAAGCACCATAAATTTCGATTCGGGCTCCAATACCATTTCGATTACTTTGTCCTCCTTGCAATGAAAATTTTATCCAATTATTTCCATTGGGTACCGCATAACGAATCGTAGTTCCATTTTGAATATCAAGGAATCCATCATTATTTAAATCACCTACAGCACCAACACTTATTCCGGTATAGCTTACCGGTGAAAAGGTGCTATTGCCTCTATTGTACATGATTTTACCTCCTCCACCTAAAACATCTACAAATCCATTGTTGTCGAAATCATATGCGATGTTATCAATATTGGTAGAAAGGTTGGTATCCCATCCGGAACCCACAGTAATGTCTGTAAACGTCTCTTCAGTAGTATTGGTTGTGTCTAGATTATTTCTAAAATATTTATGTAAACTTGCACTTGCGGTTATGATAATATCCATATCTCCATCATTATCAAAATCAGCAATTGCCGATGACCAGGTTTGAATAGGTGTTACGTTTATTCCTGCAATTGCAGAAATATTGGTATAGGTGTTATTTCCATCATAGCGATACAATTCACAAGGAGGTCCCGAACATTTAGAAACAAACACATCGCTATCGCCATCATTGTCAAAATCGGTAAACAAAGTGGCGTAATTGCCTGTAGTAGTGGCAATATTCATTGATCCTGGAGTAACAGTCGATTGGTAATACGTTAAATTACCATTACCGTTATTCAAATAATAACAACTGGCAGCAATATCATGGCAAACAAAAATGTCTAAATTTCCATCGTTATTTAAATCGGTGAAATTAGTACGTTGTGAAAAAATGTATTGACCTGGAACAGTAGCTGTATAATTAGTACCTGTATTATTTGAGGTAATTATAGAAGCGCCATTTCCATTTCCGAGCACTAAATCATTATAACCATCATCATTATAATCTCCTGCAGCCATACTCCAGTTTGGTAGAAGGACTGCCGAAGTTGATCCAGTAAATGCAAAATTAAGATCGGTCATTGTAAAATTACCAGCGGTAGTTCCTTGATAATGAATGCGCATAGAATTTGCATTAATTCCAACAATATCGTCTTTGTAATCTCCATTCATATCGACTACACAAATGTTGTAAGCATTGTTAATGGTAGCAATGTTTTGAGTGGTGAATGTAATGGGGATTATTATTGGAACTTCAGTAAGTGTAAAATCAAAACCCACGGCACTCCATCGATTGTCCCATACAATATAGTAGGTAACTCCCGCCGTTACATTAAACGATTTTACAGATAAATTGGAATTTGTATTTCCCGAATTACAAGCTATAATTCCAGAGTTGTCATCACTAGTAATACAACTTAATCCGGTTAAGCAATTTCCAGTATACACACTAAAATTAGTATCTTTACAGATGTTTACGGCAAGATCAGATGAAACGGTTACGGTTGCATTAATTGTGGGGGTATAGGAATACCATCTGGATAAAGTTGCAGAAGAACAAGACGTAGTAATGTTATTTTGATTGATAGCATTGACAACAGTAGTTCCTGGCACAATTGCCGTTGCTGTTGAGCAAGGATTGTAGCCTGCCGGAATTTCAGTAAGCTGAAAAGTAAAGCCAGTTGCACTCCATCGGTTGTCCCAAATAATATAATAGGTGGTTCCAGCCGTCGCGTTAAAGGAAGCTCTAGAAAGATACGATAATCCTGTGGCGTCACAATTAATGGTGCCGGAATCATCATCTGAAGTTACACAAGTTAAGGCGGCACAGGAGCCAGAATAAATTCGTAATCGGGTATCTTTACAACTATTTTCTATTAAATCAGAACTAACAGTTACTGTAAAATTAGCAGTAGGTGTATAAGCATACCACTCTGCAGTTGTTGTTGATTCATTCGTCAAGGTGCAATTGACTTGAGGAAGTTGTGTTCCATTGATGGTACCCACTGTGTAAGTTCCTGCTGTAGTAATGGCAGCGGCAGTTGCACAATTGTCTTGTGCAAGTACTATACCTGACCAAAATATAAAAACAGTTAAGATGTAATTTTTTTTCATGTATATATTTTTATCTACAATCTTGTAGTGAGTTAATCCAAGCTTCAATTAGTGCTACGCCTTCGGTGTGAATAATGGTTCTCCCGTGTATAGGCATTCTGTAGGTTTCATCAACCGTGTTAACTCGATGGAATAACATGGATTGATCAGTTCTTCTTGGGGTTACAATTTTACTTAATTCGGGGCTAAAATCTTGCATGTCTTGTGTATTCACGCAAACACCCATATTGGTTAAATTGTTATTGGTTTCTGAAAAGCCCAAGCGCATAGGCCTGTAATCGCAATGACCGTTCTCGGTATGACAATGAGCGCAGTTGATGTCAAAATAAGAGCGTACTCTTTTTTCTAAGGGTTGGCTAGCGTCGTTATAATTTACCGAAGTATTTGCTGCTGTTGGCAAATTAAAATTATTTTCTAGTATTCCTAAATCAATCCACTTCCTTAATTGGTTAACGGATTTATTGCCATAGGAGTACATTCGGTTTAGATTTTGAGGTTTTATCCCAATTGGAATATTTTTTTGGCTATATACACCATTGATATTTTGTTTGGTTTTGTGACACACAACACATTGTGCTTCATTTGGAATTCTATATTCGATAGTTCTTGTGGTATTGTTTTCATCTTGCCAAGAGATGTTTTTTAAACTGCCATTTAAATCGAGATAAGCTTCTGTTTGTTCATCGTTCCATACATAATCAGCAAAAATCCAACCGTCGGCTTTGCGAATCATAATTCTCGTTTCAATTATTTTTGTAGTATTTGATGGAAGTACGTGATCATAATAAAAAGTTTTTATGATAGCTGATCCCAAAGGAAGCTCTAGTATAGCATCATCACCGTTGTAGGTTGCTTTAACACCTTTAGGAACCCATACAAATCTTTTTTTGTGGGCATAATCTGTAAATAATGAGGAATTTGGCTCGTAGGGAATAACATCCTTGGCTGGAACTTGTTCGCTTAAAGCTCCCGAAAAAAAGTGATAGTCTGATAATTTTTCATATGGAACAGTTGTTAAATCAACCATCACCGGCATAATAGTAGCATATTCATCATCGTCTTGATCGGTACATGAAAAATAGAGTGATAAGGAAGTAGCAAAAAATAAAAGAATTGCGTATTTTTTTATCATATTATAATAGTTTCTTGTTTTTTGATTTAACAAATATAACTTTTTTTTAAAAAAATTGTAAATTTTATTTATCTATGGTTTGTAGAAGCTGTTAGAACGATTAATTTTTGAAGCTGTTACTGTGTTGGCTGCTTGTATTGGTTATTCGTTGAATTCTAGAGGTTCAGTACTTTCGTTTTCAGCTCTTTTTAAAACCGCTTCTGGAAGCGATTTTTTGGCTTTAGCCCCCATTTTTTTTAATTTCTCTACACTGGTGATTAAATTGCCCTTGCCTTCTGTAAGTTTGTTCATGGCGGCGCCATATTCTGTTTTGGCTTCGTCCATTTTTTTACCAATTTTAATTAAATCGCCAACAAATCCTTCAAATTTATCGTACAATGCTCCCGCTTGACGGGCTATTTCTATAGCATTTTCTTGTTGCTTTTGATTGGTCCACATACTATCAATAGTGCGTAATGTTGCCAAAAGCGTTGAAGGGGTAACAATCACAATATTTTTTTCAAAAGCCTTGTTGTATAGTGTTGTATCCTCGTTTAACGCCACAGCAAAAGCCGATTCAATAGGAATAAATAACAGCACAAAGTCTGGACTTTCCATTTGATATAAATCTTGATAATTTTTATTGCCCAATTGCTCCACATGGCGATGAACAGAATTTACATGTTCTTTTAAATGCTGGTTTTTATGTGTTTCATCTTCTTCATTGATGTAGCGTTCATAGGCCGTTAGGGTAACTTTTGAATCGATAATCATTTTCTTTCCATCAGGTAAATTGATGATCACATCTGGAAAAACCCGAGTACCATCTTCTTTTGTGTGACTTTGTTGCACAAAATATTCGCGATCTTTTTCCAATCCTGATTTTTCTAAAACGCGTTCTAAAACTAATTCTCCCCAATTTCCTTGCATTTTGCTGTCACCTTTTAATGCTTTTGTTAAATTAAGGGTTTCCTTACTCATTTGCTCGTTCATTTCACGAAGGCCCAAGATTTGTTGACGCAAGGCAGCATGATAATCGATACTTTCTTTGTGAGTATCTTCCACTTTTTTTTCAAAAAGTTGAATACGATCTTGTAAAGGGGTGAGTATGTTTTTTAGATTTTCTTTGTTCTGTTCGGTAAATTTTACGGTTTTCTCTTCTAAAATTTTATTGGCTAAATTTTCAAATTCTAAGGTAAATTTTTCTTGAAGCTGTTCTACTTCTTGTTTTTGTTCTTTGTTGCGCTCCCAAAGGTTTTCAAAATCATTTTCTTTTTTTGCCAAATGAATTGCCAAACTTTCTTTCTCTTTTTGAAGATTCTCCTTTTCTAATGATTGTTGGCGAGTTTGATTTTTAAATTGCTCAATTTGTTCTAAAAGCCCATTAATACGTTCTTCTAATCCTGATTTATCAGATTGTGAGCGGGCATTAAATAACAATTTACCGAGGAATACTCCAATGGCAAGTGCAAAACTAAAAGTCACTAAAATGAGGATAGGATAGGTCATAGAAATGGATATAAAATGTAAAAATACGGAATTAAATCAAACTTCAAATTTGAAAAATGTATTTTTGCAGCAAATAGATTAGCATGCACCACCATTTTCTGATTCACAAGCCTTATGGTTATTTGTCGCAGTTTGTTTACCAACTCAAACGTACTAAAAAATTATTAGGTGAATTATATAAATTTCCACCAAATACTATGGCAATTGGTCGCTTGGATGAAGACTCTGAGGGATTACTCTTATTGACTACCGATGGAATGATGAGTGAATTAGTACGCAGTAAGAAAGTTGAAAAAGAATACTATGCGCAAGTAGACGGACTCATTACCGATGCAGCAGTTGATCAATTGAGCGGTGGGGTTGAAATAGGGTTGCATGGAAAAAAATACAAAACAAAAAAATGCATCGCGATCCGATTGGAATCAATACCTAAACTTGGGGAACGCGCTAAGAAAATTAGAGACGATCGTCACGGACCTACCTCTTGGGTTTCTATAACCTTAACGGAAGGGAAATTTCGGCAAGTTCGTAAAATGACTTCTGCAGTTGGTTTTCCTACTTTACGATTGGTTCGTGTGCGGATAGGTAATATTCATTTGAAAGATTTAAAATCAGGCGATGTAATCGAAGTACCTAATTTTGATGTTTAATCTATTGGATTTTAAATTTTCCTATAGTTGCATCAAAGGTTAAATGTTTGGAATCAAACAAGGTATTAAAAATTCCAATTTGAATTAAATTGCAGGGTTGGTCTTGTAAAATTTCATTAGAAGTAATCACAATCATTTCATCGGCCATTTGAATAGCAAGGTCAATATCGTGTGTGGAATACACAATTGTTTTGCCGGTTTCGTGGGCTAATTTTTGTAATAATTTCAACAAAGCTGCTTTATGAACAAGATCCAAATGGGTGGTAGGTTCGTCTAAAGCAATTATTGAAGTGTTTTGAGATAATGACCTGGTAATTAATGCTATTTGTAGTTGACCATCACTAATTTCATCGTGCTTTTTTTCTATCAAATTTGAAATATCTGTGAGCGCAATCGCTTCTTCAATTTTTTCTTTGTCTTCTTTAGTAAGGGTGCCTAACCAATTGGTGTAAGGTTGTCTTCCTAATGCAATAATTTCATAGACCGATAAATTACTCGGAGGTAATTTGTCGGTCAATACGATGCTTAATTCTTGAGCTAATGCTAAAGGTTTATAACTTTGAAGGGGTTTATTGAGTAGCGTGATTTCACCGTGTAATGGAGGAATAATTCCAGTTATTGTTTTTAACAACGTAGATTTACCGATACCATTTTCTCCCACCAAAGCGATTAATTTACCCTTTGAAAGTGCTAAATTAATGTCTTGGGCAATAACTTTTGTCCCCGATTTGGTTTTGTAGCCAATGGAAAGTGCCTTTGTTTGTATGGTATAAATTGGATGGCTCATGAGATTAATATCGTTTCTTTCTAACTAACAACCAGATAACTACTGGTGCTCCCATAACAGAAGTAATAGCGTTTATTGGCAAGGTAATGTCATTACCAGGAACTTGTGCTATGGTATCACAGCACAACATAACAATTGCTCCCATTAGTAGAGTGCTCCAAAATAGCACAAAATGATTACTGGTTTGAAACAATAATTTTGCGATGTGTGGAACCGCTAGGCCAATAAAAGCTATTGGTCCGGCAAAAGCAGTAATGCTACCCGCTAAAATGCTAGTGGCAATGATTATGATAAAGCGTGTTTTTTTATAATTAATTCCAATACTTTGTGCATATTTTTCTCCTAGTAATAAAGCATTTAAGGGTTTGATAACCATAAAACTAATTCCAATTCCAATTCCAACAAATAGAGTTAATAGCGAGATTTCATTCCAAGATAAATTTGAAATGCTTCCCATAGACCAAAAGGTAAATTTTTGTAATTTTTCGGCCGAAGTAAAATAAGATAACACGGAAACAATGGCACTCGTAAAACTACCAAACATGAGTCCAACAATTAATATTGCCATAGTGTCTTTTAATTGTTGTGATACCAATAAAACAGCTAGTAAAACAAAAAAACTACCTAAACTGGAGGCAATTACGAGGCCATAATTAGATAAAAAGAATGTAGCTATAGAGCTTGGTAAAAAACCCGTTCCTAAAATAATGAACGCCACTCCTAAGCTTGCCCCTGAACTTAAGCCCAAAACATAGGGACCTGCCAAAGGATTTCGAAATAAAGTTTGCATCAATAAACCACTAATCGATAGTCCGATACCTACTAATACTGCCGTAATCGCTTTTGGAATTCTAAAATTCCAAAGGATAATTTCCCAGCTTTCCTTGATCATGGGTTTAGCAAACAAACCATTTGCAATTTCTTTCAATGGAATAGCGACCGAACCCAAACTTACGTTAACCAAAAACAGAAATACCATTGCAATAAGCAACAGTAAAAAAAGAAAGGTTTGTTTTTTAGTAAACGACATGAATATAAATTTTGGCTAAATTACATTTTTTGTTTCATTTATTTTAACCGCTCAAAAAACACCAATTGATGATTCGGTAGTGCTTCGGGATGTAAAATCTTAACAATATCTTTCAAAACTAAATCGGGTCTGTTTTGTGCTTGTTCATAATAAATTATACCGCCTGTTTTTCCTTTTTTGGTACTAAAAGAGTACACATTTTTACGTTGAACGGCAGTAAAATGTATGTAATTCTTATTGTTATCCAAAATTTCCTGAATCGAAGTAAATTGCCCGGGTCCGATCCAAAAATCGGCATTTTGAGCAGTCTCTAGTACGCTTTCAAAGGATAAGGCTAAGCTGCCGGTTCCTTTATAATCTTTCCATAAATAATTGCCATTAGCTTCTTTTAAAAAATAGGCAGCCCAACTATCGCCTTGAGGTAGAAACCATTGGTCCTCATAGATAGCGCCTGCAAAAATAGTGGGTTGCAATTTTGTGGTTTTTGCTAAGTCTAACACCAAATTATATTCTTTTTCAATTGAATTGAAGAGTTCGTCGGCTTTTTCATCTAAATCATATAGCGCGCCAAAAAATTTAAGCCATTCGGCTTTTCCCAAAGGTGTTTTTTCCGTCCAATCGCCGTTAAAGATGATTTTTTGCCCGTTTTTTTCTAAATTTTTATATGTTTTTAATTCACCATCTACACTAAATCCTACAATAACATCGGGTTGAATGTCTAGTATAACTTCGGTATTTAAACTTTGATTTGCTCCTAAATCTCTAACTTTTCCAGCATCGATTAGTGCTCTTGTTTTTTCTGATGAAATGTATTGTGTGCTTGGAAAACCAATTAATGTATTTTCTACACCTAATGATTCTAAAGCTGGAATATGGGTGGTTGAGGTTACAATTACTTTCTTAATGGGCACTTCAATTGCAGTAAATTGTTGTAGACTATCTGGAATTTGAACACCTTTTTTGTGAAGTACATAGGTGTAATTTTCTGTGGCACTAGGATAAGTATTGGTAACTTTAACAACCGAATAATCATCATATTTTTTAAGACTAAATCCTTTTGCGTAATGGATGCTATTTTTAATAGTTGCAGTTAAACTTTCAGAATTTTCTATATTTCTACATTGGGTTAAACCCAAAAAAAATAAGACTAAAATGGAATATTGACGCATGAAAGATAATTTTAGCAAAAGTAATCTTTTATTTTTTTTGTCATCGATTATAAAGATAAAATTGGATTTTCGTTGTGAAATTTTATACTCTAAATAAGCCAAATAGATTGCGCTAATCTTTTATATTTGTCAAAAAAAAATGAGAACAGATTCAAATGAGTTCATTTATGCCGTGGCCACAATCATAATTGCACATTTTGTAATTGGATTTATATGGTTATGGCGAAAAATGAATAAGAAGAAATAATTATTTGGCTATAAAGTATAAAAAAATAGCTACTTTTGTCGTTGAATTTTGGTTGTTGTTTCTGATTTTTTCAAAACACCATTAAAAGGGAATTAGGTGTAAGACCTAAGCTGTACCCGCAACTGTAAGCTACAAAGCTTGTTATTATCTACATTACCATTGTTCGCCCTAGCGAATGAGAAGGTTGATAACAAGACGCAAGCCAGGAGACCTGCCTAATTCATTGAGTAACAAACTTTCGGGAAAAAAAGTTTGAGTATGGGTAATTCTGTGCTTTTCTCCCATTTATATTAAATTTTACTAACCTTAAAAATGAACAAAAAGTTTATTGGTATAAGTGTATGTGCATTGGCTACTGCTTTTGCATATGCTCAAGAATCTGATACGTTAAAAGTAAATAATTTAAAAGAAATGGTTGTGTCCGACACAAAATTTGCTCAAAGTAGAGAAAAATCGGGAAAAATTATTGAAGTGATTGCGGCTCAAGATTTAGAACAAAAAAAAGGGCAAAATTTGGCAAACGTTTTAAGTCAGATTGCAGGGGTAGAGATTAATGGAAACCAATCGTTTGCAGGAAAAAATTTAGGATATTATATACGTGGAGGACGAAATCGTCAGACGGCTATCTACATTGATGGAGTGCCTGTCACCGATGCGTCAGGTATAAATTTAGAATATGACTTACGACTCATTTCAATTGATCAAATAGAAAAAATTGAGGTGATGAAAGGTGCTTCGAGCACGCTTTACGGTTCGGGAGCAGCTACAGGGGTAATCAATATTACTTTAAAGAAATCAGCAAAATCTGCCTTTGCTGGATCTGCCTATACAATATTGGGGACACAAAATACAGCTACTACTTCAAAAACGAGTGCACAAGATTTGAGTCAAGGTTTTATCCTTAATGGAACAGTTGATAAAGTATCCTATATGACGTCGTTAAATAGCAATAACACAAATGGAATGTCTGAGGCCGCCGGTGAAAACTTCGAAGAAGACTATTTTTCAAGGGTCAACGTATTGCAGAAAATTGGAATTAAAGCCAATGAAAATTTAAGTTTTGAAATTTTCGGGAATTATGACCGCATTAAGAACACTTTTGATAATTCTTTTGATGGTAGTATTGCCAATTCAGATGATGTGAACAATACAAGTCTTTCAGAACAATATAGAATAGGTTTTTTGCCAAAGTATTGCTATAGGAATGGCGAATTTGCCATAAATGCCGGAGCTTCAACCATAGATAGAAAACTGAAAATGACAAACACATGGGCCAATACAATAGATGCCTATAATTATTCAGGACGAACCATTTCTATGGACGCTTTTAATAAGTATACTTTTACCAATTATTTATTTATTGTCGTAGGTACACAGTATCAATATTTTGATATGACACAAAAAGATGCCTTTACGAATGTATCCAAAAAAGGGGCAAAGTTTAATTTAATGGATCCCTATGCAACGGTAGTTTATAATTCAGCATTTGGTTTGAATCTCAATTTAGGTGCTCGATTTAATATTCATAGCGAATATGGTAATCAAGTGGTTTATAATTTCAATCCAAGTTATTCTTTTGCAAATACACCATTAAAAGTAATGGCTTCTTACAGTACCGCTTTTATTACTCCAAGTTTATACCAATTGTATGGTCCCTATGGGAATTTGGCTTTAACTCCAGAGAAAAATGCAACGGCAGAAATTGGTTTTGAAACACAATTTTTAGATAAGCAAATACGGATAAATGCAGTTGGTTTTTACAGAGGAGAAGAAAATACGTTTGGTTTTTTCTTTGATGAAGCGACTTTTGAATCGTATTATGTTAATAATGGTTTTAATACTAACAAAGGGATAGAGACTACTGTTCGTTATCAATTATCTAAAAAAATAAATTGTGTTGGAAATTACACTTTTACCCAAGTTGAAAAATCACTAAACCGATTAATTCCAAAGCACAAAGTGAACCTAGAGGCAAATTATAAATTCAAAAAAGGTACTTTAGGATGGCAATATCAGTTTGTTGACCAAAGAAAAGATGCCTATTATGATGCTATTGTTTGGACCACTCAAGTTAAAAATTTATCAGCTTACCAGCTCATGAATACCACTTTTACGTTTGAGTTACTCCCTAAACGGTTAAATATTTTTGGGGCGATTAGTAATGTTTTGAACGAATCGTTTCAAGAAGTAACAGGATACAACTCGCGCGGTAGAAATTATAGATTAGGAATTAACTTTCTATTTTAAGGAGCCCTTAATTATTCAATATAAAAAGGTTTTGGTTTATAAATATCAAAACCTTTTTCATTATTTGTAACAAAATTGATTTAAATTCGTCTCTACATATATCAGTTGGTTACTTTGAGAGGCATAAAAGCGCAATTTGATCAAAAACGTCCGTTACAAACAACATAAAATAATAATATTTAAATATTAAAATCATGAAAAAAATAGTAGTCGTTATCGCATTTTTATTAGCATCAACCTTTTCATTTGCCCAAAGTGCTTTTGATAAATTTGAAGATAAAGAAGGAGTAGCATCGGTAGTTGTCAACAAAAAGATGTTTGAGATGATGAGTAAAGTAAAAGCAGATTCCAAAGACAAGGATACACAACTCTATTTAAATTTATTGAAAAAATTAGAAAATTTAAAAGTTTTTACTACTTCAAGCCCAAAAGTAGGAGCAGATATGAAAACAACAGTAAATGGTTACTTATTGTCCAATCCATTAGTTGAATTGATGCGTATGAACAATGAAGGTAAAAATGTTAAAATTTATATTAAAACAGGGGCTAACGAAAAAATAGTTAATGAATTATTGATGTTTGTTGAGGGAGCAAACTTGAAAGATGCCAACACAATTTTATTATCGATAACAGGGAATTTTAGTTTAGATGAAATTGCGGTATTGACAGAAAAGATGAATTTGCCTGGAGGCGATGATTTAAAAAAGGCTTCAAAAAAATAAAAAATGAACAAATCGATAGTCCTTTTTATGAGTATCATTTTTGTATGTAGTTGTGAAACCAAGCCAACGTTACAAAAATATTTTGTAAAAAATACAGAATCGGCTGATTTTGTAGCAGTAGATATTGCGCCAAGTGTAATTAATATTGATAAAGCAAAATTGACCCTTGACGAAAAAGCCGCCTTAGCTTCTTTTGATAAAATGAATATTTTAGCTTATAAAACCGATTCAACACATATTGAGAAATATGATCAGGAAATAAAAGAAGTAAAATTGTTATTGAAAAATCAAAACTACCAACAATTAATGAAAGTAGGATCTGGATCTGATGGTGCTGTGATCTATTTTTTAGGAGATGCTACACATATCGATGAATTTGTAGTTTTGGCTAGTAAAAAAGAAAATGGTTTTGCGGTAGTTCGAGTCCTTGGAGATAACATGAGTCCAACCCATATAATGAACATGATGCAATTGCTTAGGAAAACGGATATGAAATTAGACCAACTGAAGCCTTTGCAGGAATTAATGAAAAAATAAAAATCCCTAAAAGGGATTTTTATTTTTTATAGTATTTTAAAGGAACAAGTAGCATTCCAAAACATTCGCCATGTTGTTTTCCTACATGTTTGTGATGCATTTTATGAGCTCTTCTTACTGCTTTAGCATAACGATTATTGGCATTTCTAAATAATTTAAATCGTTGGTGTATAAAAATATCATGAACAAAGAAATACGCAATTCCATAGGCTAATATTCCGAGTCCTATTGCCAATCCAAATTCAAATAGGTCATAGTTCCAAAGCAAGAAACACCCAATGCTCACTACGGCATAAAAAATAAAAAAGGCATCATTGCGCTCAAACCAAGAATCATGATCTTTTTTGTGATGATCGGCATGTAAAACCCACAAAAAACCATGCATAATATATTTATGGCTAAACCATGCCATAAATTCCATAATGAAAAATGTTGTAAAGAAAATCAATATTTGTAACCACATAGTCATAATCTTTTTTAAATGATATTCAATTTGTAATTCACGTAGCATTTTGCTAGTAGGCCTACTTTTTCATGATCGGGAACACGAATTCGAGTGTTTTTAATTTCTAAAGAAGGTGTTTTTTGTAGTTTACTCAATAATTTCTTATAATATATGTATGCGGTATATACGCCAAATTTTGCTTCTATAGGAAGTTTTTGAATTCCTTCAAAACCTGCATCAAAATCGGCTTGAATTTCTGCAATGATTTGTTGTTTAGACGCTTCGTCTAAACGAGATAGATCAGTATTGGGAAAATAAGTTCTACTTAAGTCTTCGAAATCTGCTTTTAAATCTCTTAAGAAATTGACTTTTTGAAATGCCGATCCTAAACGCATAGCGCTATTTTTTAAGGAATCATATTTTGCAACATCGCCATTTACAAAAACTTTCAAACACATTAGACCTACCACATCGGCAGAACCATATATGTATTCGTTATATTCTTCTACAGTAGTATATTTTGTTTTCACCAAATCTAACCTCATGCTTTTCATGAATGCACCAATCAATTCGTTTGGGATGTTGTATTTGTGAACGGTGTGCTGAAACGAGTTCAAAATTGGGTTCAGACTAATTTTTTGCGATAGGGCTAAAGCCAAATCATTCTCAAATTGAGAAAACAAATTTTCTTTGTCATAGTCGTGAAAGGTATCTACAATTTCATCGGCAAAGCGAACAAAACCATAAATATTATAAATGTCCTGACGAATGGTAGGGGCTAACATCTTTACAGCTGTTGAAAAAGAAGTGCTGTAGGCCTTCGTAACTTTTACGCTGCAATCAAAGGAAACATGATCAAAAATCGACTTCATACTATTGATACTTTTCTATTAAATCGGAAACTAATTTTCCTGAAATTAATGCGGGAGGAACACCTGGCCCCGGAACAGTTAATTGACCAGTAAAAAATAAATTACTTACCTTTTTACTTCTCAATTTAGGTCTTAAAAAAGCAGTTTGCAACAATGTGTTAGCCATACCGTATGCATTCCCTTTGTACGAATTATAATCCTTAACAAAATCATTTACACAAAATGAGTCTTTAAAGATAATATTATTTTTTATATTTTGATTGGTTAACCGTTCAAAACGGGCAATTATTTTTTCAAAATAGGCTTCTCTTAACGCGGGAGTATCTTCTAAACCCGGAGCAATCGGAATCAAAAATATTCCAGCCTCTTTTCCTGCAGGTGCCGAATTTTCATCGGTTTTAGAAGGAAAACTTGCATAGAATAACGGTTCGTCTGGCCATTTTGGAGTATCATAAATAGCACGGGCATGTACGTCAAAATCCACATCAAAAAATAATGAATGATGTTCTACATTTTCTAATTTTTTATCAAAGCCAACATAAAATAAAAGCGAAGAGGGGGCAAATGTTTTGGTGCTCCAATATTTTTCTGAATATTGACGGTATTTTGAATCGAGTAAGGTTTCGGTGTGGTGATAGTCTGCACCACTTACTACTACATCGGCCATAATGGTTTCATTGTTTACCAATAAGCCGGTGGTTTTGCCATTGACTATGTTTATTTTTTCAATAGATGCTTTTGTGTGGATGGTTACTCCTAATTCTTTGGCCAAAGCTTCCATGGCTAATATTACTGAATACATACCATTTTTTGGATGCCAAGTACCCAATCCAAAATCGGCAAAATTCATAAAACTATAAAAGGAGGGAGTATCGCTAGGCTTAGCGCCAAGAAATAATACCGGAAACTCTAAAATTTGTATAAGTTTAGTGTTTTTAAATTTTTTTCGAACGTCTCTTGATATGGTACTGAAAAATTGGTTGACTTTTTTTGCAGTTTCAAGTGTTACCAATTCTAAGGGCGATTCTCCAGGACGGTATACTAAATCTTTAATGGCAATGTTATAATTGCTTTGTGCCTCGGTCATAAATTGCTCCAACTTTTTACCACTTCCTTTTTCAATGGATTCAAAAGTAGTAATGATTTCGGGTAAATTATCGGCTATGGTTACAAAATCTAATGGGCCATAATATACTTGATAGGCCGGACTCAACTTAATTAATTCGAAGTAATCTGAAGGTTTTTTGTTGAAATCGCCAAAAAAACGTTCAAATACATCGGGCATCCAATACCAAGTTGGGCCGATATCAAATGTGAATCCCTCTTTCTTGAGTTGACGGGCTCTACCACCTATGGTCTCATTTTTTTCATATATTACAACTTCATTGCCTGCTTTTGCTAAATAACAAGCTGCCGCCAATGAAGAAAATCCAGATCCTATAATTGCTACTTTTTTTTGCACTTTTGGGTATTTTTTATAGAGGTTGTAAATAATCGATTTTAATTACAAATAAGAAGAAGTTAGCTCTTCAATACTATTGTATATGTGTATGTTTTGGTACTTATTTTTTTCGGAAATATGCGAAGTCATTCTTCCTAAAATAAGCATTTCGTTGTCGGTGTTTTTTAATAATTTATTATACAGCTCATCTATATAATCAACAATTATTTCTTGGTTGGGTTCTACTGTGAAATAACTCACGAAAGTTATTTTTTCAAAAGCACTTTTGAGGTCTAACAAACTTTCAATTGGAATGCTCTCTCCTAAATAAATCGTTTGATAGCCATTCAATAGGATTTCATAATTCAAATACATGATTCCCAATTCGTGAATTTCGTTAGAAGGTAAAAACAAAACAAAAACCCTATCGTCTTTTGTTGGGGTGAGTGTTTGAACTTTTTCTGTATTTATTAATAGCTTTTGTTTGATGAGGTAGGTGATAAAATGTTCGTGGGCAGGAGAAATGGTATCGGTTTGCCACAAATAGCCTAATTCTTGCATCAACGGAATAAAAACCGAGTAAAAAACTTCTTTGAAGGTTTTTTCGCTTAACAACTTATTGTATGTGTTAAAAAAAAGCGTTTGGTCAAAGTTCATCATTGCTATTTTAAAAGTACTAATCGCATGATTTTTTGCACTTTTTTCAGAAATAATATCGTTGGCCAATTGGTTAAATTCAATAGAATTTAGGGTTGAAATTTTAGAAATTTTATATCCATAATTATGAAGAAGTACTATACTTAATAGCTTTTGTAAGCTTTTGATGTCATAGTAGCGGATATTGGTTTCAGAACGCATAGGTTCTAAAACATTGTATCTTTTTTCCCAAATACGTATCGTATGTGCTTTTATACCCGATAAATTTTCCAGGTCTTTTATACTAAACACATTTTTTACATTGTTCATCGTTGATTTTTTTGTTCAACAAATATAGTAAAAAAATAAACAAAAAAAAAGATGAAGTAAAAATCAATGAAATTATTTGAAAAAAACAACAAATAACAGTAAAAGTGACCATGGAGGGATTTGAACCCTCACGCCCTTAAGAGCACCACCCCCTCAAGATGGCGAGTCTACCGTTTCTCCACATGGCCAAAAAATAAAGACGTTGCGGTGCAACGTCTTAAAATTTTGTGACCTGGCTGGGATTCGAACCCAGGACCCCATCATTAACAGTGATGTGCTCTACCAGCTGAGCTACCAAGTCTAAGCGTTCAAGAAATGTATTTTTGTAGTGACCTGGCTGGGATTCGAACCCAGGACCCCATCATTAAAAGTGATGTGCTCTACCAGCTGAGCTACCAAGTCATTATTTTCTTGAATGCGGGTGCAAATATAGTAACATAAATTCGGTTTTCAATAGGTTTTTTATTATAAATTTGTCTTTTTTAATAATTAATTTATTAACTCCTTAATTTATAGGGGATTATTCATATGAAGAAAGTAATTTTGGTAGGATATATGGGCAGTGGAAAGTCATCAGTAGGTGCTCTATTGGCTTCAAAATTAGGCATTTCATATTATGATTTAGATGCTATAATTGAAGAAATTGAGCAGCTTTCGGTCAGTGAATTATTTACTAAAAAGGGAGAAATTTATTTCAGAAAAATAGAACACACAGCCTTACAAAAAACAGTAGAAATAAATGAGCCTTTTGTGCTTAGTTTAGGCGGTGGAACACCCTGTTATTTTAATAATCACGAGTTGATTTTGCAAGACAATATTGTTTCTTTTTATTTAAAAGGTACTGCTGCAACTCTATCTAATCGATTGCTTGCCGAAAAAGAAAAGCGTCCATTGCTCTCTTCAATTAATGCCGAAGAATTGCCCGATTTTATAAATAAACATTTATTTGATCGTTCCTATTATTACCATCAAGTGAGTCATGTAATTACAATCGAATCAAAATCTGTTGAGGCAGTGGCTTCTGAAATATACCAATACCTATGATAAATAGGCATAAGATCCCTTTTCTTCAAAAACAACATGAATGTGTTCTTGTAAAGAAGTGGAAAGCGAAATTCCTTTGAAATCGGCTTTGACGGGGTATTTTTTATGATTGCGATCGACCAATACGGCAGTTTTAAATTTACTTAGCGTAACTTCTAAGAAATGTTTAACACCATAAATTAATGTTGTTCCCGAGTTTAATACATCGTCAATCAAAACCAAGCCTTTATTTTCATATAATTCTCTAGCTATCGAAGTAGTAATGGGTGCTTTTGGATCAAGTTTATTGATTTTAACTTCACACAGGGTCACTTTCAGATCAGAAATTTGACTTAGTTCAAAGGCTATCTTTTGAGCAAAAACATACCCGTTTGAAGCAATACCCGCAAGAATTACTTCATTCTCCGCGCTGAATGTTTCGTAAATTTGATAGGCAATTCTTTTGGTTTTATGACGAATTTCGGTGTCGGTTAAAATAATATTTTTCATTAGGCTGTGTTATTTTTTTTCAAAGATAAAAAAGAGTTACTTATTTTGTCTTGGTTTTATAGAATTATGTGCTCTTTCCAATGTTTTATTCTTAATTTTTGAAATGCGTTTCAAAAAACTTTCTTCCCAGTAATTCATTGTTATTCTTCATTTCCAATAAAAGAATCGTCATCTGAAATAAAATCATCTATTTCTCTACGTTCTTTTTTCGTAGGCCTTCCAGTTCCATTGGCTCTATAATGTTCTTTTGATAATTTCATCAAGGCTAAGTGTTCAAAAGCTTCAGCGGGAGTTTCGTCTTTACGATATAAATCTACTAGTTTGGTACCAAGTCTATTTAGAGGAATGTCTAAGACGGTTAATTTATAATTAATTTGATCTTTTCGAAGCGTAATATTATCTGTTGGGAATACGTCTCTAGATGGTTTTGCTGCTTGCCCATTTACAGAAATGTGTCCTTTTTTAGCAGCTTCTGTTGCCATGCTTCTAGTTTTGTAATAACGCACACACCATAAATATTTGTCAATTCTCATAGTAAATCAAAAATCCGTGTTAATATTTCTACAAAAATAAATGAAAATTGTATCTTGCGCCCTATAAAAATTTAGAATAATGAAAACCCTTGTTAAAATAGTATTGGTAACCCTTTTTACATCCAGTATTTTTTCATGTCAGAATAATGATGATTCAACTACTCTAGAAAAACCAAGACCCTATGCAGAAGTCTATGTCGAAGATACTTTGAAGATTAGAGAATTTATGGAATCTCATTATGTAACTGTTGATGCTGATTATAATACAACTTTTACTCAAATTCCAGTAGGAGGTTCCCAAACACCCATTTCAGAATTACCTAATTTAGAGCACATCGAAAGAGATATCCATGATATTACTTATAAAATATATTATTTAAAGTTGCGTGAGGGCACTGGAGAAGCAACAACTCCCGTTGATTCTACCTTTGTTTCCTATAAAGGAAATACATTTACAAAGACAACAACAAATAACGTGGACACTTATACACAAAGTGTATTTGATCAATCGCAAACACCAGTTTGGTTTACTTTAGAAGATGTAATTCGTGGTTGGGGAGAAGTAATTCCTCAATTTAAAACAGGTACTTATTCTGCAAATCCTGATGGTACTGTCTCTTTTCAAAATTATGGTGTAGGAGTAATGTTTTTACCTTCAGGTTTAGGATATTATAATTCATCAACAACGAGTATATCTGCTTATTCGCCCTTGATTTTTAACTTTAAATTATACAATCAAAGATCCCGTGATCATGATCGCGATGGAATCCTTTCAAGAATTGAATATGGGCCTGATTTTAATGCCGATGCATTAGATACCGACGGTGACAAATTGCGCGATTATAGAGATGTTGATGATGATGGGGATGGTGTGCTAACCATTGTTGAAACTAAAAAACCACTACCTTTATCCTCTGGTCAAGGTACTAGTCTTTATTATCCTTATAATCCAATTCTCGATAATCCATCAACTCCGATTAACGAGTCAGAACCCAAAGGGATTCCTTCAGCATCTGGCGATGGAGTTACTCCATCACGTTTAAGAAGACATCTTGATAAAAATAGCAAACCACCTTTCATAGTGTATTAAAAAAAAGTCCGAGTTACTACTCGGACTTTTTTTTATTGGGTTACAAAACAAAAACTCCGATTATTATAATCGGAGTAATTTATTAACTAACGTAATCAAACAAGAAAACTCATTTATTATCCTACAAATATCGGTTGTTATTTTGGATGAAGATGTTAAGGATATGTTATACTTATGTTATTGATTATTAAATTTTTACAATTTAATTTTGTCTTGAAGTTCAAATACTTTTTTTAATACCCCAGAGTTTCTAGCTGTTAATTTTGTGCGTATTTCTTTTTCTTCAACGGCAATCATTTTAAATATGCCTTCCATCGCTTTTTTTGTAGTGTAATCGGTCAAGTCGGGGGTTATTTTTTTAACAAATGGAATGCGATTGTATTGGCTGATTATTTCGTTCCATACAGTATTTGCACCAACTTTTGCAAATGATTTTTTAATTACCGGATTAAATTTGGTATATAAGGCTGAGGAGGTATTGGTTTGTAAATAAGTGGTGGCAGCACTTTCGTTCCCAAATAAAATGTTTTTTGCATTCGTAAATGTCATTTCTTTTACTGCATCTATAAAGATAGGTGTAGCTTCTTTTACCGCATCTTCTGCTGCTCGATTCAGAAGTTCAAGTCCTTTATCAGCGAGTTTTTCCATGCCTAATTGCCGCAATTGCTTGTCTACTTTTTTTAGTTCTCCAGGCAATGTAATTTTGACTACCTCGTTTTTTAAAAATCCGTCTTTTGCAGATATTAGCATTACCTGTTTGCTGATACCATTGTTAAGGGCCTCCTTAAGGCCTTTGCTAATTTCGATTTCACTTATTGGAATATTAAAATTGGGTGTTTGTGCAAATACTGTAGGAATTCCAATGCAACTCATAGCGAGCAAGATTGTAAATTGGTAGACTATTTTTTTCATTTGTAATTATTTTATTAGAATTGGTTTACAAATATAATGCCTTTTTTTGAGCTGAATTATTTTACTATTTTAAAAGGAAAAAATTATTAAATTCGTAAATTGCACCCTTAGAAACGAATAAAAATTACAGATGGAACTACAAACTCCTTATATTCCTAAAAATAAAGTAAGAATTGTTACCGCTGCGTCCTTGTTTGACGGTCATGATGCTGCGATCAACATAATGCGAAGAATTATTCAAGCCACTGGGGTAGAAGTCATACATCTTGGACATGATAGAAGTGTAGAGGAAGTTGTAAATACTGCTATTCAGGAAGATGCAAATGCCATTGCGATGACCTCATATCAAGGGGGACACAATGAATATTTCAAATACATGTATGATTTATTAAAGGAAAAAGGAGCAGGACATATAAAAATATTTGGTGGCGGTGGCGGTGTTATTTTGCCAAGTGAAATTTCAGAATTACACAACTATGGTATTGAAAGAATTTATTCTCCCGACGATGGACGTGCCATGGGATTGCAAGGAATGATAAACGACTTGGTTCAACGTTCTGATTATCCAATTGGAGATAAATTGACCGGAGAATTAATACATATTGAAGAGAAAAACCCAACAGCTATTGCCCGATTAATTTCAGCAGCTGAAAATTATCCTGAAATTGCAAAATCGGTTTTTGAAGAAATTCACCAAAAAAATAAAACATCAAAAATTCCAGTTTTAGGAATTACCGGAACGGGTGGTGCAGGAAAATCTTCTTTAGTAGACGAATTAGTGCGTCGTTTTTTAATTGACTTTCCAGAAAAAACAATCGGATTAATTTCGGTAGATCCATCAAAACGTAAAACAGGAGGTGCCTTGTTAGGTGATAGAATTCGAATGAACTCGATAAATAATTCACGAGTTTATATGCGTTCTTTGGCAACGCGTCAATCCAATTTAGCTTTGTCAAAATATGTGGCTGAAGCTATTGAAGTATTGAAAGTTGCTAAATACGACATCATTATTTTAGAAACCTCTGGAATTGGTCAATCAGATACAGAAATTATAGAACACTCAGATGTTTCGTTATACGTAATGACTCCTGAGTTTGGAGCTGCAACGCAATTGGAAAAAATCGATATGTTGGATTTTGCGGATTTAGTAGCCTTGAATAAATTCGACAAACGTGGGGCTTTAGACGCCATTCGCGATGTAAAAAAGCAATACCAACGAAATCACAATTTATGGGAAGTTGATACCGATTCGATGCCCATTTTCGGAACGATTGCTTCGCAATTCAATGATCCAGGGATGAACACGCTCTACAAATCTATAATGGATAAAATTGTAGAAAAAACGGGAGCCGAATTACAATCGACTTTTGAAATTACGCGTGAAATGAGTGAGAAAATTTTTGTAATTCCACCACACAGAACGCGTTATTTATCTGAAATTGCAGAAAACAATAGAAAATATGATGAAACGGCGCTTTCTCAAGTTGAAGTAGCTCAAAAACTTTACGGAATTTTCAAAACGGTTGAATCCGTTACAACGGCTATTCCGCAATTAGATAAAGCAGGAATTGTAGAAAGTTCTTTGAAGATAACTTCCGATAACAAAGAATTTGTTTCTTTATTAACGAAAGAATTCGATCGCGTAAAAATGAACATTGATCCTTATAATTGGGAAATCCTTTTAACTTGGCATGAAAAAGTAATTAACTACAAAAATCCGTTTTATAGTTTTAAAGTGCGTGACAAAGAAATTAAAATTGCCACACATACCGAATCGTTATCGCATTCTCAGATACCAAAAGTGTCCTTACCTAAATACCAAGCTTGGGGCGATATCTTAAAATGGAATTTACAAGAAAATGTTCCAGGAGAATTTCCTTACGCATCCGGTTTATATCCTTTCAAGCGAGAAGGAGAAGATCCAAGTCGCATGTTTGCTGGCGAAGGCGGTCCAGAACGCACTAATAAGCGTTTCCATTATGTGTCTGCTGGATTACCTGCAAAACGGTTGTCAACGGCTTTTGACTCGGTAACTTTATACGGAAATGACCCACACATTCGTCCTGATATTTATGGAAAAATTGGAAATGCTGGAGTATCTATTTGTTGTTTAGATGATGCTAAAAAATTGTATTCAGGATTCGATTTGAGTCATCCAATGACATCGGTTTCCATGACAATTAATGGTCCAGCACCCATGTTATTAGGATTTTTTATGAATGCTGCCATTGATCAAAATTGCGAAAAATATATTATTGAAAAGGGTTTAGAGTCAGAAGTAGAAGCTAAAATCAAAGCTATTTATTCAAAAAAAGGCGTAGTTCGTCCAAGTTACCAAGGTTCTTTACCAGAAGGTAACAATGGTTTGGGATTGATGTTGTTAGGGGTAACAGGAGATCAAGTTTTGCCTTTGGAAGTGTATAATTCAATTAAAAATGATACCTTAACCCAAGTTCGAGGTACAGTACAAGCCGATATCTTAAAAGAAGATCAAGCGCAAAACACGTGTATTTTCTCGACTGAATTTGCCTTGCGATTGATGGGTGATGTGCAAGACTATTTTATCAAGCAAAATGTGCGTAATTTTTATTCGGTTTCTATTTCAGGATATCATATTGCAGAAGCAGGAGCAAACCCGATTACCCAATTAGCATTTACGTTGGCGAATGGTTTTACCTATGTAGAATACTATTTGAGCAGAGGAATGGATATCAATGATTTCGGTCCGAATTTATCGTTCTTTTTCTCTAATGGAGTAGATCCAGAATATGCGGTTATTGGTCGCGTGGCTCGAAAAATTTGGGCGAAAGCCATGAAAAACAAATACGGAGCCAACGAAAGAGCGCAAATGTTGAAATACCACATTCAAACTTCGGGACGCTCGTTGCATGCGCAAGAAATTGATTTCAACGATATTCGTACCACTTTACAAGCGTTATATGCGATTTACGACAACTGTAACTCGTTACATACCAATGCGTATGACGAAGCGATTACTACACCAACAGAAGAATCCGTGCGAAGAGCTATGGCGATTCAATTGATTATTAATAAAGAATTAGGGTTAGCGAAAAACGAAAATCCAATTCAAGGTTCGTTTATTATAGAAGAATTAACCGATTTAGTGGAAGATGCCGTGTTACAAGAATTTGACCGAATTACAGAACGTGGAGGCGTTTTAGGTGCGATGGAAACCATGTACCAACGCTCTAAAATTCAGGAAGAAAGTTTGTATTATGAAACCTTGAAACATTCGGGCGAATTTCCAATTGTTGGAGTCAATACCTTCTTGAGTTCAAAAGGATCTCCAACGGTTATTCCAGCTGAGGTTATTCGCGCTACGGAAGAAGAGAAGCAATATCAAATTGATATGTTGCATAATTTACATCAATCGGGTGCTGAAAAAGTAGCCGAACAAGTGAATGCAATTCAAGATGCCGCCATTAACAATCAAAACCTATTTGAACGATTGATGGAAGCTACAAAAGTATGTTCGTTAGGCCAAATTACAAGTGCTTTATTTCAAGTTGGAGGACAATACCGACGCAATATGTAATACAATTTTTCAAAATTGGATTCAATAAGTAAAACCATTTCTCGCTTGCTATCTAAATAATAGAAAGTTAAAATATACGGCTGCTATATTATTGAGTAAAATTTGATTCGTTAAACTTTCGTTGAATTTCTTTTAATTTTTCGGCCCGAGCATTTTTTTTAGCTTTCGCTTTTGCTTGCTCTTTGTGCAATTTATCGTTATGTGTTTTGATATTTTTCGGATTGTTGCGTCCCATTGTGTGAAATTTTTTGCAGTTTTCAAAGATACAAATTAATAGTGAATAAATTTTTGGCACAACAATTGTTTACAGTTGCCTCAGTATTAATTTAATTTGAACAGCTATGAAAAAAATTACTTTATGTTTGGCTTTAATGGGATTATTGGCATTACAAAGCTGCACCATTAATGAGGTTAATGATCAAAACGATAACGATACAATTAGTGAAGTTTTTGAATATCAAAACGTAGATCTAATGGCTACTAATGGATACCGTCAAGTACTTACTTTTCCACATGCAATTTATGCTTCTGATATGGTATTAGTTTATCGATTAGCTTCAACTGGACCGGCAGGTGATGTATGGAAATTAGTTCCAGAGACTTATTATTTCAACAATGGCACGCTAGATTTTGGTTATCGAAATGATTTTACCCGTTATGATGCCGAAGTATCACTTTTTGGATTTGATTTGTTGGGATTGAATACCTCATTTAAATTAGATCAGATATTTCGAGTGGTGATTATCCCGGGTTATTTCGGAAATAAAAATGTAGCTGATATTGATTTTTCAAGTTATTTGGTAGTTCAAAACTACTTCCATCTCAACAAACAAAAAAAGACAATCATTCACTTGTAAATATTTTAAAAAAAAAAGGCCATCCGCTGGGATGGCCTTTTTTTATGCTTTATAAAATATTTTTGATTAACCCTAAAAAAAATAGGGTATTTATATGTTTAAATTGAAAAATTAGTATATTTGCATAACTTTTCAAGGGGGTATAAAATTAAAAAACACAAATTATGTCAACATTTCGTTTTCAAGCTTTAAACAAAGCAACCGACAGAAAACCAGTTCATGTAGAAGAATTGGATCGAAAATCAGTTATTTTTGGTAGTAATGTCTTTGGTGACAAAACCATGCGCCAATTTTTAACGTCTGAAGCATACAAAGCAGTAAAAGCAGCAGCAGATGGCGTAAAAATCGATCGTAAAATTGCCGATTACATTGCTTTAGGCATGAAAGAATGGGCATTATCAAAAGGAGTAACTCATTATACACACTGGTTTCAACCATTAACAGGAACCACAGCAGAAAAACACGATGCTTTTTTTGAAACCTTTCCTGATGGAAGTGATCCAGTAGAAAAATTTGGTGGAAGCCAATTAGTACAACAAGAACCAGATGCCTCTTCTTTTCCAAATGGAGGAATTAGAAATACTTTTGAAGCAAGAGGTTACACCGCTTGGGATCCAACTTCGCCCGCTTTTATTTTTGGAACAACATTATGTATACCAACAGTTTTCGTTTCCTACACAGGCGAAGCTTTAGATAATAAAACACCTTTATTAAGAGCTTTGAATGCTATTGATGCAGCAGCTATTGATGTGGCTAAATATTTTGATAAAAATGTAAAAAGAGTTACGCCTACTTTAGGATGGGAACAAGAATATTTCTTAGTTGATGTTGCATTAGCAAATTCAAGACCAGATTTATTGGCTACAGGACGTACCTTGTTAGGACACACTGCCGCTAAAGGGCAACAATTGGACGATCATTATTTTGGTTCTATTCCAACACGTGTGTTAACGTACATGCGCGACTTAGAAAACGAGTGTATGTTATTGGGTATTCCTGTAAAAACGCGTCACAATGAAGTTGCACCAAACCAATTTGAGTTGGCACCAATTTTTGAGGAAATCAACTTAGCAGTAGATCACAACTCTTTATTAATGGATGTGATGCAAAAAGTAGGTGAGCGTCATGATTTTAAAGTATTATTCCACGAAAAACCATTCAAAGGAGTTAATGGTTCAGGGAAACACAACAACTGGTCATTAGCTACAGATACTGGGATTAATTTATTAAGTCCTGGTAAAACGCCTATGAGTAACTTACAATTCTTAACCTTTTTCATCAATACAATTAAAGCGGTTCATGATTATGAAGAATTGTTAAGAGCTTCAATCGCGTCGGCAAGTAACGATCACCGTTTAGGAGCTAACGAAGCCCCACCTGCTATTATTTCAGTTTTCATTGGACAACAATTAACAAAAGTATTGGCTGAATTAGAAGGGGTTTCAAATGGAAAATTATCACCAGAAGAAAAAACTGATTTAAAATTGAATGTTGTAGGTAAATTACCAGACGTTTTATTAGATAATACGGATAGAAATAGAACATCGCCTTTTGCATTTACTGGAAATAAATTTGAATTTAGAGCAGTAGGGTCTTCAGCAAACTGTGCGGTTTCTATGACCACTTTAAATACTATTGTTGCTAAACAATTAAAAGATTTCAAAAAAGAAGTAGATGCTTTAATTGAGAAAAAAGATTTGAAGAAAGATGAAGCAATTTTTAATGTATTGCGTGAATACATCAAACAAACCAAAGCTATTCTTTTTGAAGGTGACGGATATAGTGAGGCTTGGGAAAAAGAAGCTAAAACGCGAGGATTAAGTAATCATAAAACGACTCCTCAAGCGTTAAAAGCAAAAGTGTCTAAAAAAGCCATTGAATTATTTAGCGAAATGGGCGTAATGAATCATGTAGAAGTAGAATCTCGTTACGAGATAGAATTGGAAGAATACGTGAAAAAAATCCAAATTGAAGGTAGAATATTGGGTGATATAGCTCGAAATCATGTTGTTCCTACAGCCATTCGTTACCAAAATATTTTGATTGAAAATGTAAAAGGTTTGAAAGAAATCTTTGGAACTTCATTTGAAAAAATTGCCAAAGACCAAATTGCTTTGATCAAAGAAATTTCTGAACATATTGAAGGAATCAACACCAAAGTGGAAGCCATGACCGAAGAACGTAAAAGCGCCAATGCTTTAACAAATACAGAAAAAATGGCAGCTGCCTACTGTGATAAAGTGAAACCGTACTTTGAAGAAATTCGTTACCATGCTGACAAATTAGAATTGTTAGTTGATGATGAATTGTGGACCTTGACAAAATACAGAGAATTGTTATTCACGAAGTAATTTGAAAAAAATCCCAATCAATCGATTGGGATTTTTTTTGTTTTAATTTAGGAATTCAAAATCTTTTGAAGACTTAAATTTTCATTCTTTCAACTAAAATTGTAACTTTGCGCACTATAAATAAGGGAATACTATGTTAGATAGATTACAATATGTAAAGCAACGTTTTGACGAAATTTCAGATTTGATTATTCAACCGGATGTTATTGCAGATCAAAAGCGATATGTGCAATTGAATAAGGAATATAAGGATTTAAAAGCCTTGGTTGACAAACGTGAAGAGTACATCAATGTAGTTGGAAACATTTCTGAAGCCAACGAAATTATTGCGGATGGTTCGGATGCTGAAATGGTTGAAATGGCCAAGATGCAACTCGAAGAAGCGAAAGATCGTTTACCCTTGTTAGAAGAAGAAATCAAATTCATGTTGATTCCAAAGGATCCGGAAGATGCTAAAAATGTGATGGTGGAAATTCGTGCCGGAACGGGTGGTGATGAAGCTTCCATTTTTGCAGGGGATTTATACCGTATGTATACCAAATACTGCGATTCAAAAGGCTGGAGAACTTCGGTAGTAGATTTGAACGAAGGAACCTCAGGTGGATTTAAAGAAGTGATTTTTGAAGTTACCGGAGAAGATGTTTACGGTACCTTAAAATATGAGGCAGGTGTTCACCGTGTACAACGTGTGCCTCAAACCGAAACCCAAGGTCGTGTACACACATCGGCAGCTACCGTTATGGTTTTGCCCGAAGCCGAAGAATTTGACGTACAAATTGATATGAACGATGTTCGTGTCGATTTTTTCTGTTCGTCCGGTCCTGGTGGGCAATCGGTAAATACTACAAAATCGGCAGTGCGTTTGACGCATATTCCAACGGGATTGGTAGCCCAATGTCAGGATCAAAAGTCACAGCATAAAAACAAAGACAAAGCGTTAGACGTATTACGTTCGCGTTTATACGAACAAGAATTGGCCAAAAAAGAAGCCGAAGATGCTACTAAAAGAACGTCTCAGGTGAGTAGTGGTGACCGTTCGGCAAAAATTAGAACCTACAATTATGCGCAAGGAAGAATTACCGATCATAGAATTGGTTTGAGTATTTTTGACTTGGACGGTTTCATGAACGGAAACTTGCACAAAATGATCGACGAATTGCAATTGGTAGCCAACACCGAAAAGCTTAAAGAGAGCGAAGTTTTTTAATGATTAATTTCAATAAAAAAATATTAATTAATGCTATACAATAATTTGTTTAGCATTTTTTTTAAACTTTACCAACTTTGTTCATAAATTTGCAGTAATAGTAAACTATACATGACAACATCTCAACTCATTGCCCAGATTGCAGCCAAAAAATCATTTCTTTGTATTGGTCTCGATGTCGATTTATCTAAAATTCCGCAGCATTTAATGGCATTGGAAGATCCCATCTTTGAATTCAACAAAGCCATTATTGATACAACGCATGACCTTTGTGTTTCTTATAAACCCAATACTGCTTTTTATGAAGCTTATGGGATAAAAGGATGGCAATCCCTACAAAAGACCATTCAATATATCAATACAAAACATCCCGAAATTTTTACAATTGCCGATGCCAAACGTGGCGATATAGGGAATACGTCATCTATGTATGCCAAAGCTTTTTTTGAAGACATGCAATTCGATTCGGTGACTGTGGCCCCGTACATGGGAAAAGATTCAGTTGAGCCGTTTTTGGCTTTTGAAAACAAACATACCATTATGTTGGCGTTGACATCTAATGAAGGTGCTTTTGATTTTCAAACGCAAAATGTAGCAGGAAGTGAATTGTATAAAGTGGTTTTGGAAACTTCAAAATCATGGAAAAACGCCGCTAATTTAATGTACGTTGTAGGTGCTACTAAAGCCGAGTATTTTACCGAAATTAGAAAAATTGTTCCCCATAGTTTTCTATTGGTTCCCGGAGTTGGCGCACAAGGAGGCAGCTTAGCAGAAGTATGTAAATTTGGAATGAATGAAAATGTTGGCTTGCTTATCAATTCTTCACGGAGTATCCTCTATGCTTCCAACGGAACTGATTTTGCTGCAAAAGCTAGAGAAGAAGCGTTGAAGTTGCAACAAGAAATGGAGACACTTTTGAAAAAATCTAGTTAAGAAACGAACTTTACTTGAAACCAATTCAACTTTCAGATTCCCTCGGAATAGCGCATAGTTTTGAAACCACGCCCAAACGGATCGTATCTTTGGTGCCTTCTCAAACCGAACTCTTGTATGATTTAGGTTTGGAAGATCAAATTGTAGGGATTACTAAATTTTGCGTGCATCCTGTCCACTTTAAATCTATCAAAACTATAGTAGGCGGCACAAAACAAGTGAAGTTGAAATCCATTGCTGCGCTGCAACCCGATATTATTATTTGCAACAAAGAAGAAAACACACTTGAAATGGTGGTGCAATTGCGTAAGATTTGTCCGGTTTGGGTAACGCACATACAAACAGTAGAGGATAATTTGCAAACTATACACGATTTGGGCCAACTCTTCAATAAACGCACGGAAGCTCAAAAATGGATCGATAAAATCAATTTTGCATTGCACGATTTCAGCAAATTTATTCGGGATAAACCGTTTAAAAAAGTGGCTTATTTTATTTGGGCCAATCCCCATATGGTAGCTGGAAATTCGACTTATATCAATACATTGTTGCAATTGAATCAATTTGAGAATATTTATGCAAATAAGCCGAGTCGTTATCCTGAAGTCGAATTGAAAAAAATAAGATTAGAAGGTGATCCCGATTATGTTTTTTTGTCCTCCGAACCCTTTCCATTTAAAGATGAGCATGCTTTTGAGATTGGGCGGTATACACATCATGCAAAAACGGTTTTTGTTGATGGCGAATTCTTTTCTTGGCACGGCACCCGATTGCTTAAAGCGTTTGAATACTTCAAGTTGCTGCACCTTAATATATAGGTGCTTTTTTTTTTCGTTTTAATGAGGTACATTTGAATAAAATTAAACCAATTGATTTCTTATACACTTTACAAAAATGAAACAAGTTCAGAATGGGTAACTTTTGTTCATGGAGCAGGAGGTAGTTCCTCTATTTGGTTTAAACAAATTCGCGATTTTCAAAAACATTTTAATGTATTATTACTCGATTTGCGCGGACATGGAAATTCTAGCGAGCCTATAAAAACCGCATTCCAACAAAAATATACCTTTCAGTCGATTGCCAATGATGTCCTTGAAGTAATCGATCATCTTAAAATAGAATGTTCGCATTTTGTAGGTATTTCTTTGGGTTCTATTGTTATTCGACAATTGGCCGAAATGTATCCAACACGTGTAAAGAGCATGATATTAGGAGGAGCCATACTAAAAATGAATTTCCGTTCGCAAATTTTAATGCGATTGGGTAATATGTTTAAATATGTATTGCCTTATCTCGTGTTGTATAAGTTTTTTGCCTTTGTGATCATGCCCAAAAAGAACCACAAAAACTCAAGGTTGTTGTTCATTAACGAAGCTAAAAAGTTGTATCAAAAAGAATTTATCAAGTGGTTCAAACTTACTGCAGAAATAAACCCAATTTTGCGTTGGTTTCGACAAGTAGAATTGGATATTCCCACGCTGTATGTTATGGGAGAAGAAGATTATATGTTTTTGCCATCGGTGCGAAAAGTGGTAGCAAGTCATGCCAGAACAGCCGAATTATTTGTCATTCACAACTGTGGTCATGTTGTAAATGTGGAACAACCCGTTATTTTTAATGAAACGGTAATTGGGTATTTAAAACGAAGTGCAAGCGTTTAGGTTTTATTCAAAGTATAGCGTAAACACATCAGCAGCCGTTCCATTACTTCCTTCACCTTGATCGATGACTAAAGAACCATCTGCATTCAAGATGAAACGACCATAATCGCCATTATCATAAATTTGATGACCTTCAATTTGCAGGTAAGTTTTACCATTCGATTGCGAGGTAGTAAAATGATAGGTGCCAGATTGTAAAGGTAAATAAGCGCTTTGCGGTCCGTTATTGATAATTAAACTGGTTACAATCAATTTGTTTTGGGCGGCGTCAAAGGCCCAAGTTACCGCCCCGTTCTCATAGTCCACATTGGCACCGGTAAATCCACCGCTTACATTGCGCAACGCATATACTTCATTGAGAGTAGCCCGAGTAGGCGTTTCTTCACTGCAACTCATCAACAGAAAGAAACAGCCCATAGAAAATAAAATAGATTTAATTTGCATCACAATTTAAGGTAGGTATTTGGAATCAAAATTAATTAATTATTTTTATTATGCCCGATATAAGCAAAAAAAAATCCGAATGTAATTTCGGATTTTTTAGATGAATTAATTACTATTTAAAATAAGAAAAATCATGGTTATTTTCTAATTGTAACAAAGTTTCATAGATTAATTGAATCACGTGTTCAACGTCTTGTTTGTGTACCATTTCTACTGTGGTATGCATGTAGCGCAAGGGTAGCGAAATCAATGCCGATGCTACGCCACCATTGCTGTAGGCAAAAGCATCTGTATCGGTTCCTGTTACTCGGGAAGTTGCATGGCGTTGAAACGGAATTTGATTTGCTTCTGCAGTATCCACAATAAGCTCTCTCAATATATTTTGAGTGGCAGGAGCATAAGCAATAACTGGTCCATTCCCCATTTTTAAATCACCTTCGATTTTTTTATCAATCATGGGCGTGGTGGTATCGTGGCAAACATCGGTTACGATAGCTATATTGGGTTTAATGCTTTGTGTAATCATCTCGGCACCTCGCAAACCAATTTCTTCTTGTACCGAATTCACAATGTATAATCCAAAAGGCAATTTCTTTTTGTTTTCTTTCAATAAACGCGCTACTTCAGCTATCATAAAACCACCCATACGATTATCAATGGCTCTGCAAACAAATTTATCGTTGTTTAAAATTTCAAATTGATCGGGGTAGGTGATCACACATCCCACATGAACGCCCAGGGCTTCTACTTCAGCCTTAGTGCTGCAACCGCAATCAATGAATATGGTCTCAATCTTTGCCATTTCTTCTTTACCACTTCTGCCACGTGTATGAATAGCAGGCCATCCAAATACGCCACGTACAATCCCTTTTTTGGTATGAATATTTACGCGCTTTGAAGGAGCAATTTGATGGTCAGAACCTCCGTTTCGAATCACATAGATCAAACCATCGTCTGTTATGTAGTTCACATACCACGAAATTTCATCGGCATGACCTTCAATAACAACCTTAAAAGGAGCTTCCGGATTAATAACGCCCACCGCACTTCCATAAGTATCTGTAATAAAGGTATCTACATAGGGTTTTAGGTATTCCATCCAAATTTTTTGTCCTTCTGCTTCATATCCTGTAGGAGAGGCATTGTTTAAATAACGTTCTAAAAAAGTCATAGATGACTTGTTTAATATCGATTTTCTGCTCATTTTGCAATAATTTTTTGCTAAAATAGGAATAAGTCTTTAGAGTTACATATTATTTCAATAATTTTGGTTTACTTTTTGATATTTAATGAAAGTATCAAAAAATTATAATCAAGATGAATAAATTATTTTTAGCACTTATACTTTTCTCTGGTTCCGTTTTTTCACAAACAGAACAAGACACGTTGAAGATGACTTCGCTAGATTCGGCCATTGTTTTTTCGACCGAGTTAAACGAAATAACAATTAATAAAGATAAAACTTACACTCTTGGAGAAGACAAGAAAGCGTTGCTCATTCTTAAACGTAGAGTCTTTCGTGTATATCCTTTTGCAAAACTTACTGCAGATAAGTTAACACTACTCAACACAACAATGGATAAACTCAAAACCACAAAAGAGAAGAAAAAATATTTTAAAATAGTTGAGAAATATTTGATAGAAGAATTTGAGCCCCAACTTAAAAGATTGTCTCGCAAAGACGGGCAAATTTTAGTAAAATTAATTCACAGGCAAACCGGAGAATCAACCTTCGATTTAATAAAATACCATAAAAGCGGATGGAAAGCGTTTTGGGCCAATTCCACTGCACGAATGTTTAGTATTAATTTACATACTAATTATCTTCCCTTTGTTAGTATAGAAGATTATAATATTGAAGCCATTTTGTTCACTGCTTTTAGACAAGGGCAATTAACTAAACAGGACGCTGCCAAGCCAGTAAATATTGATCAACTCAATAAGTATTGGAAAGATAAAAAGAATTAACACTCCTCTTCCACATTCTTTCTTCGATTTGTGATTCATAATTTATATATGGATAAGTGTTATTATTTCAAGGGTTTGTTTATCTTTTTCACTCGTTATCAATGAGTTGGAGGGTATGGCAAAAAACTTTAAAAAAAGTGTATAAAATATTTGGAAAATAGAGCTTTGCGTTAGTATCTTTGCCGACCCTAAACGCCAGAGATGGTGGGATTGTAAAGTTGATAGGTTAGGGTTATGGTATTATTTTGAGGGATAAAAAATATTTTT
>CAMDDB010000012.1 GCA_945890865.1 Flavobacterium psychrophilum
TCCAAAAGTAATGAATTAACTCAAAAGTAAAAAGAAATAAAATGACAATCAATTGTAACGGAACGCTTATCGATATTTCTCTGCCAAAAGTAATGGGAATAGTAAACGTTACGCCCGATTCTTTTTATGATGGAGGCAAGCACACTGAAATCAATGCCATTATTCGTCTTGTGGATAAAATGCTCTCAGATGGAGCTGATATAATTGACATTGGAGCCTATTCGAGTAAACCAAGTGCCGAATTTGTGCCTGAGTTTGAGGAAGCCAATCGATTGAAAGTTGTTATCAAAGAATTGATCACTACGTTCCCTAATATTGTTTTATCGGTAGATACATTTAGAGCTTCTGTTGCTAAGTCTGCTGTTGAACAAGGAGTAGCTATGGTTAATGATATTTCGGCCGGATGGCTTGATGAACAGATGATGCCTACTGTAGCTGAATTGAAAGTTCCCTATATCATGATGCACATGCGCGGTACTCCGCAAACCATGCTAACGCTTACCCAATATGATGATGTGGTAAAAGAAATGCTGTTCTATTTTTCGGAGCGTATTCAAAAAGCAAGAAGTTATGGCATTTCGGATCTCATTATTGATCCTGGTTTTGGGTTTGCAAAAACATTAGAACAAAACTATGAAGTGCTATCAAAATTGGAATTATTTAAGCAATTAGATTTGCCAATATTAACAGGTGTTTCTAGAAAATCAATGATTTATAAAGTTTTGGAAATCACAGCACAAGAGGCTTTGAATGGCACATCGGTTATTCATACGATAGCGTTACAAAAGGGAGCAAATATTTTACGAGTGCATGATGTTAAAGAGGCAGTAGAATGTGTAAAACTATTTAGTCAATTACAATGAAAAAAATAATTTTAATAATAGGGTTCTGGAGTTTGTTTTCGTGCCAGGAAAAAGAGGTGTTATTGCCACAACTGGATCGAACAATTACAGCTACTATTGAAGATCACTCGCCAATTTACATGTTTTTTAAGACAGAAGCTACTGATACTTTAATTGATGTGAATCGAAAAAACGCCATCAGTTCGACCCATTGGATTTTCAACATCGACAAACGATTACCATTGCGATTGGTAGTGCCTGAAATCCAAAAATTACAAGCAAAAAAGGAGGGAAGTGCGCATAAAAATGCTGCTTCAGAAAATTATTTATCCTATTCGGATAGTATCCAAAAGCAACTAGCATTTATTTCATTTACAAAAGTGATTTTTACATTGGATGAACCCAAATTTGGGATTCCAATTTATTTTGCTAAAAACAATACAATTTTTGTAAACTCTACCGAAGTAAAAAAAGCAGATTTGGTTCTCTATTTAGCACAGTTGCCAGGAAACAAACCGTTACAATTTAATTTTTGTTTTGATAAAAACAGTACGTATGAAAATCTTGTTAAAAACCTTGTTTTTGCACAAACTAAGGGATTGCAAGTTGCACATGTATTTGTGTATTAATGCAATACATTTTCTTCTTACTGGTGGTGATAGGGTTCGTTTTTAAGAATAGTAAAACCTCTATAGATTTGTTCAATAACAAACAAACGGACCATTTGGTGAGAGAACGTCATTTCAGATAAGGAGACTTTGCCTTGTGCTTTTTGATAGACCGTTTCACTGAATCCATAAGGACCGCCAATAACCAAGACTAAAGTTTTGATGCCGGCATTCATTTTCTTTTGCAAATAGTCTGAAAAATCTAAACTACTATATGTTTTGCCGTTTTCGTCTAATAAAATTAAGTGATCCGTGGAACCAATTTTTGCCAAAATGAGTTCGCCTTCCTTTTCTTTTTGTTGGGCTTCCGACAAGTTTTTTACGTTTTTGATGTCGGGTATGATTTCCAAATCAAATTTGACATAAAATGACAACCGCTTGGAATAGTCTTCGATTAACGATTGTAAATTTTTGTTGTCGGTTTTACCAATAGCGAGGAGTCGAATGTTCATTTGATATGAAATTATAGTAAGGAAAAAAAACCACGCGTTACGTGGTTTAATTTTTATTTATTGGATTCTGATGCTTTTAAATCAACTTCGCAAGCATAAGAAAACAATCTTCCCTGCTTGATAATATCTGCCGTACCATCGGGCAGCATTTCTTCCCAACCCGATTCATCACTACAAATCATTTTAAGGACTTTGCGGGAGAAAATAGCGAGGTTTTTTTCTTCGTAATCTTTAATGTCGATTACTTTGCCGTTGAATTTAAAGAATTTATACAATTCTTTCATTCGCGGGTGTACCTTTAAATTTTCAGAAGTGATGATGTTGCCCTCTTCATCTTTCATTGGATACAAATACACTTTTAGATCACGATAAAATAGTTTACCAAAGGCTTCTAATATTCCACCCGATAAATGGCGGTAGTATTTTTCATCAAAGATTTCCACTAAATTACTTACCCCCATGGCTAATCCCATTCTGGCTTTAGAGTAATTTGAAAAATATTCAACGACTTTAAAATATTCTTGGAAATTTGATATCATTACGGTTTGCCCAAGTCTACAAAGTAATTCGGCACGATCTAAGAAATCACGTTCGTCAATTTCACCTTCGGCTTTTAAGTTGGAGAGCGTAATTTCAAAGACCACAAAGGTATTTTCTTTGTCTACTTTGTTTTCTTGGATAAACATGTTGTAGGATTCTTCATACATGTCCATGTTTACTTTGGTCACCGGTCTAAAACTTCCGCGAAGGGCTAAGATATTTTTTTTATATAGTACTGCTGCAGGCAATATGTTTTTTCCGTCAGGGCCAAACATTACGGCATCAGTCATACCGTTTTTTACCAATTGAAGACTCATCAAACGGTTGTCAACGTCTGCAAAACGCGGTCCCGAAAAATTAATGGTATCAATTTCAATTTGGTCTTTATCTAAATGGTCATAGAGATAGCGCAATAATTTTTTTGGATCATTGTATTTGTAAAATGCACCATAAATTAAATTTACCCCTAAAATTCCTAATGTTTCTTGTTGCAGTTTGGCATCATTTTCTTTAAAACGTATGTGTAAAGTAATTTCATTATACGCTTCATCAGGTTCTACTTGATATACAATTCCTACCCATCCGTGTCCTTTAAATTGTTTTGCAAAATCAATCGTTGCCACGGTATTGGCATAACTAAAAAATAATTTATTGGGATGTTTAACCCTGGTTAAACGTTGTTCTACCAGATTAATCTCGTGCGACAACATTTTTTTAAGGCGACTTTCAGTTACGTATCGGCCATCAACTTCATCACCATAGATGGCATCACTAAAATCCTTATCGTAAGCAGACATTGCTTTTGCAATGGTTCCTGAAGAGGCACCCGCTCTAAAGAAATTACGAACAGTTTCTTGTCCTGCCCCAATTTCAGCAAATGTACCGTAGATATTTTCATTCAGATTAATTCTCAATGCTTTATCCTTTATAGATGGAATTTGTTCTATTGCTTTGTCACCACGAACTTTAATATCAGTAATCATATCAGTATAATTTGGGCTTTTGGCCTACTATTTAATGTTGAAAATAGATTTCAAGCAAAGTTAGTTATTTTATCAAAAAATAAGGTAAATATTCTTATTTTTGTAAAAAAAGAATTGAAAGTCTACTTTTTAGGAACCGGTACTTCACAAGGAATTCCCGTAATAGGAAGCCAACATTCAGTTTGTATGAGTTCCGATTCAAGGGATCAACGGTTGCGAGTATCTATTTGGATCCAAATGGATGCGACTTCGATAGTAATAGATTGTGGTCCCGATTTTAGACAACAAATGTTGACTTCTAAATGCCAACACATTGATGCGTTGTTGTTTACTCATGAGCATTCCGATCATACCGCTGGATTAGATGATATTCGTCCTTTTTATTTTAAGCAAGGAAATATTGCTTTATACGCTCACAATCGCGTGTTACAAAATCTTGAAAAACGATTTGATTATATTTTTCAAACCGACGATAAATATCCGGGTGCTCCATCTGTATCTCCACATCAAGTTAAAGAAAACACTCCTTTCCAAGTACATAATTATACCATAGAGCCTATTAATGCTTGGCACGGTAGCCTTCAAGTTTTTGGATATAAATTGCAAGATTTTGTGTATTTAACCGATGTAAAAAGTATGGATGCAACCGAAATAGATAAAATAAAAAATTGTAACGTATTGGTAATAAATTGCTTGCGCAAAGAAAACCATGCTACACATTTTAATTTAACAGAAGCCTTACATTTTATATCTTTGGTGCAACCACAAAAAACATATTTTACGCACATCAGTCATTTATTTGGATTTCATGCAGAAATTGAACAGCAATTGCCGCCCAATGTATTTGTGGCTTATGATAATTTAGAAATTACAATTTAATTCCATATCCATGAAAAATGTTATTTTATATGCATTCGTTTTTTCACTCTTGTTCAACGTGTTTCAATTTGTGAATTCAACTAAAATTTTAGAAGGAAAAGAAACAGAAGTTCAAAAAGTGAAAACGCAGTTAAAAACATCTCGCGATTCTTTGATGCAATTGTCTAATTCAAATTATTTTGCCTTAGAAAATGATGAAGATGCACAAGAATATTTTTTTAGCAACAACTTAGACTATCAAAAAGTAGCTGTAAAAGTTAAAGAGGATTTGATTGTTTTGAATGAAAATAAAAACGGAAATCAATTAGTTCCTTATGAGCCAATAGATGGAAAATCCTTTATCGTTAATACCTCAAAAATACTGAACCACCGATGGTTGATTGCCGAATTTTCAAATGGCGATTTATGGGGTCAAATACTTGTCAAGTACTTTGTTAGCGCAGATCGACCAACAGAATTTGAAACTGTAGAAACGGTTTTGTATGAGCGACAAACCAAAAATTAATAACCGTTATATTGCGACAATGAACAGCCAATTAGAACTTTATTTTAACGAGTTTAGAAAAGATATCATAGGGATAGATCAAACCTTTATTTCGCCGTATGGTCCAAAAAAAATCATTTATACCGATTGGACGGCTAGTGGCAGATTGTATCGGCCTATCGAAGAAAAGTTGATGAACGAATTTGGACCCTTTGTTGCTAATACCCATACCGAAACTACAGTGACGGGTACCGCAATGACCTTGGCCTATCATGAAGCTAGACATATAATTAAGCGCCATGTGAATGCCAGTTCAGAGGACATATTGATTACTGATGGTACCGGTATGACGGGCGTTGTAAATAAATTTCAGCGTATTTTGGGGCTTAGAATTCCAGAAAATTTAAAAGAATTTGCAGTCATTCCCGAAGCATTAAAACCCATTGTTTTTATCTCACACATGGAACACCATTCCAATCAAACGTCATGGTTAGAAACTATTGCCGATGTGGAGGTTATACCAGCAAATGAAGAAGGTTTATTGTGCTTGAAGGGTTTGAAAGTATTACTAGAGAAATACAAACAGCGAAGTTTTAAAATTGCGTCAATTACCTCCTGTTCTAACGTGACCGGAATTCAAACACCCTATCACGAAGTCGCTCAACTGATGCATCAAAATAATGGTGTGTGTTTTGTCGATTTTGCTTGTTCGGGACCTTATGTAACCATCGATATGCATCCCCAAGTTGCCGATGCTTATTTGGACGCTATCTTTTTTTCACCCCATAAATTTTTGGGCGGACCAGGAACTTCAGGCGTGTTGCTATTTAATAAAAACCTCTATAAAAACAATGTTCCCGATTGTCCAGGTGGCGGGACCGTAAGTTGGACTAATCCATGGGGCGAACACAAATACATCGATAATATTGAAGATCGAGAAGATGGAGGAACTCCTGGTTTTTTGCAAGTAATTAAAACGGCATTGGCCATTCAGTTAAAAGACAAAATGGGAGTAAAAAACATTTTGAAGCGCGAACATGAGTTGGTCAACTATATTTTTACCAGTTTAAATATTGTTCCTAATTTACACATTTTAGCCGATCAGCACCAGGATCGGTTGGGGGTAATTTCATTCTATATCGAAGACTTGCATTATAATTTAGGCGTAAAATTACTCAATGATAAATTTGGGATCCAAACACGTGGAGGTTGTAGTTGCGCCGGTACTTACGGCCATTATTTATTGCATGTAGATCAAGAAATGTCGTATCATTTGGTTTGCCAAATTGCTTCGGGCGATTTGATTCAAAAACCAGGTTGGATCCGAATGTCTATTCATCCGACAACGACTACTGAAGAAATTCAGTATGTGTGTGATAGTATACGAGATTTGGCGCTACACCATTCAGTTTGGGGATCCGATTATCAATACAATTCCAAGACCAATGAATTCAGTCACAAAGCAACTCCATTGTCGATAGAAAAACAGCGAGTAAATAGTTGGTTTATGGTTTAGTATTCATGTGTTTCCATCGTTTGTGTGTCCACAAATAATATTCGGGGGCTTCGAGTATTTGTTGTTCTACCAATTGTAAAAATCGATCAGTAATTTCATAATTTGGAACCGATTTTACATCTTCAGACATCACTTCAAAACTAGCTTCATAGTAGCCGCGTTTTATTTTTTTGGTGCGCAAAAAGATGACATTCATATCAAATCGTTTGGCCAGCATTTCGGCACCTGTATGCACAGGAACTTCATGCCCCATAAATGGCGCCCAATGATACGCTGCATTTTTTTTTGGCGATTGATCACTGGCAAAGCCGTATAAAGAAAGTTCACCAATAGAGTGATTGTGGGTAATTGTAGCAATGGCTTTTCTGCTCGAGATTAATTCTGCTTTAAATTTGGAACGAATTTTTTTAACCAATTTATCAAAATAGGGGTTTGCAATTTTTTTATAAATTCCATACCCTTTGTGGTTGATATGGTAATTCATAGAGACCACCCATTCATAACTTGCATAATGGGCACAAAGTACTGCAATACTTTTATTTTTTTTCTCTAATTCAAGGTAAACATCAAGGTTTTTAAATGTAAAGCGTTTTTCAATTTCTTTTTGAGAAATACTTAAAGTTTTGATCATTTCTAAAAACAAATCACACAAATGGCTGTAGAATTTCTTTTCTACGGTTCGTCTTTCTTTTTCAGATAAATGGGGTAGTGCCAGGGCTAAATTTTCTCGAACTGTTTTTTTGCGGTATCTAATGACATGGTAGGTTAAAAAACAAACGCCATCTGAAAATAAATAGAAAATAGGGAAAGGTAGTATGGAAATGAGCCAAATAATTGGATAAAATAGAATATATAGAAGTAGTTGCATTGTGTATTTTTTTTACAAATATACTTTTTTAGTTCTAAGTTAATTCGACAAAGTATTCATAAATTTACAAAAAAAATAATATGATGGTTAGCATTTTGGTTTTGATTGGAGTAACCGTTCTCATCAGCTACAAAGGAATAAAGGATGGCTTGTTTTTTAATAAAAACGAATTTCACATTGGAAGTATCCAATCGGGCGAACAGTTTAGAATCTTAAGCTCAGGTTTTTTACATGTCGATTTTCAGCATTTGTTTTTCAATATGTTTACCTTGTATTTGTTTGCACCTTATGTCGTTTATCATTTCAGTACGAGCTATTTTTTAATACTCTATTTAGGAAGTTTATTATCGGGCAGTTTGCTCACGTTGTATTTTCATAAAAATGAAAACCAATATAGAGCCGTTGGGGCTTCGGGTGCTGTAACTGGAATCATTTATAGTGCTATATTAATTGAACCTAATATGTACATGTATGGATTTATTCCAGGTTATGTTTTTGGATTTTTGTATTTACTTGCTTCGATATATGGTATGAAAACCAAGCGCGATAATATTGGTCACGTAGCCCATTTTGGTGGAGCAATCGGCGGCTTTGTAATTACGTTGATCAGAGAGCCACAGATAGTTGCAGAGCAAACGGTCACTGTTGTAGCTTTATTGGTTCCAATAATAGTATTGTTTTTTTTAGAAAAGACCAACAAACTGTAACTTTTGGCATATTCCTTGTAACTTCCCATAAAAAAATTGAACATATGAAAAAATTAGTAGTGGTGCTCCTTCTTTTTGTTGCCGAAGCACAGGCGCAAGAAACAAAGCAAATGCCCCAAATTACCGTAACGGGTGAAGGTAAACTGAAAGTAATCCCCGATGAGGCATTTATTACACTAGCAGTTGAGAATAATGGTAAAGAGGCCCTCGAAGTCAAGAAGAAAAACGATGAACAAGTTGCAAAAGTACTTCAAGTGATCAAACGTTTTGGTATTGCACCCACCGATTTTCAAACCCAGCAAGTGAGTTTGTATAAAAATTACGATGAAGCTTCCAAAAAACAATCCTATTTAGCACATCAAACGCTAACAATACATTTAAAAAATCTTTCCCAATACGATGCCTTATTGCTGGAAGTCATGGAGGCCGGTATCAATAGTATACAAGGGGTCGAATTCAAGGCTTCTCAATTGAAGGTTTATGAAAGTCAAGTACGTAAAAATGCGATGGTAGCTGCCAAACAAAAAGCTATGGATTTTGTATCTGAATTACCGGGACAAAAAGTAGGAAAGGCCCTAGTGGTTTTGGATAGTTCGTTTACCCAATTCCCTCGAGCCGTTTTTTCTGAAATGAAAACCTATGCCATGGCAGCCGACGGTATCGAAGTTTCTGAAGAAACCTTAGCCATAGGATCCCTAGAAATAAATGTAACAGTAACGGTAACATTTGCTCTCGAATAAAATAAAAAAAGACAGAATTTAGTTCTGGCTTTTTTGTGTAAATTATTTACATATTTTATTGTAATCGGCAACGGCTTCTTCAAAGGTACATGTTTCGTATTTTGGATTTGAAAAATATATTTTTTTATATGCTTCACATTCAAACATGTACTTGCTGATGATTTTTATCGTTTTTAATCCTTTAAGTCCAGAAACGTCATAGACCATGCCATCAGGCATTTTAACGCGACGAATGTATATTCCTTCTATGTTTTTCTTCATAACACCATTGGTGTTGAATGACCCATCAAAGTTTTCTTTCAATCGATAACTGACAGTAACATCATCAAAAACATCTACAATTATTTTGCCTGAAACAACCCTTTTACCATAGCGGTAATAGCCATCTGGCTTTTTAATGTTAAGGGGCATTCTTAAATATAAAACACCATCTTGGCATAATTTTTCAATAGCTGGAATTTCATTTTTTCTCAATCGAATAGTTTCGTTGTTGTGGTTTACGTATTCAAAAACCACCATTTTGCCTTGCTCGTTGGTTTCAAATAAATTAATTTGACGGCAGGATATAGAATCTTTGGCTTGGGTAATGTAATAGTTTTGCGAAAACCCTTCATTACTGATGATTAGACCAAAAAACAGGATAGTAAGTGTAATTTTATTTGTAGTAAATTTCATAAGTTAAAATATTATAAACGATTTCTATAACGGTTCAAATATATTATTTTTTTCTATTACTGCGATAGGGTTTGGGGAAATCGAAGATGTGTCATCAAACTTTTAATCCTAATTTTTTAACAAAAAAATTGAGGAATGTTGTCTTTTTTTATGAATTGATTGATAAATTTCCTAAGTTTGAACCAACTAACATAATAACAAACTGCTTATGAATCTAAAAAACTACTTTACAGTACTTTTTTGTTTTTGTGCCTCTTTTGTTTTTGGACAACCGCCTTCTTATGTTCCTACTTCAGGCTTACTTGCTTGGTGGGGAATGGCCAACGCAACAGACGCCACAACCAACGGAAACACATTAACAGCTTTTAATTTAACTCCTACTACCGATCGATTTGGGAATGCTAATTCGGCGTATGCTTTTGACGGCACTTCGAGTTATTTAACGCGAACAAGTTTTGGTCACACCTTTACGCAAGCTGGAAGTTTTTCAGTGTCTATTTGGATCAAAAAAACAAATAATAATGTAGGTGTTGCCATTATGAGCGGAAGCACAGCCAGTTTGAATTTCATTTGGCTTGTTCAATCTGATGCAACAAAGGCTATTTTTGGAACCAACAAACAACAGTCTGCTTGGTTTTGGACCAATGCTACAACAAATTTCGTACTCAATCAATGGGAACATTATGTAGGTGTTTATACTGCAAACACGATGACGTTTTACAGAAATGGTGTTTTGCAGGGAACCACTACCAACACGCATACGAATGTATCCCAAGCTGCCCTTCCTTTTTGGATTGGTCGCGGAGTTTCAGGAGATTATTTTACGGGTAGTTTGGATGACATTGGTATTTGGAACCGAGCGTTAACTCCTAATGAAGTGGCTATATTGTTCCAAAGCCCTTTAGGATCGAATGATTTTGCTGCTGCTAAAGTAAACGTATTTCCAAACCCAGCAACAACAATACTTCACTTGGAAGTAGCTGCAGAAAACGTGGGGAAAACCTATCAAATTATTGATGAATTAGGAAGATCGGTAAGCAAACAAACGATTGCAGACAGTACTTTAGAAATTTCAGTTGCTACTTTGAAAACCGGTATGTATTTCTTAAAAATTGACGGAATTGCTCCTGTAAAATTCATAAAAAATTAATTTCTGGTTTATCGTAGTTCAGTATACTTGTTGCCGACCTTTTGCAGAAGTAGTCTAAATTTATTTAAAGACTTAAAAGACCTCTTATTTTTATAAGAGGTCTTTTGGTTCGAGTTGTGGAGTCGGAGAGAATCGAACTCTCGTCCAAACAAGCAATCAAAAAGGGTTCTACACGCTTAGTTTCCTCTTGAATTTTCGTTTAAAAGCAAGGCAGAAAACAGCCACTTTTAACTTAGCTTTATCAGTGTCGGAAAGGATTTAAAGCATTACCCTTCCTAGGTTTACTTTTACGGTTCTCCTATGTCAAACGCCATAAACCAAGGCTGTTGAGGAAAATCTAGCTTTCCGACCTGGTCGGAACTAGGCAAATCTTACTTTAATTCAGATTAAGCAGCTAAAGCGTAATTATTTTCGCCGTTTATAGGTGTGTACATTTGGATTTACGAGCTAAACATACAATGCTCGACGTGCTTACTAATTAATTCCACTCGCTGTCAAAACCAGTCGACCCCAGTAGTTTTTGCTTTAGCATAGAAAGGCAAAAATACTAGGAATAGTTCAATAAAAAAAACATTGTACGCTTAAAGTAAAATGTTATATTTGTAACATATACTAATTCTTTAGTTACAATATTGCAAATTATGAAATTCGGACTCCTTAAAGAAAGAAAAACACCGCCCGATCGCAGAGTGGTTTTTTCACCTGATGAACTTCTTAGTCTACACGCTACATATCCAGAAGTAGAGCTATTTGTTGAAAGTTCAGACATTCGAGTGTTTACCGACGAGCAGTATCAATCGGCTGGGTTTTCAGTTGTAAACGATGTTTCGCATTGCGATGTACTTTTTGGAGTAAAAGAAGTACCGGTAACGGCATTAATTCCGAATAAAAAATATTTTTTCTTTTCGCATACCATAAAAAAACAACCCTACAATAGAAAACTATTACAAGCTATATTAGAAAATAATATCGAATTGTATGATCATGAAACCATTGTTGATGAAAATCACCAACGATTGATTGGTTTTGGGCGCTATGCCGGAATTGTAGGCGCTTATAATGGTATTAGAGCTTTTGGTATTAAATATGATCTGTTCACCTTGGCCAAAGCCGAAACCTTAAAAAGCCAAGAAGAACTAATTATGCGATTGAAACGTCAAATTTTACCCAACATCAAAATTGTGTTGACTGGTCATGGTAAAGTGGGAATGGGGGCAAAAGAAATGCTAGACGGCATGAAAATAAAACAAGTGGCCGTCGAAGATTTTCTTACCAAAAAATACTCAGAACCCGTGTACACACAAATTGATGTACTGGACTATAATAAAAGAATAGACGGAAAGCCAAGTTCAAAAGCAGATTTTTATGCCAATCCATCGGCTTATACGTCCAATTTTGGTCGGTTTTCAAAAGTAGCCGATTTATTTATGGCGGGACATTTTCATGGAAATGGCGCCCCAGATATCCTCACCCGTGAAATGTTACAAGCCCCCGATAATAAAATACAAGTGGTTGCCGACATTTCTTGCGATGTAGCCGGACCCATAGCCTGTACCCTCAAGGCTTCAACTATTGCCGAACCATTTTTTGGATATTTACCTAGCGAACACAAAGAAGTGGCCTATACTCATCCAGCCTCTATAATGGTAATGTCGGTAGATAATTTGCCTTGTGAATTACCAAAAGACGCCAGTGAAGGCTTTGGAAAAACATTCTTGCAACATGTTGTCCCTGCTTTTTTTAGTGGCGATAGGGATGGCATTTTGCAACGAGCAAAAATAACTGAAAAAGGTAAATTGACCCCTAAATTTGCCTATCTTCAAGACTATATCGACGGAAAATAACACTTATTTATTGTAGTGCTTCATGTGAGATAGCGAGACAACTCAAACGATTTCGTTAATAACTATGAAGCGATCCTGTTGTTTGCATTCAAGTTAAAGCCTATTTTTATGCATTAATTGAAATTGTAATTTTCATAACCTTCAAATAATAGTTGCATGAAAAAATTTATAATTGGTTTTATTTTTTGCTTTGGAATAAGCAGTTGGGCACAAGAAATTCAGTCGCCTTCCAAAAAAATTAGTGTTTCTTTTTCACTTACTCCAGCCGGAAAACCTGCTTATCAGGTTTCATATTTGAATCAAAAAATAGTAGAAGAAAGTACTTTAGGAATTGTATTAAAAGACAATGTGGCACTTGATCATGGGTTTACCATACTCAATCAAGTAGCAACGTCTGTTAACGAGTCTTGGCAACCGGTTTTGGGAGGGCAGGCCACCATTCAAAATGTGTACAACCAAATAACCTTTTATTTACTTCAAAAGGAAACCAACCGAAAACTCAACATTATTTTTAGAGTGTATAACGAAGGGGTAGCTTTCAGATATGATATTCCCAAACAATCCAATTTGAACTATTTTGTGGTATCTGATGAACTGTCTAGCTTTAACTTAACTGAAAATTACAAAGCGTTTTGGATTCCGGGAGATTATGACAGTCAAGAATATGCCTATAACGAAACGAATTTATCCGATATCGACAATTCAAAATTGGACATGAACAATGGGATCGGAGTAAAATCTATAGCCAGTCCGTATCGTGTTCAATCGCCGTTAATGTTAAAATCAGCATCCGGAATTTATATCAATATTTTTGAAGCCGCCGTAGTCAATTATCCCGTAATGCATTTGGATGTAGATCCCAATAAATTTGATTTGAAGTCTAATTTGGTTCCTAATGCAATAGGAGATAAGGCCTATTTGCAAGCGCCTTGTGTTTCTCCTTGGCGAACCATCATGATTTCAAATGATGCGCGCGATATTGTGGGTTCAAAAATGATTCTCAATTTAAATGAACCTTCAAAAATAGCTGATACTTCTTGGATCAAACCCATGAAATATGTTGGAATTTGGTGGGAAATGCACATTGGAAAAGCAACGTGGGATTATGCAGGAAGTCAAAATGCTCAAAATGCAGCCGACGAAGCTTTGAAGCCGTCTGGAAAACATGGCGCTACCACTGCCAATACCAAACGATACATTGATTTTGCGGCAACGCATGGTTTTGATGGGGTTTTGGTAGAAGGATGGAACGCAGGTTGGGAAGACTGGTTTGGCAATTGGAAAGAAAATGTATTCGATTTTGTGACACCCTATCCCGATTTTAATTTGAAAGAAGTTAATGATTATGCGAAAGCAAAAGGCATAAAAATGATCATGCATCACGAAACATCCGGATCGGTGGCTAATTACGAGCGCCATTTAGATCGCGCTTTTGAGTTAATGCAACAATATGGATATCCAGCAGTAAAATCGGGATATGTGGGTAAAATAATTCCAAGGGGTGAGTTCCATGACGGACAAACTATGGTGAATCATTATAATTTTGTTGCACAACGCGCTGCCGATTATAAATTAATGATAAACTCACACGAGAGTTCCAGACCCACAGGTTATAGCCGAACGTATCCTAATTATATTGCAGCTGAAGCAGCACGTGGAAACGAGTTTAATGCGTGGTCAATAGGAAACCCACCCATGCATGAAACCCTACTTCCGTTCACCCGATTGTTAGGCGGGCCTATGGATTATACACCTGGTATTTTTGAAATTAAGATGAATGTTTACGATCCGGCAAAGAAGGAACAAGTACATACAACTTTGGCAAAACAATTAGCGTTATATGTTACGATGTATTCTCCTTTACAAATGGCTGCCGATTTACCTGAGAATTATGAAAAATATTTAGATGCGTTTCAATTCATTAAAGATGTGGCTTTAAATTGGGATCAATCGCTTTATATAGAAGCAGAACCGGGAGATTATTTAACCGTTGCCCGAAAAACAAAAGGAAAAGATGAATGGTTTTTAGGGGCAATTACCGATGAAAACGCTAGAAAAACAGTTGTCGATTTAAATTTTTTAACTCCAGGAAAAAAATACAAAGCCATTATTTATGAGGACGGGAAAGATGCCCATTGGGAAAAAAATCCGAAATCATATGCTATAAAAACTATACAAGTGACTTCAAATTCAAAAATTAAGTTAAATTTGGCTAATGGCGGTGGAACCGCTATTAGTTTCACTGTAATTAACTAAACTATTTTAACCAAACCAATTAACTAAAATTATGAGTACAAACCAAATTAAAACAAACTGGGCTCAGTTTATTCCCTTAGTAACTGTTTTCTTCTTTTGGGGATTTGTTGCTGCAAGTAACGATATTTTAATCCCAGTATTTAAAAAAGCATTTGACCTTACACAAGTTCAAAGTCAACTAGTTTCACTCGCTTTTTACATTGCTTATACTGTTGGATCTTTACTGTATTTGCTGATTTCTTATATAACTAAAGGAGACTTAATCAATAGATTAGGTTATAAGAATTCTTTGGCCTTAGGCCTAGCGATTTCTGCCTTGGGTACATTATTGTTTTATCCAGCCGCTAATACTGGTTCCTTTACTTTAATGTTGTCGGGGTTGTTTATTGTGGCTCTTGGGTTTTCATTACAACAAACAGTAGCCAATCCGTTAGCGATTGCTTTGGGTCCAATAACGACTGGATCGCAACGTCTAACACTTGCAGGTGGGATCAATAACTTAGGAACTACGATTGGACCATTAATTGTGAGTTTTGCTATTTTTGGTTCGGCTACATCTGGCAATACCGATATGAGCATCGAAAGTGTTAAAATACCTTACCTGATTTTAGGTGCAGCTTTTCTATTGGTTGCGCTATTGCTTAAATTTTCTTCATTGCCCGACAAGCCTCAGGCTATTGTAGAATCTGAAGATGAAAAAGCAGCTACTAGAAGTTCGGCATTAAAGTATCCTCAATTGATATTAGGGATGATTGCCATATTTGTTTATGTAGGGGTGGAAGTATCTACGGCCAGTAACTTGCCGGCTTACATGGAGAAAAATTTAGGATTTTTAACGAAAGACATCGCACCTTATATTTCTTTATATTGGGCCAGTTTAATGATTGGTCGTTGGACTGGAGCTGTAGAGGCATTTACGGATCAGATGAATTTGCAAAAAATATTACGATTTATCGCTCCCTATTTAGCATTTGGAGTTTTCTTATTTGTGAATGCAATTGCTAAACACGATTTGACTCCTTTTTATATTTATGCTTTAATTATATTGGTATTGATTTTGGCTGATATAGCGAGTAAAGGTAATCCAGCTAGAATGTTGTTAATCTTTTCATCATTAGGGATTGTTGCGCTAATTATAGGTATGGTTACAGATGGTATGGTAAGTGTTTATGCCTTTACAAGTGTAGGTTTATTTTGTAGTACACTTTGGCCTTGTATTTTTACACTAGCTGTAAGTGGGTTAGGAAAGCACACCAGTCAGGGTAGTAGTTTCTTAATCATGATGATTATGGGGGGTGGTTTTGTAAGTTTATTACAGGGTTATATTGCCGATGTTTCTACCATACAAACAAGTTATATTGTTGGTGTATTCTGTTTTGCTTATTTAGCTTTCTATGCATGGAAAGTTTCCGGAATATTAAAAAATCAAGGAATTAATTTTGATAAAAAAGCAACGGGTGGTCATTAAAATGATGCGCTAATAAATAAAAACGTCTCAATACAATTGAGACGTTTTTTTATGTAGTGAAGGCAATTGCTTCTATGTGAAGGGTAAAAATTAGATTCTAAAAATGCCACCCACACTTATTATACGTTGTAAAAACCAAAAATGTTGTTCAGCTTTGTCGGCAGTATTATTAGTTGTTCGGATGTCGTTCATGTCAATATATCCGCCTTTTAATTCAGTTTGGATAAAGAAATATTTGAAAAAGGTAACGTTCAATCCTACTTTTGCAGAAACGCCATAACCCGAAATATGAAATTGATCGTATCGCTCTTTGTTAAGTAATTTGGTATTTGTTTTTGGGAACAATATACCCGCTCCGATGCCCTCTGTTAGATTAATTTGAAATTTATCAGTATTAGGTAAGTGGAACAGTTTAGACACATCGTCAACACGAGAAAATTCGGTATTTACATAGTTCAAACCGTCGGTGTGTTCAAAGGTTAAGAAATTTTTATCTAAGGTTAATGTATTGGCTGTTGGGTTTTCATTATACGTACCCGCATTTGGATAGTAGCCTGTATAGTTTACCGTTATATCGTTGTAAATCACATATTTCATGTGGTCAACACCAATGGAAATGTTGTAATGATCGGTAATAAAATACCCCAATCTAAAATTTGTTTGTGGGATGGTCATCTTTGTTGGATTAATATAGTCAATATGCCACCCTTTAGGCTTGTCGTGGGCTGCTACGTCATATAATGTAAAATCATAATTGGTTCCCTTGAAATGAATGTCAGAACGTGAGTAGGAATCGCGGTTGCCGCCCCAAAAAATATAAAATTTTCCTTTGTTTTTGCTCGTGTATTTTTCAGGATTTTCAACTGTTTCTTGCGAAAAGGTGTACTGTGAAAAAATACAAAAAGTTAGTACAACCATTAAAAATGGATGTTTCATCTGAGGTATTAAAATTAAAATTGATTTACTGTTTTTCGAAGTGCAACCAGTTTGGTCATTAAACCTTCAAAATAATCTAAGTGTAACATATTGGCACCGTCACTTTTTGCATTGGAAGGATCAAAGTGTGTTTCAATGAAAATTCCGTCAACACCCACTGCAATTCCTGCTTTGGCAATGGTTTCTATCATATCGGGACGACCTCCTGTAACACCAGTCATCTGATTCGGTTGTTGTAAAGAATGCGTTACATCTAATACGGTTGTTGCAAATTGTTGCAGGGTAGGTATTCCTCTAAAATCAACAATCATATCTTGGTAACCAAACATCGTACCTCTATCAGTAACCATTATATTTTCATTTTGGCAATCTAAGACTTTTTGAACGGCATGTTTCATGCTTTCCGGACTCATGAATTGTCCTTTTTTCAAGTTTACTGTTTTCCCAGTTTTTGCGGCAGCCACAACTAAGTCGGTTTGTCGTACTAAAAAAGCGGGAATTTGTAATACATCAACATAAGCTGCTGCCATTACCGCATCTTCATTGGTATGAATATCGGTTACGGTAGGAATACCAAATTCCTGAGATACTTTTTGCAATATTTTTAATGCTTTTTCATCTCCAATACCAGAAAAGCTATCAATTCTTGATCGATTTGCTTTTTTGAACGATCCTTTAAAAACAAATGGGATTTGTAATTTATCAGTTACACTAACTAGCTTTTCGGCAATTCGCAAAGCCATTTCTTCTCCTTCAATGGCACAGGGTCCAGCTAATAAAAAAAAGTTACCGCTTTCTGTATGTTTAATTTGAGGAATCTTGTGTAAATTCATTGGTGTAGATTTTGAACTGCAAAACTACATATTTTTTACAAATTAATCTTGAAAACAAGCAAAAATATAGAACCCATTTTAATCCGCTGGCACTATAAAAAAGTCTTTTAAATAGTTTTTTGAGAAGATCAAAATCATCTAAAATTTATTTTTTTTGATTTTAAAACCCTTGGGACACGCTAAAACCCCTTTTTCATAAATATTGAAATACATTGTAAATTTCTTTGTTGAACCTTCAAAAGTAACTTCATAAATACTTAAAATTCCGGCACCCATGGTGTTGTTTTTTGTGGGAAAAGGACAACACGTATCTATTTTTTTAAATACTATTTTTTCACCATTAGGTCCTTCCAAACCATTGAAAAAATAGAGTACATTGATTGCTTCTTGTTTTTCGTGAATAAATCCAATATTGATAGGGTAATCGGCATCAAAGGCATAGTTAGCATCCGTTGCATAATCAGTAATGATGTACATTTGATTTTCAAAAACAGGACGTTTTGCCGAGGTGTCAATGTTTTTTAAGGTAGATTTTGTACTCACACAGCTTGTAAATAAAAGGGCTATACAACTTAAAATTAAATACTTCATATTAATTTGATTTTAATGTATCGATTGTTTTTGATTGGATAAGGTATGCAACAATCGCGCCAATTACCACGCCAAAAGATAACCCATCCGAAATGTTTTTCCAAATGGAACTGGTTAAGGTGGTGTATTCTTTTGCTTCGGCAAGCGTCAGTTTCTTGCTAATTACCGTATAATTTATTGTGTTTTCAAGAAAATTTGGACTGATGAACTCATGAATAATGAATTGTGTGACCGGACTAAAAAATACAATAATAAATGAAATAATAATCGCAGAAATTATTCCTTGTTTCCAACTCATTTGATCTTGATAATATTTTTTTTTCTTTTCCAATAATGCCAATAGGTACAAAATGAAAGTAGGAAAAACATAAAGCAAGTTAAAAACGGGTTGCCACTTGATGTTGGTATCATGATAACCCAATTTCTTTTCTAACGTCATCCAAGCTAAAAAAATGATTAGGGAAATGATAGCCCATTTGATTTCAATTGCAAATTTCTTCATAATTATAGAATGATTTAGAATTCAAAATTAGCCTATTTAATAACATGTGATACATAAACCAATCTTAATTTCTATTTTTGTACAAATTTGCAAAAAAATATGGAATTTATTTATGGAACATGGCATTGGTCTATTTCTGGTTTTTTGATCGGAGTAATCCTGCTAATTTTAACTTATTTTGGTAAAACTTTTGGAATGTCTTCAAATTTAAGGACCCTTTGTTCGATGGCGGGTGCGGGAAAATTCAGTGATTTTTTTAAAATGGATTGGCGCGAACAAAAGTGGAGTTTAGCCGTAGTTTTAGGCGCACTTGTGGGTGGTTTCATTGCGTATCAATTTTTGTCCAATGGGAGCGGTGTTCAAATTAATCCCAATACTATTGCTTCATTGCAAACGCTGGGTATTGATGCACCAGAAGGTAAATTACTTCCCGATGCGTTATATAGTATCGAAACCATGCAAACCCCTAAAGGTTTTGCCATCTTATTGATTGGAGGATTATTAATTGGTTTTGGAACGCGTTATGCTGGAGGTTGTACCTCGGGGCACGCTATTGCAGGATTGAGTAATTTACAGTTACCATCACTGGTGGCTGTTATCGGATTTTTTATTGGAGGCCTGCTCATGGCCCATTTTTTATTGCCCATAATCTTTAACTAGTTAATTATGAAATTAGCACGATTTTTTCTCACCGGAATTTTTTTCGGAATTATACTCACTAAAGCCGAAGCCGTATCTTGGTATCGGATTTATGAAATGTTTCAATTTCAATCGTTTCATATGTATGGAATAATTGGTACTGCTCTTTGTACGGGAATATTAGGCATACAACGCATTAAAAAGAAAAAACTGAAAGATTATAACGGGTTTCCTATCACGATCATTGAGAAAGAGCGTGGTTTTTGGCGGTACCTCATTGGAGGTACACTTTTTGGATTGGGTTGGGCATTAGTAGGTTGTTGTCCCGGTCCCATTTTTATTTTATTAGGTACGGGAACTTATGCTATTGCAGTGGTTTTTATTGGAGCTTTGCTGGGTACTTATATTTATGGTTTACTAAAAGATTTTCTGCCTCATTAAAGTTTCGTTAAAGTAACTAATGTTGCACAATAGTTAGCAGATCTTGCATAAATTTGCATTCAATTTAAATATCTGATTATGAATACAATATTATATATCCAAAATCTTAAATGCGGAGGTTGTGCCCATACGATAACTAAAAATATAGCTGCAATGGAACACATTTCAAATGTAGAAGTAGGTGTGGAAGAAAGTTCGGTTGCTTTTGATTGTGACACTCCCGAATCCGTCCAATTGGTTAAGGAGAAACTAAAAGCTTTAGGTTATCCAGAAGATGGAGCCGCTAATAATTTAGGTACGAAAGCAAAATCCTACGTAAGCTGTGCCATTGGAAAAATAAGTTAATAAAAAGTCCCGAGAAATCGGGACTTTTTATTTATATAATTTCGGCGCTTAGCCCAGCATCTAATAATGCTGTACATTGCGGTTTTAATTCTTCAAGTGTTCCTGTTTTAACCGTACATTTTCCTTTATAATGTACTAATAGAGCGCATTGTTCGGCTTGTATAGCATCGTGTTTGCACACCCGAATTAATGTTTCAATAACATGATCAAACGTGTTCACATCATCATTATGCAATACTATTTCATTATTGATACCAATAGCTTCTTCTACTAAAACGTCTTCTTGTACTTTTTCTATTGTGCTCATTTAAATGATTGGAATTGATCGAACAAAAATAAAAATTATTGAACAAAACAACAATTCTATTTTGTAAATTTTAAAGCGACCCAATTATTGCGTTCAAATTTCTTAACATAAACAAGCCCTTTAGAAAGGCAACTTTCCGAAATTACGGGAATGTCTTCGGTATAAAAACCACTTAAAAATAAGATTCCCTTTTCGTTCAAGCAATCAGCATAGACTTGCATATCGTTTAAAAGTATGTTCCGATTAATGTTGGCAATAATAAGATCATATTTTTTTCCAACTAATAATTCAGCATCGCCTTCATATACAGTAATGTGATGGCAGTTATTGCGTTCTGCGTTTTCAATAGAATTTAAATAACACCAATTATCAATATCAATAGCATCTATAGGTTGAGCGCCTTTCATTTCTGCTAATATGGCTAAAATAGCCGTCCCGCAACCCATATCTAGGGTCTTCTTATCGGTACAATCTGTTTCCAATAGATGTTGGATCATCATGTGCGTGGTTTCATGATGTCCTGTTCCAAAACTCATTTTGGGTTCAATAATGATATCAAATTCGGCGGTAGTTTTTTCATGAAAGGGAGCTCTTACGTGACATTTTCCATCGACGTTTATGGGCTCAAAGTTTTTTTCCCATTCTTCATTCCAATTCACTTGTTCGATTTCTTCAAAAGTGTATGTGATGATAAATTCTGGATTTTCTAGAATGTAAATGTCTTCTAATATTGTGGTACTCCATAATTCTTTCTGGACATAGGCCGAAATACCTGTTTCGGTTTCAATAAAACTTTCAAAGGCTTTTTCTCCTAATTCAGCAATTAATATTTCGCTTCCTAATGCTAAGGGGCTAATGGTAAAATGATATCCAATATATAAGTTTGACATGTTAATTTTTTTTTGCAAAGTTACTATTTAGTTATAAAGTTATAGGCTATTAATGTTATTAATGTTTTATATTTTTTTATTCTATTTAGGATGCAATTTTATAAATTCAAAAATGTTTATCTTTGCTGTCTATAATTTACTGCATGATACATATTGGCGAATACAATACCTTACGAATTTTACGAGACACTCAAGTAGGTTTATTTTTGGGAAGTGAACATACACAAGAAGATGATGTATTGTTGCCTAATAAATATGTTCCCAAAGAGTTTACTATAGGCGATGACTTAACGGTTTTTATCTATTTAGACCATGAAGAGCGTCCGGTGGCCACAACACTTAAACCCTACATCAAACTCAATGAATTTGGTCATTTGAAGGTTAATTATATGAATCAGTTTGGCGCTTTTTTAGATTGGGGATTAGAGAAAGATTTATTTGTCCCTTTTAAAGAACAAGCCCGTCCTATGGAAGTAGGCAAACGGTATTTGGTCTACATGCATTTGGATGAAAAAACCAATCGATTGGTCGCTTCGAGTAGAACCAATAAGTATTTATCGAATGAAAATATAGATTTGGAGACCAATGAGGAAGTACAAATCTTAATATCACACATTACCGATGGCGGCATCAATGTGATCATCAATCAGAAATACAAAGGTTTGGCCTATAAAAACGAAGTGTATACTGAAGTAAAACCAGGTATGAAAACGGTGGGTTATATTAAAAACATTCGCCCTGATGGAAAAATTGATGTATTGTTGCGAAAAGTGGGAGTGGAGGCCATCGAACCTTCTTCTCAAGTTATATTAGACGAACTAAAAGCAAATCGTGGTTTTTTGCGATTGACAGATAATTCTCACCCCGAAGATATTAAAACGGTCTTGAAAATGAGTAAAAAGAATTTCAAGAAAGCCGTGGGTAGTTTGTATAAGCAGCAATTGATCGAACTTAAAGAAGACGGAATTTATTTGGTGTAAAATGACAATAAAAAATAAGTTTTATCTTTTACTGAGTATTTTAGTATTGTTTTTAACTTTTGAGGCAATATTACACGAATTTGAGACAATACTTTTTATTGGTTTTGAAACAGAAATTATCTGGATTCCCATTTGGATCGGAGTGGTTTTCCTGCCCCTTTTAAATGTATATGAAATTGCTGTAAATCCAGAAAAAAATAACATGTATTATTGGTTCGGTTTACTCATTAACAGCAGTACAATTGTATTGATGATTCGATATTTTAAAATCGAGTTACTTCCTTAATTATTCCCCTTCGCTCTCATTGAATTCAAAAGGATAATCACCAAATTTAGGCGCTAATCGTTTCGTTTGATAGGGTTTTTTAGAATATTTATTAGAAATTGCAATAATGGTTACCGAGTCTTTTTGTAACGTTACATAGGAGGATGTGTTTCCGTGCCACCAACCGTTATGAAAAAAATACTGTTGGCCAGTTTTAAATTCTAACATGCGAATGCCTAATCCATAATTTTTGGTTCCTTCTCTTTCATAACTATATCCTTTAAACATTTCAGATTTCATTTTTTTGCTCAAAAAATCTTCTGAGTACAAAGCCAAGTCAAATTTTAGTAAATCTCTTGGCGTCGAATAAATGTTTTTATCACCATATACTTGATCCATGAATTCAAAGGCCAGTCGTAGGTAATTATTTTTGTAGGATTGACATACTTTTTCTTTATCTTTTAAATTGAAAAATACAAAGGTGTTTTTCATTCCGAGTGGATCAAATATCATTTCTTGAAGCACTTTTGGATAGCTTTTTTTTGTAACTTTTTCAATGATTAGTGCTAATAAGGCATAATTGGTATTGCAATATCCAAAACGAGTTCCTGGTGTAGATTCTAAACCAATTTTTTTTGTAGCCAATAAATGCAATACATCTTCATTGGTTAAGTTTTTCTTTTTGTCCCAAACTTGCTTTTTATCAGCAAAATAGGCATAGTTGCGAAGTCCACTACGGTGATTGAGTAACATTTTAACCGTAGTTTCTTTATGAGGGAAAGTTGGTAGATATTCACTTACGAATTCATCTAATTCAATTTTATCTTGATCTACTAATTTTAAAATAGTTACGGCAGTTACTACTTTACTCACCGAGGCAAGATGAATAGGAGTGTCCCTTTTTATGGAATCTCTTTTTTCTTTGTAGGCAAATCCGCTATAATTTTCATAAAGAATTTCACCATTTTTTGCAACCAAAAATCCACCACTAAAATCTTTGGCATTGAATTTTTTATTGTAAAAATACTCAATATCATCGGCCATTCTCTTTTTATATACAGTACTTAGTGGGGTAAAATTAACCGCATATTCCGAAACGTTCCCATCTTTGTCTTTCAAAGTGGACTCGTTTTTTTCATCGGGTTTTTTTTCACAATTTATAAATAAAAAGCTAAGGCTTACAAGTAAAATTTTATTCAACATAGGCTGTGTTCTTAATCGGAATATTGGGGTTGATTTCTAGTAATTTGGCAATAAATTGGTCTCTTTTTTCAGGAGAGATAAATATATCGTCGTATTTGTGATAAACAATTTCAATGCCTTTGTGATGAAAGCCCGGTTTGTAAAAATTTGTTTTCATTATAGAATTGGAATATTTTATGCTTCTAATTTCTGAAATTTTAATTTTTGTTTTGTAAAAAAACATAGAAACAAGTACTACATTTTCTTGAATTTCGTAATACGTAGTAAAAAATGTAACCGCAATTAATATACTTAAAAATAAAATTAGAAAACCAATGGGCGCTAAAACCATTTCAATAGAATCTCCTGATAAAAAAGCAATAAGCAATACAAGAACTGCTGGAAATAGAGGTATAAAAAAATTAATTTTACTAAAGTCCGATTTGTATTTCATGTATTGGTTTACTGTTTTTTTGGACAAATTACATTCTCAAAATAGTAATTAATTACGTTTTTATAAAAATGTCATCTGCTTTTGCAAATTAAAGTATTTTTGAAGTATTTTTGATAAAAATTATTAAAAATGTCAACTATCAATTGGAAAATTGTAAAAGAATACGAAGATATTACGTATAAAAAATGTGACGGCGTAGCCCGAATTGCTTTTAATAGACCTGATGTTCGAAATGCTTTTCGACCTAAAACGACAAAAGAATTGATTGAAGCTTTTTATGATGCCCAAGAAGATACGTCTATTGGTGTTGTCTTATTGTCTGCAGAAGGGCCAAGTTCAAAAGATGGAATTTGGAGTTTTTGTAGTGGTGGCGATCAAAAAGCACGCGGACATCAAGGATACGTAGGCGAAGATGGCTACCACCGATTGAATATATTAGAAGTACAGCGCATGATCCGTTTTATGCCAAAAGCAGTGATTTGTGTGGTTCCTGGTTGGGCTGTTGGTGGCGGACATTCATTACATGTAGTTTGTGATCTCACTTTAGCTAGTAAAGAACATGCAATTTTTAAACAAACGGATGCCGATGTAACTAGTTTTGATGGCGGATATGGATCGGCATATTTAGCCAAAATGGTGGGACAAAAGAGAGCGAGAGAAATTTTCTTTTTAGGCCGTAATTATTCGGGCCAAGAAGCGTATGAAATGGGCATGGTAAATGCTGTGATTCCGCATGCTGAATTAGAAGCAACTGCTTATGAATGGGCGCAAGAAATATTGGCAAAATCACCAACATCTATTAAGATGCTAAAATTTGCTATGAATTTAACCGATGATGGCATGGTGGGGCAACAAGTTTTTGCTGGAGAAGCCACGCGTTTAGCTTATATGACTGATGAAGCCAAAGAAGGAAGAGATGCTTTTTTAGAAAAACGTAAGCCTAATTTTGAAAAGAAATATTTGCCTTAAGATTGATTTGTAAAATTTAATAGATAATGTGTGGATAAAGCAATCACAAATAAAAAACTTCATTTAGCTTTAAGTATTTTTATTCTATTGTATTGGTTACTTTGTAAAACAATTGACGTTTATAAGTATGCTATTTTAGGGGTGTTTTCTGAAATTCTTTGGCTTCCTATGGTTGTACTATTGTTTCTTTTGCCAATTATAAACCTATATGCAATTTTTATGAACAAAAATAGTTTGATTCATTATTTAAATTTGGCACTAAATCTAATAACCGGATTCATAGTATTCGTAATCTAATGATAAACAACATAAAACCCTGGATTCAAGCTGCCCGGTTGCGCACCTTACCGCTTTCTGTGTCTGGAATTATCGTGGGAAGTGCTTATGCGTATCACCAAGGATTTTCCGATTGGCGAATAGTAGTTTTGGCCTTGTTAACCACCTTAGGCTTGCAAGTGCTGTCTAATTATGCCAACGATTATGGCGACGGTGTAAAAGGCACCGATGCGAATCGAATTGGTGAAAAACGATTGGTTGCAGCAGGAATAATTTCGGCCAAACAAATGAAAAGAGCTGTATTAATAACCGCTAACATTACTTTTATCGTAGCTTTAGGATTGATTTATATTGCTTTTGGTAAAGATAATTTTGTATTGAGTTTGATTTTTATCTTGTTGGGAATTAGTTCAATCGGAGCAGCAATAAAGTACACGGTAGGAAAAGGGGCCTATGGTTACAGCGGTTTTGGCGATGTATTTGTGTTTGTGTTCTTTGGATGGGTTTCCGTCATTGGTTCCAATTTTTTGTATACGCATGTTATCGATTGGAAATTGTTTTTGCCCGCTTCATCCATAGGATTATTGAGTGTAGCGGTGCTCAATTTGAACAACATGCGAGATATTGAAAATGATACAATTGCTGGTAAAAATACATTGGTTGTAAAAATGGGTTTGCATTGGGCAAAAAAATATCAGGAAGCCTGTATTGCTATGGCTTCAATCCTATTTATCGTTTTTTGTATTGTGGTTAAGGTTTCGGCAATACCCGTTCTCATTATTAATATACCGTTACTCTTGCATATTGGTAAAATTAAAAAATCAGAAAAATATGAAGATTTCGACCCAGAACTCAAAAAAGTAGCCTTAAGTACATTTGCTTTGAGTGTTTTATTTTGGTTAGCTTTATTCCTCAATATCTAGTCTTAAAACTAAATACTATAATCTTAATACGTTCATTATGAAAATCACATTCTACGGACATGCTTGTATTGGAATCAAAGTAAACGGCGTTCATATATTGGTCGATCCCTTTATTTCAGGTAATCCAAAGGCTTCACACATTGATATTAATACCATAGAAGCAGATTTTATTTTGCTAACACATGCGCATCAAGACCATATTTTAGATGTGGAAGCCATTGCAAAGCGAACAGAAGCTGTAATTGTTTCTAATTATGAAATTGCTTCACATTATGGAAATAAAGGATTTAATTATCATCCAATGAATCACGGTGGTAGTTGGGATTTCAAGTTTGGAAATGTAAAATCCGTAAACGCTATTCATACTTCCTCTTTTCCTGATGGAAGTTATGGCGGTCAACCTGGTGGTTTTGTGATTGAGGGCGAACATAAAAATATTTACATTGCTGGCGACACGGCTTTAACAATGGATATGAAATTGATTCCATTGCGAACCAAGTTGGATCTCGCGATTTTACCAATAGGCAGCAATTTTACTATGGATGTAGAGGATGCCATTATTGCATCCGATTTTGTGCAATGTGATAAAATATTAGGCTATCATTTTGATACATTTGGTTATATCGAAATCAATCATGAAGAAGCCAAGCGTAAATTTTTTGATAGTGGAAAAGATTTGATGTTGCTAGAAATTGGTGAAAGCATCGAATTGTAAATTAGGAGCATTACAGCTTAACAAAAAATATATATAATACTAGTGATGCGAAAGTATCATGGATTCTTCAAGAATCAACTGCTATACGTTGAACTTTGTACTTGAATATGAAAGCAACCTATAAAAAATACATCCTAAATTTTAAAAGCCCTAGTGGTACCTCTCGCGGTATAATGACCGAGAAAGAAACCTGGTTTATTATTCTTGAAGATCAAGGTAGTATAGGAGTAGGCGAGTGTGGTTTATTGCGCGGTTTATCCATAGATGATCGTCCGGATTATGAAGAAAAATTGCAATGGGTGTGTCAAAATATTCATTTAGGTCAAGAGCAACTTTGGAATGCCATAATCGCTTATCCATCAATACAATTTGGTATTGAAATGGCTTTTTTATCGTTACAATCCAAAACTCCTTTTGAATTATTTCCTTCGGCATTTACCAATGGCAATGATGCTATGCGAATCAATGGTTTAGTTTGGATGGGTAATGAGGCCTTTATGAAAACCCAAATTCAAGAAAAATTAAACCAAGGATTTACGTGTATCAAGTTAAAAATAGGGGCAATTGATTTTGAAAAAGAATTGGAATTATTACGCTATATTCGGCAACATTTTGATGCAAATACCATTGAAATTCGAGTAGATGCCAACGGCGCATTTAATTCACAAGAAGCTTTGGAAAAATTAAATCAATTAGCTGTTTTTGAATTGCATAGCATAGAGCAACCTATTCCAAAAAACAATAGTGATCTCATGGCCAATTTATGTAAGAAAACACCCATTCCCATTGCTTTAGATGAAGAATTGATAGGCGTTTTTGAAGCATCTGAAAAAGTAGCCTTATTGAAGAAAATCCAACCCCAATACATCATTTTAAAACCCAGTTTAGTGGGAGGATGCAAAGGTACGCTAGAATGGATTTCTATAGCCAATTCCTTAAACATTGATTGGTGGATTACTTCGGCATTGGAAAGCAATATCGGTTTAAATGCCATTACACAATTTACCTTTACGCTCCAAAATCCTTTACCTCAAGGATTAGGTACAGGAGGTTTGTATACGAATAATTTTGATTGTCCTTTGGAAATAGATAGCGGTCACATTCAATATAATACAACCAAAAATTGGGACATTTCTAATCTAGGAATTAAGCTCTAATAGCATTATTTTTACAATCTAAAATCAATAATCTTCTTACAACAATCATATGTTTCGATTAAAATTACCAACCGACCCAAGATGGGCCAATATAGCAGAAGGCAATTTAGAAGAAATTCTAACTGATCATGCATGGTGTGAATTAAAAGCAACTTCCAATGCTATTATGTTGATCAATATGTTGCCTGAATTTACTGAAATTGCAACAGAATTGACACATATTGCTAAAGAAGAAATGGAGCATTTTGAACAAGTACATGAGATCATTAAGGCAAGAGGTTGGGTTTTAGGACGCGAACGAAAAGACAGTTATGTGAACGATTTGTTCAAATTTATGAAACCCGGAAATCGCAAGCACATTATCGTAGAACGCATGCTCTTCGCAGCAATGATTGAAGCTAGAAGTTGTGAACGGTTTAAAGTACTATCGGATACTATTCAAGATAAAGAATTGGCAATCTTTTACAGAGATTTAATGATCTCTGAAGCCAATCATTATACCTCTTTTTTACAATTTGCACATCAATTAGCGGAGGAAGGATATGATGTAAAAAAAAGATGGGAAGAATGGTTAGAATATGAAGCGCAAGTGATTAAAAGCTATGGAAAATCGGAATCAATTCATGGATAACATATGCATTTGATTTAGAATTTGTTCATGAAGTGATAGTAATAAAAAAGGGCTTCATTTTGTGAAGCCCTTTTTCATTAGAAAATTTATTTTTTCAGAAAATCAATAAGTCCTTTAAAATAGGTTTTTTGATCATCATACATGGCCATATGACTTCCGTTTTCACAATATAAATAAGTCCCTTTTGGTGCAAGTTTAGCCATGGCTTCCATGTGTTTAGGATCCATAGTATCGAATTGCGCCCCTATAACTAAAGTTGGAATGGTAATATTCTTTAAATCGGCTTTACGATCCCATTTTTCTAGTTTTCCAGATATACCAAATTCACTAGGTCCTTGCATAGTAACATAAAGCGATTGATTGATTTTTGCAAACGATCGATTTACAGGCTCAGGCCAGTTTTTTACTGGAATACGTAATATGTGTTGTTCATAAAAGTTAGGCAATAAGAGTTCCATATATTTAGGATTTCCAAAATCTTTTGCCGCTTCAATTTTTTCAATTTCAGCTAAAACTTTAGGATCCATTTGTTTGGCTAACACTTCATCAGCATATTTTCCATATTCAGGACAGCTAGACATCATATTTGAGATAATCATTCCTTTCATGTGTTTTTGATATTTCAGGCTGTATTCCATAGCTAAAATACCGCCCCAAGAATGTCCTAAAAGATAGAAGTTCGTTTCATTTAGACCTAAAGCAATGCGTACTTGTTCTACTTCTTCAACATAACGTGCTAGATCCCACTGTGCTTCGTCATTTGGGTTATCAGAATTTCCACAACCCAATTGATCATAATAGATGAATTCAATACCTTCGGCGGGTAAGAAATTTTCAAAACACTCAAAATATTCATGAGTAGCTCCAGGTCCGCCATTTAAAAGCAATACTTTAATTTTTGGATTGTTACCAATGCGTTTTGTCCAAACGTTAAAAGTTCCTTTTGGGGTGGTAATCGGGATAATTTTAACACCACCGGTTTGTACAGAATCAGCTGACAGTTTAAAATAATCTTCTTTTGCTGCCGATTGATTGTTTTGATTACAGCTAACAATAAGTAATGTACTCAAAAAAGTAAGGCAAAGTTGAATCGTTTTTTTCATTTTATAGTTTTTAGATTGCACTAAGATATTATTTTTTTTTATTTGTTAATCAATGACTTAGTATTTTATCTTGAATTAAAAAAATTATAATAGTTCTTCAACATGTTTTTTAATGTTGGCAGCAATTTTAGTCATAGGGAGGTCGTTGGCATCACTTCCAAAAGGATCTTCAATTTCTTCTGCAATCAGTTCAAGACTCGCCAATACATAGAAAATAAAAATGACTACCGGAATTACATAATACCCCAAGTTAAAGACAAATCCAAAGGGTAAGGTCATGACAAAAAAGAAAATAAATTTTTTGATAAATGAACTGTAGGAATAGGGTATAGGCGTGTTTTTAATTCGCTCACAAGCGCCACAAATTTCGGTAAATGATTGTAATTCGGCATTGATGATATAAAATTGATTTCCGGATATTTTTCCGGATACGTAGAGATCATTAGCTTTTTGAAATAGCATTTTTGCCACCTGGTTAGGGCGGTGTTTATGTTGATCTATTGTCAAATCGAGTCCTTCAAACAACATTTGTCCAACTTCTTCATTGCGAAGATGTTTTGAAAGAACAGAAGCATATGCTGGAATTACTTTACTAAAATAGTGACGATCATTTTCATCTTTTAAAAAAGCCGAAAGTTTTAAGGCTAAGTTCCGACTGTTATTCACTAATCCTCCCCATAATTTTCGGCCTTCCCACCATCGATCATAGGCTGTATTGGTGCGATAAGCCAACAATAATGACAACACAAAACCCACAGTTGTGTGCATAATTGTTAGGTTTTTAACACGACTATTTTCGGAAAGATTCCAATATTCGAGTTCTAAATAGGCAACTCCTCCCGAATAAAAACCAATGAAAATCATCATTGGAATTAATTTTCTAAAAGTATCCGATTTGTGAAAACGAAAAATAAAAGTAATCCAGTCTTTAGGGTTGTATTGTATCATGATTTAAGGTTTATGAATTTTTATTAACTTATATAATTCCAAATGGTTTTCTTTTTACTAATTTCTATTAATGCTGCTCTCAATTTTGCATGTTTGGGTTGTTCCATTGGGGCATCTTCTTTTAATAGTTTAAGGGCATGATGGCGTGCCAGTTGTAGAATGTCTTTGTCTTTGACCAAATCGGCAATTTGTAAATTTAAAACACCACTTTGTTGTTTTCCCATGATGTCTCCCGGACCTCTTAGTTTTAAATCGACTTCAGAGATTTCAAAGCCATCATTTGTGTGCACCATGGTTTCCATTCTAATTTTACTGTCGTTACTCAATTTATGGCTCGTCATTAAGATGCAATAACTTTGCTCGGCGCCACGACCTACGCGGCCTCGTAGTTGGTGCAATTGAGATAATCCAAAACGTTCGGCACTTTCAATGACCATTACCGAGGCATTGGGGATGTTTACGCCCACTTCAATAACAGTAGTAGCCACCATAATATTGCTTTTTCCAGCAGCAAAGCGACGCATTTCTTCCTCTTTATCGGCGGGTTTCATTTGGCCATGGACTATCGATATCGAATAGTGTGGGAGTGGAAAATCCCGAGAAATACTTTCATAGCCGTCCATCAAATCTTTGTAATCCATTTTTTCCGATTCCTGAATTAAGGGATAAACAATATAAATTTGACGCCCTTTTGCAATTTCTTCTTTTAAAAATTTCCAAACTTTCAATCGGTTGGCATCAAAGCGATGTACCGTTTGAATTGGTTTTCTTCCAGGAGGCAATTCATCAATCACGGAAATATCCAAATCACCATATAAACTCATGGCTAATGTTCTCGGAATTGGCGTTGCGGTCATAACTAATACGTGTGGCGGAATTTGTGCTTTTCGCCACAATTTACTTCTTTGCTCTACCCCAAAACGGTGCTGTTCATCAATTATCGCTAAGCCTAAATTATGAAATTGCACCTTGTCTTCTAACAAGGCATGCGTTCCAATTAATAGGTCTAAAGTTCCGTTTTCTAAGGCTTCGTGAATAACTTTTCGCTCGGCAGTTTTTGTGGAACCGGTGAGTAATTTAATGGTTAAATTTAATTGTTGGGCCAATTCTGATATGCCGTTAAAATGTTGATTGGCTAATATTTCTGTTGGCGCCATCAAACAGCTCTGAAAGCCGTTATCTTTTGCTAACAACATGCACATCAAGGCTACTATTGTTTTGCCAGAACCCACATCTCCTTGCAACAAGCGGTTCATTTGGGCATTGCTTCCCAAGTCGTTTCTAATTTCTTTCAGAACTCGTTTTTGGGCAGTGGTCAACTCAAACGGCAAATGATTGTTGTAAAAATTGGTAAAATTAACACCCACTTTTTCAAAGGGTACTCCTTTGATTTTATGCTTTCGAATGAGGTTTTTGGTAATCAATTGCAATTGTATGAAAAACAATTCTTCAAATTTTAACCTAAATTGTGCTTTTGCCAATAAATCCTGATTTTTTGGAAAATGAATATTGAATAAAGCCGCATTTTTCGGAAGTAGTTTCAATTCATCTAAAAGGTAATCCGGTACGTTTTCCGAAAACAACGCTTGTGTTTCAATGAACAATTGTTGCATCATCTTATTGATCACTTTATTCGAAATTCCCTTATTGACTAATTTTTCTGTGCTGGGATATACCGGTTGCATGGCCGAACGCAAACTGGCTTTATGTTCTTCAAGGAGTTCCATTTCGGGATGCGCCATATTGAAGACAGGTCCAAATTTGGTAACCTTTCCAAAAATAACATACGGAATATTGATTTTGATGCTGTCGCGAATCCATTTCTGCCCTTGAAACCAAACCAATTCCATTTGTCCTGTATCGTCAATAAAGGTGGCTACTAAACGGGATTTTCCTTTCCCTTGTTCGATGGTTTTTAGGTGTATGATCTTTCCTAAAATTTGTACCTCTGAATTGCTGTTTTGGAGCTCGTTGATTTTATAGTATTTGGTTCGATCGATATACCGATTGGGAAATAAGTTAAGTAAATCGATATATTTATGAATGACCAACTCCTTGCGCAATAAATCACCACGTTGGGGGCCAACGCCTTTGAGATATTCTATGGGAGTTTCGAGCAGATTCATTTCTTTTTGCAGTAAATTTCTTATTAAGCGAAGATACTAGATAATTTGTTAATTTAGAAATGGAAGAAATTGAAAATGTTTATATTCGTGACTTATTAATATCCATCAAGATGTTTCGTATCCTTTTAGCCTTTTTTTTTATTAATGTAACTTTCTCTCAACAAACAAAATCGGTTGATTTTATCAGTTGCGAAGCCTTGTTGTATCCTGATTCTGAAACCAAATCAATTTCTGGAACGGTTCATTATTTATTCGAAATCAAGAATACTATTGATTCTGTTAAAATAGATGCAAAAAACATGATATTTTCAGCAATTTATATAAACGATAATAATAAATTTAAGTACAAACTCACAAATGAACATATAATTTTATATGATGGACTTAAAAAAGGGTTAAACGGAATTACAATTAAATATGAGGCAAAACCAAAGCAAACACTTTATTATACGGGAGCAGGAGAAAATCTTCAAATTTGGACACAAGGTCAAGGCAAATATACGAGTCATTGGTTGCCTAGTTTTGATGATGTAAACGAGAAAGTGATATTTAAAATAGGTGTTTTTTTTGATGAAAAATATCATGTTTTATCTAATGGTGAACTTATAAATAAAATAAAACCAAAATTTTCAAACGAAAAAAAAACATTGTGGGAATATAAAATGCAAAAACCCATGTCGTCTTATTTGGTCATGTTGGCGATTGGTAATTTTGCAAAGCAAGAAACAAAAAGTAAATCGGGTACATCTTTAGAGTTTTATGTATGCCAAAGGGATTATTCAAAATTTGAACCTACTTATAGATATTCCAAACAAATATTTGATTTTTTAGAGCAAGAAATAGGTGTGAAGTATCCTTGGAAAATATACCGTCAAATACCCGTACGCGATTTTTTATATGCAGGAATGGAAAATACAACCTCGACTATTTTCTCTCAAGATTTTGTGGTAGATTCCATTGGTTTTAACGATCGCAATTATGTGAATGTAAATGCACATGAATTGGCCCACCAATGGTTTGGCAATTTCATAACGGCTCAATCTGGAAAACACCATTGGTTACAGGAAGGTTTTGCTACCTATTATGCCTTATTGGCCGAACGGCATTTGTTTGGTGATGATTATTTTTATGAAGCCTTAAACGATTATGCCGAACAATTGCAACAAGCTGCAACGACCGATTCAATCCCCGTTCTAAATGAAAAAGCAAGTTCCTTAACTTTTTATAAAAAAGGATCTTGGGCCTTGCATGTGTTACGAGAAGATATTGGGGCTAAGTACTTTCAAAAAGCAGTAAAAAAGTATTTAAAAAAATACCAATATAAAAACGTTGATACCGATGACTTTTTAAGTATTGTTCATGATGTTTCGGGGTACGATGTGGCAAAATATAAAAAACAGTGGCTCGAAACGCCAGGGTTTGATCGCAATTTAGCACAACAATACCTACTTAAAAATCAGTTTATTCGTGAGTTCAATCAGTTGCGAAAAAATAAATATTCATTAACTGAATTAACAAAAATAATGCAGTCAGATGCCTATTATCCGATCAAAAAATACATCATTTATAAAATACAACAACTGCCTTTTGACGAACGAAAAGTACTTTTGGAAGCAGCTTTGGCAACTGGGAACCTTCAAGTTCGACAAGCAGTAGCCGAAACACTCAAGGTCATTCCTCCCGATTTTAAAATAAGTTATGAATCATTACTTCAGGATAATGCTTATGTCACAAAAGAGCTCGCCTTGACCCATTTATGCTCAAACTTTCCCGAAGAGCGTCAGCGATATTTGATCCAAACGAAAGAAATTATTGGGAACAATGATAAAATTTTTCGGATGACTTGGCTAGCCTTATCCTATAACACAAAAGGTTTTTCAGAAAAGGAACACCAAGCGTTTATTAATGAATTACTCAATTATGCTTCTGATGCCTATGAAAGTTCACTCCGACAAAATGCATTAGAAATTTTATTGCAATTGCAGCCCAATGAGGATCAAGTGATTGCGCTACTCTTTAAAGCTACCGAACATCATAGATGGCAGTTTACTTTGTTTGCACATACAAAGGTGCGTGAATTGCTGAAAAATTCAGCCGATAGAAAAAGAGTGGAAGCACTGGCTACAACTGCCCAATTTCATTTGAAAGCACTCTACGAAAAATTCTTGAAAGAGTAAGCTATAGCGATTAGAAAACCCTTTTTAATTCTTCTATCAAATAGGAAATAGCAATGGAACTTGGCGCTTCAATTTCAGTTAATTCAATCAGAATCGCTTCTCTTAATTTATCGGCATCAGCAACATCTTCTCGAAGTGCATTTTTTCGTATCATTTGTATGGTGCTGTTTTTTGCTTTTAAGACAATGTCCCAACTTGCAGCTGTCAAATAAATTTGTTGCGCTAAATTGTGTTCAAATTCAGTTTGAATGTTGTGCGTGAGTAAAGTAGCATAGTCGTCTTTACTTTTCCCTGTGGGTCCCACACGAAGTAAAAGTTGACTAGGGTTGATGCGCTCTAATAATAAAACCACTCGCTCAAAGGCTTGAAGGCGAATTGGAAGGGCTTGTTTTTGGTTTTCACGTAACAATTCATATTTGCGTTTGCTTTCATCACTCACGTAAAATTTTTGCATCATTACAAAGGCAACACCACCTGTAATTAGTGCGGGTAATGTATACGCAACTATTTCTAATAATTTATCCTCAAAAGTCATGGTATGTTATTTTAATTATAGTGCAAATTAAGAGTAAATTATTTAATTTTCAAATTAGAATTAGAGTTGTTTGTATTCTCCTCAGAATGGTTAATAACTTCTTTTGTAATAACCCCATTCATAATGTATTTTTGTAAAGTAGATAAAAGCACCCATCCACTATGAAAGAAATGCAGCGGTATATCAGCCAATTAAACGAAGCACAGCAAGCCCCAGTTTTGCAAAAAGAAGGGCCTATGATTGTTATTGCGGGTGCGGGTTCTGGTAAAACGCGTGTATTGACGGTTCGTATTGCTAATTTGATGAGCCAGGGTGTTGATGCTTTTAATATTTTAGCACTGACTTTTACCAATAAGGCCGCACGGGAAATGAAAAAACGTATTGCTGATATTGTGGGAACAAATGAAGCTAAGAACCTCTGGATGGGTACGTTTCACTCTGTATTTGCAAAGATATTGCGAAGTGAAGCCGATAAACTAGGATATCCCTCTAATTTCACCATTTATGACACCCAGGACTCTGTTCGATTAATTGGAGCCATCATCAAAGAAATGCAGTTGGATAAAGATATTTACAAACCCAAACAAATCTTAGGGCGTATTTCATCTTATAAAAACTCCTTGATTACCGTAAAAGCTTATTTTAATAATCCCGAATTACAAGAAGCCGATGCCATGAGTAAAAAACCACGGATGGGCGAAATTTATCAAAATTATGTGGATCGTTGTTTCAAATCAGGAGCTATGGATTTTGATGATTTATTATTGAAAACCAACGAGTTATTGAATTTATTTCCCGATGTATTAGCAAAATATCAAAATCGTTTTAGATATATATTAGTAGATGAGTACCAAGATACCAATCACTCCCAATATTTAATTGTTAGAGCCTTATCCGATCGTTTTCAAAATATTTGTGTGGTAGGTGATGATGCCCAGAGTATTTATGCTTTTCGGGGGGCCAACATTAATAACATTATAAATTTTCAGAAGGATTATGCCAATGTGCAATTTTACCGTTTGGAACAAAACTACCGTTCGTCTAAAAATATTGTAGAAGCCGCAAATAACGTTATCGATAAGAACAAGACCAAATTAGATAAAATCGTATGGACAGCCAATGATGACGGGCCCAAAATTAAAGTACACCGCAGTTTAACTGATGGGGAAGAAGGTCGGTTTGTAGCCGCTACTATCTTTGAACAAAAGATGCAAAACCAAATGCTAAATGGACAATTTGCTATTTTGTATCGTACCAATGCACAATCGCGTGCTATGGAAGATGCGTTGCGTAAACGCGATATTCCGTATCGAATTTATGGAGGCTTGTCGTTTTATCAACGCAAGGAAATTAAAGATGTATTGGCCTATTTGCGTTTGGTAATCAATCCCAAAGATGAAGAAGCACTCGTGCGCGTAATTAATTATCCAGCCCGAGGAATAGGGGATACCACGGTTGAAAAATTAACTGTAGCGGCCAATCATTACAAGCGTTCTATTTTTGAAGTAATGGAGCATATTGATAAAATTGATTTGAAACTGAATTCAGGCACTAAGACTAAGATTCAAGATTTTGTGACCATGGTCAAAAGCTTTCAAGTAATTAACGAAAATCAGGATGCATTTTTCTTAACCGATCACATTACGAAGAAAACGGGACTGGTTCAAGAATTGAAAAAAGACGGAACACCAGAAGGAATTGCCAAAATTGAAAATATTGAGGAATTACTTAATGGAATTAAAGATTTTACAGAAGGCCAAAAAGAGATAGATGGTGCCCGAGGTGCGTTAGGCGAATTTTTAGAAGACGTTGCTTTAGCCACCGATTTAGACAAAGATACTGGCGATGACGATCGTGTTGCCTTAATGACCATCCACTTGGCCAAAGGATTAGAATTCCCACATGTTTTTATTGTAGGCCTAGAAGAAGATTTGTTTCCAAGTGCTATGAGTTTAAATACGCGAAGCGAGTTAGAAGAAGAGCGTCGATTGTTTTATGTTGCTTTAACTCGTGCCGAACATCAAGCGTATTTAACGTATGCGCAATCGCGTTACCGTTGGGGTAAATTAATCGATAGCGAACCTTCTCGATTTATTGAAGAAATCAACGATGAGTATTTAGAATATTTGAATCCGGTTGATTCGGGTTACCGTTATAAACCGGTTATGGATATTGATGTTTTTGGCGATATTGATAAAACCAAATTACGATTGGCTAAGCCTACTGCTGGAACACCACCAAAGAGCCCTCTTACTTCAGAAGGGGGATTAAATATCCCGAATATTAGAAAGCTAAAACCAGTTTCTAGTAATGCAGGAAGTTCTACTGTATCTGATTCCAAATTAGCAGTCGGAAATATTGTTATGCACGAACGCTTTGGAAAAGGACAGATAGTAAGCATGGAAGGTATTGGCGCCGATAAAAAAGCTGAAATTCGATTTGATGTAGGAGGCTTGAAAAAGTTGTTGTTGCGATTTGCGAAGTTGGAAGTGATCGGTTAATAGCTTTGAGCATTAAGCTCAAGGCATAAGCAAAATATTATGTCAGAATTCATAAAAATATACGAAGACAAGCCTAGCGAATCAGCCATTAAAAAAGTAGTTGAGGTTTTAAAAAATGGCGGATTAGTCATTTATCCAACCGATACAGTTTATGGATTAGGTTGTGATATTACCAATTCTCGTGCGTTGGAAAAATTAGCAAAAATTAAAGGGATTAAATTGGAAAAAGCAAATTTCTCTTTTGTTTGTTCTGGTTTGAGTCATCTTTCCGATTATGTAAAGCAAATTGACACCGCAACTTTTAAAATTTTAAAGCGAGCACTACCGGGACCTTATACGTTTATTTTGCCCGGGAATAATGATCTTCCGAAAGAGTTTCGAAAAAAGAAAACGGTGGGTATTCGTGTTCCTAATAATAATATTGCGATACAAATAGTCGAAATGTTAGGAAATCCAATTGTGTCTACATCCATTCACGATGAAGACGATGTTATTGAATATTCGACCGATCCCGAATTAATTTTTGAAAAATGGAATAATAAAGTAGATGTGGTTATTGATGGTGGTTATGGCGATAATGTGGCCTCAACCATTATTGATTTAACGGGACATGAGCCCGAAGTTATTCGTGAAGGTAAAGGAAGTTTGGATATTTTATAATAAAAAAACGCTTTCATTTTGAAAGCGTTTTTTATATCATGGGATCAACTTATTTTTTCTCTAAGTTTTTCATTTCTTTTTCTAACATGTCATAAAATTGATCAATTTTTGGCATGATGATGATACGAGTTCTTCTGTTTTTAGCTCTGTTCGCTGGAGAATCATTCTCTACTAAAGGTATATATGAACTTCTTCCAGCAGGTATTAATTGCTTTGGATTTACTCCTAAGTCTTTTTGCAGTACTCTAACTATAGAAGTAGCACGTTTTACTGATAAATCCCAGTTGTCTAACAATACTGCATTTTTTATTGGTAAATTGTCTGTGTGACTTTCAACCATACATTCAAAATCAGGTTTGCTGTTGATTACTTTAGCTACTTTTGCCAATACTTCTTTGGCTTTATCGCCCACTTCATAACTCCCCGATTTGAATAGTAAGTTATCGGCAATAGATATCATTACGACTCCTTTTTCAACATTGATGTTGATGTCTGGATCATCCATTCCCACTTCGCGCTTTAAACTAGTAACCAGAGCCAATGTAACACTGTCTTTACGTGTTAATGCATCTTGTAAACGGTTGATTTTTAAATCTTTTTCTTTTAAACTTTCTAAAGATTTTTCAAGATTTTGAGAATTTTTTGCCGTTAATACAGTCAATTCTTTCGAATTGCTTATTAATTCGGTATTATTTTGTTTTAAGTAATCTACTTGTTTGTTTAAAGCTTCTTTTTCAGTCAAACATACATTAAGTTTAACAGTAGCTGTATTTAACAATTCTTGAATTTCGTTATTTTTGGTTTCCAATAAAGCAAATTTTTTCTTCGAAACACAAGAAGTTAATGAAATAGAAGCCAAAGTGATGATTAACAATACTTTTTTCATGATATAGATAATTTTTGACAAAGTTATAAAGAAGTTTAAGGAAATAAAAATTTAATGCATAAACTCTTGTTAAAATAATTGATCAAATTTTTTGGTGTTTTTAAAAAAGTACGATATCACTATGTTTCTCGCCTTATAATAATTTGTTTTTTGTTCGTTATTTCTTTGATTGTAATACGTTTTTATCCATTTATAAAAGGCAAAATGAGCATGAATGATAGCCAAACAATGTTTGAATTTCCCTTTGATTATAAACTGAATTCCTGCCAATCCATCAAAAAACAAACGGGTGAAAAGTATAGGAAATAAGTCTTTTTTGGGCAAGTTTTTCGTAAGCATGAATAATGAATTTCTAAAATTCAAATATGTTTTCATTGGATTTTCTTCCTTTAAAGTGGCGCCTCCAACATGATACACAACCGATTTAGGGTTATATTTTGTAGTAAAACCTGCATTAAAAGCTCTCCAGCACAAGTCTATTTCCTCTTGATGTGCAAAAAAAGTAGCATCAAAACCATTCAACTGATGATACACCTCTTTTCGAATAAAAAAACAAGCCCCTGATGCCCAAAAAATTTCGATTTCATCATCATACTGCTTTAAATCTTCTTCTACCGTATCGAAAATCCTTCCCCGACAAAAGGGATACCCATATTTATCCATAAAACCACCAGCAGCTCCAGCATATTCAAAATGAGATTTCTTTTTGTAATCCAGTATTTTAGGTTGAATTATGGCAACTTTGGCTTGTGAATCAAATAGCTCAATTATAGGAGAAAGCCAATTTTCAGTTACTTCAATATCAGAATTTACCAGTGCATAATACTCTTCATCCACATATTTAAGAGCTTCATTGTATCCCATAGCAAATCCATAATTGCCAGAGTTCTGTATAATTTTAATCGATGGGAATTGCCTTTTAAGGATTTCAATAGATGTATCAGTAGAGGCATTATCGGTTACATAAATTGTGGCTTCATTTGAAAAAGCAACTACCGAAGGTAAAAACTGCTCGAGTAATTTGGTTCCGTTCCAATTTAATATAACTACAGCTATTTTTTTCATAAATTTTCATATTGGGGTAGCTCCGACAAAAAAATGTATTTTTTGTTTTCAAAATCCATTTGACAAAAATAATGATTTAGACCATTGGTTACCATTAAATATTTTGCTTTGAGTTCTAAATTATAACGGGCAATTTGATCAAAGGTTTTTTGAGTAATAGCTACTTCAGGTGCCTTGCATTCTATTAATAAAAAAACAGATCCATTAGGTTGAAATACAACTATATCGTATCGTTTATTTAATGTATTAATTTTGATTAATTTTTCAACATTAATATATGATTTTGGATACTTATTATCTTGTACAAGATAATGCAATGTGTGTTGGCGTACCCATTCTTCTGGGGTAAGAAGGATAAATTTTTTTCTAATTTCATCGAAGATAGCTACTTTATTTTCACTATTTTTGAAGCGAAAGGAATACGTTGGAAAATTCAACTTTTTCATAAAACAAAAATAGTTATTTTATACTAACTGCCAACAGCTACTGAACACTGAATACAAAATTATGGATGAAGTAATTCAAATTACGAAAGATATAAAAGCGGGGAATCTCAAACCTATTTATTTTTTAATGGGAGAAGAGCCGTATTATATAGATAAATTGACCGAATTCATTAAAGAAAATGTTTTACAAGAACACGAACGCGATTTCAACCAAACCATTTTGTACGGTCGAGATGTAACGATTGAAGATATAATTGGCAGTGCTAAACGTTTTCCCATGATGGCCGATCGGCAAGTGATTATTGTGAGAGAAGCACAAGAATTGTCTCGAACCATTGATAATTTAGAAGCCTATGCCGAAAATCCTCAACCCACCACAGTTTTGGTTTTTGCTTACAAGTACAAAACCTTGGACAAGCGAAAAAAAATTACGAAATTATTGGATAAAGTGGGTGTGGTCTATGAAAGTAAAAAACTTTACGAAAATCAAGTGGGTGAGTGGATCAAACGTGTTTTAGCGGCACAAGGATACGGAATCGAACCAAAGGCAGCAGCTATTTTAGTAGAATTTTTAGGAACCGACTTGTCTAAAATAAATAACGAGTTAGAAAAATTAAAAATCATTTTACCCAAAGGTCATATTCTAACCCCAAGTGACATTGAAGAAAATATAGGTTTTAGTAAAGATTTTAATAATTTTGAATTACGCAAGGCAATAGGTGAAAAAAATCAAGTTAAAGCTTACCAAATTATTGATTATTTTTCTCAAAATCCGAAAGATAATCCGTTAGTAGTTACTACCGGATTGGTATTTGGCTTCTTTTCTCAATTGTTGCAATATCATGGGCTCAAAGATAAATCACAAATGAATGCAGCGAAAGTATTGAAAGTAAACCCTTTTTTTGTAAAAGATTTTGAAGTGGCGTTTCGAAATTATCCTATGAAAAAAGTGAGCACAATTGTATCCGCTCTCCGAACATTAGACGTTAAGAGTAAAGGGGTAGGTGCTGCATCAACATCTCAACATGATTTATTAAAGGAATTATTGATTACAATTTTTAATTGATTTCAATCTATTGAAAGTTATAAAATTTGTAACTTCGCCTCCTATAGATGTATAATTTAAAAGTAAAGAAAATGTCAATGAATAAGAATACAGTATTAGCTTGGGCAACCTTTATCATGTTGTTAATGGGCTTTATTTTAATTGGATTAGGGATGTATCGCTATGCCGATATAGCAGGTTGGGGATTTGCTTCTGTTGGAGTAGGTTTCTTAGCAAACGCTTGGGTATTTAATGCTTTAAAGGGAAGAGTTTAATTTTAGAAAAAAATTGGAACTATACTTCAACACAAAAAAATAATCAAATAACTATGTCAGACGATAAAAAAGTAATTTTCTCAATGCAAAAATTGAGTAAAAGTTACCAAGGAAGTGATAAGCAAGTATTAAAAAATATCTATTTAAGCTTCTTTTATGGAGCCAAAATTGGTATTTTAGGTCTTAATGGTTCAGGCAAATCTTCGCTATTGAAAATCATTGCAGGTGTTGATAAAAACTATCAAGGCGATGTAGTATTTGCTCCAGGATATACTGTTGGATATTTAGAACAAGAACCACAACTAGACGAAACCAAAACCGTTATTGAGGTTGTTAGAGAAGGTGCCGCAGAAATTTTTGCCTTATTAGACGAGTTTAATAAGATTAACGATGATTTTGGATTGCCAGAAGTATATGAAGATGCCGATAAAATGCAAAAGCTTATGGATCGCCAAGCCGAATTACAAGATCGTATCGATGCTTGTGGCGCATGGGAAATCGATACCAAATTAGAAATTGCCATGGACGCGCTTCGTACACCAGATTCAGATACGCCTATTTCAGTTTTATCTGGAGGTGAGAAACGTCGTGTAGCCTTGTGTCGTTTGCTATTGCAACAACCCGATGTATTGTTGTTAGACGAGCCCACCAATCACTTGGATGCCGAATCAGTTCTGTGGTTAGAACAACATTTGCAACAGTATGCTGGAACTGTCATTGCTGTAACTCACGATCGCTATTTTCTAGATAATGTAGCCGGATGGATTTTAGAGTTGGATAGAGGAGAAGGTATTCCTTGGAAAGGTAATTATTCGTCTTGGTTAGATCAAAAATCAAAACGTATGGAGCAAGAAGAAAAAGTAGCTTCAAAACGTAGAAAAACATTAGAACGCGAGTTGGATTGGGTTCGTCAAGGCGCAAAAGGTCGTCAAACCAAACAAAAAGCGCGTTTACAGAATTACGATAAATTATTAAATGAAGATCAAAAAGAACTCGACGAAAAATTAGAAATCTACATTCCAAATGGACCACGTTTGGGTACTAATGTGATTGAAGCAAAAGGCGTTGCCAAAGCTTTTGGAGATAAATTATTGTATGACGATTTAAATTTTGTATTGCCTCAGGCAGGAATTGTTGGAATAATTGGTCCTAATGGTGCGGGTAAATCAACTATTTTTCGAATGATAATGGGAGAAGAAAAGCCAGATTCTGGACTGTTTTCTATTGGAGATACTGTAAAAATTGCCTATGTAGACCAATCACATTCTAATATTGATGTGAATAAATCGATTTGGGAAAACTTTTGTGATGGTCAAGAATTAATTTTAATGGGTGGAAGACAAGTGAATTCAAGAGCTTATCTGTCACGATTTAACTTTGGCGGAAGCGATCAAAATAAAAAAGTAGCCGCACTTTCAGGTGGAGAACGCAATAGATTACATTTGGCCATGACCTTGAAAGAGGAGGGGAATGTTTTGCTTCTCGATGAGCCAACCAATGATTTAGATATAAACACATTACGTGCCTTAGAAGAAGGTTTGGAAAACTTTGCGGGTTGTGCAGTTATTATTTCGCACGACCGTTGGTTTTTAGATCGTGTATGTACTCACATATTAGCTTTTGAAGGCGATTCACAGGTATATTGTTTTGAAGGAAGTTTTTCAGAATATGAAGAAAACAAACGCAAGCGCCTAGGTAAAGATGTTATGCCTACTCGAATTAAATATAAAAAACTGATCCGATAAGTATAAAAAAAACGCTGGTTAATACCAGCGTTTTTTGTTTTTCTTTGAAGCTTCCGATTTTCTAGAATTGGAGTTGGGATTCATTCTATTACTGTCTTTATTTCGTAAATCTGGTTTTGCATCTGGATTGATTTCATCATCTTTCCATGTAAACGAGTGATCAGTAACCACTTTTACTTTCATTCTAATCAATTTTTCGATGTCTTGCCAATAGGGTTTTTCGTCTTTACCACAAAAGGAAATAGCCAAACCTGAATTTCCGGCTCTTCCGGTTCTACCAATTCGGTGAACATAGGTCTCCGATATATTTGGAATATCAAAATTAATTACAAAAGGCAGTTGTTCAATATCAATTCCGCGTGCAGCAATATCGGTGGCAACTAGAATATCAATTTCTTTATTTTTAAATTGCTCTAAAACACGTTGACGTGCATTTTGCGATTTATCTCCGTGAATGGCTTCGGCTTTTATGCTTGCTTTTTTTAATACTTTTACAATGTTATCGGCTCCGTGTTTTGTTCGCGTAAATACCAATGCATTACTCAAACTTTCTTGGATGATGAGTTGTTTTAAGAGTAAACGCTTATCATCTTTATTGACAAAATATACTTTTTGAGACACATTTTCTGCCGTACTTGAAACAGGAGTTACCGAAATGTACTTTGGTTTTGTCAAAAAAGTATCGGCTAATTCTCTTATGGCTATCGGCATGGTCGCTGAAAACAATAAGGTTTGACGGTTGTCTGGGGTTAGTTTGATAATTTTTTTAACATCGTTTATAAATCCCATATCTAGCATTTGATCGGCCTCATCGAGTACCAAGTGATGCATGTGATTCAAATCGATATATCCTTGTTTATGAAGGTCTAATAATCTTCCTGGTGTAGCAATTAATACATCGACTCCATTTTTCAATTCGTTGACTTGAGGTACTTGATTAACACCTCCAAAAATAACCAACGATTTGACATTGGTATATTTGCCATAGGTTTTAAAGCTTTCGTCGATTTGAATGGCTAACTCACGTGTAGGTGTTACCACTAGGGTGCGAATATGTTTTGCTTTATTTGCCGAACCTACAATTCGGTGAATCAAGTTTAATATTGGAATAGCGAATGCGCCGGTTTTACCGGTACCCGTTTGAGCACAAGCTACTAAGTCTTGCCCTAATAAAATTTCTGGTATTGCTTGTTCTTGAATAGGAGTTGGATTAGAATATCCTTCTTCTTCCAAAGCTTGTTGTATATTGTTGTAAAGTTTTAAATCGTTAAATGTCATATAAAATAATTAGTCTGTTGCAGTATAGCAACTTGACGGCAAAGGTAGTGTTATTTTAATTAACTTGATTTTGAAGATTTATTCCGTTTTTGCTTTCATAAAATCGGTAATCATGGCTGCAATTAGTTTACCGGTCAAATGATTGTTCTTTGAATCGTCTAGTTCGGGTGCTCCTTCACAAATATGCAAATAAGCAGCATTGGTTTGTTTCCCCATGAAATAAATATAATGTCTCGCTTTATCAACACTTAAACCGCTCAATGTCATGGCACTACTCGGTATTCCTGGAATAGCATCAAGATCAAGTTCTACTCCAAAAGGTTCATTTTTAATAAATTCTGAGGCGTTTTCAAGTTCAGTTTCAAATTGCTTTTCTCTTTTTACCTCTAATTCTTCGTAGGTTACAAATTTTACTCGAGAAGTCAATTCTTTTAACGTGTCAAAAACACTTTTGGATACAAAATTTTCATGCAATCCAAAAACAAAATATTTTTTTAAGAATCCATCTTCAAAGGCATAACTAAAACCATTACCCGAATGTCGTCCTTCTAATATTCTAAAATCGGTATGGGCATCAAAATTAACAGCATTTACTGGTTTTCCTTTAGCTAAAGCAAGCCCTTTAATATTACCATAGGCATTGTTGTGACCCCCGCCAATGATGATTGGTATTTTATCAGCTTTACAAATTTGGTGAATTACATGGGAGACTTCTTTATCAATTTTTTCAACCAAAGCAAAAAGTATCTTGCGATCTTCTTTGTTTTTTGGGTTTAAATGATCTGCTTGTTTGCGTTCTTCTTCAAAATTTAAATGGCCTAGAACTAATAAATCACTTCCTTTGCAAAATTTATTATGTTGAATATTGACTAAGTTTATTAGAGCGCTTTCATATGCTGAAGCTGTACCTATTCGTCCTAAATTTGCTTTAACACCTATGTCTTCCGAGAGTCCCACCAGTACAAATCTTGCTTCACAAGTAGCAATATAATCATAAATATTAGCTCCAGTTGGAACGGTTTTTATCTTTTCACCAAATTTAATTTCGCCACTGCGATGATTCGTAATTTTAGCTAACTGAACGGGAGTTAGTATTGTAATATTTTCCATAAAAAGGTCAAAAATAGTCTATTCAAATGTACTATTTTAAAATAATAATTGGTATTATTATAAAAATTTCTTTTTTTAGTTGTAAATTTGACCGTCTAATTTATTTAATCTACAACGAATATGGAAAACAATTCAAATAATTCAGGTTTAAAAGCTGCTGTAGTAGTTTTGGCTTTATTGTTATTAACTAGTGTGGGCTATATTTATAAAATTACAGCCGATACAAAAAAAGAAGTAACAAAAATTACGACTGAAAAAGATTCTTTAGCTGAAGAATTGAAAGCGAAAATTGAAGAATATGATCTAATGATCGCTGATAATTCGGCATTAAAAGATGAAATTCAAGCAGAACAAGCTAAAATGGTTGCCTTGTTAGAACAAGTTGAACAATCCAAAGGTGATGTTGCTGCGATGGCTAAATACAAAAGATCCTATTTAAAATTAAAAGGAGAAATGGAAAATTTAGTAGCCGAAAATAAATTGTTAAAAGAACAAAATGTTACTTTGACATCTAGTTTAGACAGCACCAAAGTAGTTTTGAATGATGCCAAAAAATTTAACGATACGTTGTTGGTTCAAAATGAAGGATTGACTAAAACTGTTGAAAAAGGTTCAAAATTAGCCGTGTTGAATTTAAAAGTACTTGCGGTTAAGCAAAAAAGTTCAGGCAAACAAATAGAGACGGATAAAGCGGGTCGTGCCGATAAATTAAAAGTAAGTTTTTTAATTGCAGAGAATCAAATTGCTATGAAAGGGAACCGTGAATATTATGTGCAAATCATTGATAGTAAAAGCAATATATTAGGGGAAAAGAAAACGATACCTGCTGGAGATAAAACATTAACCTATAGTTTTATTTCTACGGTTACCTATGAAAATAAAACAGTTCAAGTTAATGAAGAGGTTACTGGAAAAGATTTTGCAGCTGGAACTTATTTTGTTAATGTGTTCGATAAAAATTCAGAATTGGTTTCTAAAACAAGTTTTACATTGCGTTAATCAAATTCTAAATGATAAAAAAAATCCTGATGAAACCATCAGGATTTTTTTTATATAAATTTGGTCAAGTAATTTCCAATTCCCACCGCTATAATGGTTAATAACACTGAAGCAATTATATATAAATAAGCATAAAGTTGTTGCCCATTTTGAAACAAAGTATAGTTTTCTGAAGCAAAACTAGAAAAAGTAGTAAATCCACCGCAGAAGCCTACAATTAATAAAAATTTTAAGGGATGATTTTCAGGATAGTATTTGGCTAATATTCCAATAAATAGACCAATTAGCAAACTACCAAGTACATTTATTATTAGGGTAGCCAAGGGAAAACCACCTTGAAAATATTTTGCAGTTAATCCTCCCGAAATATATCGTAAAATGCTTCCAATTGCGCCTCCCAGTCCAACAAGGAGTAGTGTTTTTATCATTGTTTTACTTTAATAAATTGACCTTCGATCATTATTTTTTCAATTAAATTAGTTCCAAAAGAGTAGGGTAATTGATAATAACTTGAGATTGGCTTGGTTATGATAATATTTGCTTTTTTGCCCTTTGTAATACTTCCATGTGTAGCTGAAACCCCCATGGCATAAGCGCCATTTAGTGTAGCTGCATTAATGGCTTCTTCAGGGGTCATTTTCATTTTTATACACGCTGTTGCAACCACAAAATTCATATTTCCAGTTGGATTAGTTCCTGGGTTATAATCTGAAGCTAATGCTAAAGGCAACCCGGCATCAATTAATTTTCGTGCGGGCGTATACGGTATATTTATAAAGAAAGAACAACCCGGCAAAGCAACAGGCATGGTTTGGCTATTTTGTAATGCTAAGATATCATCATCGGAAATAATTTCTAAATGATCGACACTTAAGGCCCCTTTTTCAACACAAGCTTTAATACCGCCAAAAGCGGTAAATTGATTAACATGAATTTTTGGTAGCAATCCAAATTGTTTTCCGGATTCCATAATTAATTGGGTTTCTTCAATGGAAAAATATCCGGTTTCTAGAAATGCATCAATATAATCGGCTAAATTTTCTGCAGCAATTTTAGGGAGCATTTCATTAATTAGTAACTTTAGGTATCCCGAATGATCTGTTTTATATTCAAGAGGAAAAGCATGTGCGCCTAAAAATGTAGCTTTAATTTCGATCGGATAGTTTGCTTTTAAGCGCTGTATTACGCGCAACATCTTTAATTCGCCTTCAACGGTTAAACCATACCCCGATTTGATTTCGACGGCTCCTGTTCCTTGTTGCATAATTTCTTCCAATCGAATTCTAGATTGCTCGTATAATTCGTCTTCTGAAGTTTGATTTAATAGGTTGGCCGAATTAATTATTCCTCCGCCACGACTGGCAATTTCTTCATAAGATAACCCATTGATTCGATCTACAAATTCTTGAATTCTATTTCCCGCATAGACTATATGTGTGTGACTGTCTACCCATGTAGGTAAAATTACACGATCGATTGCATCCACTATTTGTGCATCGGGTACAGCGGGACAATTTTTCATAGGACCAAAATCGGAAATGATATTATTTTCGATCAATAGGTAAGCATGATCTATTTTGGGTAACTGTTTCATAGCGTCACCTGAAACCATCTCTATAGGTTGTTCTCTTACCTGTAACAGCTCTTTTATATTGATAATTAGCGTTTGCATTGAAATAAATTTGAGTAAAAATACTTCTCATTTTTAAAAACTCCTATCTTTATGTCAAAATTTATTGGTTTTGAGAAAAATTAAATACAAAAAAGGGCGAAAAGTTCAGCCTTCAATATTAGAGTATACCGGAAGTTATAAAGATATTGTAACAGAATTACAGTTGTTTGTTTACAATAAAGAGGATATAACAGAGTACCATCAGATTGGAGTTAATGAAATTGAAGGTAATGTTGATCTTCAAAAAGTCAATTGGATTAATACTCATGGTCTAAATGACACTGACGTGATTCAAGCAATAGGTACTTCTTTTGGGGCTGACAATTTTATTATTGGCGATATATTAAACACCAGCAAGCGAACAAAATTAGAAGAGTACAGTGATATATTGTTTTTTAGCGTGAAGTCCTTGTTACCTATTGAATCTTCGGACAATATTAATGTGGAGCAAATAAGTTTTTTATTAAAAGATCATGTCTTACTTTCATTTCAAGAAAAGCGAAGCGATTTTTTTGTTCACATTCGAGAGCGTATTCGTACAAATTCTGGGATTGTGAGAACAAAAAAGGCCGATTTTTTATTGTATTTATTGTTGGATGCGATTATTGAAAATTTTTATATTACGCTTGAAAGTGAAGAAGATAAGGTTGATGCTTTAATTAATTTGATTAAAGTAAATACAAAACCCGAAATCTTAGAACATCTAGAAAAGCATAGAGATAATCTAAATTTTTTAAAACGTTCTATTATACCACTTCGCGATTCGTTGTATTCGATTAAAACTATCAAGGATGACAATGTTTTTAATTCGATAGAACAAGAGAATTATTCGTTCTTTTCAAGGTTGCATCAAAAATGTCTAGAATTATTGGAACAAATTGAATCCGATTTGAGTACGCTCGATAGTGCTTCAAATTATTTCTTTTCGGCTCAAAATAATAAGATGAATGAAGTAATGAAATCCTTGACGGTGGTTTCAATGTTTTTCTTACCGCTTACCTTTATTGTGGGGGTTTATGGTATGAATTTTAAAAATTTCCCAGAGTTAGAGTGGGAGAATGGTTACTATATCATTTGGGGAATAATGATTTTAATTGTCATTTTTATGTTCGCCTATTTTAAGGTAAAAAAATGGTTTTAATTACATCAGTTTATCTTAAAATAATTTGATAATAAATTGTTCAAAATAAATATTCCTATTATCTTTGACGAGAATTCATAAATTCCGGAAAAATCATGTTTGAATTTCAACAGTACCTAGGTTTTTTACTTTTCTTAACCATATTAACCATTGGTTTTTGGTTGATGATTTTCTTAGTAGGATTCGTTCAATATTGGTTGGGCGGTGCTATCATAGAATTGATCAAAGAGAAAAGAAACAAAAACAAAGAAGCGTAAATTTATTTACCTTACAATAAAAAGTCCCGATTACATCGGGACTTTTTTATTTTATATTGTTTAGGGTTGCCCCATGAATTCACCTTCACCGCCTTCTTCGCGTCTTGGTTTTTCTCTTTCGTTCTTCTGTTTGTTAAAACGATACGTAAATGATATATTAATTTGTCGCACTCTCATCTGCATTTCACTATACGAACTTACAACATTTTCGATGTTTGTTTCAATAATTCTTTTTCTGGAATTGAACAGATCACTCACATTTAATGCGATGGTTCCTTTGTCTTTTAAAACATCTTTGCTAAAGGCAAGGTTAACACCATATACCCCTAATCTTTTTCCTTGAGCAGTTGTTTGCGGCGCTTCATACGACGCATTGGTTTGCCAATCTATTTTGTAGGGCAACGTTATTTTCGAACTCAAGCGAGAGGTCCATGTTATGGCAATATTATCAAAATTCTGAACAACATTTACATTTTGGAAATTCACATATTTATAATCGCCTTGTGATTCATTACGGAACAAATTAAAGTTACCATTAAGTCGCCACCATTTGTATGGCGTATAATTTAAATTAAACTCAAATCCAGCGCGGTATTCTTTGGCTAGGTTAATTGGGGTACTAATAATTACCGGAACGCCTTCAACAAATAGTCCCGATTCTTTTCTAATGAATTGAAACGCATCATTTGTTACATTTACATAGGCAGAAGTACTAAATGTTAGCTTGTCCCATTTCGTTAAATACCCTAGATCTACTGCATCGGTAAGCGATGGGTTAATGTCGGGATTTCCTTGAAATACATTGATATTACTTGAATAAGTTGAGAACGGATTTAAAAAACGTCCACGCGGTCTGTTGATTCTTTTACTGTAGCTAACACTTAAGGAACTTTTATCTGAAATTTCATAATTCAATGTTGCTGATGGGAATAAATTATTATATTTTTTATTGTTGTAATTATTTGACGTTATTGAATTTACATCTATATTACTATCTTCAAATCGCATACCAACAAAATAGGAAAATTTATTTATTTTAGATCCGTATTGCGTGTAAAATGAATTTACATATTCGTTATATTCTAAGGTATTAGAATAGGAGGATGTGGGCACAATTGCAAACTCGGTCATACCTTCTTGAAAGCTTCCGCGATAACCTGCTTCAAAACGCCCATCTTTACCAATAGGTAAAACATAGTCGGTTTGGAAAAGATTGCGTTGTTGCGATTGTTTATTGGATGTAGTTTCAGTAAATAATGAATTGGGAGTTCCAATAATTTGATCATAAATTGTAGCGAATTCATTTTCTCTGTTTTGAGAAATTGCGAAGTCTACCGTTAATTGATGACCATCTGTTGTGAATTTTTTAGTAAAGTTAGAAGTATACTCGATACTAAACTCGTCGTTTTTGGCATCATTTAATCGGTTTCGGATGAAAGTAGGATTTTGCAATGCATCAAAATTGTAAAAGAAAACATTGTCTGGATTATTACCGTCGCTTTCTCTAAAGGTCAGCGCATTGGTCCAAGTGAGTGTTTTATTCAATACTAAATCAATTCCAAAATTTGCATTGTATCCTTCACTTAAACGTTCATTAGTTCTACGTTCATTGATGTATCGGCTCGTTGTGCCATTCGAATTAAAATATTCTGAATTTGTTAATGAATTTCCTGGATTGTTTCTGTAATTGTATCCAAAGTTGGAAAATAAGTTAAAGTAGGTTCCTTTTTTATTTACACTCGAACTTATACCATAGGTTTCGGGATCTCCTCCTGAAACAATAATAGAACCATTTACGCCATTTGATTTTCCTTTTCGAAGTACAATGTTAATGATTCCTCCACCGCCTTCTGCATCATACCGAGCAGATGGGTTAGTGATTACTTCTACTTTTTCAACGGCATCGGCAGGTAATAATTTTAAAGCATCAGCTACATTTATTCCGGCTAAACCAGAAGGTTTACCATCAATTAAAATTCTAACATTTTCATTTCCTCTTAGTGCTACATTTCCTTCGGTATCGACACTTACCGATGGAACATTGTCTAATACATCACTTACTGTACCGCCTTTAACCATCATGTCTTTACCCACATTATAGACTCTTTTGTCTAATTTGAATTCAACGGTTGATTTCTCAGCTATCACTACTAGATCTTGTAATTGAGAGACATCACTTTCCAAAGTAAATGTTCCAATAGTGGTGTTTTCGGTATATTTTTGAGTGGCAATTGCAACTTTTTTATAAGACATTAATTCGATTTCACCCGTGTAATCTCCCGGTATAATTTCAAATGAGAAGGAACCCGTAGCATCTGTCATGGCACCAAAAAGTTGATTAGTTGTGCTATTTTTAAAAGAAACTGTAGCGTATTCTACTGCTAATTTGCTGCCTTTTTCAATAACTTTTCCGCTAATGAATAATTTTTTTTCAACTGGTTTTTGGGCAAATACAGTTAATGGAATTACTAAAAAAAGCAATAAAAAGCGATAATAATTTTTCATGTATATCTTGTCGTTATGAGTGACCAAATTTAGGCTTAGGTATAGCCTTAATTTCCTAAAACTATGTTAAAACTATAAATTTAATTGTTTTATTTTTTCTAAAGGACGTGCAATGACAGCTTTTTCACCAAAAACAATTATAGGGCGTTCGATAAGCTGAGGATAGATTAAAAAGGCAGCTATAATTTCTGCATCGGTTACTGCTTTTTTTTTAAAGTTATCTATCCAAATTTTCTCTTTTGTTCGCACTAATTCTATTGGTTTGATATCTAGTTTATGAAGAACATCAATTAATTCGGTTTCCGTAAATAAATTTGTATAGTAGTTACGAACTTGAAAAGGTTTCTTGCTTTTTTCAATGTTATGAAGTCCTTCTCTAGATTTTGTGCAGCGTGGATTATGGTAAATGGTAATCATTTTGTATTTTTGATGAATTATAGTACAAATGTAATTTATTCATTATGTTTATCAAGCAAGCATTTCAAAAAGAAACTAATTCAGTAGCACGCGTGTTAAATTTCTTTAAATATTTAGGGGGTTCGTTTATAGTATTTCTTGCCGCATTGTTAGGGCAGATACCCTTGTCAATGGCTATGTTGTTTTCAGGAAAGATGCCGCAATCTACTCAAGAAATGTATCAAGTTTTGGATTCTAATGTTTTTTTATTTTTATCGTTATTTAGTTTTGTATGTGCTTTTTTCGGATTGTATTATGTAGTTATAAAATTACATCATCAAAAATTTATCTCAATCATTACATCGAGAACTAGTATTGATTGGAAGCGTATTTTTCTTTCTTTTGGAGTATGGTCTATGCTGTCATTGCTTGTTTTTTTTGGAACTTATTTAATGGATTCTTCGACAATGGTATTTCAGTTTAAACTAGCCCCTTTTCTAATTTTATTTTTAATTACTCTAGTATTAATGCCCATTCAAACCACAACTGAAGAATTGATTTTTAGAGGATATTTAATGCAAGGATTCTATAATTTATCTCAAAATAAATGGTTTCCACTTTTGATGACATCCCTAATTTTTGGTACCATGCACATCCTCAATCCGGAAGTCGATAAAATGGGATATCTAATTCTTATATATTATATAGGAACGGGATTATTTTTAGGAATTATTACCTTAATGGACGACGGAACTGAATTGGCTCTTGGTTTTCATGCAGCAAATAATATGATAGCCTCTTTACTTGTAACGACCGACTTCACTGTATTTCAAACGCCTTCAATTTTTAAAGATATTTCAGAGCCTACATTGAATTTTGAAATCTTCATTCCTGTTTTTATAGTATTTCCAGCCTTATTGTATTTTTTCTCTAAACGATACAAATGGAATAATTGGAGCGATAAATTAATTGGATCAAAAACGCTTGATAAAACTTTTTAAAACAATATACACTTAATGACACCTTCATACCAAAATCTACATCAACGCTTTAGAATTAATGGATTGGCTTTTGATCAAGGTGGCTTATTTGAATTGGCCTACAGCTATATCAAAGAAGGTGCTCCCTTTGAAAAGGAGATAGGTGTGTTTTTATTGGATTGGTTAGACAATGCGCCAACCCTCCAATTGAATACATCTGGAACTACAGGAGTTCCTAAGATTATTACGCTTTCTAAGCAAGCTATGGTGCTTTCAGCGATTGCTACTGCAAACTTTTTTAATTTGCAGCCAGGAGATAAAGCATTACATTGTTTGCCTACTCGCTATGTAGCCGGAAAAATGATGTTGGTAAGAGCATTTATAATAGGATTAGAATTAGACCTTTTGCCACCTACTTCTGCTTTAGAAGAGCTACACAAAGATAAAAAGTATGATTTTGTAGCATTAGTGCCTTTGCAGGCAGAACAAAATATAGATAAACTAGAGCAATTCAAAAAAATAATTATTGGTGGGCAGCCCATTTCAAATTTACTTTCGGTGCAATTGCAAAACCTAAACGCTGAAATCTTTGAAACCTATGGTATGACTGAAACCATTACCCATATTGCAGCCAAAAGATTAGGAGCCGAATATTTTACAGTTTTACCTAATATTACAATTGCAACAGATGATCGCAATTGTTTGAATATAAATATACCGGCGATTTCAGAAACTATAATTAAAACTAATGATATTGTTGAAATGGTATCACCTCAATCATTTAAATGGATTGGGCGTTTCGATCATGTAATTAACAGTGGAGGTATCAAACTTTTTCCGGAACAATTGGAAGCTAAATTATCGAAACAAATTGCCATTCCTTTTTTTATTACTGGAATTCCTGATGAAAAATTAGGGCAGAAAGTTGTTTTAGTTATAGAGGGCAAATCCTTTAAACTTTCGGAAGTTTACTATACTGATTTAGAAAAATATGAACATCCAAAAGAAGTGTTTTTTATTCCTCAGTTTACTCGTACCCAAACGGCTAAAATTGACATAAAAAACACTCTAAAATCTATAGGTCTTTAATTTGAGTTTAATAGTATGTAATATAAAAATGATTGGTAAAAACTGCTATTTCATTTAGCGATGTTATACTATCGGCAGCATTTTGCCATTCATTACTAGGCTTAAGACGTATTTTTTTAGTTCCAATTTGAATATCGATAGGCATGTTAAAATTAGGCTCATCTGTTTTCCAACGGTATTGAAAACTGTTATTATTAGCCTGAATTTCTAGATGTGGAAGTTTGGTATAATTTAAATATTGATTGAAAATGGGGGTTAAATTATAACCTGTTTCTTGATTAAAAAAAGCAATAACAGTGGGAGTATCGATGATTTGTTTTTTATAAGTTTCAGCATATTTTAATAAGATAGCCCACCATTTATCATCATCATTTACAACATGTCTTAAAGTATTCAATAAAAGGGAACCTTTATAATACATATCACCAGATCCTTCTCTATTAACTCCAAATTTTCCAATTATTGGTTTATCGTTTCTTACATTTCTTGATTGACCATTTACATATTTCAATGCCGCTTCATAGCCTTGAGTACATTCAATAAAAACCGTTTCGGTGTAGGTAGTAAATCCTTCATGGATCCACATATCGGCAATATCTTTGCTTGTAATGCTATTACCAAACCACTCGTGACCGGTTTCATGAATGGTAATATAGTCAAATTGCATTCCAATACCCGTTCCGGATAAATCCATTCCTCTGTAGCCTTTTTTGTACTGATTGCCATAGGCGACAGCACTCTGATGTTCCATACCTAAATAAGGAGTTTCAACCAGTTTATACCCATCTTCCCAGAAGGGATACTTTCCAAATTTTAACTGAAAGCAGTCTAACATTGGTTTTACATCGGCTTCAAAATGTTTTCGGGCTTTTTCTTCGTTGTCTCGCAATACATAATAATCTAAATCCAAACCTTTATGTGTGTCATGTATGTGCACATAATCGGCTATATTTAGTGTAATGTCATAATTGTTAATGGGGTTTTTTACTTCCCAATCCCATCGAGTATAACCATCACCCAAATCTTTTGATCCTAAAAATCGCCCATTCGAAACGTTCATCAATCCGTTTGGTACAGCTATTTTTACAGTAGCGCCTAGATCGGGTTCGTCGGTTTGAGAATCTTTACAAGGATACCATAAGCTAGCGCCAGTTCCTTGCACTGCAACACCTATAAAGTCTATTCCTTTTCGATCTTTTTTGAAAACAAATCCACCATCCCAAGGTGCATTTCTAGCTACTATAGGATTTCCATGGTATGAAAAACGGAGGGTGTAGGTTTTATCTTTTTCTAAGGTCTTTTTAAAGAGAATAAAAACGGCATTTTCATCGCGCTTAAATTCTAACGTCCCAGATTCTTTAGAGGTAATACCATCAATGATCATATTGTCAAACAAATCCAATTGAATTTTTTTAGTGGGCTGAACAACTTTGAAGGTTATGTCATTAAAACCAAGGATTTCTTTTTTAGTTGGATCAACTTTTAGTTCCAAGTCATATCGAAGCACATTGAAGCACGATCGTTCAAATCGCATTCCACCTTGAAGAGAATCTTTGCGTGTTGGTTCTTGCGCAAAAGAAAAATGATAGCTAAATAAAAATAATATAAAAAGTAAGAAATTTTTCATGATTTACTGTATATAATGACATAAGTTCACATTGAGACCAATTTGTTACAATCAATTTTTTGAATAAGTACTAGGATGATTTCACAGCGATCATTGAAATTTCTATGTTTACGTTTTTAGGCAAACAAGCTACTTGTACGGTTTCTCTAGCGGGTGCAGTGGCTTCATCAAAATAGGAAGCATATACAGTATTGATACGATTAAAATCGGCCATATCTATAATGAAAATCGAAGTTTTAATTACATTTTCAAAGGTCATATCAGCTGCTGCCAATACAGCTTTCATATTTTGCATGACTTGTTGTGTTTCGGTTTCAATATTATCCATAATAAGTTCCATGCTTACTGGATCGAGGGCAATTTGACCCGATGTATATAAAGTGTTTCCCACTAATACCGCTTGATTATAGGGACCAATAGGAGCAGGGGCTTCCGTTGTAAATATTATTTTTTTCATGGTATAACCGTTTTTATTTCTTCTATGATCTTATTGGAACACTCTATCCGGTAACTGTCGCTTATCGTATTTGATATCACTTAGCATACCTGAAGAAATACCAATAAAGAAACCCCAATACGTATTGGTACCAAAAGGAACCCAGTTGAAACTCATGCGCCAACTCTCCAAATCTCTTTCAAATCGAAGTTGGGTAAAAGTTACCCCTTGTTGTTTAAAATCATATCCAGAAGACAATCCAACTTTCCATCGCGGTGCTAATTCAATGTCACCAGATGCCATTATAGAATGTGATGCAATTTCATCTTGACGTCTCGAATTATTATAGGTAACGGAATAAGCAAATCGCAAATCCCACGGAAGTTTGGTGCTGTACCATTCTGTTTTTTTATTTTCTTTTGTCTCTTCTTTTTTGTCAAATAAACTTTGGCGGGTATCACTCAAATCGGTATTTCTGCCAAATAAGTCATCCCCAGCACCTCCATTTTGTTGATTTTGTTGATTGGTTTTTTTCTCACCATCTTGACTAGAAAATGAATAGTTTAGTGTCAAGTTTGCACTGGTCATTCGAAATAAACTTCCTCCATTGTTGATATTAAACGTATTAATTCTGTTGCCCACATTATCAATCGCATAAGGATCTAAAGTAGCCCCAAAATTGATGTTCATCTTTTGTTTGAACAATTGCGTTCCTCCCGACATTCGCACAGGTGACCATCGCAATGAATCGGCTGCAATGTCATAACTCGTTGCAAAATTCAAGTTATTCAGCAACATTACTTTTTTGGATTCCCCTTTTTTACTTTCCTTATCCAATACTTTGGCTTCAAACGTATTGCTTAAAGAAAAACCTACGTTGTTTGAATAACTTTTTCCAGGCGATCCAAATAGACCCCCTTCAAATTTTGAATACTCTGCAGTGGTTAATCCAGTAGCATCAATGGCATACGTATCATAATATTTTTCAAAACTAGGAGTATAACCATAAGAAATATTTGGGCGTATAACATGTCGAATGGCTTGAATTTTTTTATCCTCACCAAAATTGAATGTTCCATATATTGTTGTTCCTATTCCTGCTGAAAAATTGTAGGTTCTAAAAGTTTCAAATCCTCTTTCGTCTTCTGCCACCACAGAATTTTCAATGGAATTAAAATATTTTTTTATGGTATTAAAAGCCCAAACTTCATTGTATGCAGCGCCCATTGACACACTGAAATATTTAAAAATTTTAAAATTTGTGTTGATTGGAATACTGTGTTGAAATCCGGTTTTTGCATCTCTAAACATTTGCGGTTTAAAAAATAACGAATCAGCAGTTCTAATTCTGTTTTCACCTCTTACATTGTATTGAAGATTGATATTTTTAAAAAAACCTTTTTTAATACCATCCTTGGGTGCAAATGGAAAAACACGATCTACACTGGCTTGAAAGGTAGGCAAAGTCATGTCTATTTGTTCTGTATTCGTATTTTGGGAGTGAGTAGCTGATAACGAAAGATTAACCTGAGGTATTGTTGGAAAGGTTTTCGAATAGGATATGGAAGAACTTAAGTTGTTATTCAAGGTGGAACCCACATTATTCATGTTGACGGATTGTCTAAAATATTTACTACTCCCAAGATTAACCGAGGCCGAAAATCTAGAATTGGCAGCTGCTTTAGAATCTTGGCTATGCGACCATTGAATATTGTATTGATTTGATTTCACATAATCTGGAAATCCTTTTTCACTTTGAATGTTATTTTCATATCTAAAATTGAATCTACCATTAAATTTATAACGTTTGGCATAGCTACTTTCGGCACGCAATCCATAACTTCCATTGGTATAATAATCTCCCAAAATGGCCAAATCATAATATTCACTTAAGGCAAAATAATAACCACCATTTTGAAGAAAATATCCTTGACGATTGTTTTGACCTGGAGTAGGTACAATAAAACCGGAAGTACTTTTTTCACTCATCGGAAAATAGGCAAAAGGCAAAAATAGAGGAGTAGGTACATTAGCGATTACTAAATTTGTTGGACCGATCACTACTTTTTTCTTGGGTACAAATTTCACTTTAGTGACGTAAAAATAATACTCGGGATCATCTATATCTTTTGCAGTTGTAATTCGAGCAGATTTCATGAATACAACGGAATCATTTTCTCTTTTGGCAATTTCTGCTTTAATATTCATTTCTCCTTGTTTGGTTCTTGAATTCCAAATTAATGCTTTACCAGTTGAATTGTTATACACTAAAGAGTCGGGTTCCACAACATTGCTTCCTTGAGTAAATACAGGTCTTTGAATATAATTTCCAGCAGTATCTTTTAACCTCCCGGCATAAACTAACTTTTTTTCATAGTCATAAATAATAATTCCCGCTTTAATATCAAAATCGGTATATTTTATTGAAGCTTCGTTATAAAGGGTAAGTTGTTTCTTTTTTTGGTCTATTTTTTCATAGTCTTTGGCATTCATTTTAACGATGCCTTCCAAAATATTTTTTTTCTTCTTTATGGAGTCGTTAGCCTTCTTGTTTTTTGGGTTTTCTAGTAGTCCAGAACTCAGTTTTAAAGTATCGGTAGCCTTAAATTCTTGCGCAAATCCAAACGAATTTCCAATTGTTAGTAAAATTACTAATAAAACGATATGATTTAACTTTGTATGCAATGCTTTTAATGCTATTTTTGTAGAAATTTGGCTAACTTTTTGAAGGTTCAAACTTACATATATTTTTTTGCAAAAATAATGTTTTAATAAAATTATAACTTATAATCTGTTTAATTTATACTATGGTTGTTAATAGAGCAATGAAATACTTACTATGGTCTCTTGTTTTAATTTGTACAAGTCTAACATTTGCACAGCAAACGGCCCCTTTTAAGGTTGTATTAGATGCGGGTCATGGGGGCAAAGATCCTGGAACAATGAGAGGTACAATTCGAGAAAAAGATATTGTTTTAGATGTCGTATTACGATTAGGAAAGTTGTTAGATCAAGCGTCTGGAATTAAAGTAATTTATACACGTAAAACCGATGTTTTTATAGAATTGAGAGAACGCGCACAAATTGCAAATAAAGCAAAAGCTAATTTATTCATTTCAGTACATTGTAATGGAGTAAAAAGTACAGCAGCTAAAGGCACTGAAACTTTTGTAATGGGGATGTCGAGAACCGATACAAATTTAGACATTGCTAAGAAAGAGAATGGAGTAATCTTTTTAGAGGACGATTACAATCAAAAATATAAAGGATTTGATCCAAATAATCCAGAAACGTTATTGGGTTTAAAAATATTACAAGAAGAATTTTTAGGTCAAAGTATTGAATTGGCTTCCGAAATTGAAAAGAATTTTCAGTTAACCAACCGTTTTTCAAGAGGAGTAAAGCAACAGCCCATTTGGGTTTTAGATGCTACGGTTATGCCGGGAGTATTAATTGAGCTTGGATTTGTTTCACATCCAGAAGAAGGATTATATATTAGTTCAGAGGCTGGAAAAGATGAAATGGCGGAATCTATTTTTAATTCAATTATTGCCTATAAAAATACATTTTTCAGTCCGACTGAAGTTAGTTTTTCTGCGGACAATCCATCAGATTCAGTACCAACACAAGTAACTGCAGAACCCCTTGTAAAAGAAAATGCATCGGTAACTGTTGGAAAACGCTATAAAGTACAATTGGAAGCTGGAACCAAACAAATCGCATTGAATCCGTCTAATTTTAGAGGCTTAGATACGATTTCATTTACTTACGATAACAATCGTTATAAATATTTTTATGGAGAGGAAACCGATTATGAAGCGTGTAAAAAACGCTTAGAAGAAGCAAAAAATAAAGGGTATAAGACAGCCTTTATCGTAACATTTGACACTAATTAATTTAAAAATATGGTAAGAAAAATCCTTTTTTTATGGATAATTTCCCAAGGTATGTTCGGATGGGCTCAAGCCTCTAAATTTAAAGTTGTTATAGATGCTGGTCATGGAGGAAAAGATTTTGGAGCGGTTTATCATAGTACAATTGAAAAAAATATTGCATTAAAAACAGCTTTAAAAGTAGGGGAATTATTAGAAAGAGATCCTCAAATTGAAGTTATTTACACTCGAAATTCAGATGTTTTTGTAGAATTGCAACAACGGGCAAACATTGCCAATAAATCAAAAGGAAGCATTTTTGTTTCTATGCATTGTAATGCCAATAAAAATGAAGCGGCTTCAGGTAATGAAACGTATGTGATGGGTATCACACGAAATGCAGCTAATTTAGCAGTAGCCAAACATGAAAATGAAGTGGTATCTTTAGAAGCCGATTACAAAATTAAATATGACGGATATGATCCAAAATCTCCTGAATCTGTAATTGGTATAAATATTTTACAAGAAGAATATTTGGATCAAAGTATTGAGTTGGCCGACAAGGTGCAACAATTTTTTACCAAAAAAACAAACAATAAAAATAGAGGCGTAAAACAAGCTGGATTTTTGGTATTGCGCCAAATAACGATGCCAAGGGTTCTGATTGAAATGGGATTTATATCCAATAAACAAGAAGGGGCTTTTTTAAATTCAGAAGCAGGCCAAGAAAAATTAGCCGAAGCCATTGCGGGTTCTATTTTAAATTATAAAAAAGAATTTTATACGGCCAATAAAACAGTTAAAGAAACAACCCAAGTAGCCCCTGAAAAAGTACCAGTAAAAACAGAAGTAAATGAAAAGCTTATTGTTAAAGAAATACCAAAACCAGTTGCACATAGTACTAAAGGAATTGTTTT
>CAMDDB010000013.1 GCA_945890865.1 Flavobacterium psychrophilum
AAACAGTAATACTACTGAAATAACTCAGGGTAACTTAAATGAAAATTTAAGTTGTAATTTATTTGTATATGAGAAAATTGGCAATGAATTAAAATGCAGAATTGGTATTAAACTTTTAGAAACTGGAAATTATAAACTTTCCATTTTTAACATTGCAAATTTCAGAGAAAATGGCTTAAATTGCGAAGACAAAGGATTGGATATCTTCACAACCTTTAGTAACAATAACCAACAAATGATTCAGTTTTCCGTTCAGTGATAAAAAATAAGCTTTAATACAATTAATTTATGGCGAATTTTAGAATTAAAAAAAGCCCTGATTTCTCAGAGCTTTTTTTTATTTTTTGATCACCAATCGAAATCCTTCGCCATGAATATTCAATATTTCAACATTCGGATCTAATTTTAGAAATTTTCTCAATTTAGCAATGTATACATCCATACTTCTTGATGTGAAATAATTATCATCTCTCCAGATTTTAGTTAAAGCTAATTCTCTTGGCATTAAATCATTTTCATGCAGCGCTAACATTTTTAATAACTCACACTCTTTTGGCGATAATTTAATGGGTTCTTGATCTGGAAACGTTAAGAAACGTAATTTAGAATTCAAATGAAATTTACCAATTTCAAATTCAAATTTTGTAGTATCTGGTCGCACTTCTGAAGCCTTGCGCTGAATAATAGCTTTAATTTTCATCAACAATACTTCCGAATCAAAAGGTTTGTTCAAATAATCATCTGCGCCTACTTTATAACCTTTTAAAACGTCTTCTTTAAGTGTTTTAGCGGTTAAAAAAATGATAGGAACTTCTAGATTTTTCTCACGTATTTCTCTGGCTAATGTATACCCATCTTTATAGGGCATCATTACATCTAGAATACACAAATCAAAGGTGTCTTTTTTGAATTTTTCAAAACCTTCCATTCCGTTTTTAGCCAACGTAACATCAAAGTCATTGATCATCAAATAATCTTTTAAAACGGCACCAAAATTTGGATCGTCTTCTACTAATAATATTTTTTTTCCTTCCATAGTAATTGAATATATTTTAATTTATTAATGGCATTTTTATAATAAAGGTACTTCCCTTTCCTTTTTCACTTTCAACATAAATTTGACCATTATGGTCTTCCACAATTTGTTTTACATAAGCTAATCCTAAACCATGGCCTTTTACATTGTGTAAATCTCCAGTATGCTCTCTATAAAATTTTTCAAAAACACGTTTTTGTACAAGTTTACTCATTCCTGCGCCCTGATCTTGTATTTTAATTAGTATAAAATCTTTTATATTTTCGGTGAACACATCAATAACTGGAGCTTCGGTAGAATATTTAATGGCATTATCCAAAACATTCACTAATAAATTAGTAAAATGTACTTCACTTAACAAAATCGTGGTTCTAGTGGCATTAAAATGCTTATGAATCACACCTGCTCGATCTTCAATAATTAAACCTACATGTTCTATTGCATCTTCAATAATTTCAACCACATCCCTGGGTTCTTTTGATATATCCAACTCGTTTTTTTCTAATTTGGATATTCGTAGTACATTTTCAACTTGTGCATGCATGCGTTTGTTTTCATCCTTAATCATTTGCAAATAACGCTGCACTTTTTCTTTATCATCAATAATTTTTGGGTTTTTTATGGCATCCAATGCTAAATTAATAGTAGCAATAGGTGTTTTAAATTCATGGGTCATATTGTTGATGAAATCGGTCTTAATTTCAGAAATTTGCTTTTGTTTGATTAATTGATTCAAGGCACTCGTATACGTCAAAACAATAACCAAAGTAAACAATAACGATAAACTCGTAATTCCAATAAGTGACGAAAAGACGAATTTACTTTTTTGTGGAAAACGGACTAATAATTGGTATTTTGACATGCCTTCGTTATCCTGAAAAACTGGAATTCCGTAGGTTGTATTTTTTTCATATCTGAACTTATCTGAACGAATTTTGGTAGCCAAACCATTGCTATATATACCGAATTCAAAAGGAGTTTTTACTCCATATTTTTTCAATTCGGATTGCAACAGCTTATTCAGTTCTTCATTAGAAATTCGCTGTTGTAATGGTTTTTGAGATACAATATCTTTAAAAACTACTTCATAATTTGCTTTATCTAAACTCGAAAGACTTCCAGATTTTGAAACGGTAGTATTTGGTTTGTTATTGAATTGAAAATCGGCATCTGTGATTGAGTTACCGTTGTATATTTCAGTTTTTCGTTTCGAAATTAATGTCCCAATATTAATCGAATCTGCTTTATTATCAAAGAACGAACTGTTTATTCCGTAATTTTCTGCTACTAGGGTATTGGTATAAATAATTGTTTCATTGGTCTTGGTGTCGCGCTCATAAAAATACACTTCCTTCATTTGACTCGTTTCTGGATCTTTACCAATACTGTCTTTGATTTCGTTGTATTTGGTAAAAAATGAAACCAATTCTATTTCTTTCAAATTATTGGAAACATTACCTAAAACCTGTTGAACATGGTATTTAAACTCTTCTTCATTTTTATTTAAGGAGGTTGTAATCCAATACAATTGGACCAAAATAATTCCGATTAATGACAAACTCATTAAAAAGACCAACAACCTAAATCTTGACTTATTCATCGACACAAATCTAACATTTTAACATTTATTGCTAAAATTTATTAACCAAAGATTAACATAATAACCTTTTTTTAAAGTTTTGATAAAATTTTAAGAATTTCGTCGGTTTGAGAATACGTTTCTTTTATGTCGATATTGGAGATCACAAAATCGCTTTTTTGGATTTTTTCAGCGTCAGAAAGTTGATTTTGAATTCGATTTAGAATAGCCTCTTGACTTGTGTTATCTCTCAACATAGTACGTTGAATTCTGATTGCCTCTGGAGCCGTTACTAAAATCACTTTATCACATTCTTTATTTCCGCCGCTTTCAAATAAAATGGCTACTTCCTTTAGTACAAATGATGAAGTTTTATGCTGTTGTAACCATTCTATAAAATGAGTTTTAACTAATGGATGAACAATAGCATTTAGTTTTTTTAACAATTTTGGTGAGGTAAAAACCAATTGTCCGATAACTTTTCGGTCTAACTTCCCCTCAGAAGTCATAACATTTTGATGAAAGATCTGTTTGATTTGAGCCATAACATCTGGTTGCTCCATAATTTCTTTTGCTGCTGCATCGGCAATATAAACAGGTATTCCTTTTGAAGCAATATAATGAGCAACCGTAGATTTACCGCTTCCAATACCTCCCGTTAAACCGATAATTTTTGTCATGTTTATTTTTTAAAAAACAATTCTGGAAAGGCAACTTCTGGCGCTTGTTTTGAAACAAATATTTTATAATACGATTCTAAAAATCCTACTCCGTAGCCATAAAACTGAATAATTGCGGCATAAACTGAAAAATAAGCTATGGTAAAGTTATTATTCTGTATCCAAGAAACAAAAAACAAAAGCATGAAATACACCGCATAAATAGCCGTAAAATAAGGCCAATTAAAAAGCGTCAATAAGAGAGATAGAACAAATCCAACAAGAAACAAACCTGGAAACCAAAATGTAATTTTTGCATGCTCAGGATACCAAGTATTTAAAATTGGTCGTGCTTTTCCAAATTTATTGACTTGAATTTGAAATTTATCCCAACTAATCCTTCTTTTATGATAAACAAAAGCGTCTTTGATGAGTTTAGTTTTGAATCCTAAATTCCACAATCTAATGGATAAATCGGGGTCTTCTCCTGGATGGATGTTTCCAAAACCTTTAGAGGCATCAAAAGCTTTTTTTGACAACCCCATATTAAAACTTCTCGGTTGAAATTGGGTTACTTTTTCACTTCCCCCTCGAATACCTCCCGTAGTTAAAAAAGACGTCATCGTAAAATTAATGGCTTTTTGAATGTCTGAAAATGAATCTAAGGCCGCGTCGGGACCTCCAAAACAATCTACATATTCTGCTTTCAAACTACGTTCAACTTGAGTCAGATATTCAGCAGGAAGAATACAATCGGAATCTAAAATAATAAAATATTCTCCCTTAGCTCTAGTCATGCCGTAATTTCTAGAATCACCCGGACCAGAGTTGGGTTTAAAATAATATGAGATGTCTAGCTTGGATTGGTATTTTTCAATGATGGCTTCACATGTTATGGAAGAACCATCTTCCACCACCACCACTTCAAATGTTATAGTTGAAGTAAATCTTGTCAAACTGTCTAACAATTCATCAATTTCATCAGGTCTATTGTACACAGGAATTATAAAAGAAAAATACATATTTTATTTTTTACAAACCTACAAAAAATAGCGATTTATTGACGTGCATTCGTCAAATAATATCCAAAATCAATGAACAAATTAAGCAAAAAAAATCCTGAACGATCAGGATTTTTTTTTAAATTTATTAAGATACTACTTATTTAATACTTGGAACGTGAACCATTTCATTGGTATCCGCTAGGTAATCTACACCTTCAAATCCAAATCCAAATAAATTCAAGAAATCTTGTTTGTAACCCGCTAAGTCTCCTAATTCTACCAAGGATTCTGTTGTCGATTCCACCCATAATTTTGCAATTCTTTCTTGAACATCAGATCGCATTTCCCAATCATCAATTCTAATTCTTCCCTTATCGTCTGTTGGAACAGCATTACCAGTGAATAATCTTTGTTGGTATAAACGTTGAATTTGTTCAATACATCCTTCGTGAATTCCTTCAGCTTTCATTATTTTATACAAAAGTGAAATATACAACGGAATCACAGGAATTGCAGAACTAGCTTGGGTTACCAATGCTTTGTTAACCGAAACATAGGCTTTACCATTAATAGCAGATAATTGCTTAGTGATTTCAAAAGCAGTAGCTTCTAAATGGTCTTTAGCTCTTCCAATGGTTCCTTTTCTATAGACTGCTTCGGTTACTTCCGGACCAATGTAAGAATAAGCAATTGTAGTAGCACCTGGAGCTAAAACACCTGCACCTTTTAAAGCATTCATCCACATAGCCCAATCTTCACCACCCATTACCACGACAGTATTATCAATATCTTCTTGATTGGCTGCATCAATAGAAACTTGCGTTACATTACCGGTATGAAAATCAACTGTTTTATTGGTAAAAGTTCCACCAATTGGCTTTAAAGTAGAACGGTGTAAGACACCGGTTGTTGGATGTTGGCGCACTGGCGAAGCCAAGCTGTAAATTACTAAATCCACCTGACCTAAATCGGCTTTAATCAATTCAATGGCTTGGTTTTTTACTTCGTTTGAAAAGGCATCTCCATTTATACTTTTTGCATACAAACCAGCTTTTGTAGCTTCTACTTCAAAAGCTGCCGAATTATACCAACCCGGTGAAGCTGTTTTTCCTTCGGAAGGCTCTTTTTCAAAAAAGACACCTAGAGTTGCAGCACCAGAACCAAAAGCACTTGTAATTCTTGAGGCCAAACCGAAACCGGTAGAAGCACCAATAACCAATACTTTCTTAGCACCTTGAATAGCGCCTTTTGATTGAACATATTCGATTTGATTTTTTACGTTTTGTTCGCAACCTTTTGGATGAGCTGTTAAACAAATAAATCCACGCATTCTTGGCTCTATTATCATTTCTTTAGTATATTATATGGTTTCTATCTTTATGTATTTGGTTACAAAAGTAACTGAAAAATTTAATTCAACAAAGCTTTCGCATGTTCCAATGCTGATGCAGTGACCTCTTTGCCGGATAACATCTCAGCAATTTGTGTTATTCGCTCTTCAGTAGACAACAACACCAATTCGGATATTGTGGTTGTTCCTTGGCTGCGTTTTACAACTTTGTAGTGTGTATGTCCTTTAGCGGCTATTTGCGGTAAATGAGTAATAGCAAAAACCTGCATGGTTGCACTCATTTCTTTCATGATTTCACCCATTTTTATAGCTATTTCACCAGACACTCCGGTATCAATCTCATCAAAAATTATAGTCGGTAATTTTGAATAATGTGCTAAAATTGACTTTACAGCTAACATGATACGCGACATTTCACCACCGGAAGCTACTTTCTTCAACGGACCCAAATGGGTGCCTTTATTTGCAGAAAACATGACGTTTAACTCATCTTTACCTGCAGTAAAATAGTGATCTGTAGCGACTAAATCAAATTGAAAATTTGCTTCTGCCATACCCAATTGCGATAGAATTGTTTTCATTTTTTCTACCAATTGGGGTATGCCTTGTTTTCTATTTTCTGAGATGCTTAGAGCAATGCCATCAATAACGACTATGTTTTCATTTACTTCTTGCTCTAATTGCTTAATTTGAATTTCTAGATCATCTACTTTTAGTACTTTATCATCTAATTGATCTCGAATCACTAGCAATTCCTGTATGGATTGAACTTGGTGCTTCTTTTGAAGCGCATATAAGGCTTGTAGCTTATTATTTACATATTCTATTCGTTCAGGATCTGCATTAATTTTATCAAAACTTTTTTCACCCTCATTAATAAGATCTTCTATTTCTAGAAAAGTACTTTGAAGTCGTTCGTAAAGTTGTAAATAAAGTGTTGAAAAGGGACTCAACTTTTGCAGTGCCAATTTCATTTCCTTTAATTGAACAACAGCTCCTATTTGCTCTTCATTTGCTATAGATAACATTCGAGAAAACTGTTCCTTAATGAATTCTACATTACTTAATTGTTCTAATTCTTGCTCCAAAATTTCTTGTTCACCTTCCTGCAAATTGGCGGCTAATAATTCATTCAATAAATAAGAATTATACTCATGTTCTTTTTCAAGTAACTGTTTTTCTGCTGCTGCTTCCAATAGTTGCTTTTGCTTAGCTTTTAATACCGTCAATTGTTGTTGGTACAATGCAACAAAAGAGGTGTTATTTGCAACGGCATCAATAATTTCCAATTGATAGGCAGTTTCTGTTAGTTCTCTAGTTTGATGTTGAGAATGAATATCTAATAAATAAATGCCTAATTCTTGCAACTCTTGAAGGTTGACCGGACTATCATTAATAAAAGCACGGGATTTTCCGGTAGGTAAAATTTCTCTTCTGATAATAGTTCGCTCCTCATAATCCAAATCATTTGCTTCAAAAAAAGACTTCAAATCATAATTTGCAATCAAAAAAACAGCTTCTATGATGCATTTTTGTTCTTTGTCTTTTAATGATGTTAAATCAGCTCTATTTCCTAAAACCAAACCTAAGGCACCCAATAATATGGATTTACCGGCACCTGTTTCTCCTGTAATCACTGAAAACTGATTAGAAAAATCGGTTTCAAGAGATTCTATTAAGGCATAGTTTTTTATGGAAAGTGAAAGCAGCATACTTTATGATTTCTGGAGCATTAACTTATCTAATTTTACTCCACTTTTGAGAATTTAAAGGCGAAATTCGATTTAAGGTTTCAAGGAGTTTTGAATTATCCATTTGAGGACCTTCTGAAAAAATTGAAACAATTTCATCCGCTTTTGCATCAAAAAAAGTTCGAGCTAGTAATGAATTTGGTCTTACTTTTTGAATTTCAGCTAAAGCGATAATAGCATTAACTACCACACCTTTACTTTTTGAAAGCTCATCGGCCATCGTATCCAAACCTAATCGATGATATTGATACAATGCATTTCTAAAGGGTAAAAAGGTGGTGGATAATAAATCAGAAATTAAAAAATTTCGATTATTATTTGTTGTGCCTTCTGTTTGGCTCCAACCTTTATAACCACTAGATTGAGCAACATTTACAATATTTGAGGCTATTTCCAGGTATTGTGATCCACCTTTCAATGCATACGAATCCATGTCCAAACCGATAATTAAATTCGCATAATAGCCTAAAACGGAAACTAAATTGGAATTGAAACTATTTTGATCATAAATCAAGGATTCAAATTCAATAAATCGGAACGAAAAGTTTTTATCGTTTACGTTGAGTATTGGGCTTGAAAAAGTGCTGTTATAAATAGGTCTTGATGACTGCACTTGCAAAGTGGCTTCAAAATTATTTGAATTATATTTTGTAATATTTATAAAAAAATTGCATTCAATTTTTTCAACATCATTATATTGTTTATCGGTCCATTTTGTGGTCGTAAGAAATTCTTTTACTTGTTTTTCCAAATTGGAAAAAAGCTGTGGATTACCATTACTAACTTGCTGATAATTAACCGAAACAGTGGCTTGAAGCTCTTGAGCTCTTCCAAATTGTGCAAAGAATATAAACACAACAACTACTAAACTACGCTTCATAATGTTGAATTATTTTAGTTACAATATCAATAGCCACTTCTTCCTTCGATTTTAATTCCTTAGGTTCTACTACAAAATTTCGATCTATAAACGTTACTTTATTAGTAGATAGGGCAAAACCAGCACCTTTATCATTTAACGAATTTAAAACAATCAAATCTAAGTTTTTTTTCTGAATTTTCAACTTAGCATTTTCGATTTCATTTTCGGTTTCTAAAGCAAATCCGATTAAAAACTGTTTGGTCTTCTGTTTCCCCAAGGAGGCCAAGATATCATCTGTTTTTTCTAGGTTAAGTGATAACGTAGCATCTTCCTTTTTTATTTTTTGCTGTGCTATATTTTTTGGACGGTAATCTGCTACTGCTGCAGCTGCTATAGCTACATCCATCGCATTATAATACTGATGGCAGGCATCATACATTTCTTGTGCAGAAACTACTGGAACTAATGTTACCTGTGTAGGATCAATTTGTAAATGAGTGGGTCCCGAAATTAACACCACCTCAGCGCCCATTTTAGCAGCCTGAGTGGCAATATCAAATCCCATTTTGCCCGAGGAATGGTTTCCAATAAATCGAACTGGATCTATGGCCTCATAGGTAGGTCCAGCAGTCACCATGATTTTTTTACCTCTTAGCGGCAACTGATTCAATAGGTCTTTCTCCAGAAAAGCAACAATGTTTTCGGGTTCTGCCATTCTTCCTTCTCCTGATAAACCACTCGCTAATTCGCCATTTTCAGCTGGAATAATAATATTCCCAAAAGATTGTAATTTTTGGAAACTCGCTAAAGTTGAAGGATGTTTATACATATCTAAATCCATTGCTGGCGCAAAATATACTGGGCATTTTGCCGATAGATAGGTTGCAATAAGTAAATTATCGCAGGTGCCATTTGCCATTTTGGAAAGTGTATTGGCTGTGGCTGGGGCAATAAGCATTAGATCTCCCCATAGACCTAATTCTACGTGATTGTTCCATTCTCCTTTTTCGTCTTCTTCATTGTAAAAAGTAGAAAAAACAGGACGTTTAGATAGAGTTGAAAGAGTTAATGGGGTAACAAAATGCAAAGAAGCAGGCGACATTACAACTTGTACTTGTGCACCTGCTTTTATTAATAATCGAACCAAATGGGCTGTTTTATAAGCAGCTATACCACCAGATATACCTAGTAAGATTTTTTTACCGCTTAAAACAGACATATTGGATTATTTTGAATCTCTGTAGTAGATTTTACCTTCTTCCCACTCTTGTACTGCTAATGCATGTGGTTTTGGTAATTTTTCATAGAATTTTGAAACCTCAATTTGTTCTTTGTTTTCAAAAACTTCTTCTAAACTATCATTGTATGTAGCAAATTCTTCCAATTTTTCAATTAATTCCTTTTTGATTTCGGTATTAATTTGATTGGCTCTCTTCGACATGATCGTAATGGCTTCATAAATGTTTCCAGTAGGCTCTTCTAATTTACTTTTATTATACGTAATCGTATTTACAGGAGCATTCGTTTTCTTTAAATCCATGATTTTTTATTTAGAAAATTGTTTTAATTCTTGTTCTATAGTTGCAAACATATCATCTGCTGCAGTTTTGTAACGTGTATCTGATTTAAACTTGACTAAATTAATGTAGGTCGTTTTTGCATAAGATAAACGTTCTTGTTTCTTGTATTCAACACTATTAATTGCTAATTTAAAGGCAGAATCCAATCGATAATATAAAGCTTCTTCTTTAAAAGGTGTGCCAGGAAAATCTGCAATAAAATTATCAAATGCTTTTAAAGCGCCTTTATAATCAGAAATACTATTGTATTGTTTGGCAATTTCAAAAGCTTTTTCTTCTAACTTTTCCCGTAATTCTTTAATATAGAGGTTCGCTTTTGGTAAATATTCAGAATTAGGATAAGTATCTATAAATTTTTGGACTTTTTCCAATGCTTTTTCAGTGTCAGTTTGATCCAAGCTATAAACGGGTGAAAGCTTATAGAAACACTCCGAAGCTAAAAAAGAAGCCTCTTCTCTTTTCTCACTTTTAGGATAACTGGCTGAAAAATTTTCAAATTGATAATCTGCTAAATAATATTGTTTTGTATTGTATAAAGATTTTGAATACATAAAAAACAAACGTTCTGCTTGTGGCTTTCCTTTATATGCTGGAGCAACTTGCTCATACAAACGGATTGCTTTTAAATACTTTCCAGTTTCAAACATTTTATTGGCTGCTTCTGTTTTTACAGCGACATCATCAGACTTTAATGCTTTTTGATACTGACTGCAAGAAGCAAGAAGTATAATGCAAAAAAAGAAACTAAAAAATTTATTCATTGGGTTCAAATTTTAACTTTAAAAATATCGATTATTTGATACCTAAAAAAGTAACTGCAAATTTAGATATTATTTACTTACTATGAAAATCTTTTTTTATCCTATTTTTTTTGTAAAATGATGAAGACGAGAGGCCAAATCTTCATTCACATTTACTAATGGCAATCGAACCGTATTTTCGGACAAACCTAATGATTTAAAGACTTCTTTAATTCCTCCAGGATTTCCTTGCTCAAAAATCATATCAATACTGTCGGCTAATAAATAATGTAATTGATAGGCTTCGTCTACTTTTCGTTGCAATCCTAATCGCACCATTTCAGAAAATTCCTTTGGAAATCCTTCTCCAATAACAGAAATAACTCCAGCGCCTCCGGCTAAAACCATAGGCAATGTGATCATATCGTCTCCCGAAATTACTAAAAATCCTTCCGGTTTGTTTTGAATTAATTTCATGGCTTGAACGATATCGCCAGCAGCTTCTTTAATTCCAATAATGTTTTTAAAATCGTTGGCTAATCGAATAACGGTTGAAGGCAACATATTACTAGCTGTTCTACCGGGCACATTATAGACAATTACAGGAATTGGAGAGGCATTAGCCACAGCCTTAAAATGTTGGTAAATTCCTTCTTGAGTGGGTTTGTTATAATAGGGCGAAACCGATAATATGGCAGAAAAATTTGAAAAATCTCGTGTTTTTAATTCCTCAACTACTTTTAGGGTATTATTACCTCCTACACCAAGTACTAAAGGCAATTTTCCAGCATTTGCTTTAACAACGGTGGCTATCACCAATTCTTTTTCTACGTTTGAAAGTGTAGCTGTTTCTGCAGTTGTTCCTAATACTACTAAATATTCAACTCCGCCTTCAATAACATGATTTACAATTCTGGTTAGCGCATCTACGTCTACAGAAAAATCTTTTTTAAATGGGGTTACCAGTGCAACACCCGTTCCAATAAATGATTGCATTTTTATATTTTGTTTAAAATTTTTAAATATTTTACGAATTCAAATGTAAAAGCTTCATATTCAGCTACACCCGCTTTTATAATAAAATGATTCGCTCTTTTATCAACGCTTTCAAAGCCAACTTTAAATTTAGCTTTTGAATCTATTGACATAAGCAGTAATGGGTATTTGTTAACATCATAATAGTTAATCAATACATCAAAAGGAGTAGCTAAAAAATCATTCACCTCGTGTTTATTGATTTCTCCAGACCACGAAAAATTTTTTAAGGATACAAATGGCGGGGCTATTTCTTCTTTTGACTTGATTCTATCTTTATAAACTAATACGCTAATTTGCTCTTTTTTAAAACCTTGCACACAAAATTGTTCTATTAATTTAGTAGTGTTTGAAAAAAAGGTTTCGTCGACTAATATTCCTATTGTAGCTATTTTAGTATGCCCCAAAAAACTTTGTTGCTTTAATAATCTTTTGGTTACAATTTTTTTAATAAAAAAATTCTTTATAATCGTATAAAACATAGTATTTTTACCTATCAGACAAAATTATAAATTAAGTCATTTAATATGATGGTAAATGTAAAAAAGAATACGATACTTTTTCGCTATTTTGTTATATTATTAACATTTAGCAGTCTTTTTTCTTGTAAAACTCAAGAGTTTTACAAGAAAAAAGTTGAAGGTAAAAAAATTGGAATAACCAAAGAAAAAGGAGTAAACACTGAAATCGAAGCTTATATTGCCCCGTATCGAGACAAAATCACAAAAGAATTGGATAGTGTTTTGGCGTATTGTCCCGAAACCATGGACAAAAGTAAAGGAAAATGGCAAACTACCATAGGCAATTTATTAGCTAGTGCTGTTTTTGAATTTGGTAATCCAGTATTTGAAAAAAGAGAACATAAAACAATAGATCTTTGTTTATTGAATAGTGGTGGTATCCGTTCTATAATTCCACAAGGCAATGTAAGTTCGAGAACCGCTTTTGAAGTCATGCCTTTTGAGAATAGTTTATTTGTTGTTGGGTTAAAAGGCACACAAATAAGAGCTATGGGAACGTATCTATTGGCCGAAAAAAAACCTCATCCGCTATATAGAGTTCAATTTTTTGCCGATAAAAATGATTTCACTGTAAAACGCATTTTGGTAAATGGACAACCACTTGAAGATGAAAAAACGTACTATGTAGCTACTTCCGATTATTTAGCAAACGGTGGAGACAACATGACTTTTTTCCAAGAAAGTACTGAAAAATATGATTTAGATTACAAAATAAGAAATGTCCTAATCGATTATTTCAAAAAAGTAGATACGTTACCCGTATTAAAAGATGAAAAAATTATTTTAGAATAATGAAAAGAAGAGATTTTATCCAAAAAACAGCTGCTGGTACTGCCTTATTAGGATTAGCAAATATCGGTTTAAGTAGTTTTACAACCATAGAAACCAAAAAAATTACGATACTTCATACCAATGATGTTCACAGTCATATAGATCCTTTCCCGGTTGATCATCCCCGCAATCCAAACATGGGTGGTGCAGCTAGAAGAGCCGCTATCATAGAAAACATTAGAAAAGAAGAAGAACATGTTTTGTTGCTTGACGCAGGTGATATTTTCCAAGGGACGCCCTATTTTAATTATTATGGAGGCGAATTGGAATTCAAATTAATGAGCATGATGCAATATGATTTGGCTACCATTGGGAACCACGATTTTGACAATGGTATTGAAGGATTGTACGCACAGTTGCCAAATGCCCAATTTGAATTTGTATCGGCCAATTATGATTTTAAAAATACAGTATTAGACAGCCACGTAAAACCCTATAAAATTTTCAATAAGGGTGGCATCAAGATCGGTGTTTTTGGACTAGGAATTGAATTAGAAGGGCTTGTCGACAAAAAAGCATATAAAGAAACTGTTTATCTCAATCCGATTGAGGTTGCGCAAGATATGGCCCGTATTCTAAAACATAACAAAAAATGTGACTTGGTAATTTGTTTGTCCCATTTGGGTTTTTCTTACAAAAACGAACCCAATAAAGTCTCTGATCTCGATTTAGCAAAGAAAACTAAAGACATTGATTTAATTATCGGTGGCCATACACACACTTTTTTAGAAAAACCTGTCATCCAAAAAAACAGTGAAGGAAAAGAAGTGATGATCAATCAAGTTGGCTGTTATGGCATTAACTTGGGGCGTGTTGATTTCTATTTATCTGACGATGCCAAGGGTTATGGAAAAGCCATTATAGTATCCTAACCAAAACGATTATTCTACCATTAATTTAAAGTCAACTTCTGAAATTATTGCAATCTTTAGTTGGTTGGCTTTTTCTAATTTTGCGGGTCCCATATTATCCCCTGCAATTACGAAATCGGTTTTAGCCGAAATAGAACTCCCCACTTTTCCCCTGTTATCTTCAATGGCCTTTTTGAGTTCGTCTCTTGTATACAATTCAAAAACACCGGAAACAACAAATATTTTCCCTTTTAATTTTTCGGATAGCAACTCATCCTCTGCTCCCGATTCCAATTGAACTCCGAAGTGTTTCAAACGATTAATAATGACCGTGTTTTCTTGATTTTCAAAAAACTGAACCACACTTTGAGCAATTTTATCTCCAATTTCATCAACCAAAATTAAATCCATTATACTTGCCTGAGCAATAGCATCAATTGACTTATAGTGTTTTGCCAATTTTTTGGCCACGGTTTCACCTACATAGCGAATACCAAGGGCATACAACACACGTTCAAAAGGAATGGTTTTTGAATTTTCAATGCCCTGAATCAAATTCTCTGCAGACTTATCAGCCATTCGCTCAAGTGGTAAAATTTGATGTTTTTGTAAGGCATATAAATCGGCATAATTAGCGACCAATCCAGCATTAAACAACAAGGCAACCGTTTCACCTCCTAATCCATCGATATCCATGGCTTTTCGGGTAATAAAATGCTGAATCCTTCCAATAATTTGAGGAGGACAACCATAAAAATTTGGACAAAAATGATTGGCTTCACCTTCGCTTCGCACCAACTCGGTCTGGCATTCTGGACAATGGGTGATGTATTTTGTGGGTTCAAGTTCTGCACCTCTTTGTGCGACTGCAATAATTTTTGGAATTATTTCGCCACCTTTTTCTACAAACACATGATCTCCTATTCTAATATCTAATTTTTCGATCTGATCGGCATTGTGCAACGAAGCCCGTTTTACAATAGTACCGGCCAATTGCACCGGCTCTAAATTGGCCACAGGAGTAATAGCCCCAGTTCTGCCTACCTGATACGAAATGGAATTCAATTGCGTTGTCACTTGTTCCGCTTTGAACTTGAAAGCCATAGCCCATCGTGGTGATTTAGCTGTATAGCCTAATTCTTCTTGATGTTGTAAATCATTTACTTTAATCACCACGCCATCCGTTTCATAAGGCAAATCATGTCGGTGTTTGTCCCAATACGCAATAAAGTCAAATACCTCGTTTAAGTTTTTAGCCAAAGTAGATTGAGTAGGCACTTTAAATCCCCAATCTCTTGCTTTCTGCAAGCCTTCAAATTGCGTTTTGAAAGGTAAATTAGCCCCAATTACAAAATAGAGCAAACAATCTAATGGTCGTTTTGCTACCTCGGCACTGTCTTGTAATTTTAAACTTCCTGATGCTGTATTTCGTGGGTTTGAATATGGTGTTTCACCTATTTCAATGAGTTCTTGATTCATTTTTTCAAAACCGGCTAAGGGCAAAATTATTTCACCACGTATATCAAATTTTTTAGGGAAATCGCCCATTAAATGGATCGGAACAGCCTTAATGGTTTTGATGTTATGCGTTACGTCGTCTCCTTGAAAACCATCGCCACGTGTAACCGCACGGAGCAAACGTCCGTTTTCATAGGAAATACTTATTGACGCTCCGTCGTATTTTAATTCGCAGGTGTAGTCCATCGGCACATTTCCCAACACTTTCTGCATTCGGATTTCCCAATCTTGAAGATCTTCCTTGGAGTAGGAATTGTCTAAGGAATACATACGGTGTTCATGGACTACGGTCTCAAAATTTTTGGTGATGGTGCCCCCAACACGTTGCGAGGGCGAATTTTCATCAAAAAATTCGGGATGCCGAAGTTCTAATTCCTGTAACTGTTTTAGTTTTTGATCAAATTCAAAATCAGAAATAGTAGGTTTGTCCAAAACATAATAATTATAATTATGCTGATTTAATTCTGCTCTTAAATTAGTGATGGTCTCTAAAACACTCATAATTATTGATTGATTAAATTGTCCAATTTATTGAATAAATCTCCTTTACTAATAATACCGCCTTGCTTGATAATGTCAAACAAAGCTGAATTTCTGTTATTTGAAATATCTTTTCTTCCTCTGGTAATTTCAACGTCATTTGAGAATAAATTATCGGCCAGCCAATGAATCCCATCAGCAGAAACAAAATCAATTTGAGGATTATTCGTTTTCACCACCCAAGAAAAAACAACTTCTTCTACACATTTAAAAAGGAAAATGTAATTTTTGGAAAAATGATCTATGTATGAAACATTCGTTAAAGCCTTGTCCCAGATAACATCAGAAAAAAGATCTATTTCTTGCTCAGCCACATGAGGACGGTTTTTTTTGATGTCATCCCATTCTATTTTATCAATAGACTGTGTGGCCAAAAAAGTAATAAATTCGGGGTGTAGTTCTTCTAACTGTTCTTTGGTTAATCGAGCATACTTCATGAGGTAAATATAAAAAAAATGCCCCGAAAAAATCGGGGCATTTTTATATTTTTTGAAAAAATTATACTTTTTCTCCTACGATTTCGTAAGGTAATTCAACGATAACATCTCTGTGTAATCTAACCGTTGCAGTATATTTACCTACACGTTTTACCACACCACTAGTAATGAATTTTCTATCAATTGAATGACCGTTAACTTCTAATGCTTCAAAAATGTTTGCGTTAGTTACCGAACCAAACAATTTATCACCACCTGCTTTAACCGTAATTTTAATTTCTAGAGCTTTGATAGCTTCCGCTAATTTCTTAGCATCGTCAACAATTTTAGCTTCTTTGTGTGCTTTTTGTTTTAAATTTTCAGCTAATACTTTTTTAGCAGAAGGTGTCGCTAAGATAGCTACTCCTTGAGGAATTAAAAAATTACGACCGTAACCGTTTTTTACAGTTACTACATCATCTTTAAATCCTAAATTTTGAACGTCTTGTTTTAAGATAAGTTCCATGTTGTTGTCCTTTTTAGTAGAAGTTAGCCCGCTGGAAGCGAAGCAACAACTATTTGTTAAATATTATTTTAATAAATCGGCCACGTATGGCATTAAAGCTAAGTGACGAGCTCTTTTAACAGCTACAGAAACTTTTCTTTGGTATTTTAATGAAGTACCTGTTAAACGTCTTGGTAAAATTTTACCTTGCTCGTTTACAAATTTCAATAAAAAGTCTGCGTCTTTATAATCAATGTATTTGATACCTGATTTTTTGAAACGACAGTATTTTTTTGTTTTGTTTGTATCAATATTTAAAGGCGTAAGATATCTGATATCTCCGTCTTTTTTACCTTTTGCTGATTGCTCTAATGTAGACATGATTAGTTTGTTTTAGCTTTTAATTTTACTCTTCTTCTTTCTGCCCAAGAGATTGCATGTTTGTCTAAAGACACCGTTAAGAAACGCATTACACGCTCGTCACGACGAAATTCAGTTTCAAATGCAATAATAATTTCAGCGGGAGCTTTGAATTCTAATAAGTGATAAAATCCACTTTTCTTGTGTTGAATTTCGTAGGCTAATTTTTTTAAGCCCCAATCTTCTTTCGATACTATCTCAGATCCTTTAGAAGTAAGAAAATCTTCAAACTTGCTTACTGTTTCCTTTACCTGTTGTTCAGATAAAACGGGATTCAAGATGAAAACAGTTTCATAATGATTCATAATCTATGTATTTTAATGTTATAAAATTGGGTGCAAAAATAGTGTTTTTATTCTAATATCCAAGTGTTCATCAAATATTTTTTTTACCCTTATTTGTTTTCTTGTATTATTTATTATACTTTTAACTGCGTATAAATGAATCTCATGAAGTTAAATTGTATTGTTGTTGATGATAGTGCTGTGCAAAGAATTACCATTACTAAATTAGTTAATGAATCTTCTCTTCTTCACTTGATTGGTGATTTTGCAAATGCCCTTGAAGCAAAAAATTGCATTAATCACAATTCCATCGACTTGATATTTCTAGACGTTGAAATGCCATTAATCAATGGTTTTGATTTATTAGATGGATTGAAAACAAAACCACAAATTATTTTTATTACTTCAAAAGCAGATTATGCTGTAAAAGCTTTTGATTATGAAGCTACCGATTTTCTTCAAAAACCTATTTCAAAGGAACGATTTACCAAAGCCGTAAAAAAAGCCGCTGAACTTCACACTCTTCGCTATGAGAACAACGAAGACCCTGGCAATAGTATAGTTATTAAAAGTAATTTGAAAAAGCTTAAAATTTATGTTTCGAGAATTAAATGGATTGAGGCCTATGGAGATTACATCAAAGTAGTAACCGATGACGAAACCCATCTTGTGCTTTCTACGATGAAAGGATTTGAAAAAGAACTTCCGGAAGATAAATTTATTCGCGTACACAAATCTTTCATTATCAATTTGGCTCGAGTTGAAAAATTTAACAACAAATTTGCTGAAATTGGGACGACTAAAATTCCTTTAAGCCGAAACAAAAAGGTTGAAATTGTAAAAGCGATCGAAAACACTTAATACACATCCACATTTATTGTCAACTTTATTGCTCTATATTGTGGGATTGCCTCAAAACTATTTTTCGTTTTATGGATCATTGCTTTCACCTGCCCTAAATTTGAATGTGCAGGAATTTTTATCATAATGGTTCGAATGTACTCGTTGCGAACTCTGTTGACAGCCGGCTCTTCTGGTCCCAAAACAGGATAAGGTATACTTTTAGTAAATACCGTATAGAGCCAAAGTGAACCTTCTTTTAATTTTTCAAAATCGCGGTGTTTTAAGGTGAGTTTGATCAAACGATAAAATGGAGGATATTTGAAATTTTGACGCTCATACAGTTGCTCTTCATACATACCCAAATAATGGTTACTCAATACCTGCTGGATGGTATTGTGATGTGGATTAAACGTTTGGATCAGTACTTTTCCGCTTTTTTCTGATCGGCCAGCCCTACCTGCAACTTGTGTCATCATTTGATACGCTCTTTCATACGCTCTAAAATTTGGCTGATTGAGTAAATTATCGGCATTCAGTATCCCAACTAGTGTTACATTATCAAAATCCAAGCCTTTGGCCAACATTTGAGTACCGACTAAAACTTCTATTTCTCTATTTTTGAAAGCATCAATAATTTTTTCAAAACCATATTTACCTCTCGTAGTATCTTGATCCATTCTACCGATGTTTTTCTCTGGGAAAAGCGCTTTTAATTCCATTTCAATTTGCTCGGTTCCAAAACCTTTAGTCGTCAAATCGACCGATTGACAACTGTGACAGTTTGTTGGGTTTGCCATTGAATAACCACAATAATGACAACGCAATTGGTTTTTAAACTTATAATAGGTCAAACTTACATCACAACTAGGGCAATGAGGCACGTGACCACAAGTCATGCATTCAACATAAGGTGAAAAACCCCGGCGGTTTTGAAATAAGATAACTTGTTCGCCAAGGTTCAATTTTTCTGTAATCGCTTCTATGAGTTCGTCTGAAAAATGGCCGGTCATTTTTTTTCTAAAATACTTGTCTTTAATATCAATTAGAAAAATTTCAGGTAAAACCACTTTTCCATAACGCACGTTCAATTCGGTCAATCCATATTTTTTAGTTTGAACGTTATAATATGTCTCCAAACTAGGTGTTGCACTACCTAATAACACTTTTGCTTGATGTTGTTTTGCCAAGACAATAGCAGCATCTCTTGCATGATAGCGTGGCGCTGGATCGTGTTGTTTATAGGTTTGCTCATGTTCTTCATCTATAATGATACAACCTAAATTACTAAAAGGTAAGAATAAGGCGCTTCGAACCCCAATTACTACTTTTGCCTTTGGAGATTGCTCTACTACTTGATTCCAAACCTCTATGCGTTCATTGTTTGAGTATTTAGAATGATAAACCGCTACTTCATTACCAAAGTAAGTGGTCAATCGTTGCACTAATTGTGTTGTTAGAGCAATTTCAGGCAGTAAAAACAGTACTTGTTTGCCTTGTTGTACAAAGTGTTCTAATAACTTGATATAAATTTCTGTTTTACCAGAAGCAGTAATACCATGCAACAAACTAACTTCAAATTGTTTAAAATTATTCACTATAGCATCATACGCTTTTTGCTGTGGCAAACTCAATGTAAAATGGCTGTCGGTTGCTGTTTTAAAAGCCACACGGTCTTGAGCTATATAATATTCTTCAAAAATAGCTTTATCCACTAGCGCTTTAATACTAGCAGAAGTACCCCCTGAGGATTCTAAAATTTTCTTAAATGAAATTGGATTTTTATCTTGAGCCTGCAATTGAAAATAATGCAAAACCAATTCGCGTTGGCGTTTCGCACCGGATAATTCTTGAAGCAATTCGGCTAATTTATCGGGTTGTAAAAATTTGTCATGCAATTTTATATAGCGAAGCAACTTTGGTTTGTATTGTTCGGAAATTTCCTCTTGGAGCACTAGGGCACCTTTGGCGAGCAATTTATTAATAATTGGAAACACTGTTTTCTTCCCTACAATTTTAATTACATCTTGAACGGTAATCGAAGATTGTGTTTTTAAGGCTTCTAATATTAAATACTCATCGTCTTTTAATTCTGAAGTATCTAGAGCTAAGTTTTCTTTTGCAGAAATAATAGTTTCGCTTTCCAAAATATATCCTGAAGGCAACGCACTCCGAAAAACTTCTCCCAGTGAGCACATGTAGTAGGAAGCTATCCATTTCCAATGTTCAATTTGGAAGGTATTCACCACAGGTTGTTCGTCTAAGATTTGATGAATTTCTTTAGCTTCATAGAGTTGTGGTGGAGTGTTGTTTTTATCCAAGACTAAGGCAGTCACTATTTTTGTTTTACCAAAGGGAACGGCAACGCGCATTCCTATTTGAATGTAATTGAATTCTGCTTCGGAAACCTGATAAGTAAAGGTTTTAGAAACAGCCAACGGCAATACCACTTCTATAAAATACAACATAGAACAAATATAGTTTGAAAAAGAGAATAGAGAAATTAAATCCGAAAAAAGATAGTCTATTCCCATAAAAAAAGCGCTCTCGAATGAGAACGCTTCTTTGTAGTATAGTACTGTTTGGGATTATTTTCCTAACATAGCTGTTTTTAAATCGGCATCAGCTGGTTTGTCACACAACCAAATTCCGAATAAAGCTCGCTTGAAATCATATCCTTCAATGGTTCCTTTTTTAGCACCATTTTTATAAACCACCACGCCTTCATTAGGAACATTCACAATAATAAAAGCATCTCCTTTTTTAATTTCTTCTTTGAAAAAGCTTTTAAATTTATCAATTTTAGGTTTTAAAGAAGCGGTTTTATTTCCCGTTGCATTTTCAAATCCTTCGTTAATAGCAGTTATCATTTTTTCAGATGTAATCATAGTAGAAATGATATTCAATTTAATTGCAGCTGCCTCTTTGCTATCGATAATTTCTTTTGCGCTTGAAGTCTTTTTTGGAACATATAAAGAACCTACATATAAATCAATCCACATTTTTTCTCTTATACCTGCTCCGTTTAATACTAAGCTTTCTCCTTCTAATGACATTTTGCCATCGACCTTAACCCCAGAAACTGTTACTTGTGCGTTTACCGAAAATACAGTTGCTACAAGAACTAAAAAAGTAATAAATTGTTTTTTCATAATAAATAGTTTTTTAATTTTTGCTAAGATATAAATTTTTTCTTTTCAATTTTGAAATAGTAGCGTTAAGTTCAAATCCCAGTAGTAAGACCATACAATTGATCCAAATGTAAAACATCAGAACCAATAAAGTGCCTATTGATCCATACAATTCATTATAGTTGGAAAATTTTTCGACATAAACTCCAAAAATATAAGACGACAAAATAATTAATATTGTTGTAAATACCGCCCCATAACTAATGAACGAAATCTTATAGGTTTCTTTGGTTCCAAATTTATAAAGTACCGAAGTAGTTATCAATATCATTAATAAAATAAATGCATAACGACTCCATTCTATAACGGCTACATCTGCTACATATCCTTTAATATTTATCTTTTGAATCATGATTTCGGCAACTACAATGGCTACAACTGTAACAATTAAAACCATTGACAATACCAAGGAAAGCGCTAATGCGATACAATATTGTTTAAAAAAACCTCGCGTTAGGGTAATATGTGCCGACAGTTCGAAGCCTCCTAAAACGGCATTAACGCCATTGGTCATTAATAATATCGACAAAATAAAACCCGAAGAAAGCAACCCTTGATGGCTATGATTCATGATATCATTAATAATTTGAGCTATCGCATCAAAAGTATTGGGAGGAACACCTTCGGCCACAAAATGCAAAAAATCTTTTTGAAAATCTTTTAAAGGGATATAGGGTATTAAATTCAAAATAAATAATGCAAACGGAAACAAAGCCATAAAAAAACTAAAAGCAACCGCACTGGCTCTATAGGAAAAAGCTCCTTTAAATATTCCGATCACATAGAGTTCTAAAATATCATAAACAGAAAGTCCTTCTAAAGAAGTGGGTTTGATGGTTTTTCCTAAAGCAACCAGTTGCTTTATAACAGGAATTGTATTGAGTTTATTTTCTATTTCTTCTGACATTATTCGATTGCTTTTAAACTTAAATCCATATTATATATAGAATGGGTTAATGCTCCCGATGATATGTAATCAACTCCGCATTCTGCATAACGTCGTATTGATTTTTCATTGATATTTCCAGAAGATTCTGTTAAACATTGGCTATCGATCAACTGTACAGCTTGTTGGGTTGTTTCATAATCAAAATTGTCCAATAAAATGCGGTACACTCCACCTACTTCAAGAATTTGTTTGACCTCATCTAAATTTCTAGCTTCAACAATGATTTTTAATTCTTTATTATTTGCTATTAAGTAGTTATTGGTTTTTAAAATGGCTTGCGAAATCCCTCCTGCAAAGTCGATGTGATTGTCTTTTAACATGATCATATCGTATAAAGCAAAACGATGATTTTCTCCACCTCCTATTTTTACTGCCCATTTTTCAATAGCTCGAATTCCAGGAGTGGTTTTTCTAGTATCCAAAATTTTTGTTTTAGTGCCCTGCAACAAGGCTACAAATTCTTTGGTTTTTGTAGCTATAGCACTCATGCGCTGCATAGTATTCAATACCAAACGTTCCGCTTTTAAAATAGATTGCGAACTTCCCGAAACAAAAAATACAATATCGCCTTGTTTTACGGCTTCTCCATCTTCAATCAAGACTTCCACTTGTAGATTAGCATCTACGTATTTGAATATCATTTTTGCAAATTCAACTCCAGCAATAATTCCATTGTCTTTAACCAATAATTTTGCTTTTCCTTGGGCGGTATTGGGTATACAAGCCAACGAACTATGATCGCCATCGCCTACATCTTCTCGAATGGCATTTGCTATTATTAATTCCAATTCCTTTTGAAATTGCGCTGCTGAAATCATAAAGTGTAAATTGAATGGCTAAGGTAAGAAATCCTTAGCTGTTTTGGAAATTTGCCCATTAAAAACAAAAAACTCCCAGATCAATCTGAGAGTTTTTTGAATATATTGTCTTGTAATTTTTATTATGATAAAGCTGCTTTTACTTGATCAGCTGCTTCTTGAAACTGCACTGCAGATAAAATAGGCATTCCCGAATTATCAATTAATTCTTTAGCAATTTCTGCATTGGTACCTTGTAAACGAACAATTATTGGTACTTTGATATCATCACCCATGTTTTTGTAGGCATCAACAACCCCTTGTGCTACACGATCACAACGAACGATTCCTCCAAAAATATTGATTAAAATGGCTTTTACGTTTGGATCTTTTAAGATGATTCTAAACGCTAATTCTACACGTTTTGCATCGGCAGTTCCCCCTACATCTAAAAAGTTTGCTGGTTCAAAACCTGCATATTTAATTAAATCCATGGTAGCCATTGCTAAGCCGGCACCATTTACCATACATCCTACAGTACCATCAAGATCTACATAGTTTAATCCGGCTTCTTTTGCTTCAACTTCGATTGGATTTTCCTCTCTAATGTCGCGCATTTCAGCATATTTTAACTGTCTGTATAACGCATTATCATCGATGTTTACTTTGGCATCAACCGCTAATATTTTATTGTCTGATGTTTTAAGTACTGGATTAATTTCAAACATTGACGCATCCGAACCAATATAAGCATTGTATAAGGCATCAATAAATTTAACCATTTCTTTAAACGCATTTCCAGAAAGACCTAAATTAAATGCTATTCGTCTCGCTTGAAAACCTTGCAATCCAACAGCTGGGTCAATTTCTTCAGTAAAGATTAAGTGCGGTGTATGTTCTGCTACTTCTTCGATATCCATTCCTCCTTCTGTAGAGTACATAATCATATTACGACCCGTAGCTCTATTCAACAACACAGAAACATAAAATTCTGATGTTTCACTTTCTCCAGGATAATATACATCTTCTGCAATTAGTACTTTGTGTACTGTTTTTCCTTCTGGTGGTGTTTGTGGTGTAATCAACTGCATTCCGATAATTTGTTCCGAAATTTCAGTAACTTGATCTAAGTTTTTAGCTAATTTTACGCCACCGCCTTTACCTCTACCCCCTGCATGAATTTGAGCTTTTACTACGTACCAACTAGTACCTGTTTCCGCCGTTAATTGTTTAGCAGCAGCCAAAGCCTCAACCGGATTGTTTGCCACAATTCCACGTTGAATACGTACCCCATAACTTGCTAAGATTTCTTTACCTTGATATTCGTGTATGTTCATAATTATAATGCGTTTATCTTATTTTAAAAGTGCCACAAAAATAACAAAGTAATTTTTAATGGGCTAACTTTTTTTAGTTTAATTTGGGAATTTGGTATACATGATTTAATGAAATAAATCTGTTCAAATTAGAACTCAAAATAGTTAATTCTTCATCAGTTCCAACAACACCTTACCGTCAGAACTGTTAGGCATAGTGATTTGCAATAATTGTGTGATCGTTGGTGCTATTTGTGTGATTTCTTTTCGATCGTGGGTTTGTCCTTTTTGAATGTTCCAACCGAAGAAAATTAAAGGAACGTGTGTATCATAAGTATACGGGGAACCATGTGTGGTACCGGTAGCAGAATATTCTACATAACCCGGCTTAAAAATCACCACTAATTCTCCATTTTGTGTTGGATCATACCCTTTTGAAATGAAGTTTAAATAATAATCATTAGCATTTGAAGTAGCTACTTCTTCTTCTGTGTAAACTCGTTTGATGAACTCTTGTTTTTGCAAATAATCTTTAAATATTTGTTTTACTTCTTGAATATTCAATCCTTTGGATTTGATTTTATTTTGATCAAAAAACACGTTGTAATTGGAATAATTTAACAGTAGATCTTCACCATACGTTTTCTCAGAAAAATCTTTCAAGTCTTTTTGAATGTTTTTATAATTTATATTATCTACTTTGTATTTATTATCTTTTAAGTAGGAAACATTTTCTGCTCCAGCGTGGTCTGCCGTTAAAAAAACCAAGTAATTCCCTTTGCCGACAGTTTTATCTAAATACGCTAAGAAATCGGCTATTGTTTCATCCAAACGTAAATAAGTATCTTGTAATTCAATTGAACGGGGACCTAAAACATGGCCAATATAATCGGTAGAAGAAAAACTAACCGCTAAAAAATCAGTGATCGTATCTTGTCCCAGCTTTTCACTTTCGATTGCTTTTTTTGCAAAATCGGCTAATAAATTATTTCCATAAGGTGTGGAACGCAATATCCCTGCATCGTTTGCTTCATACATATCTTGTAAATTGTAAGGCATAAACGGTGCTTTTTTATATAATTTCCCTTCATAAGGGTTGTTATCCGTTAAACTTTCATTATAAACTTCTTTGGGTTTTAGTAAATCCCAACCTTTGGTGACGTATTTCAAATAATTCTTTTCGGCATTGAATTGTGTAACCCAATCAGGAAGCTTTTCTCCATAATAAGTACTCGAAATAAAGGCTCCAGTTTTGCTGTACCAAAAAGCCCAATCGGCAAAATGCCCAGCGGGTAAAATAGCCCCACGATCTTTGATACTGATTCCGATGACTTTTCCTTTAAAATTGGTAGCAAGTTTTAATTCGTCGGTCATGGTGGAACTTTGTAAATTTCTGGGCGACATTTTTCCTTCATTTACAGAATCATCTCCAAGGGTTGAAACCGATGCATCTTCGGTACAATAGATTTCCTTTCCGGTAGCCTTATTGAACCATTCATTACCTACAATTCCGTGTACTGAAGGTGTAGTTCCGGTAAACACCGAAGCGTGGCCGGGTGCTGTATAGGTTGGCATAAAGTTATAATGCGTATTATGAAACGTATATCCTTGATTCATTAATCGCTTGAATCCATTTTCTGAAAAATCGCCTGAAAAACGATATAAATATTCCATCTTCATTTGGTCAACGACAATCCCAATGACTAGTTTGGGTTTATCTTGTGCAAAGTTTGATGCGACTACTAGCAATAGAATTATGAGTAAGATTTTTTTCATTTTTTTTGAATATTTTATACAAAATTACATTTTTGTTAGGATAGCAATGTTAAGAAAACAAGAAGTTACTGAATTACTCTTCTACAATATCATAACAAAAAATAAAATCTTTAAAGTAGACATATAACTGTGGCTTGTTTCCTAAATCTACTCTAGTAAAAAATGAAATTTTAACAGCTGTTCCTAATTGATTTTTACAGAGATATGAATTAATCTCGTCTGTTTTAGTGACTTCTTTTTCTAAATATTCAACAATGTTATAATGTTGAATTTCTCTTGAATAAATTACAATTTTATTTTTATTATAATCTAAAGTCACGTAAAGTTCTGTCGCTTCTGGTTTTGACCATTTACCCCAATCACCTTTATTGTCTTTTTCCAAAACTGATAAGGTCGTTGTTTTGAATCGAAATTGTTGCGCTACAGTTGTAAAAGTGGTACAGAAAAATACAAAGAGTAGGTATTTAAAAATTTTCATGGATGTGTAATTAAAACTCAAAGGTAGAACACTCTTTTTTAGCGCTATGATATTCCTTAAGTATATTATTAACAATAGTTTCAACAGGCAAAATATCATGAATGAGACCCGCAATTTGACCTATTTCTAATTCGCCCTCGATTAAATCTCCTTCAAACATACCTCGTTTTGCTCTTCGTTTTCCTAACAAGGCTTCGAGCTCTTCCTTGGACGGACATTTGCCATACAAATCTTGCACATCTTGATAGAATTTATTTTTAATTAATCGTACTGGAGCTAATTCTTTTAAGGTGAGTTGTGTATCGCCTTCACCCGTTTCCAATATGGTTTGTTTAAAAGCATTGTGCGCCGAGCTTTCGGTTGAGGCTGCAAATCGGCTACCCATTTGTACTCCATCGGCACCTAATATCATTGCTGCTAGCATTCCTCTTCCGGTAGCAATTCCTCCAGCGGCAATGAGTGGAATTGAAATTTGTTCGCGCACCATTGGAATTAAGGTCAAGGTTGTTGTCTCTTCTCTTCCGTTATGGCCGCCTGCTTCAAAACCTTCAGCTACAATAGCATCTACACCCGCCTCTTGCGCTTTTAAAGCAAATTTTGAACTACTAACCACATGAACAACCGTAATACCGTTTTCTTTTAAAAAAGGCGTCCACGTTTTCGGATTTCCAGCTGAAGTAAAAACGATTTTTACGCCTTCTTCTTTAATAATTTGCATGATCTCTTCAATGTTGGGATACAACATGGGAACATTGACACCGAAAGGTTTATCAGTAGCTTTTTTACATTTTTGTATGTGTTCTCGAAGTACTTCTGGATACATCGATCCCGCGCCAATTAGTCCAAGTCCGCCGGCATTACTTACTGCACTTGCTAATTTATAACCGCTATTCCAAATCATTCCTCCTTGAATAATTGGATATTGAATAGTGAAAAGTTGAGTAATTCTATTCATTATTGTTTGACTAATTTTCCTTGAAAGGATTTGTTATTTGTATCTAGTGTATAAAAATAAATTCCCGGTGATAAATGAGCCACATTAAGTGTTTGAAAGTCGGAAGTCAACATCCTATCCAAAACTTTTTGACCCAGATTATTGAATAAATTCAATCTTACGTTTGTAAATTGTGCTGAAAGATCAACTTTCATTTCGTGGTCCATGGGATTCGGATAAATCGCATAACCATCATTTTCAAGTTGATCCATTTGTTGTGCCTGGCTAAGAGCCAAAAGAAAATCGGGGATCCCAAATCCATATAAATTTGTTGGTGCTGAAAATCGATCGGCAGATTGTTTCACGAATTGAACTACTTGAGCTGCGGTCAAACTAGGAACAGCAGACCAAAAACTAGCTATCATACCCGCCATTATGGGCGCAGAAAAAGAAGTACCACTAGCAGTAACAATTTCTCCATTAATATTGGCAACCATAGCCGCCTGACCTTGTGCCATAATATCTGGTTTTACTCGTCCGTCAAAAGAAGGTCCTATCGAGCTAAAAGTTGCATAAGTTGCGTCTGCTTTTACAGCTCCTACGGATAATACATGAGTAGCTTCGGCAGGAACTCCAATATGAGGATTTGCACTCGCACCCGAATTTCCAGCACTAGCTATTACAACAATCCCTTTTAAAAATGCAATATTTGCTCCTCGAGAAGCGAAGGCAAAATTACCCGTCATTTTATTATACGTATGACTATAGCTCGGATTATCGTATGCAAAATAACCCAGGGAGGAAGTAATGATGTCAGCACCTAACCGATCGGCTTCTTCGGCTGCTTGCACCCAATAACTTTCTTCTACTGGATTTTCAGCTGTAACATCTTCCGTTACAAATAAATAATATTGAGCATCGGGTGCCGTTCCTACTAATTGACCTTCAACATAGCCGCCCATACATGATAGTACCATGGTTCCATGATTATGAAGTGCAAATACATTGGTATTTTGACTCACGTAATTATAACCTCCCAGTATTGAATTATTTGAAATTAGCCGCTGGAAAGGAGTGGCCACATTTACATTTTGAAATCCAGTATCCAAAACCGCAATTATTTTTCCTGCTCCCGTATAATTTTGTTGGTGCAATAAGTGGCCGTTTAGCATTTGAATTTGATTGGCTGAAGAACCATAATTGTAGGTAACGGCTACATTCATTTGCTTTAATATAGGTTGTAATGTAGCTGGTAAATTTGAATATCGGCCATTTAAGGAATGATTCGCAAATTGTATTGAACTAACAAATGATAAGTTGGATAACGCTTGAATATTCGCTTGAGTACCTCTAACATGCAGTGCATTCAGCCATTTCGATTTTGCCTTCACGGTAATTCCGGTTGAAGCCACCACTTGATCAATATAGGTTTGCGCAATCGGTACATCCAATTGATCTAAAGAAATTCCCTGAGCTTCCCTTCTATCCAATGCCCTTTGTGTTAACATGGTTAAAGGGTTGGCTAAATAAGTAGTTGCATTGGGTTTAGTAGTAAAAAAAACCCATGCATCTTCTTGTGAAAAACCGAAGTTAACAAGCAACAGAATAAAAAGCAGCCGTTTTTTCATAGACTAAGATTCGAATATCAAAAATAAGGATTTTTATCTAAAGTAGTGAAAACAATTAATTCTTAGGCAATTACACCACTTCCTATGACTTCATCTTTTTCCTGCCAAGCGACAAACTGACCTTCAGTTATTGCCGATTGTGGTTTTTCAAACACCACATACATTCCTAAATCAAATTGGTACAAGGTTGCTTTTTGCAAAGGTTGGCGGTATCGAATTCTCGACAATACTTCTCTTTTTTCACCGGGTTTCAAGGCCAAATCTGTTCTAATCCAATGCACTTCTTCATTGGAAATGAATAAGGCTTTTTTAAACAAACCGGGATGCTGATTACCTTGACCGGTATAGATGATATTTCGTTCTACATCGGTTTCAATAATAAATAAAGGTTCTTTTGTGCCACCTACATTCAATCCCTTGCGTTGTCCTTTTGTAAAGTAATGTGCTCCTTGATGTTTACCAACCACTTTGCCTGGTACTTTTAAATAATTGATGCGTTGCGCTTCATGGGCAAAAGCCGCTTCTTCAGTACTAAAAATTGGCTTTTCAGCAGCATATATTGGTGCATCTTCCGGAATTTCAACGATGATGCCTTCTTTAGGTTGTAATTTTTGTTGTAAAAATTCGGGTAAGCGAACTTTACCAATAAAACACAAGCCTTGTGAATCTTTCTTTTCGGCAGTAATTAAATCTAATTTAGTTGCAATTTTGCGTACTTCTGGTTTGGTCAATTCGCCAATGGGAAATAATGCTTTTGCCAATTGCTCTTGTGATAATTGACATAAAAAATACGATTGGTCTTTATTGTCATCTTTTCCGGCTAACAATTGAAATATTTCTTTCTCATCCTTTTTGAAACTACCTTTTCTGCAATAATGTCCTGTGGCCACATAATCGGCTCCCAAGGAAAGGGCAATTTTCATAAAAACATCAAACTTGATTTCGCGATTACACAACACATCAGGATTTGGGGTTCTGCCTTTTTCATATTCACCGAACATGTAATCTACAATTTTTTCTTTGTATTGTTCCGACAAATCAACCGTTTGGAAAGGTATACCCAATTTTTCTGCCACCAATAAAGCATCATTGCTGTCTTCCAACCAAGGACATTCGTTTGAAATAGTAACCGAATCATCGTGCCAATTTTTCATAAAAAGTCCGATGACTTCATAGCCTTGCTCTTTTAATAAATAAGCAGCCACACTCGAATCTACTCCTCCGGAAAGCCCTACTACAACTCTCTTCATACTTATTTTCCTTTCTCCTGTTCTTGTTTAAATTGCGCTTCAGTTTTAGAAACTTGCTCTAGGTTCTGTTGTTCATATTTGACCAATTCTTTACTGAATTTTGCGGCTTTAACTTCTTTAATTACCTTGTTTTGATCATAAAACTTCCATAATCCCACACGCTTCCCGTTGGTGTAACTTCCTTCATACATTTTATTTCCGTTGCCATCATAATAAGAAGCTAAACCCTGATATTGTCCATTTTTAAAAGTATGAGTATCTAATGGCTTACCGCTTTCGGCATACGTTTTTGCCAAACCATTTTTAACGCCACTTACATAATTGGTTTCTGCAGCAAGAACGCCGTTGTTATAATATATTTTTTTAATTCCATCGAGTTTTCCATTCTTGTATGCCTCTAATGTCATTAATGTTTTTGACTCTAAATGATAATATTTCCAGGTTCCCTCTGGGATTTTATGCAATAATTTCCCTTCACTAACTTTATTCCCTTTTTGATCAAAAAAGACAGCATAACATGACCCGTCTCCTTTTGAAAAATCGCGAGTAGCTATGACTGTACCCACTTTTGTATCATCAAAATATTTAAAAACTCCTGTTTCTTTACCGTGATTAAAAACACCTTCGTAACGCGGACGATTGGTTTCTTTATAAATACCTTTCCACAAACCATGACGATTACCCTTTGCATCAAATTTATTGATGGTGTCTTGAGCAAAAACGGAAAACGTGAGTAAAAAGAATAGGATAACGTTTTTCATTATAGTTTTAATTTTTTGTAAAGTTATCAAAAAAATTGACAAAAAAACCCTGTCGTTACAGACAGGGTTTAAGCGTATTTTGAAAAAATTATTTTTTCTTTTGTGCGGCTTTTTGGGCTTCTGCTTGCTCCATTAATTCTCGCATTTTTTTCTGGAATTTACTCTCTTTCTTCTCTTTTGTCTTGTTCACTTGAATTTGTGCGTGAATTTTATCTTCTTTCACGATATAATTTTTAATTACTAACATGATTCCAATGGTAATTGAATTGGAAACAAAATAATACAAACTCAATCCAGATGCGTAATTATTGAAAAAAAACAACATCATGATTGGTGAAACATAAATCATTATTTTCATGATTTTACCCATATCTGGCATGCCTTCTTGTGGTGGTGCCATTACCTGATCACCTGTTGTCATTTTCATATAGAAGAAAATAGCAATTGAAGCTAAAATTGGGAACAAACTTACATGACTCCCATAAAAAGGGATATGAAATGGTAATTGGTAAATACTATCATAAGAAGACAAATCATCTGCCCAAAGGAACGATTTCTGTCTCAAATCGAACATCGAAGGAAAGAATTGGAACAAAGCATAAAAAATAGGCATTTGTAATAAAGCTGGTAAACATCCGGCCATAGGATTCACGCCTGCTTTCGAATACAGCTTCATCGTTTCTTGCTGTTTCTTCATCGGATTGTCCTTGAATTTATCATTCAATTCAGCAATCTCAGGACGCAATACCTTCATTTTTGCTTGAGACAAATAGGATTTGTAAGTAACAGGAGACATTACAATTCGAACTAACACTGTAAATAAAATAATTGCAATACCAAAGCTAATTCCCAATCCCGATATTAATCCGAATACTGGTATAAAGATATAGCGGTTGATCCATCCGAAGATTCCCCAACCTAAAGGCATGATTTCATCTAAGTTTCTATCGTAATCATTTAATATTGTATAATCTGAAGGACCATAATACCAATTCATACTGTAATTTAAAGCTCCGTTTTTAAACGCTAAAGGAACCTGAGCCATGAAATTTTTAGTAAAAATAGTATCTGTTTCTTCATCATCAACTAAATTATCGGAATTAAACTTTACCGTTTTGAATTTTGTATCTGTTAATAATATAGAACTAAACAAATGTTGTTTAAATGCGATATAAGAAACCTCTTTGGCTTCGTCTTCAGAATCTTTAGCCGCATTTAAATAATTATCTTTTCCGTCTTCGTATTCATAAATTAATTCTGTGTAACGGTTTTCATAACTAATACTTTTTTCGTTGCGATACGACTTCAATTGCCACTCTAAATTTAATGGTTTGGAAGTGTTTATGACTTTTTCTAGGCCTTGTGAACGAATGCCAAAATCGAGCATGTATTCGTTAGGTTTTAAGACATATCGGTATTCTAAAAACTGATCGGGTCCTGCTTTTAATTGAAGCGTTACTACTTGATTTTTACCTTCAGTGGTTAACTTTGGTTCAAAATAAAGCTCTTTAGTATGTAAGGTTCTGTTGTCTGCGGTTTGCAATGTAATATCTAAAGAAGCATTACTATCTTTAATCAATTGCACTGCTTTTTTAGAGTTTTTTTCAAATTGTTCAAAACCTAAAACGGTAACATCAACTATGTACCCTCCTTTATTTGAGATTTTAATGGCTAAAACTTCATTTTTAATTTCGGTTACTGCATCAGTTGCTGAGGGAAGTGTAGCCGAATATCCAAACGAACCCAATTTCGCTGCAGCAGCAGTTTGAGTAGTATCTGAAGGAACTGCTTCTGTAATTGCCGATACTGTTTTTACTTGTTTGGCTTGTTTGGCTTGTTTTTCAACTTGCTCTTTTTTGGCTGTAGCCTTTATTTCTTCTGGAGTTGGCGTATTAGCATATAACATCCATAATAAAATTCCAGAAATCAATACAAATCCGATTATCGAATTTAGATCTAATTTTTTTTCTTCCATCTACTTACTTGTATTTCGAGTTCCTTTAAAAGAACCGATTATTTATTTTTATGTTGTACTGCTGCTGCTACAAAACTCACAAAAATAGGGTGCGGATTTGCGACTGTACTTTTATATTCGGGATGGTATTGTACACCGATAAAGAATGGATGTGTAGGAATTTCAACAATTTCTACCAACTTCGTATCTGGATTTACTCCGGATGCTACTAATCCTGCTTTTTCTAATTCGATTAAATAATCACCATTGAACTCGTAACGGTGACGGTGACGCTCCATAATCTCGGTTTTACCATAGATTTTTTGTGCCAATGTATTTGCTGCAATGCTACATTTCCATGCACCAAGGCGCATTGTCCCTCCCTTATTTTCAATATTTTTTTGTTCTTCCATTAAATTAATAACCGGATGAGACGTATTTTCGTTCATTTCGGTTGAATTGGCATCCGCATAACCTAAAATGTTACGTGAATATTCAATTACTGCCATTTGCATGCCCAAACAAATTCCAAAAAAAGGAATGTTGTTTTCTCTGGCATATCGCACCGTTTCAATTTTTCCTTCAATTCCTCTTTCACCAAATCCAGGGGCTACTAATATTCCATCTAAACCTTTTAATTGACTTTCGGCCGAATTGACATCTAAATGTTCAGAATGTATTGTTATTATATTCACTTTGGTTTCATTTGCCGCTCCGGCATGGATGAATGCTTCTAAAATAGATTTATAGGAATCTTGCAATTCTACATATTTTCCAACTAAACCAATATTAACAGTGTGTTTTGGATTTTTTAATCGGTATAAAAACTCGTTCCAATTATTTAAATCGGGTGAATTTTTTTCGGGTAAATTTAATTTACTTAAAGCTACTCGATCTAAGCCTTCTTCCAACATCAAATTGGGAACTTCATAAATGGTAGACGCATCAATAGATTGAATAACCGCTTCTTTTTTTACATTACAAAACAAGGCTAATTTTTGACGCAATTCTTGCGAAATTTCATGTTCGGTTCTACAAACTAAGATATCGGCTTTGATACCGCTTTCCATCAATGTTTTCACCGAATGTTGTGTAGGTTTTGTTTTTAATTCTCCGGCAGCAGCCAAATAAGGCACTAACGTTAAATGAACTACAATTCCATTACTTTCCCCCAATTCCCAAACCAATTGACGAACGGATTCGATATAAGGTAATGATTCAATATCCCCAACAGTTCCACCAATCTCCGTAATCACAATATCATAATCACCCGATTTTCCAAGCAACTGCATACGTTCCTTAATTTCATTTGTGATATGTGGAACCACTTGAACCGTTTTACCTAAAAATTCACCTCTACGCTCTTTCTCAATAACTGAAAGATACACTCTTCCTGTCGTTACATTATTTGCTTGTGAAGTAGGTACATTTAAAAAACGCTCGTAATGCCCTAAATCCAAATCGGTTTCTGCGCCATCATCAGTTACATAACATTCTCCATGCTCATAAGGATTTAACGTTCCTGGATCTACGTTAATATAGGGGTCAAACTTTTGAATGGTTGTGCGGTATCCTCTGGCTTGCAATAATTTGGCTAACGAAGCTGCTATGATTCCTTTCCCTAAAGAAGAAGTCACACCTCCGGTAACAAAAATATACTTAGTTTGGCTCATTGTGTTGTTGTTGTGTTGTTGTTTCCTGAGTTAAACTGAGGAATTGTTGTATTAAAAATAATAAAGGCCAAAGATAGGTTAAAAATTAGAATTCAGAAATTAGAATTTAGAAATTTTGTACCGATTTACACAAAGTTAATAAAGACAAATTTATCTTCATTAAGAATCACTTTTTCGGAAAGTTTCTGCGGATGTTTCGCACCAATTCTTCTAAGCCATTTAATTTGAGTTCGTAAACCAATTTCAATTGCTCTCCCAATTGCCCTTTTGGAAACCCTTTATTGGCATACCAAACCACATAATACTCGGGAAGATCAATTAAATGATAGCCTTCATATTTACCAAAAGGCATTTTAGTGTGAGCAAGTTTAATGAGGAGTTCTTGGTTGGTCATGTTTTTTTGAAATTATCTCCAAACAAATACTATTTCCTTTTTAATATCAGGGTGTAAGCTATAAAAAACAGGACAGGTCAAAGCTGTTCGTTCCAGAATGGTTTTAGTCTTTTCATCGGCTTCCAAATTCATATTAAAAGTCACATGAATTTCCGAAATTCGTCTTGGTTCGGCCGCCATAACCTTAGTAACTTCTGCAGTAGAACCTAAAAAATCGACTTGCAAATCATTGGCTTTAATGCCCATGACAGTAAACATGCAACTGGCTAATCCATTTGCAACTGTGTCGGTTGGAGAAAATGCCTCCCCTTTTCCATTGTTATCTAGAGGTGCGTCAGAAATAATTTCTGAACTCGATTGCAAATGTATTGAACTGGTGCGTAAATCACCTAAATACGTTACTTTAGAAGTGGCCATTATTGTACTTGTTTTATCGTTAAATCACTGTCATAATATAATAAATAGCAACCTCTGTTATTGTTTGCACCGTTTTCATTGGAATAGTCAAAACTGTTTTCAACATATGCGGTTTTGTATTTTGAAACCGAATCGGCAAAACCATTTTCTTGACACATGCGTAAAATGGTATCAAACGTACAGTCAAATCCTTTTATGGCCACACTATTTGGGGCTACATTATTGATTTTTTTAAATGCTGCTGCAAAAAGAAATTCTTCAGGGGTATTCATCATTTTACTTGCAGCAGGATACAACATTTTTAATGCGGTTAAACTCTGAATAGGGATTTCTTCAAAATTGAAAGCTTCATACACTTCATTCACCGCTAATTGTATGTTATATTCTTTTTGTAAACCCTTTAATAAATTGGTTACGCTTAAAATTGTACCTACTTTTTCGATTTCTAACATTACAAAATTGGCTTTTCCTTTAACCAATTGCGATTTGAATTGGGCCACATCAAGCGCACCCTTATCGGTAAATGCAGCCAGCTTAACCCATGGATAATTTGCCGATAAAAATTCTTTTGAAACTGTCTTTTTTGAACTGATGATGGCCACAACATTGCCATTTTTTTCTTTAAAATGCTGAAATAACTTTGCTTTCAATTGTTCTTCTGAAGGGATAGCATAATATAAATTAGGTAACGACAAACCGCGTTCTTTTGAAAGCGGTGAAATGACCGGAATATTATATTTTGAGAGCAATTGTGCCGTCGTTTCTACAAATGAATTTTGGAACGGACCCATGACCACATCAACTTTAGAAAAATCGTTTTTGGCAATAATGGAAGCTACATTAGAGGTATATTTTGAACTTTCCACATCATAAATTTTTACATTAACCGGAATCCCTAATGCCTTAGCTGAATCAATTGCCATTAAGGCACCCGCATAATAATCTAAAGTTAGATTTAAAAATTTATTGGTTTTTAAATGTTCTGTTCGAGTTTTGAGCGAATCATTTTCAATTTTATTGATGTTAAAAGGCAAAAACAAGACAAGATTTCTAGTTTTCGATTTGGAAACTGTACTGATCAAGTTAACGTTTTCTTTGTTGGAAACAATTGATGGCACTATATTTTTTTTAGTTGGAAGAACCAATCGAATTCCTTCTGATAATGTATCTTTTACCAATGAATTTTTAGAGAGAATAGCTTCTACTGAAATTCCAAATTTTTTAGAAATAGCATATAAGGTTTCTCCTTTTTGAACCACGTAGGTGGTATCGTTTGCAGTGGTTATAAGTGTTGGTAAACCATTTTTTGGTGGAATAAATAGCGTTTGATTTTCCTTAATTCCATTGACTGCATCCGGATTGTTTTTTATAATCTCTTCGGGTGTAATTTGATATTTTTTAGCAATGGCATATAAGGTTTCACCCTTTAGCACAAGATGTGTTGCTTGCTTTTGTCCGAAAACAAAAACGAAATTGAAACAAAAAATGAGTACCCAAATTTTCTTCATCTTACTTTATTTATTCCCATTCAATAGTTGCGGGTGGTTTTGAACTAATATCATACACCACTCGGTTTACACCACGAACATTATTGATTATCTCATTTGAAATTTTCATCAAAAATTCATAGGGCAAATGCACCCAATCGGCTGTCATTCCATCGGTAGATTCTACAGCACGCAAGGCAACTACTTTTTCGTAAGTACGCTCATCGCCCATTACACCTACACTATTTACGGGTAACAAAATTGCTCCAGCTTGCCAAACTTTATTGTACAAACCTTGTTCTTTTAATCCGTTGATGAAAACAGCATCTACTTCTTGTAAAATAGCTACTTTTTCAGGGGTAATGTCACCTAAAATACGAATGGCTAAACCAGGACCTGGAAAAGGATGACGTCCTAATAACTCGGGATCAATTCCTAGTGTAGCTCCTACTCTGCGCACTTCGTCTTTAAATAACATGCGTAACGGTTCTACAATTTGTAATTTCATAAAATCCGGTAACCCACCAACATTATGATGCGATTTTATAGTCGCTGAAGGTCCGCCTGTTGCTGAAACCGATTCAATTACATCGGGATAAATGGTACCTTGACCTAAAAATTTTACATCTTTTAACTGATTCGCCTCGTCATCAAAAACTTCTATAAACGCATTTCCAATGGCTTTCCGTTTTGCCTCAGGATCGTCAAGACCAGCTAAAGCGTCATAAAAACGCTGTGAAGCATCAATACCTTTAACATTTAATCCCATTCCCTTGTATTGATCTAATACACTTTGAAATTCGTTTTTGCGTAATAATCCATTGTTTACAAAAATGCAATATAAATTATTTCCAATTGCTTTATTTAAAATTACTGCCGCAACAGTAGAATCAACACCTCCAGATAATCCTAAAACTACTTTATCATCACCAATTTTGGCTTTCATATCTGCAATTACTTCTTCCACGAAAGCATTAGGCGTGAAGGTTTGTTCCACTTTTGCAATTTTAACTAAGAAGTTTTCTAACATTTGTTTTCCATCTGTTGAATGATAAACCTCTGGATGAAATTGGATAGCATAAGTAGTTTCACCTTCAATTTTATACGCCGCATTTTCAACGTCTTTTGTACTTGAAATTTTAACCCCATTAGTGGGTAATTTCTTAATAGAATCGGAATGGGACATCCAAACTTGACTATTTTCAGAAACACCTTCTAAAAATACTTCGTTTTCTTTTATGTAAGAAAGATTGGCTCTTCCGTATTCTCTGGTGTTAGAAGCTGCTACTTCTCCACCTGAAAAATGCGCTAAATACTGAGCACCATAACAAACGGCTAATAAAGGTTTTTTACCTCTAATTTCAGATAAATCGGGATGCAATGCTTCTTCCGAACGCACCGAACAAGGACTTCCGCCTAAGATTACCGCTTTATAAGACGATAAATCCGATGGTATTTTATCAAATGGAAAAATCTCGCAGAAAATATTTAATTCTCTTACTCTTCGAGCAATTAATTGGGTGTATTGTGATCCGAAATCTAAAATTAATACGTTGTTCATTGGTTTGTGTTGTTTCTTTTGTTTCAGGTTTCAAGTTTCAGGTTATTTTTGTTCAACTTGAAACTTAAAACAAATATTTAATACTCAAACGTTCCGTATTCCGAAACTATCGTTAATTTTTTACTCTCTGATTGTTCTACTCTACCTACAATTTGTGCATCGATATGAAATGATTTTGAAATTTCGATAATATCCTGTGCAATTTCATTTGGAACATATATTTCCATACGGTGACCGCAATTGAATACTTGGTACATTTCTTTCCAATCGGTTTTAGAATTCTGCTGAATCAATTGAAATAACGGGGGCACTGGAAACAAATTATCTTTAATTACATGAACGTTATTTACAAAGTGAAGCACTTTTGTTTGGGCGCCTCCACTGCAATGCACCATTCCGTGAATGTGAGTTGAATTGTATTTAGATAGTAATTTTTTAATAACTGGAGCATACGTTCTCGTGGGAGAAAGGACTAATTTTCCGGCGTTAATTGGGCTATTTACTACAGCATCTGTCAATTGAATTTGACCCGAATACACTAATTCGTTTGGAACAGCAGCATCAAAACTTTCTGGATATTTATCAGCCAAATACTTCGCAAAAACATCATGACGTGCTGAAGTTAAACCATTACTTCCCATTCCGCCATTGTATTCTGTTTCATAAGTAGCTTGACCAAAAGAAGCCAATCCAACAATGACATCACCCGCTTGAATATTAGCATTATCAATTACATCAGCACGTTTCAGTCTTGCCGTAACGGTTGAATCTACAATAATGGTTCGAACCAAATCGCCTACATCAGCCGTTTCTCCACCTGTGGAATGAATCGTAACACCGTGTTTTTTTAACTCGGCAATTAATTCTTCTGTTCCATTAATTATCGCAGAAATAACTTCAGCGGGAATTAGATTTTTATTTCTTCCTATGGTCGAAGAAAGTAAAATATTATCGGTAGCGCCTACACACAATAAATCATCAATATTCATGATTAAAGCATCTTGAGCAATACCTTTCCAAACCGAAAGATCACCGGTTTCTTTCCAATACATATAGGCCAAAGAAGATTTTGTACCGGCACCATCAGCATGCATAATAATACAATATTGGTCGTCATTCGTTAAATAATCGGGGATGATTTTACAAAATGCCTGCGGAAACAAACCTTTATCGATGTTTTTTATCGCAAGATGTACATCTTCTTTTGAAGCCGAAACTCCGCGTAAATTATAGCGATTGCTAGTATCAGAACTCATGAATGTATTGTGTTGTTGTTGTTCCGCAAATATAGTTTTAAAATTTAGAATTTAGAAGTCCGAATTTAGAAATATTAGATTTTTATCACATAAATTCCGTCAACTACTTCAGAAGCCTGTTGGGGTGTTTGAATATTTTCTATCGTATAAGTGGTATAGCATTCTTCTACTTTTTCTGAAACATCGTGAGTAATAGTAATTTCACTAAATGCTGATGATTCCTCATTTGATAACGTTATTATCAAAGAATTATTGATCAAATTTCGAGTATCTGGAAACAACTGAATCAAATTTGAATTGGGAATGAATCGAAACGGAATCGCTTTGCCATCTAAATCAGCTACACTAATTTGTGATGGTAAAAACGTTTCATTTTCAAAAACATTTTGAAGGGAATAATTTCCGATAACATTCACAAAACAGGAAGCCGGTGTTGCCCGATCGCCTTCCAAACATTTATCACAACTCGTGTTCATTAATAGGCTCAACCCAAGAACAAAGAACATTATCTTTTTCATAGCTACACTTATTTACTTAGTATTTCAATTTCTACACGTCTATTCGCAGCGGCTTGCTCTTCGTTTGCCTCAGGAATAGAAAAAATAGGTTGCGACACACCAAAACCTTTGGTTTGGATGCGATGCTGCGGAATGCCATTATAGACCAAAAATCGCTTGATTTGCTTGGCCCGATCGGTAGACAAATTGCGATAATCTTTATCGATACAACAAATATGACCTTGAATCTCAATTTTGAGGTTTTCGTTATTTTGAAGCACAAACAACAAATCATATAACGCTCCTTGTGATTCGGGAACTGTAGCAAACGTGTTTTGGTAAAAATTAATGTTTTTCAATACAATTTTTGTTCCCACCTTGGCCCATTTGACTTTTTCAGCTAAGGGTGCATTCTCGAGAAGAGGCGGTACATCAATAGGTTTGACTATCCCTAAGATTTCATTTTCCTTATACACCTCTTTTTCTATCAAGAAATGTAAGGTTGCTTTTCGATTCTCGGCTTTATTGTTAGAAGTAGCGCCTTTTTCGCCTAATGAAATATTTTTATAATCGGATCTGATGTTGATTTTTCCGTTGACAAGATCAAAAACATAACGCACTCGCTTTTGAGATAAAGTATCGTTGTAACCCGTTGAACCCACTTCGTCAGTAGAAGCTGTAATGGATAAGATTTTTGAAGTTTTATTCTGGATCATCCAATCTTGTAATCTAGTAAATTCAGATGAATTTAATTCAAATTTATTGGTTTCAAAATAGACGGTGAATTGGTCTTGCGAAAAGCCACAAAACCCGAAACAAAAAAACAGTAGTATCGCAATACATTTCATTTTCACTTTTTTCCCTATAAATAACAAAAATACTACAAAAAAAATCCAAAATTAGAGTTGTAAACTTAAATTTTACTGTTGTATAAAATTAGGGATCGATTTGTTTCATTTCTAAAATTACACAACCAAAAATTCAAAAATCCCAATCTTTCGATTGGGATTTTTGAATCTACTTAGGCCTTTACCGGAATATTTTCCAAAATTTCAATCACAAACTTCCAAAACTTCTGTGAGGATGTAATGGATGCTCTTTCATCGGGACTATGTGCTCCGTGTATGGTGGGTCCAAAAGAAATCATGTCCATATTTGGATAATTGGTGCCTAAAATACCGCATTCTAATCCGGCATGACAAGCCACTACTTTTGGTTGCAGACCGTTTTGTCTTTCGTAAATTGAAGTCAGAACTTCTAAAATTTCAGAATTTACATTGGGCGTCCAACCGGGATAACTTCCTCCGAACTCTACTTCACATCCAAACAATTCATACGCCGAACGCAAGGCATTAGCCAAATCCATTTTAGAAGTTTCCACGGAAGAACGCGTTAAATTTTGGATGGAAATGTGTCCGTCTTTTACAATGACACGTGCAATATTATTCGATGTTTCTACCAAATCTTCCATATCGGCCGACATTCTATACACGCCATTGTGTGCCGCATAGATCGCTCGAAGTAAACCTTCTTGTACCCCTAAATCCATTACTTTTGGTGGTACCAAATCGTTTTTCACAATTTCAATTGTCAAATTTGGCTCTGTTGTTTTGAATTCGGTTTTGATATCACCAATAACTTCTTGCATGTCAAATACAAAAGCTTCGTCATACATTTCTGCAATGATTACATTTGCTATACTTTCTCTAGGGATTGCATTGCGCAAACTTCCTCCTGAAATTTCGGCAATTTGCAACCCAAAATTCTCAAATCCGTCAAACAGCAGACGGTTCATTATTTTGTTGGCATTCCCCAATCCTTTGTGAATGTCCATTCCAGAATGACCACCTTGAAGCCCTTTAACAGTAATAGTATACCCCACAGAACCTTCTGGCGTTTCTTCTTCAGCATAACCTCTTGTAGCGGTTACATCGATACCACCCGCACAGCCGATGTCGATTTCGTCGTCTTCTTCGGTATCCATATTCAATAAAATCTCTCCATGTAAAACACCTCCTTTTAAATTTAAAGCACCGGTCATTCCCGTTTCTTCATCAATCGTAAACAAGGCTTCAATAGCAGGGTGTTTAATGGTAGTTGATTCTAATATTGCCATAATCATTGCTACTCCCAAACCATTGTCGGCTCCAAGCGTTGTTCCGCGGGCACGAACCCAATCTCCATCGACATACATATCAATGCCTTGGGCATCAAAATCAAAAGTAGTATCGTTATTTTTTTGGTGTACCATATCCAAATGCCCTTGTAAAACAATTGGCTTGCGGTTTTCCATTCCTGGGGTTGCTGGTTTGCGAATGATTACGTTTCTGATTTCGTCTTCAAAAGTTTCTAATCCCAAGCTGGTTCCAAAGTTTTTTATGAATTCTATCACACGTTCTTCTTTTTTTGAAGGACGTGGTACCGCATTCAAATCGGCAAATTTATTCCAAAGTGGTTTGGGTTCTAGATTTCTAATTTCTTGGCTCATATTTTTATTATTTCAAGTTTAAATTTTGAGATAACAAAGTTACAAAGTTTAATTTCTTTACAAATTGATTTGTGATTATATTTACGTTTTAAAAAATTATTGTGAAAAGAAAATATATCCTACCGTTATTCCTGTTTATTCAAATACTTTTGGTCAGAATTCTGGCAGGGTTTCCTGAGGTGATAGAAATTGGTTATAGCAAAGGTTTTTATCCAAAATTGGCCCATTGGTCAAGAAAAATTTTGGGCGAAATACCGTTTTCGGTTGGTGATGTGCTATATTTCATACTTATAGTACTAATAATTAGATGGGTTTGGATGCGCCGTATCGGTTTTTTTTCCGAATGGAAAAGTAATGGTTTAATTGTTTTGAGCGGGCTTTCTGTTGGCTATTTTTTCTTTCATTTGTTATGGGGAATGAACTATTACCGCATTCCGTTGCATGAAAAATTAGAGCTAAACAAAGACTATTCGTTAGCACAATTGCGCAGTTTTACTGAAAAAATGTTGGTCAAAACCAATGAACTGCAATTGCAAATCACAAAAAATGATGCTGTTGCTGTTGTAATTCCTTATTCTGATGCAAAAATTTACAATTTAGCCGTAAAAGGATACGAAAAACTACCTCACGATTTAAACGAATTCCATTACGAAAACAAAAGCATCAAAAACTCTTTATTTAGTTTGCCGTTGAGTTATATGGGATTTGGTGGGTATTTGAATCCGTTTACCAATGAGGCACAAGTTAATTCTTTAAAACCAAAATACACTTCACCGTTTACCACATGTCATGAGATGGCGCATCAAACCGGTATTGGTAGCGAAAGTGAATGCAATTTTATCGGATTTGTTGCGGCCAGTAACCACGACGATTTATATTTTCAATATGCGGCCTATAGTTTTGCTTTGCGCTATGCAATTACCAATTTAGAAGTTTTTAAAGAGGGAAGTTCTAAACCATTTTTAGAAAAAATCAATACGGGCGTTTTAAAGAATTTTGAGCAAAGTGAGTTGTTTTGGGAGCAACACAACACTCCAATCAATGCCTTTTTTGAGTGGTTCTATGATAAATTCTTAAAAGCCAACCAACAAAAAGACGGTATGGAAGGTTATAGTAAATTTATTGGACTCGTCATTGGTTATGAAAAAATGTAACAAAATAAGCCATTCAACTACCTATTAGCATGAAATCAGAATCGGAAGCACTTTTTGTCAAACAACTCAAAGAAAATCAGAATATAATCCATAAGATTTGTCGGTTATATACTACTGATATCGATGCGCATAAAGATTTATTTCAGGAAATAACCATACAGTTATGGAAAGCATTTCCCAATTTTAGAGGAGATTCAAAATTTACCACTTGGGCCTATCGCGTGGGCTTAAATACCGCCATTACTTTATACCGAAAAAAGAAGAGAACCATTGATACCATAGAATTTGACAGTACTTTTCATCGGGTAACCCAAGAAGAATACAATTTTGAAGAAGAGGAAAAATTAAAATTACTCTACAGCGCTATTAGCGAATTAAATGATATTGAAAAAGCTTTGGTTTTTTTGTATTTGGAAGATAAAGATTATTCTGAAATCTCAGAAACATTAGGAATTACTGAAGTGAATGCACGAGTAAAAATGAATCGTGTGAAAGGAAAATTAAAAAAAATATTAAATCCGTAACTATGGATGTATTAGACCTATTAAAAAAAGACTGGAAGAAAAAGGAGCATTCTTTTGACCAAATCTCTGAAAATGAAATTTATAGCATGTTGCACAAAAGATCATCTTCGATTGTGAAGTGGATCTTGATTATCAGCATACTCGAATTTGTCATCTTAAATGGGTTGGGTTTTGTAATTTCCAATAAAGAAATTGAAGACTTTGAAAAACTACACCCCTATTTGTATATCATTGAAAAAGCCAACTATATTATTTTATTAGGCTTCATCTATATGTTTTATAAAAATTATAAAACCGTAAGTGCAATGGATTCGTCCAAAAAATTAATACAAGACATTATTAAAACTAGAAAAACCGTAAATATTTATATTTATTGGAATATATTCATCAGTTGTTTTTTGGGAACTTTTGGTGTGATTGACGGTTTCAACAAAGGCATTGGAGATACCAACAGTTCACATGCAGAACTCTCTACTTTGACTTATATACTAATTTTTGGATTCACTTTATTATTAGTTTTTGGAATAATCATTGGGTTTTACAAACTTCTCTACGGCATATTATTAAACCGATTGAATAAAAACTACAAAGAGCTTATGAAATTAGAATTATAGCAATTTAAGTAAAGATTAATAACGCCACATTCGCTCTTTGTCTAAATTGGCTCTTTCTTCTAGCTCTTCTGCTGGAAGTACTTTTAACAGGGAAGGATGTTGCTCAATAGCAAATTCTATCATTTCAACCAATTCATCTACGGAAGTAGTTTCGTAATCTATTAGTAACGGTTCTTTAATAACCATCGATTGTAAAATCCCTTTCTTTTTAATGAGTAAGCCTTTACGATCAAACGAACGTCTGAAACCATCAATCACAATAGGAACCACGATAGGTTTGTGTTGTAAAATAATATGAGCGGTTCCCTTTCTTACCGGTTTAAAAGAACGCGTAGTTCCTTGTGGAAACGTAATGACCCAACCGTCTTCTAAGGCGATTTTAATATTTTCGGTATCATTTGGATTGACCTCTTTTTTTTCATCAACATCTTTTCCTTTGGCTCTCCAAGTGCGCTCTACAGTAATGGCTCCAGCATAGGCTAAAATACGAGGCAACCAACCTTCTTCCATGGTTTCTTTCGCAGCTACATAATACAAATTGAGTTTAGGTTTCCATAAATAAAATACGTTCTTAATATTATTTTCTCTTCCTTTTAAACTCGCGTTGAATACATGAAACATAGCCACAACATCGGCAAAATACGTTTGGTGATTTGAGATAAACAATACATTGGTGTCGGGTAAATTTCGAATGATTTGAGAACCTTCAATGTGTAGCGTATTGAAACTCTTGTAGCGCCGATGGGTTAAAAACCCTGCTATTCGAATCAACCAGGTTTTCAAAAACAATATATGCCCAAAAGGATTTCTTTTAAATATCCCCATATTCTATCTCAATTAACAAAAATAAGTAGGCAAATGTAGTAAAATCGAGCATTTTAAAAAGTAAAAACGTATAAAATCACAAATTAAAGACCAACTTTTAAATATTTACTTGAGATCATTTGACAAGGCATTTTTAATCACCTCTTTTAATTCACTCATCATCATTGCGGTTGCACCCCAAACAATGTATTTATCGACTTGAAAAGCAGGCATTTTGATGGAGGTAGCATACGATGTAGACATAGTTACATGAGTAATACTTTGATCATCTAGAAAATCAACTAGTGAAAGTTCAAGTACTTTTTTTACCTCACAAGGATCGGGTGTAAAGGTCAATTCTTCATGAGACACTCCCATAAATGGTGCCACTAAAAAATTACTAGGTGGAATATAAATATCACTAAAAGACTTAATTAATTGGATTTGATGCGGCGCTATACCCACTTCTTCATGGGTTTCTCGTATTGCAGTTTCAGCCAAATTAGCATCCGTCAATTCAACCTTACCTCCTGGAAACCCAATCTGTGACGAATGCACACCAGGATAAGAATTTCGAACAATCAAAGCCAAATGAGTAATTTTATTTTTGGGATAAAACAACATTAAAACTGCTGCTTTTTTAGGATTATTGTCCAAATAATGGGTTTCATCCAAATAAGAAATGCGCTCTAATGGCGCCATTTTTATATGTGCAGCCTTAGAAAGCAGGGATTCTTTTTCTATCTTTGGCAGGTGTTTAACAAAATCAGTAAAAAGCATACTGTGGCAATTAGTTCACTAAAGATAATTAATTTTAGCAGAGTAAAACTACCTAAATAAATAATATGTTCAGCAAAGAAGAAGCGTTACAAATAAAAAAGGATTTTTGGATCGCATTTGCCGAAGCCTATCCTAGAAAATGGTTGCTCTACAACACCAAAATAAAAGATGTAACGTTTAAATTTTATGTCGATAATAAGAAAGCGCAAGTGCTATTGGATATCGAACCCAAAGATGAAGAAAAACGAAAAATATACTTTGAAAAAGTATTTTCGCTAAAAACCATCCTATTGGAAGAGTATCTTGAAGAAGCTATTTTTGAACGAAACTATTATTTAGAAAGCGGGAAAGTCATCAGCCGCATTTGGGTAGAAAAAACAGACATCAGTATCAACAACAAAAACAATTGGGAAGCTATTTTTGAGTTTTTTAATACAAATATGGATGCGTTTGAGCGGTTTTTCTATGAAAATGAAGATTATATTAAGGATTTAGAAATTAACACTTAGTACCCCTATTTTTATATCTTGTTTAACCTATGATTTGTTGCGCTTCGATTATATTTGAAAAAAAAATAGCCCTTATGAGAAATCTAGCTGTTATCCTTATAGTAAGTATCGCGTACTCCTGTACCGTGCAAAACCAAAAACCAACACCGATGAACACCGCAGTAAAAAAAACCGAAACCGAATGGAAAGCCCAACTTTCTGAACTGGAATTTGAAGTATTAAGAAACAAAGGCACCGAGCGACCCTTTACTGGCGAATATCACGATCATTTTGAAACAGGAAAATATGTTTGTGCCGCTTGTAGCAATGATTTATTTACTTCCGATACCAAATTTGACTCGCATTGTGGGTGGCCTTCTTTTGATGAAGCCATTAAAGGGGCCGTTATTTATAAAAAAGACATTAGCTATGGCATGGAGCGCATTGAAGTCATGTGTGCAAAATGCGAAGGTCACTTAGGGCACGTATTTGATGACGGTCCAAAAGAAACAACCGGACAACGCTACTGCACTAATTCTGTTTCTATCAAATTTGTCCCTACAGCCAAATAATAGTAAGGCATCAACCACATACAAAATCCGGTTCTTTTGAGCCGGATTTTTTTTTTAAGCAGCTATTTTGTGTTTAGCCAAGGAGTTGTCGTGTGTTGCGTTTTAGTCCCTTCGGGCGCTGCCACTTCACCCACGGCTATACGAGACGTGTTGTATTTCATTACAAATACAA
>CAMDDB010000014.1 GCA_945890865.1 Flavobacterium psychrophilum
ATTTGCGCTATAAAAGTGCAGTTCAAAAGCTCTTCAATAACTACGAAGACATTTCGGGTGTCATTCATTTTGCTGCCTCAAAAGCCGTGGGCGAAAGTGTCGAAAATCCGTTGTTGTATTATGAAAACAACCTCAATTCGTTGATCTACTTATTGCAAGAATTACAACAAAAACCTGCCGCTCATTTTATTTTTAGTTCGTCGTGTACAGTTTACGGTCAAGCCGAAAAAATGCCCATTACAGAAGATGCTCCCATTCAAGTTGCATTGTCTCCTTATGGCAATACCAAGCAAATAGGAGAAGAAATTATTAAAGACGTAGCAAAAGTAAAAAATATCAATGCCATCTTGTTGCGCTATTTTAATCCCATTGGCGCTCATGAATCGGCAGAAATTGGCGAATTGCCCTTGGGAGTTCCACAAAATTTAGTGCCATTTATAACGCAAACAGCCATTGGATTGCGCGAAAAATTATCGGTATTTGGAAACGACTATCCCACAACCGATGGAACCGCAATAAGAGATTACATTCATGTAGTCGATTTAGCCAAAGCGCATGTTGTGGCACTCCAGCGATTACTTCGCCATCAAAATCTTGAAAACGTAGAAATTTTCAATTTGGGTACCGGAAAAGGAAGCTCCGTTTTAGAAGTAATACAAGCCTTTGAAAAAGTGACGGATCAAAAATTAAATTACCAAATTGTGGGCCGTCGCGAGGGCGATATTACAGAAGCCTATGCGCATACAGAAAAAGCCAACACCGTTTTGGGTTGGAAAACCGAGTTATCGCTAGAAAATGCGTTAGCCTCAGCTTGGAAATGGGAAAAAAAGATTAGAAATAAGTAAGTAATTTTTGGGCTAACCACCAAAATATTGGAATACTTTCGACCCAAAAACTAGTATAATATTTGGGCCTTTTTTCGTTTGAATAAAACAAAAAAACAGCAGTAGTTACTACAAAAAAGAAGTTTACGAAAATCCACTGGTTCTGAATCATTGCATCGATTCCTAAAAATAACAACAAAAGAAAATAACCCAGTTGTTTTGTTTTTTGAACCCCTATTCGCTGGGGTAGTGTTTTTAAGGTAAGCATATCAAATTGGACATCAATAATTTCAAAGGCACACATAATAGCATAAACCAATACAAAACGTTGGAATGCCAGGAGAAGTATTTCCAATGAAATAGAAAAATCCAAAGCTATAACTGGTAATATAAAAGTAACTAGAGACCAACTAAGAGCTACCAAAAACACCTTAAACCCAATCCAATTTCGACCGGAATTCAAACGTCCAAAAAACGAGAAACTATAGCTTACCGTGAGTAATAATGCTAGTACTGCAATAAATTGCGCCGTGTTTTGTAATTGAATAAAAAAATAGATTGCTGCAACAAATGCGCCTAAACTAAGCATAAAAATAAGCTGATTTCTTTGAGAAAAAAACCAAATCTTTGAAGTAATGAGCGGAATATATTTAATGGCATTATAAGCCGCAATTGTTCCGAAAAAACCAAATCCAACTACTGCTGCATCATAAGAAGTGTTTAACTCTAAAAACGTGAGTAAAATAAAGGCAGCGGCAGCGAGCGCAACATGCAAGCTACTCTCTATATAAAAGTCTACTATTTGCTTTCCAATGGGCATTCAACAAAAATAATCAATCTGTTAATAAAATCCCTATTTAGTTGATAAAATCACAAAAAATCACCTTTTAAAAACAAAGAATTAAAAGATTAATAATTACTTTTGTGACTCAAACAACACATAGAAAAATTCTTATACCTTTTATCAATAAATGAGAACAGATGCATTCGCTTTGAGACATTTAGGTCCGCGTGAAACCGACTTAAATCAGATGTTTAAAACCATTGGTGTAGCAAATTTAGATCAATTAATTTTTGAAACAATTCCAAATGATATTCGCCTAAAGAACGAATTAGATTTGGATGCTCCAATGTCCGAATACGAGTATTTATCACACATTCAGGAATTAGGAAAGAAAAATAAAATCTTTAAATCCTATATTGGATTAGGGTATCACCCGGCTATTGTGCCCGCAGTTATTCAACGTAACATTTTTGAAAATCCAGGATGGTACACCGCTTACACGCCTTACCAAGCTGAAATTGCACAAGGTCGTTTAGAAGCCATATTGAATTTTCAAACTACGGTTATTGAATTAACTGGAATGGAAATTGCCAATGCTTCTCTATTAGATGAATCTACAGCTGCAGCTGAAGCTATGACTTTGTTGTTTGATGTTCGTACTCGTGATCAAAAGAAAAATAATGTTTCTAAATTCTTTGTTTCAGAAGAAATTTTACCTCAAACATTATCTGTTTTACAAACTCGTTCTACGCCACTTGACATTGAATTAGTAGTTGGAAATCATGAAACATTTGATTTTTCATCAGACTTTTTCGGAGCAATCCTTCAATATCCAGGGAAGTTTGGACAAGTATATGACTATACAGCTTTCATAGCGAAAGCAACAGAAAATGAAATTAAAGTAGCCGTAGCTGCTGATATTTTATCTTTAGCAAAATTAATACCTCCTGGTGAAATGGGTGCCTCAGTAGTAGTAGGAACTTCACAACGTTTCGGTATTCCAATGGGTTACGGCGGGCCTCATGCCGCTTTTTTCGCAACAAAAGACGAGTACAAACGCTCGATGCCTGGAAGAATTATTGGTGTTTCAATTGATGTAAACGGAAATCGCGCCTTACGTATGGCTTTAGGTACTCGTGAACAACACATCAAACGCGAAAAAGCTACTTCCAATATTTGTACCGCTCAAGTATTACTAGCTGTTATGGCCGGAATGTATGCCGTGTTTCACGGACCAAAAGGATTACAATTAATTGCAGATAAAGTTCATGCAGGAGCAGTTACTACAGCAGATGCCTTGAATAAATTAGGCGTTTATCAGATCAATTCGGCCTTTTTTGATACCATTCTAGTGAAAGCCGATGCCCATAAAGTTAAAGCAATTGCAGAAAAACATGAAGTAAACTTCTTTTATCCAGATGCTAATTCCGTTTCTATTTCTATCAATGAAACAACTTCCATCAAAGATATCAACCAAATTATTGCCATTTTTGCAGCAGCTACTGGAAAAGAACCTTTCCTTATAAATGCATTAACTTCAGAAGCAATGTTTCCCGCAAACTTAGTACGAAAATCAGCTTTCTTACAGTATGATGTGTTTAACAACCATCAATCTGAAAGTCAATTGATGCGCTATATCAAAAAATTAGAACGTAAAGATTTATCGTTGAATCACTCGATGATTTCTTTGGGGTCTTGCACCATGAAATTAAATGCGGCTGCCGAAATGTTGCCTTTATCAATGGCTAACTGGAACAGCATACACCCTTTTGCTCCTGTTGAACAAGCAGAAGGTTACCAAATTATGTTGAAAAAATTAGAACAACAATTAAATGTAGTAACCGGTTTTCAAGGAACCACCTTGCAGCCAAATTCAGGTGCTCAAGGCGAATATGCTGGGTTAATGGCCATTCGCGCCTATCATTTATCAAGAGGTGATCATCATAGAAATGTATGTTTAATTCCAGCTTCAGCACATGGCACAAATCCAGCTTCAGCTGCAATGGCAGGAATGGAAATCATCGTAACAAAAACCATGGAAAATGGTAATATCGATGTAGAAGATTTAAGAGAAAAAGCCATTTTACATTCGGCTAATTTAGCTGCTTTAATGGTAACTTATCCTTCAACTCATGGTGTATTTGAAAGCGCCATAATTGAAATTACTGATATTATTCATGAAAATGGTGGATTGGTGTATATGGATGGTGCCAATATGAATGCACAAGTGGGTTTAACCAATCCGGCTACTATCGGTGCCGATGTGTGTCACTTAAACCTACATAAAACATTTGCTATTCCTCACGGAGGGGGTGGACCCGGAGTTGGCCCTATCTGTGTGAACGAAAAATTGGTGCCTTTTTTACCAACAAATCCCATTATTCCTGTGGGAGGTGAACAAGCGATTACCGCAATTTCATCGGCTCCTTATGGATCGGCATTAGTTTGTTTGATTTCATATGGCTATATCACCATGCTAGGGGCTGAAGGGGTTACCAATGCTACAAAATATGCCATCTTAAATGCCAATTACATGAAAGCGCGATTGGAAGCACATTATCCTATATTATATACGGGAGAAATGGGAAGATCTGCTCACGAAATGATTCTAGACTGTAGGGCTTTTGAAGAAAAAGGAATCAAAGTTACCGATATTGCCAAACGATTAATGGATTATGGCTTCCATGCACCTACGGTTTCTTTTCCAGTAGCAGGAACTTTGATGATTGAACCCACAGAATCTGAAGACGTAGCCGAATTGGATCGTTTTTGCGAAGCAATGATTGCCATTCGTAAAGAGATTGAAATTTCTACCAAAGAGGATGTAAATAACATATTAAGAAATTCACCACATACTTTAGCAATGGTTACCGCTAACGATTGGGTGTATCCTTATTCAAGAGAACAAGCTGCCTATCCGTTAGCTTATGTTTCTGAAAATAAATTTTGGCCTACAGTGCGCCGAATTGACGAAGCCTATGGCGATAGAAACTTAGTCTGTTCTTGTGCACCTATTGAAGCCTACATGTAAGCGTTAGTATTACATTTCAATAGTACAAAGTTCAAGATATAATTAATCTTGAACTTTTTTTATAATTAAGAACTCAAGGCAATCCAACATAGAAATAATATTAACATAATACCCCTCCAAAAAAAGTACTTTTGTCAGTTTTTTGTTCTTAAATAAATAATATGACAATAAAACCAAATTAATCGACTGTTTTTAAGTTATGTTAAAGAAAAATTAATATTTTCGTTACATCTAAAACCAAAAATTATGAACATCAAAATAACCGGTTCTGGAAGTTATATTCCCACAAAAAGAGTTACCAATATTGATTTTTCAAAACATTCCTTTTTAAATGAAGATGGCTCTACTTTTGCCTACACAAATGATGTTGTTGCAGAAAAATTTTTAGAAATCACAGGAATTCAAGAAAGACGGTATGTATCAGATGATTTATGTACTTCAGATATTGCAATAATTGCGGCTGAAAAAGCAATTTTAGATGCAAAAGTAGATCCTGAAACGATAGACTATATTATTGTGGCTCATAATTTTGGAGATGTTAAAAAAGGCACCATTCAATCTGATATTTTGCCCAGTTTAGCCACCCGTGTAAAACATGGATTAAAAATTAAGAATCCTAAATGTGTGGCATATGATATTCTTTTTGGATGTCCAGGCTGGATTGAAGGAGTCATACAAGCCTATGCATTCATTAAAGCGGGTATGGCTAAAAAATGTTTAGTAATTGGTGCAGAAACCTTGTCTAGAGTAGTAGATGTTCACGATAGAGATTCCATGATTTATTCCGACGGTGCAGGTGCTACCATCATTGAAAACTCTGAAGCACCCGGTGGAATATTATCCTATGAATCGGCCTCCTTTACATATGATGAAGCCTATTATTTGTTTTTTGGGAATTCATTCAATACCGACCATGATCCCGATGTTCGTTACATTAAAATGCACGGTCGAAAAATATATGAATTTGCCTTGAGTAATGTTCCTAAAGCTATGGCATCTTGTTTAGAAAAAAGTGGTATTCCCATTGAAAAAGTTAAAAAAGTATTGATACACCAAGCCAATGAAAAAATGGATGAAGCCATTATTCAACGTTTTTTTAAACAGTACAAACAAACTCCTCCCGATGGTGTAATGCCCATGAGTATCCACAAATTAGGAAACTCAAGTGTAGCAACAGTGCCTACACTTTATGACTTATTAATCAAAGGAGACATTGAAAATCAATCGTTATCAAAAGGAGATGTGGTCCTGTTTGCCTCTGTAGGCGCGGGTATGAATATTAACGCTTTCGTATATCAAATGTAATTTTTTTGGTTGTTGTTAATGGTTAATAGTTAATTTTGCAAAATCACAAACCGAAAACCTCAAGAATGTACGAAAAAACATATCCAAGTAAACGATTCAATATCACTTTAGATTTTCTAAAAAAACATATTTCACCCCAAGAAACCATTTTTGATTTGGGCGTTCCAAATCCTTTTTCAAAAATCATGATTGAAAACGGATATACTGTAATAAATTCAAAAGGAGAAGATCTAGACACCGATCAAAGTTTGTTGCAAAAAGAAACGTATACCGTGTTTACTGCTTTTGAAATTTTTGAGCATTTACTCAATCCATACACCGTTCTTGAAAACGTAACTGCCGATAAAATTTTAATTTCAATTCCGTTGCGTTTATGGTTTTCTCCTGCCTACCGCAGTACAACTGATATGTGGGACCGTCATTACCATGAATTTGAGGACTGGCAACTCGATTGGCTGCTTGAAAAAACGGGATTTAAAATTGTTGATCGCATAAAATTTACACATCCCGTGAAAAAAATTGGTTTTAGACCCTTGTTGAGATGGTTTACGCCACGATACTATTTGGTGTATGCCGAAAGAAATCCCAAAATATAAATCCCAAATCCCAAATTACACTACAATTTAAGTTGGAATTTGGAATTTTTAAAAATTGGAATTTTCAATATGAAATACTACATAATTATTCCCACCTATAACGAAGAGAAATTTATTTCTTTAACCCTTCAATCGTTAGTAGAACAAAGTATTGTACCAACAAAAATTGTGGTGGTTAATGACAATTCTACTGATAAAACTCCAGAAATAGTTTCAGAATTTGCTTCCAATTATTCATTTATTACTTTAATAAATAAAAAATCAGATGCGGTACATTTACCCGGAAGTAAAGTCATTCAAGCCTTTCATGAAGGCGAAAAACAGCTAGACGAAGCCTATGATATTATCGTTAAAGTGGATGCCGATTTAATTTTTCCAAAAGATTATTTTGAAACTATTATTCAACATTTCCAATCGGATCCAACGATTGGCATGGCAGGTGGATTTTGTTATATTGAAAAAAATGGCGACTGGATATTAGAAAATCTAACGGATAAAGACCATATTCGTGGCGCACTAAAAGCCTACCGAAAAGAAGCCTACCAACAAATTGGAGGGCTAAAAGCTGCTATGGGTTGGGACACCGTAGATGAATTATTGTGTAAATTTTATGGCTGGAAAATCGTTACCGATGAAAGGTTAAACGTTAAACATTTAAAACCTACCGGCGCCAGTTATAACAAAGCCGCACGCTACAAACAAGGTGAAGCTTTTTATAGTTTAGGCTACGGAATCCTTATTACAACTATTTCTTCATTGAAATTGGCTATGAGAAAAGGGAAGCCTTTGTTGTTTGTAGATTATCTTATGGGCTTTTGGAAAGCAAAATCGGAAGGTAAATCTTTATTCGTTACGGCAGAGCAAGCCCGTTTTTTCAGAAACTACCGCTGGAAAAAAATGAAAGAGAAGTTGTTTTAACTAATCCAAAAAAATATAGTAAATTTACGTGATTTCTAGAAATTGAACCCAAATAATATGATGCTCGTTCGCTACCTATCGCAAATTGGAAAGTATTTCATCATGTTGAAAGAAATATTCAACAAGCCTACCAAATGGTCGGTAATGAAACAATTAATTTTCAAAGAAATTGATGACCTTATTGTAGGTTCGCTAGGTATAGTAGCTTTTATCTCCTTTTTTGTGGGCGGCGTGGTATCCATACAAACGGCTTTAAATTTAACCAATCCGTTGATCCCTAAATATTTAGTTGGTTTTGCTACACGTCAATCGGTAATCTTAGAATTTGCGCCTACTTTCATCTCCATTATTATGGCGGGAAAAATGGGTTCTTTTATTACCTCAAGTATAGGAACCATGCGAGTAACCGAACAAATTGATGCATTGGAAGTAATGGGAGTAAACTCCTTAAATTATTTGGTTTTCCCAAAAATAATTGCCCTTCTACTCTATCCATTTGTCATTGGATTGAGTATGTTTTTAGGTATTTTTGGTGGGTGGATGGCAGCTGTTTATGGTGGTTTTACCAGCAGTATCGAATTTGTAACCGGATTACAAACCGAATTTATTCCGTTTCATATTTCCTATGCATTTGTTAAAACCTGCGCTTTTGCAATACTACTTGCCACTATTCCTTCCTTTCACGGTTATTACATGAAAGGTGGTGCGCTTGAAGTGGGTAAAGCGAGTACACTTTCATTTGTGTGGACTTCAGTGGCTATTATTTTGATCAATTTTATTTTAACGCAACTTTTATTAAGCTAATGATTGAAGTAAAAAACATTTTTAAAAAATTTGGAGAACAAACCGTTTTAAAAGGAATTTCGACGCGATTTGAAGCGGGTATGACCAACTTAATCATTGGCCAAAGTGGTTCGGGAAAAACGGTTTTAATAAAAACTTTATTGGGCATTCACACGCCTGATAGTGGCTCCATCTCATTTGATGGGCGAGTTTATTCGGAACTTTCTAACGATGAAAAAAGATCCTTACGCACAGAAATTGGAATGGTTTTTCAAGGAAGCGCGCTATTTGACGGCATGACAGTAGAAGAAAATGTAGGATTCCCATTAAAAATGTTTACAAATAATACCCCTAAACAAATTAAAGAACGGGTGGATTTTGTGATTGATCGCGTAAATTTAACCAATGCCCATCAAAAACGTCCTTCTGAAATTTCGGGTGGTATGCAAAAAAGGGTAGCGATAGCTCGTGCCATTGTTAATAATCCAAAATATCTTTTTTGCGACGAACCCAATTCAGGATTAGACCCCAAGACAGCCATTGTTATCGATAATTTGATTCAGGAAATTACTCAAGAATACAACATTACTGCAGTAATCAATACGCACGACATGAATTCCGTTATGGAGATAGGTGAAAAAATTATTTTTCTAAAAAATGGATTATTAGAATGGGAAGGCTCTAATCAAGAAATTTTTAAAACTGATAATGAAGCAGTCACCGATTTTGTATATTCTTCTGAATTATTCAAACGTGTACGAAAAATGTATTTAGAGGACGATGTAAAATAATCTATTTAATTTTAGATGCTACTTTTATATCTAGTTGGGCAATAGCTCTACCTCAGCATTAGGCTGAAAAAGATACATGCGCCCTGTACTAATTTCTTGACATTCATATCGCTTTACACGCAGCGCTATTTTTTTAAATATTTTTCCGTTTGAAATCCTAAAATTACTCCCCATTGGAATTTCAAAAACATAATTTTTATCCGTTTCCTTTTGATCAAACTGTTTTAATGCAATTGCTAATTTTGCATCGGTATCACTACTCGCTTTTGGGTTTCTAAAATGTTTTGCTAATAAGGACAATAATTGATGAGGGAAAATTTCGGGCCGAATGAAAGGCACCATCAAACGTTGAAAAGACAGTTTCCATTCTTCTCCATGTGGCTTTATGTTCCGTCCAAATTTTTCAAACGCCACCAAATGTGCAATTTCATGAATCAAAGTAATTAAAAATCGGTATTTGTTCAAATTTGCATTTACTGTGATCAAATGAAAGCCCTGTGCATCCTTTCGATAATCTCCATGGCGGGTTTGGCGCTCGTTGACAATTTTTAAATGTACGTGATTGGCTTTGATTAACTCAAAACAATTAGCAACCGCGTGCTCGGGAAGGTATTTTTGTAAAACTTCGCTCAATTATTTATGGAGTTGACGATGAAACCTGTAGCACTTTTCCGTTGTAATACGCATTTCCGGTTAAGGCAAAATTAAATATATAATCGGCCATTTCTTTGGCAGAAATTGGCGCTTCATATCCTGGAAAAGCTTCTTGTAACATTTCGGTATTAACCGCACCAAGAGCTAATACATTAAAAGCAATTCCGCGCTCTTTGTATTCTTCGGCTAATACTTCTGAAAGCGTAATAACCGCTCCTTTACTAGAAGAATAGGCTGCTAAACCTGCAAATTTTGTACTGCCTTGAATACCACCCATCGAACTAATGGTGACTACATGACTTCCTTTTTGCATAAATGGAATACAAATTTTAGTAAGTTCAGCTACCGCAAAAACATTTACTTTATAAATACTTTGAAATTCTTCTGTACTAATTTGATCGAAAGGCTTATGCAATAAACTTCCGGCATTATGAAGCAAAACATCGACTTTTTTCCATGTTTGTGCAATAAACTTTTCCACTTGAATCAAATCTTCAGCCACCGAAATATCGAGTGACAAACACGAAACATTTGGATGTTCCATTAAAGTTTGAGGTGTATTTCGCGAGATCGCTAAAACCTGATGACCGGCATTTGCAAATTGTAAAGCCAATTCATATCCTATTCCTCTTGAGGTTCCTGTGATGATGATGTTTTTCAAGATAGTTGTTTTTTTTTGGTAAAAATAAGAAATAAAAAAATCCCGAAGAAATTTCGGGATTCTAATATACTAAATATAATTTTAAGCCAACATGGTAACCGGATTTTCCATAAACGCTTTAAACGTTTGTAAGAATTGTGCTCCTGTTGCGCCATCTACTGTTCTGTGGTCGCAAGCTAATGTGACTGTCATGGTATTGCCTACTACTATTTGTCCGTTTTTAACGACCGGTTTTTCAATAATAGCTCCTACTGATAAAATAGCAGAGTTGGGCTGATTGATAATTGAAGTAAACGATTGGATCCCAAACATTCCTAAATTTGAAATGGTAAACGTACTTCCTTCCATTTCAGAAGGATGTATTTTTTTAGATTTTGCTTTTCCGGCTAGATCTTTTACGTTGGCACCTATTTGCGTTAAACTCATTTGATCGGTGAATTTTAAAACAGGAACCATTAATCCGTCTTCAACTGCTACAGCAACCCCAATGTTAACGTGGTAATTGATTACCATAGCGTCTTCAGTCCATTGTGAGTTTACTTGTGGATGTTTTTTCAATGCCATCGCACTAGCTTTAATAACCATATCGTTAAAAGAAACTTTTGTTTCCGGTAATCCATTAATCATGTTTCGTGAAGCAATGGCATTGTCCATATCCAACTCTATAGTCAAATAATAATGCGGTGCGGTAAATTTTGATTCCGATAAACGTCGTGCAATGGTTTTACGCATTTGTGAATTGGTAATTTCTTCTTTGAAAACTTCACCAGCTGGAACAAATGGTTTCACTGCAGCTACAGTTGCTGTGGCTTCTGATACAGCAGTTGAGGGTGATGCAGAAGAGGGTGTGAAATTCTCAATATCGTTTTTGACAATTCGTCCATTTTCTCCAGACCCTTTAACTTGCGCTAGGTTGATTCCTTTATCTTGGGCGATTTTTTTAGCCAAAGGCGAAGCGAAGATTCTATCAGTTATGTTTGAAGATTGTATTGTGTTGTTTGCCGTTTCTGCTTGATAAATAGGTTTTTCTTCCGCTTTAGTTGCCTCGGCCACAGCGCCAACTTTATAATTAGCTGCTAATCCAGATACATCCGTTCCAGCTGGACCCAATATAGCTAAAACAGCATCTACTGGAGCCGAATCACCTTCTTGAATGCCAATATATAAAAGTGTCCCTGCATTAAACGATTCAAATTCCATAGTCGCCTTATCGGTTTCTATTTCTGCTAAAATATCGCCTTCTTTAACGGTATCACCTATTTTTTTCAACCAAGTCGCTACCGTTCCTGTTGTCATCGTATCCGACAAACGTGGCATGGTAATTACTTTTACATTAGCTGGAAGTTGGGAGTTGGGAGTTGGGAGTTCTTCTTTAACTTCAACTTTTTCTTCTGTAGCTTCAGCAGATGATCTACTCGCTAAAAGTGCTGAAATATCTTCTCCAGATTTTCCAACAATTGCCAATAATGAATCTACCGGAGCAGATTGACCTTCTGGAATTCCAATATGCAATAAAACCCCATCAAAGAATGATTCAAATTCCATAGTGGCTTTATCTGTTTCTATTTCGGCAAGAATATCGCCGGTTTTAATGGTATCGCCCACTTTTTTCAACCAAGTGGCTACAACTCCTTCGGTCATTGTATCACTTAAACGCGGCATTGTGATTATTTGTGCCATACTCTTTATAATTTATGAGGAATAAATGGATAATTTGGCTCTTCGTACACCACATCGTATAACTGATTTACTTCTGGGAAAGGAGATTCATCAGCAAATTTTTCACATTCCGCAACTAAATCTGCAACCCTTTGATCAATAGCTTCAATTTCTGCATCGGTTGCATATTTTTGTTCTTTTATAATGTCTAAAACCTGTGTAATTGGGTCAATTTTTTTATATTCTTCAACCTCATCTTTTGTTCTGTACAATTGCGCATCAGACATTGAGTGCCCTCTATATCGATAGGTTTTCATTTCAAGGAAAGTGGGTCCGTCTCCACGACGTGCTCTTTCGATTGCTTCGTGCATGGCTTCTGCCACTTTAATTGGATTCATTCCATCCACAGGGCCACACGGCATTTCGTATCCTAAACCTAATTTCCAAATATCCGTATGATTTGCAGTACGTTCTACCGAAGTTCCCATGGCATACCCATTGTTTTCAACAATAAATACTACTGGTAACTTCCATAACATTGCCATGTTAAAAGCCTCATGCAAGGAACCTTGACGTGCTGCACCGTCACCAAAATAAGTTAAAGTTACACCGCCGGTTTCAAAATATTTATCAGCAAAAGCAATTCCGGCTCCTACAGGTATTTGAGCCCCTACTATTCCGTGTCCACCATAAAAGCCGTGTTCTTTGGAGAAAATATGCATTGATCCGCCCATACCTTTAGAAGTACCCGTTACTTTTCCATACAATTCAGCCATTACTTTTTTAGGATCTACTCCCATGGCAATAGGCTGCACGTGGTTTCTGTAGGCCGTAATCATTTTATCTTTTGACAAGTCCATCGCATGAATGGCACCTGCAAGTACAGCTTCTTGTCCGTTATATAAATGCAAAAATCCTCTAACTTTTTGTTGGATATAAACAGCAGCTAATTTGTCTTCAAATTTTCTCCAAAACTGCATATCTTCATACCACTTAAGGTAAACTTCTTTGGTTATTGGCTTCATGGTTGTTTGTTTTTATTTCTAATGGTTGTCAATTGCTATAAACTAGCAATTTTACGAAAAGCAAAAATACTACATAGAATCGTACTGAAAAAATTAAATTCTATGATTTTTGAGATTTTTTATATTAAATCGTTAAAAAAATCTACGAAATCGTTATAGATGATTTTTATCAAAAACTAAAGGCAGAATATTTTTTAAAGAATCCGATTTATAAATAGGTCCTTCGGCGCCCATAAATAAAATTTCTATAGGGATATCTTGCTTCATTTCATATTCTGCGATGGCTTGACGACAACTCCCACAGGGCGGGATAGGTTCTTGTAAATTTCGATCTTGTGGAGAAGCAGTAATAAACATCTGCACCATCTTTGCCGATGGATAATTGGCACCTGCATAATAAATAGCAACACGTTCGGCACACAAGCCCGAAGGGTAAGCGGCATTTTCTTGGTTTGACCCTTGAACCACTACTCCATTGTCTAGCAATAGGGCCACACCCACTGTAAATTTTGAATAGGGAGCATAGGCTTTACTTCTCGCTTCAAAGGCTTGTTGCATCAAATCTTTTTCTTGTAATGACAATTCATTTTCAGAAAGAATTGCAAGGGTCGATTGAATAATTATTTGCTTCATACGTGCGGAAAAAAAATCCAAATTCTTTCGAATTTGGATTGTGATTATTTTTATTTCAAATTATAATTCTTCGTATTCATCACCAAAATTAAAGGTCAATGAAAAACGTAAGGTGTTTTCTAGTGGATTTCTCACTTTTGAGGCAGAGAACAAATAAGAAACATCAATTTTTACTACGTTATATTTAAATCCGGCTCCCATAGAAAAGAATTTTCGGGCACCTTTTAATTCGTGTTCGTTAAAATATCCTAGGCGAAGTGCAAAAGAATCTTGGTATGAATATTCGGTGCCTAACGCCCAAGTAAATTCTCTTAACTCTTCTGAAAATCCATCCGGGGCATCGTTAAATGATTTAGCAATTCCTTGCGCCCAACCAATATTTCTGTAGTCACTCAAGGCCTGAGTGTAGGCATCATCTGCGGTATCCTGCTCATCTTGTTGAATTCCGGGTGTTCCATTAGAATCTAGAGCTGCAACCAAAGCTGGTGGTGTTGGGACCAATAATTTTGTTACTTCGGCCGTAACGCCCACTTTATTATACTCGTCAAAAACAAAATCAAATCCCATGCCTAGACGCATGTTTGCGGGAAGAAAATTATTGTTGATTTCGTCGTTATCGTAACTAATTTTAGGGCCCATATTTTGGAAATTAAAACCTGCTCTCCAACGGCCATTAAAATCGGTATACGCAATTTCTTCAGATTGATAATACCCGGCTACATCTACCGCAAAGGTTGAAGCTGCACTAGCATCATTATTAGCATCGGCAATTTTTAAACTGGAACGAATATACTTTCCTCCTACCGACATGGCAAATCGTTCGCTTAACTTTAAGGAATATGATCCTTCCAAGGCCAATTCGTTTGGATTGACCACTCTTGGAATTTCATTTGGATCACCCGTATCACGTAATTCGATATCTCCTAAACCGAAAAATCGTAACGATCCCGCAAAGGCACTTTGTTCATTAATTCTGTTGAAGTAAGACAATTGTCCTAATGCAATATCATTTGCAATACTTGTTAAATAAGGTGTATAACTTACCGAAAAACCTTGCTTTTGCAAAGAAAAGGCATATTTTGCCGGATTGTACTGTTGTGAAAATGCATCTGCTGAAGTAGCGACTCCCATATCGGCCATACCCGCTGAACGCGCATCGGCAGCTATCAATAAAAAGGGAACTCCCGTAGTAATTACACGGCTATTATCTTCTTGTGCTTTCATCATTTGGCCCATCACCAAAAATGGTACTAAAAAAGCAATTTTTTTCATTTTTTACATGGATATTAATTAGACAAATATAACATTTTATTACAGGATTACAAGTTTCTCATGTTTACTAAAGGATTTACCAGTAGTTACCGATTTAACGGTCAATTTATAGATATAAACCCCTTTCCCTATTGTATCTCCAAAATCATCTTTCCCATCCCAACTAACCGATCGGCACAAAAAACCATCCGTAAGTACTTGCTGCTGAATGGTTTTGACCAATTTGCCCGAAATGGTTAAAATTTGCACTTGTACCTCTAAAGGTTCAGAAGGCATATTATGATTGAACCAAAATTCGGTATAATTGACAAATGGATTGGGATAATTTAATACTTTTTCAATGCGTAATCCCTCATCGGAACAAACGGCATTGAATTGAATTTCAGTAGTAATTACGTTATTATACACGTCCCATGCTTTCACTACTAATGTATGAAGCCCAGGGGCTAAATTTCTGAATGGAAAACGAATAATACCTCTTGTAAAATCATCCGTTTCGGTTTCATAATATTCATTTAATACATATGGATTTGACTCATCTCCATCTAAAATTGCTAGTAAATCATGTCCAATTCCGCTGGCGGTATTGATACCATTTTCATCGGCTAAAAAAGCCAACAAAACCGGAGAGCAATTGGTTACTCCTCCCGAGACAAAAGCTTCATCGTTCATGTGCAATCGAAGGGTTGGCGGCGTGCTATCTAGTGGCGCGTTCGTATTGACTCCCCCCACTTGAACCGATAAATCTGCTCCCGTTTGATCTTGCAAAGGGGTTAGATTCGATTGTGCATAAAAACTGATTTTACCAGTTCCAACCGGAATTCTAATATCTTGAGGCACTACAAAACTAAATTCAAATTGCCCATTAACTACGGTTGAATTTCCTCTAAAAATAGTTTCCCCTAACGTAATAAAATTCATAAGGATCAATCCGTTAGAATCGGTGACTCCATTATTTCCCAAAGTACTTCTATTGATAGGTTTATCAAAGAATTGAACCGCTAAATCTCCTGAATAATTTGAAAGCAACTGATTGTTTTCATTTCTAACTTCGCCCGTAATTTTTACAGTGCTTAGAGCTTGTAAAATTGGTAAGGGTTGCGTAACTGGAACATCATTGACTTTAGTTAATACAATTTTGGATTTTGGAATGGCTAATTTCAAGGCCGGATCACCAATATAAAAGACTACTCTTCGATTGTCGGATCCGGTTGCAATTTTTGTCAAACGCAAGGCTTCTGCAATTGTGGGATAATTGGTTGACCCATAGGCATACAAATCCTCGGTCAACAAATTGTTCATGGTAAAACCAGTAGAAACCCCTATTTGCCTCGTAGTAGCGATTAAGCCAATGGCACCTCCAGCTTTATTCCAATACATATATTCGCCACCTGTAGGACGGTTGGGATCATCAAAACGGGTGAACTCGCAGGTGATGGTCACAAACAATGGATACCGGTACCGGTTGGTCAAATTTTGAGCTTCTAGCTTTTCAAATAAACGTTCTCGAGCCAAGAACTCCTCGTTTCCATGTCCGAAATAATTAAATACTAAGGCTCCTAATTGCAAGGCATCCAAAAAATCTTTTTTGGCTTCTGGATAGCGCTCTCCCCCAGATGCTACTTCTTGTACATAGGCGTCCGTATGAATTTTTTTTACGTTTACAAAAGGTTTTTGGGCAGTTAATTCATCGGCCAAATCATTCAAACCCACTTGTAAGGTGGCATCGGTATTATTATCGGCATCATCCGAATAAATAACAAAATTATTGCGCCATCTTCCATACGATTTTTCATCGTGGTAGTCTATCACTTTTTGGACCATTTCGGCAGCTTGTGAAGTAGTAGAAACGAGCATTCTGCCTACCGCAATATCAATTCCGTCAAAACTCGTGGTCATTGTGCCTTCTGAATCATCCATTAATCCAAAAAAATCATCCGACATAAAGGAAGAATACAATGAAAAATTAGACGAATTATTGGTTTCGTTAGCAGCCGGATTAAACCCATGAAAAACAGGCACTATGTTAGTATTATTGACTATTCGATCTTTGTAATCGTAGGAAGCATCGCCAAATAAATTGACGTATTTTACCCGTTTATCGGGCGCAGAAGCATTCCAATACACATATTTAATGCAATTGCGAAGGGCTGCGATATCTTGTTTTCCGGAAGCAAATTCATGGTAAATTTTTTCTAAGGTTACCACCCGCACACTCATTCCCGATTTATTTCTATGAAAATTGGCCAACACTTCTGCTTGGTTGATTAAAAATTTGGGCGTGATGATCAAATAATCTACATCTTGAAAAGCACCATTGGCATCCTTGAAAATTGTCCCTTTTATATTTTGGTTTTCTACTCTTGTGTTGGTTTCTTTTAAAGGAGTATATACATCGGTTACATCTAGAGCAACATATTTTTTTTGGGTTCCTAAATTTACTTTAAACGAAAAAGAAGCGCCAGTTCTATTTTCATATTTTGTCACATTGTATAAATCGGTAATATCCCATACCTGAGCAATTGAAGCTGCATTTGATATTGCATACTGTCCGACGCCAATATTATTTTCTGCAGCAGCATTAGAAAATTGGAATTGCTTGCCATACCCTGTTAAATTTCGTTTGACCTTACAACGGATAAAGTCGAGATATCCATTGGAATTGGGTACCCCACCATTAGAATAGGACACCAAAAAAGAAAGCGTGGAACTGGTTGCTAAAAAGGTAGTATTCAAAGCCGTTTCATATCCTTCAATACCGCCATTGGGAACAATTTGCGGAAAGTTTACGTTGCCCAAATCTTGTCCGTTTACCTTAAAATTAAAGGAGGAATTGCCATACGACTTAGAAGCTGTGTTGATTTTAACTTCTACGGGAACCGTTACATCGAGATTAGGAATTGTAAATGCAAACGTTTGGGTGTTGTTTATATTGAATGGTTCTCCAAACCATCGTCTTCCTACTTTGCCCACATTAAACAAATCTTTTTCATAGCAAATTTGATCATCAAATTGGGAAAAAGTGAGCCCTGCCGTTGCCGAAGGTTCTGCAGCAGAAGCGATTCTTTTGCCCGTCCCAGCAGAATTTGTCACATAATAAAAAGACCTGTCTGAAAATAAATTTACACTCGTTAAACTCTCTGTATTCCAAGTATCGGTTCCTTCAGCATAAAATAATATATAATCTGAGGCATCAAAGACACCATCTTCTTCTCCTATAATTTGAATGGCATTTTCCTCTAAATCCGAAGGATACGTTGTGGCATTCAACAAGGGCAACATCCGACCGCCATTTCCATATATTTTTAGCGTTCGAGGATCTACAGACACGTCCATGCCTAAACTTTGTAGAAATGCTTTTGAAATTTTATAAATGCCCGATTTTTCAACAAAAAACCGATACCAATTTCCAGAAGCAAGTACCGAATTTGAAATCGATTGTGGGGCCGCTGCGGCTCTATTTGACAAACTACTGCTGACCAAAGAATATGTAAAAGAAACTACTTTTTTGAAAGTTCCACCTTCATTTATTATTGGAGCAAATTGAAGCACTCCTTTATATTCCGCTCTTGCTTTTACAATTTCGGTGGTAAATTGAATCGTTTTTGGAATTGATTTTGGATCGATATCATACAATTCTTCTGCTGAAATGGATTGATACACAACATTGGTAATTGTGATAGCATATGCAGGTTGGTTTAGGGGTATTACTTTGGAAAAAGTAATTTTTTTCTGTGTCGCATCCCATTCAAAATACTCGGGTTGAAACTGAGGAATTTTAAACGAATAATTATCAAAATGATAGTCTACTTGCTTGGCCCATTGTAACGCAATAGTTTCGCTTTGTTGCGCCAAAAGGCCTGTAGAAATTAATAATAACAGGTTTAAAAATAATTTTTTCATCGGTTTAAAAACGTAAGTTTTGTAAATTTAGTACAAAGAGAGAAAAATATTTTATGGAATACTAATGAATCACAATAAAAAATTAAATGCATCGTTAATGGAGTATGAATTTATTGTAAAATAATTTTTTTTACAATTTTTAAAAAACATGTTGCATATTGACACATAATTATTATCTTGCGACACTAAATTTATTACCTACTAAGTATGAAAATTAAGAAAACTATGGCTTTAAAATTGTTAGTTGTACTAGCGCTAACAATTGGTTTTACTGGCTGCAGCAAGAAAGGAAGCTCTAAAGGAGGATCCTCTGCTACCGGCTGGAAAATTAACGACAAAAAAGGCGGTTTCCAATTCAACGACAAGTTTAAGAAGCAAGAAACTCCCCCAGGAATGATTCCAATTGAAGGTGGAACGTATACCATGGGTAAAGTACAAGACGATGTAATGCACGATTGGAACAACTCCCCAAACCAACAGCATGTACAGTCTTTTTACATGGATGAAACTGAGGTTACAAATAAATCGTATGCCGAATATTTATATTGGGTAAAATCGGTTTTTCCTCCGACAGAAGAAAATTATAAAAATATTTATAACGGTGCTATTCCAGATACTTTAGTTTGGAGAAACCGTTTAGGTTATAACGAAACCATGACCAATAACTACCTAAGACATCCTGCGTATGCTAATTACCCAGTGGTGGGTGTGAATTGGATTCAAGCTAGTGAGTTTTGTAAATGGAGAACCAATCGTGTAAACGAAAACATCTTAGAGCGTTCGGGTTATCTTAAAAAAGATAACAAAGTTAGTTTAGGTACAGATGTTAAAGGAGAATCTTCTTTTGACACCGAGGCATACATCAACTCTCCTTCTAAATCATTAGGTGGAAATGATGCTGTTGTATTGAAAAAAGGAGCTAACGGTAAAAAACAAGTAGCCCCTGATGCTAAAAATGTATATGCTCAAAGAAGTTCTGGATTACTTTTACCAGAATACCGTCTTCCTACCGAAGCTGAATGGGAATATGCAGCTGTAGCCCTAGTTGGAAATAGAGAATTCAACATTTACAAAGGACAAAAGAAATATCCTTGGAACGGACAATATACTCGTTCGTCTAAAAGAACTACAAAAGGAGACCAATTGGCCAACTTTAAACAAGGTAAAGGAGATTACGGTGGAATTGCAGGATGGTCTGATGACGGTGCTGATATTACCAACGAAGTGAAACGTTATGCACCCAACGATTTTGGATTGTATGATATGGCAGGAAATGTAGCGGAATGGGTACAAGACGTTTACCGTCCGATGGTAGATGATGAAGCAAATGACTTCAACTACTTTAGAGGTAACGTGTATACTAAAAACAAAATAGACGCCGAAGGGAATGCTGAATTAGTAACTTCAGACAATGTAAAATATGACACCTTAAGTAATGGTAAAATTATCGCTAGAAATTTCCCAGGTCAAATTGCACAAGTTCCTGTTGATGATAACGAAACGTATTTAAGAACACAGTTTTCTACTTCAGACAACAGAAATTATAGAGATGGTGATCGTCAATCGACACGTTATTTTAAATCTAGTGGGTCTGACGAAGAAAATGCTGAAGGAGGATCTGAAAAAAACAAAATGTATGATGCGCCTAAACATAAAATTTCTACTTTAGTAGACTCTACCACAAATTCGAAAAAATTATTGAAACAATACGATAAATCGGATAAGAGAACTACTTTGGTTAATGACGATGTTAGAGTATACAAAGGTGGTTCTTGGAGAGATAGAGCGTATTGGTTAGATCCCGCTTCTAGAAGATACTTCCCGCAAGATATGGCAACCGATTATATTGGATTCCGTTGCGCGATGTCGAAAGTAGGTCCTAAGTCTGACAGAAAGACGCCGAGAGGAAACCCAAAACAATAATATTTCCAAATTACTATAAAAAGCCCTTTTGTTTAAAAGGGCTTTTTTTTATCTTCGCTGTAGCAAAAAAAGTACTTCATGACATTAGATGCAATTCATTCCCTTTTTCTGTCCTGTAATGGTGTAGCCACCGATACTCGAAAAATAGATCCGGCCTGTTTCTTTGTAGCGCTCAAAGGCGAGCATTTTGATGCCAATACATTTGCCAAAGAGGCCCTAGCCAAAGGCGCAAAATATGTCGTGATTGACAATCCGGATTATTACATTGACGAGCGCACTATCTTGGTTGACAATACGCTAACTACCTTACAAGAGTTGGCCAAATTCCACAGAAACTATTTGGGATTGCCCATTATTGCTTTAACCGGAAGCAACGGCAAAACAACGACCAAAGAATTGATTCATGCAGTTCTCGCACAAAAATACAATACCCTTGCCACTATTGGCAATTTAAACAATCATATTGGAGTGCCCTTAACCCTATTGCGTTTTACAAAAGACACCGAAATAGGCATCGTAGAAATGGGCGCCAATCATCAAAAAGAAATTGCCTTTTTATGTTCCATTGCCCTTCCCGATTTTGGCTACATAACCAACTTTGGAAAAGCCCACCTCGAAGGGTTTGGCGGTGTTGAAGGCGTGATCAAAGGCAAAAGCGAAATGTATGACTACCTTATCGAAAATCAAAAAACCATTTTTGTCAATCTTGACGATGCGTTGCAAGATCAAAAGACACGAGCGGCTCATCGCTATACGTTTTCAACAACGGATACCAATTGTGCCGTATATATTGAAAACGTAGTGGCCAACCCGATGGTTTGCGTAACCTATAATGGGCTTTCCATCCATTCGAACCTCATTGGTATTTACAATGCACACAATAGTAATGCAGCCATTGCCATTGGTCATTATTTTAAAGTAGACGATGCGGCCATAAAAACGGCCCTTGAAAAGTATATTCCCGAAAACAACCGTTCGCAACTGATTCAAAAGAATGGCAACGAAATCATATTGGACGCCTACAATGCCAATCCGAGCAGCATGCATGCAGCAATTGCCAATTTTATTCAGCTCCAACAATCCCCTAAAATAGCTGTTTTAGGTGACATGTTTGAATTAGGCACCGAAAGCCCTTCCGAACACGGTAAAGTGGTGGCCCAATTGGAAAATGAAACCGAGATTACCGTATATTTTGTGGGCAAAGACTTTTATGACCAACGTATCGCCAAACCGCACTTGCATTTTTTTGAGACGTATGCAGCATTTGCCGAAACATTTCAAACAAAGCTACCCACTAACAGTCTGCTGCTGATCAAAGGCTCTAGAGGCATGGCCTTGGAAAAAACACTCGATTTGTTCTAAATTAAAAAAGCACCCAAAAGGGTGCTTTTTTATTATACTAAAGATGGTCTTTTCTTTTTTACAAAGAAGTACATCAGGGCTATTCCTAGGATGGCCATAGGAATCACCCAGTTGTCTACCGGCACGTCTTGAACGTCGTCGTCAAAAGTTGGGGTTTGTGCTGCTATAAATTGTACTTGAGATAAAGTTACTAGTACGGCTAATTGTATTTTTTTAGTTGTTTTCATCGCGCTTTTCTTTATTATTCTACAATCCATTTTACGTGTTGGGTTTTGCCTTCGGTGGTTACCGTAACCAAATAGATGCCTTGCGACAGCGTTTGCATTGGCGTTACCTGTAGGGCATTCCCTTGCGATTTTACTTGTACCGGTATGTTTTGACCCAATACATTGTACACCGTTACCTCTGCTGCTGAACTTCCTTGTACATAGAACGAATCGCCTGCTTTCGCTGGATTAGGATATAATACCAAACCATGGGTAAAATCATCTGTGCTTAAAGCTCTCGGTTGGAATATAATTTTGAAACGATCTTCTCCAAATGAAGCTGGAACATCTGTGGTGCTAAACGTTGCCAAATGAGCCTGTGCAGTACTGATTTCTGTTTGTGTGCTCAAATAATTATCCACTAAATAAGGCGTTAAGGTTGCATCAAAATTTGTGGTATTAATTTTCAACGTATAATTCTTATTGGCGCCTAAACGTATGGTTTTCATTGCTAACTCATCAGTACTTGTTAGTGGAGCAGCAGCATCGATGGCTAGTTTGGTAGCGTTGCGATACCAAGCCATATTTTCTCCGGATGCTTCTAGTTTGATTGCATCGCCAAGACCCATATCGTTTGTATAATCGGTATTAAAAATTGCTTTCATGGCATCTATTGGATAGCCGGCAATTGCCAATTCGTTTGGATCGTATAAAGAAACCGTCAAAGTAGAAAGGTTTGCCGTTCTAAACACGTTGGCATTTGTGGCCACTTTATCCGCTTCATCAAACGTTAACGAACCTGCCACTCCTGAAACGGTATTTTTTACAAAAAAGGCCTGGCCGGGTTGAATAAATTGTCCCACATTAGAAGAACCAACACCACCATCTACACTGTTTACTGTGCCGTTAAAAGTAACATAACGTCCTCTTTGCGAAGTTGTACCCATATTTGGATCCCAAGCATAATAGGTTGCATCAATACCTGATTTGGTTACCGCATTCCAATCAATTGGACTTTGGTAAGGGTTACCCACTAAACTAAAACCAGCATTATAGTTGGTATTATTGATAGAAGGCGACGAACTAGAATTTAACGTTATCGAACCGGTTCTCAACGTACCCGTAGCCGATAAAGTTATGGCCGCATTCATCGCATCTGCAGAAGGCGCTGTTAAATCGACACTTCGGTTTCCTCTAATTAATACTCTATACCCTGTACCTGCGATTAAATTGGTAGCATTTGTATTGGCTACGGAAGCCCATCCCGAACCTGAGGTAGCTTGATTGTCAAACGTAAACATGGAAGGATTATTGGTTGCCGTGGCATCAAAACTTAAACCAGTGGTGCCAAGCCCACCCGTAATGTGCGTTTGTTGTTGCCAGTTATTTGAAATATAATTGCTAGTGGTTACCACTGGACTTAACAACCTGAAGGCACGTTTTCCTGCTGGTATGTAGCGTTCTACGGTTACGTTGCCTGTAATTGTTCCTGCAGAATTTCCTAAACTTGCTGTTCCACTAGCATCTGATTTGAATGTTAAGAAACCTCCGGTATTTAAAGTGCCACTAGCCGCTACTGTTAAATTAGTAGTGGTACCTATATTTAAATTACCAATTAAAGATGCTGTTGTTGCACCACTTATTGCTATACCATTAGTATTACTTAACGTTAATGATGTTCCCCCATTTGTGCCTAATTGTGCTGTAGTTCCTGAAATATTCCATACACCAGTTCCTGAAGCTGTACTCATTGTGTTTAATCCTCCTAAACCTACAACTCCATTTCTAAATGTTTTTGTGCCATTTCCAGCCCATGAAATACTAACACCACTTGCTAATTCAATACGTCCATTAATTACAGTTGGATTAGTACCACCAGGATTTCCATTTGGAGCGACTACAAATCTAAATATTGGAATCTCTGTAGTTACATTAGGGAAATAAGTTACACCTGATGCTGAGGGTGTTCCTGAAGCTAAATTCCATTCCAAAATTGAACCATCTTCATACACATGGGTAGAAGCATTTACTCCGGTACCTGCTGATGTCATTCCTGATACTTGAATACTAACTATTCCACCCGTTTTTATTCGTATTACAGAACTAGAGTATACTGGAGCCACTGTATAATTAACTCTACCGCCTGATTCAACTGTTATGTCATCACCTGAGCCATTGTTTACTGTCATTACCGCAGATGCTGTTAATATACCACCACTCAATACAGTTACTTCATCCACTGTAACTGAAGCATTAATAGTAACAGTATGACCGTTTCTAATTGAAATAACATTAGCATTAGATGTAGGTATTAATGTGGCATTTATCCAATTAATATTATCAGCTGATGATTCCCAGCTTGAAGGCGATGCCCAAGAGCCTGTTGCTAATGATCTAAAATAATCTGTTGCGGTACTCACAACTGCTACAGAAAAAGGATTACTTGTTACATCTAAATCCCAACTGCCTGAATTATTTCTTTCGGCTAATAAAGTCAATCCAGTTCCAGTATTTGTGTGTGTTAATGAACTAAAAGTTGCAACACCATTAACTGCAGCAACAGATACAGGGGAACCTGTCATGGTTCCAGTTGAAGAAACTCGAATATTATCAGTAAAATCTAGGTCGTTATTATTATTGGTATCTTTAGCAGTAACTGTTACGGCAGGAGACATAGAAACATTTGTATTTACATCTGTAGGTTGTTGGCTAAATACTAAAACCGAAACAGTAACTTCAATTCTGTTATTATCTCCGGTTGCAGATGAAGCAGCTGCGCCAGCATTTGCAGCAGCAAAACTTGAAGTTGAGGCTGAGGCAGTTGCTGAACTAACTGTATAGATTATTTGTTGATTGTCTGTTACGGAACTTTGGTAGGTTACACGCAATTCAAAATCTTTGGTGCCACCATCAGTTGCGCTTAAGGATAAACCAGAAAATACAATACTTGTAGCCCCATTTACAGCAACTTCAGCTATTTTATTCGTACCATCAAATAATGCAGCTGTTCTAATGGCTGTTGAACCTCCAGTACTAAAAGTAACATCAGTTAAAGTGGTGCCCAATGCATCTGCATCTGTTGTTACGCCTCCATCTCGCAGTGTTAATCCATTTACTCCAACGGAATTTGCGATTGTTAAACTAGATGCGGTTTGCTTACTAGCATAATCAATATTTGAAGTGTAAGAATAACCTGATTGAGTAATAATATCAGAAGCTGTTGAATTTGAGGAGGCCGCTGCAGTTATTGAAACATCATCAATTGTCATATTTGAAGAGCCCTTAGTAAAGCTCAATCTAACATATCGTGATGTTGTAAGTAATGAATAAGGACCTTTTGATGTGCAGCTTGTTGGAAGCCCAGAATTACCAGTTAATACGGTTGTTACAGTTGTCCAATTTGTATTATCCGATGACTGTTCAATGGCCAATGTAGAGGTGCTTGAAGTGCTATTTGACTTTACAGTAAAAGACAATTGGTTTGGAACTCCAGTAAAATTTACTTTAGTTGATTGCGAAGAGGCTTCAAATTTTCCACCATCTGATCCAGAGCAAGCAAATGTAGAATTGTAATAAGTTCCCATTACATCAGTCCAACCGGTTGGTGCTGATCCCCATGTAGTTCTAGAAACTGGCAATGTCGTCTGCCCCCAGCTAAACCCCATCCCCAAAACCACCACAACCAGCGCTAGCAAATTTCTAAACGTTTTGCCTTCAGGTTTGCTTGTTGCAAAAGGCGTTAAAAAAAGTAATTTGTATTTCATAATCAATACGATTTATTTTACACATTTGTTAAAACATTTCAAAATTAGTAAAAAAATTAAGCAAAAATTAAGGTAATTATTACCAAATTGTTAAGAAAAGGATTTGAGGGAAACGAATTAGAAATTACGAATTACGAGTTACGATTTTGGCTGCGCCTCGGGTTGTGTTGCAAAAAGATTAGACTATTTCTGCCACTACAAAAGTACTACCGCCCACATAAATAAAATCACTGGAATTTGCACGGGACAACGCTTTTTCATACGCCGCTGGCACCGATTGGTACACTTGTCCTTCTAAGCCATACCTATGGGCTTTTTCTTGCAAAATAGCAGCGTCTAATCCGCGGGGCATGTTGGGTTTTGAAAAATAATACACGGCATTTTTGGGAAATAAGGGTAAAATGGCGTCTAAATCTTTGTCGTTTACCACGCCCAAAACCACATGCAAAGTGTCATAATCTTGTTGGTCTATTTGGGCCAACACTTCTGCTAAACCGTGAGCATTGTGTGCGGTATCACATACGGCAAAAGGTTTTTCTTGCAACACCTGCCATCGTCCAAGCAAACCCGTATTGCGTATTACATTTTGAAAACCCGCTTGGATCTGTTCTTCTGAAATTGAAAAGGTGGCGCGCAAAACTGCAATCGCTTGAAGCACAGTTTTTTTATTGTGTTTTTGATACGCTCCTTGCAAAGCACAAGGATAGGTCACTTCTGGAGCGGTTTGCGCAAAGAAAATAGGCGCCTGCTCGGCAGCCGCTTTGTTTTGAAAAACAGGATAGGTCTCTTGGTTGTATTCTCCTATTACAACCGGAATATTCTGCTTAATAATTCCGGCTTTTTCGGTGGCAATTTTAGCCAACGTATCCCCTAAAAACTGGGTATGATCAAAACCAATGTTGGTAATCACCGAAAGTACCGGCACAATAACGTTTGTAGCATCGAGCCTGCCTCCCATACCTACTTCAATGATGGCCACATCTACTTGGGCTTTTGCAAAATAATCAAACGCCAGGCCTACGGTCATTTCGAAAAAACTCAACGCATTGGCTTCAAAAAAAACTTGGTTTTTGGCTACAAAATCCACTACAAACTCCTCAGAAATTTCAACTCCATTGATTTTGATGCGTTCCCTAAAACCTTTCAAATGTGGCGAGGTATACAAGCCCACTTTATAGCCCGCTTCTTGAAGTATGGAAGCCATCATCGAAGAAGTCGAGCCTTTGCCATTAGTCCCCGCCACATGAACCGATTTGAATTGCAACTCGGGATGATCCAAATGCTCCACCAGCAATACGATATTGGTCAAATCTTTTTTATAGGCAACTGCACCCTGCATTTGAAACATGGGCAACTGCTTAAAGAGCCATTCTGTGGTTTCTTGGTAATTCATTTTATTGGTTTTGAAACGAAGGTTTGGGTGTTTTGGCTACTCTCCCAATTGAAAATTAACCACCACAAAACCGATTTGGGTTTCGGGAGCATTGCTATCCGATTGCCATTTGAATGTTTTTGCTGTTTCAATGGCTGGGTTTACCAAACAGGGATTTGTATTTGTTGTTCCTTGCGAGCGCTCGGCACGTATTACATTGCCTTGACGGTTTACCCAAATTTTTACAACTACTTTTCCCGACTCGTTACAATCTTGTATTTTTTTACTGTTGCCATATAATTTTCTCCCCGATAAACCCCACCCAGTTCCTTTTCCTGTTCCTTTACCATCTCCGGTTCCGTCACCATAAAAACTATTGGCATACAAACTGCCGTTAATACTTCCTTTGTCTCCTCCGTCTTTATCATCGCCGTGTCCGGTTTGCGCCGTTCCTGTAGTTTTGGGTCCTTTTAGTATACTGTTTAGGGCACTGTTGGTTTTTCGTTTGGGCGGCGTAGGCGTGGGCGGTGCCTCAGAAGGTGTGGTTGCCGTTTGCACTGCCGCAGCTTTAACTTTGGTTTGTGTGGTAATTTTTTGAGCAGGTGTTTCTACCGCTTCCTTCACCACTGGTTCTGGGGCAGTTTGCACCTTTTCGATGGGTTGAATGTCTCCATTTCCGGTATCAGAAGTACCAAAATTTATGGCAATTTCGCCACCTTTAAACACATAAGGAACATTAGGATCGTCTTTTAGTACATAAAAATAAAAACAAATAAACAACACTATGAATACAACAACTGTTATACCCAAAGATCGTTTTTCATATTTGGTTTCTATAATCATGTTTATTTGGGAGCTACAGCTAACACTATTTTGTATTGATTTCGGTAGGCAATATCCATTACTTTAACCGCATTTTCAATCGGAACCTCTTTGGCCACGTGCAAAACAATATTCGGTTCTTTTTGTCCGGCTAATTTTTGTTGCAAGGCCGCTTCTAATTGTTCTATGGGAAGTTGTTCTTGATCTAAAAAATAATTGAATTTTCCATCAATACTCACCGAAATCGTTTCTACTTGATCCGATTGGCCTGCCGAATTTGGCAACACCAAATCTAAAGCATTGGTATTGGTCATTGTGGTGACGGCTATCATAAAAAAGATCAACAACAAGAAAACAATATCGGTCATGGAAGACATATTGAATTCTGCATTTACTTTATTTCTTCCTCTTAAATTCATAATTAAACAGGTTCGTTAAGTACATCCAAGAAATCCACCACATTTACTTCCATCATGTGTACAATTTTATCGGTAATGCTTACCAAATGATTATAACCTACATAGGCAATAATCCCCACAATCAATCCCACAACAGTGGTCATCATTGCCGTGTAAATACCTTCAGATAATACACTCATCTCAATTTTATTTGAACCACTGGTTGCCATTTCGTGAAAGGCCATTACCATTCCAATAACCGTTCCTAAGAAACCAGTCATCGGACCCGCACCCGATAATGTGGCTAGCAAACTCACATTTTTTTCTAATTTATACACCTCTAATTTTCCGGCATTTTCAATAGCAATATTGATATCTTCTAGGGGTTTTCCAATGCGTGAAATTCCTTTCTCAATCAATCGAGCCACGGGAGAATTTGTTGCCGCACAAAGCATTTTTGCATTGTCAATTTTTCCTTGTTGCAAATGCATCTTAATTTGCGTCATGAAATTTTGATCCATTTTTGAGGCCGCTTTAATGGCCATAAAACGTTCTAAATACAAGTAAATCGTAAGAAATAACATGATAAAAATAGCCGTCATTACGATTTGACCCACTAAGCCACCGCTGAAAATAATTTCCATTAACGTCAACTCTTTTTTGGTTGCAATCGAATCAACCGCTTGATTGGCGGCAGTGGCAACGGTATCCATTTGAAGAAAAATACTCATAATAATAGGTTTTAATTTGAAACGTAAATATAAAATAAAAATTGCTCGAATTATTTACATGTTTTTTTTAACCACAAAAAACCAATAATACCGGATAATGTTGAAGCCACTAAAATCATAAACTTTGCGTTATTGATAATTTCTGCTTCTTCAAAAGCCAATAAACTGATAAAAATGGACATGGTAAAACCTATGCCTCCCAAAAAACCTGCCCCTAATAATTTTTTTAAGTTCAAATCCCTAGGTATTTTTGCTAAGCCAAATTTTATCACTAGATATGAAAAAATAATTATTCCCAAGGGTTTACCAATAATTAAGCCAAAAATAATACCCAAAGAATAATGCTCCGTAAAATTTTGCACCCAATCGGGACCAATAATTATGGCCGTGTTACACAAAGCAAACAAAGGCAAAATGATATATACTACAGGCTTATGTAAAAAATGCTGTAATTTATAAGAAATAGTGTTTTCAGAACCATCTTGAAAAGGAATAGCAAAGGCTAATAATACCCCTGTAATGGTGGCATGAACCCCAGAATTGAGCATAAAATACCACATAAATACACCTGCCACTAAATAAATCCAAAGTTGGTACACCTTCATGCGGTTCAAAATCAATAGTCCTGCAAAAATGGCTAAGGAAATCAACAAATTGGCAAAATATAATGTTTTAGTATAAAACAATGCGATGACAATTATGGCACCCAAATCGTCAATTACTGCTAATGCTGTAAGGAACACTTTTAACGAATTAGGAACATTTTTACCAACTAAGGATAAAATCCCTAAAGCAAAAGCAATATCCGTTGCCATGGGAATCCCGATCCCCGATTGCGTTTTTGTTCCAAAATTAAACAAAAGAAAAATCAAGGCCGGAAAAATCATCCCGCCCAAGGCTCCTGAAATAGGCAAAATCGCATCTTTTATTTTAGACAACTCCCCAATATAGACTTCCCGCTCTAATTCCAATCCGATCATCAAAAAGAAAATAGCCATTAATCCATCGTTAATCCAATGCTCTAAACTATGGTTTGCCAAAGGATAATGCCATATGTCAAAATAACTTTCTGAAAAAGAGGTATTAGAAATGACCAATGAAAAGGCTGTACAGATTAATAAAATTAATCCGCCCGCTTTTTCGCTTTCAAAAAAGGATGTAAAAAGTTTGGTCAGTCGCATAAATTTACACGAGTTGTTTCAAGGCAATTTCGAAAGCAGTAGCGCTAATGTTTTTCTTATCGGAGTTGATGGCATGCGCTTTTTGAAGTGCCAATTTAATTCGATGGGATGTATCCGAAAATATTGCCTCGTCGGTCATTTGTACTTTTTGCTCCATGAAATAAGCAAAAACACGGGCCATACCGCAATTTGCAATAAAGTCTGGAATCAAACTCACTTTCTGATCGGTAGCTTCCATGATGGGTCCAAAGAAAATTGCTGTGTCGGCAAAAGGCACATTGGCACCACTAGAAATCACTTCCAATCCCGCTGCAATCATATTATCCACTTGGTCTTTAGTTACTAATCTTGAAGCTGCACAAGGTGCAAATATCTGAGCACCCATCGACCAAATTTTAGCATTAATTTCGGCAAAAGGAATCATATTATTTGCTACTAATTTATTGCCGTCTTTATTCAAAAACAATGTCTTTATTTCTTCAAAAGAATATCCTTGCTCGTTCATGATTCCGCCATCTCTATCGATAATTCCCACTACTTTTGCGCCCATTTGAGCCAAATAAAAAGCGGCTGCAGAACCCACATTACCAAAACCTTGTATTATGGCTTTTTTTCCCACAATGGTTCCGCCATAAATATCATAGTAATGATGTGCCGCTTCGGCAACACCATATCCTGTAATCATATCGGCTACGGTATATTTTCTGTTTACGTCTGGAGAAAAATTAGGATTTTCTATCACTTTAATAACGCCTTGACGCAATTGACCTATTCTGTTGATTTTATCGGCTTCTGTAGGTTTAAAATGTCCGTTAAACACTCCTTCTTGTGGATGCCAAACCCCACAATCTTCTGTCATTGGTATAACTTCGTGAATTTCATCTACATTCAAATCACCACCCGTTCCATAATAATTTTTTAAAAGGGGCGAAACCGCTTTGTACCAACGCTCCAAAACGCCTTTTTTTCTAGGATCGTTTGGATCAAAGTTAATACCTGATTTTGCACCACCAATAGCCGGTCCTGAAACCGAAAATTTCACTTCCATAGTTTTAGCTAATGAAAGTACTTCGTTCATATCCAAACCTTTTCGCATACGGGTTCCCCCACCTGCAGCACCACCTCGCAAGGAATTAATTACAGTCCAACCCTCCGCTTCAGTTTCGGGGTCTTTCCAATTGAATACAATTTCTGGTTCTTTATTTTCAAATTTTTGTAATAAATCTTTCATGGTAACATTCGTTTTATGGTTTTGCAAATATACATATTCTGTATAAGCACTTTGAATTATACGCTAAATTTTGGTGGTAAATATTAGATATATATTTGACCTGAAGAATGATCCCGTTGGGCGCCGGTAACAGAAGCCAATACATTGACTTCATTTCGCAATCGCAACACACCTAACAAGGCAAAAATCAAAGCCTCTTTAAACTGAATGGTTTGGTCCTCTGGAATCGTTATTTGTACTGAAGGTAAATGGCATTGTAATTGATCGATCAAAAACGTGTGATAAGCGCCGCCACCGGTGATCAATAATTTGGTGTTGGGTTTGCAAACAGCGGCAATTTGAAACGCAATATGTTCTACAAAAGTGCGCAATATAGCAGCTGCAGGAAGGGCAATGGAATGCAGCAATGGAAAAATAGTATCGTTCACAAACTCCATTCCTAACGATTTGGGATAGGCCATTTTGTAATACGCTAACCCATTCAATTGGGCTAATAATTCGGGGTGAATTGTTCCTGTTTTGGCAATAGTTCCCCCATCGTCATACGGTAAGCCGATGGCATTCGCATAGTAATTCAAAACGGTATTGACTGGCGAAATATCAAACGCCTTTCGGATTCCGTTTTCATGAAAAGAGATATTCGAAAATCCGCCTAAATTCAAACAATAATCATATTCCGAAAAAAGTAATTCATCTCCAATAGGCACTAATGGCGCACCTTGTCCCCCTAATGCTACATCTTGCGCCCTAAAATCGCATACAATGGTATAAGGTAGAAAATCGCGCAGTAACGGCAAATTTCCTATTTGAAGCGTGAAGCCATTATTCGGTTGGTGTAAAATCGTGTGGCCGTGCGAACAAACGGCATCAATGGCAACCAACTGATGTTTGGAAATAAATTCAGAAATAATCGAAGCCAACAATTTGGTATAAGAAACATTCAACGCGTCTAATTCTAATGGGCTAAAATGAAACGCATTTTTCAACGTTTCAACCCATTTTTCTGAGTAAGCTACAGTCTCCGAATGAAGAATTTCATAGGTCCATTGGTCTGAACAATTGAATTTAATATAAGCTAAATCCACTCCATCTAAGGAGGTACCCGACATGACACCGATAACGTTGTAGTTTTCTTTAAACATGGGTTAAAATTACAAATTGTTATTGAAATTTTACTAATAATTAGTTACATTTGGGGACTCAAAATAGTAAATTATCAAACAATACATCTAAATTATATGGATTTTAAATTAACCGAAGAGCATTTAATGATTCAGCAAGCGGCAAGAGATTTTGCTCAAACCGAATTATTACCTGGAGTTATTGAAAGAGACGAACACTCCAAGTTCCCTACCGAGCAAGTCAAAATGATGGGTGAACTTGGGTTTATGGGAATGATGGTAGATCCTAAATATGGCGGCGCTGGTTTAGACAGTTTGTCGTATGTGTTGGCCATGGAAGAAATTGCAAAAGTGGATGCTTCTGCTGCCGTAATCATGTCGGTAAACAACTCATTAGTGTGTGCCGGATTAGAAAAATATGGTTCAGAAGAACAAAAAATAAAATATTTGACCCCGTTAGCTAAAGGAGAAGTCATTGGTGCTTTTTGTTTGTCGGAACCCGAAGCAGGATCTGATGCAACTTCGCAAAGAACTACGGCTATTGACATGGGCGACCACTATTTAGTAAACGGAACCAAAAACTGGATTACTAACGGAGGAACGGCTTCAACCTATTTAGTAATGGCACAAACTGATGCGGCCAAAGGACACAAAGGAATTAATGTGTTGATTGTTGAAAAAGGAATGCCAGGATTTGAAATAGGTCCGAAAGAAAAGAAAATGGGAATTCGCGGATCGGATACGCATACCTTATTATTCAATGATGTAAAAGTACCGAAAGAAAATAGAATTGGCGCTGACGGATTTGGTTTTGCTTTTGCAATGTCTACCTTAAACGGAGGACGAATTGGAATTGCTTCTCAAGCGTTAGGAATTGCACAAGGCGCTTATGAATTAGCATTGAAATATTCGCAAGAGCGTGTGGCGTTTGGAAAACCTATTTTCAACCACCAAGCCATTGCGTTTAAATTGGCCGACATGCATGTAAAAATTACCTGTGCGCGTTTGTTAATTCACAAAGCCGCTACCGAAAAAGATAACGGTGAAGATATTGCACATTCGGGTGCGATGGCAAAATTGTATGCTTCTGAAATTGCTTTAGAAGTGGCGAATGAAGCAGTGCAAATTCACGGTGGAAACGGTTATGTGAGTGAATACCACGTTGAGCGAATGATGCGCGATTCAAAAATTACGCAGATTTATGAAGGAACATCAGAAATTCAACGCATTGTCATTTCAAGAGGTTTAGTGAAATAATAAACTCGTTAAATTATACATCAAATCCGGTTCTTACGATCCGGATTTTTTTTTTGTGATAAATAATATAATTTATGTATAAAAATTGACTACTTGTGCTGAAACCAATTGGTTCCGTCATCAAAATAGGCTTTAAATTCTGTATTTATCGGAGTACCATGTAAAATATGATTATTATACTTTTTACGTATAATATAGTTAAAAGCACCCATGTCGCCGGTAAATGAAGTGGTATTGTCAAAATTATAGTTGTAATGAATCTTCCAAATAGATTCAATCAAAGGTTGTATTGTTTGAATCGTACCACCGATAACACCACAATTTAATAAACGCTGCGACTGGTTTTTGAATTCGATTTCTTTGTAATCAGGAATTCGACTTCTTAGATGTGAACCATGAAGTTGCATCCATTCGTTATCCCAATTAGAAGGTTCATCACCACAAAAAATAAAATCGGAATTGTCTGTAAATAAAGGTTGAATAAAAGGATTTTTTACCACTAAAACATCCGATACATCTGTAACAAATAGCGCTTCAATTGAATCGCAATATTTATTTAAGAAATGGCTGTATACACAATATCTATAAATATTTGGATTAAAACGAATATCGTGGTCGATTTTTATAAACAGTAAATGTTCTGATTGGTATTTTAATACTGTTTCTTCCGAAAAATTATTATGAAAAATAATGGCTTGAAGATTTAATTTTGCAATAGAAGTAGCCCAATTTTCAATGATTGAAAAATCATCGTCTGATAGCATTTGACTTCTGTTTACATCAAAAACACCTGAAATATGGCAACCTATTATAAGTCGATGTGACAATTGAAAGTTTGAAGGTAATTCCAATTAACTCAAATGATTTAATTTAACTTTTGCACTAATGCTTTCCGGATTATTTCTGTAATAAACATAGGTTCGTAAATCTAATTTCTCTACAAAAAACAATTTTTCGGCACATTCATAAAAATGTGCATCGGCCCCATACATATCTAAAAAATTTAAGCTTGTAAAAACTTCTTTTTTTCCAAAAAGAGTTGCAAACAAAATACAATCATCCACATGAACCACTTCATTCTTATTGAAACGATCGGGCACATAATAATCAGCTTCATTGTTTACAATAGTTTCTGTAGTTGAAGCTATCAAATCTAAAGAATTTATTTCTGATAAGCATAGCTCTAAATGATTTGGTTTGTACTCGTCATCTGCATCAATAACGGTAATATACTCGCTATTCGTAAGCAAAATCCCTCTATTTATAGACTCCGATTGACTACAATTTTTATGACGCAAATAGGTGATTTTATTTTCATGCTTTATGGCATAATTTAAAATTAAACTTTGAGGATCATTTGAGCTACCGTCATCAATGATTAATAATTCAAAATCTTGAAAAGTTTGGAACAATACCGAATCAATTGCCCTTTTAACAATAGCAAATGGTGTATTATATACAGCCATTATTACAGCAACTTTATTTTTAGTTTTCATGTAAATTAATATGGGACAAAAGTAGTATTAATAACTTAGCTCTGTGTAAATAAATTCTTAATTTAATCCTCAAATCACAAGGTTTTACACTCGAGCGAACAGAACCGCTTAAAAACAAAAAAGCCTGTTCGTTTGAACAGGCTTTTCAAAAAAAAGGCGGCGACATACTCTCCCACATAACTGCAGTACCATCTGCGCAATCGGGCTTAACTTCTCTGTTCGGAATGGAAAGAGGTGAGCCCCGACGCAATAACCACCTT
>CAMDDB010000015.1 GCA_945890865.1 Flavobacterium psychrophilum
GACAAAAATTAAAGAAAATTGCAATTATTAATCGCAGAAATGAGTACCAAAAATTAAAATTAACAACAAATCAAAAAAAACATTTATCTTTGAATTATTAACTAAATACTCTCTTAGGAAAAGTCCACTTTAGTTTGAAGACATACACAAAATATAATTAAATAATTCTTGTGTTTTATGTTTTAATAAAGTAATGATACAAGGATAAGTTGTTGCTCCATCAAATATTTGGATATCTTTAAAATCAACTATTTCAATAATTTTATTTTCTAAAATAACTTCTTTAATTCCACTTCCATAATTTGATAAAATAAATTTATTTGGTAAAATAAGTGAGACAACTCCTGTGTTTTTTAAAATTTCAATAGATTTTTCAATAAATAAAACATAGATGTCATATTTTCCAGTACTGCTCTTGTAATTCAGACCTAAGAAATCCCTTTGATTATTACTAATATTTTGAAATGATATATAAGGTGGATTTCCAATAATTACATCAAAACCACCTTTGTCAAATATTTTAGGGAAAGCGGTTTGCCAGTTAAAGGCACTATCTCCAGCAATGGTATAATCATCTATTAATGAGTTACCACATTTAACGTTTCCATTAAGGTCATTCAGTTTTCGGTTAGGTTGTGCTGTTCTTAACCACAAAGATAGTTTAGCAATTTCCACACTTTCTTCATTTAAATCCACTCCAAAGAGGTTGTTTTCTAAAATGCTATTTTCCATATCACTCAATACCATAGCATCACCAAATAATTTGGCTTGTAGTTCATCTATGTATTGGTGCTCATTTATCAAAAAATCAAGTGCTTGGTTGAGGAAAGCTCCTGATCCACAAGCAGGATCACAGATAGTTAATTGCAACAACCATTTCCTATAATTTTCAAGTTTTTCAACTAAACCTTGAATGGTCTTCTTCTGTCTTTTTCTATCCGTAAAATACTCTTCCTCAATAATCTCAAGTGCTTGCTTCTTCTCCTCACATAATTTTCCAACGGTGTTTTCTACAATGTATTTGGTAATGTATTTAGGGGTATAAAAGACCCCATCTTTTTTTCTTTTGGTTTTAGATTTATCAATTTCTTGTCCTTCTAATTGTGCTTTAATTTCATCCAATTCATTTAAAGAATTTTCAAAAATATGTCCTAATATGTTAACATCAACCTCACTTGCAAAGTCATATTCAGATAGTTTTAGGGTGTGATTATACAATAAGTCATCATCTATACTAATAGAGTCTAATACTTCATCAGGTTTAAAAAGCCCTCCATTATAGGCAAAAACATTATGTTGTACTCCTTTATAACCTGTGTTTAAATATCCAAAGTATTTCTTGAAACGTTCATAAAGTGGGCTGTATTCATCCAACTCTTTTAATTGATTCCATTGTGTCAGAATTAGCCTTACAGAGTTTGGAGGCAATAAATGCCTGTCTTCTCCAAAGAATAAAAACAAAAATCTATCCAATAGTTTCTGGGATTTTTTGAATAATTCTAATGGTTCAAAATTAGGATTTAGCAGTACTAGATTTTGATGTAATTCCCTTTTGAACAAAGAATAATCTTTGTATAATTTTTTGGTAATTATATCTTCTTCACTTAGGGATTCCTCCTTAATTTTTTTTGCTACATTTTGTGATAAATTGTCATATCCTAAACACAAATACAGCAGTTGAAACTCCTCTTCTGTTAGAGTAAACAAATTGAATTCAACATATTCAATAGTATTATCTATGTAAAAACGTAGCTTTTCAAAGTTAGAGGTAATTACATACACACAATCAGGCTGGTTAACCTTATACCCAAATGCCTGAACTTCAATTTTTCCTAAATCAGTTGTATTAGTTCCTTTAAGTTCAATTACTGCTTTTACTTTACCATCAAAAATTATTGCACCATCAGCCTTCTTACTATCCTTTACATTTTTATATTCTGTTGTTAGATTGAATTTAGTTTCAGAAGAAGAAGCAGGTTTAGTGTAGCCAAGTATTTTCACAAACAAATCTTCCAAAAACTCTCCCTGGTATTGCTCTTCTTTTAGGTTCCTGATATCTACTTGTACTAAAGGATTAAGGAAATGATTTTTATAAGCATTCCATTTGTGAAGTAAAACCTGTCTATCAAGATTTTTTAGGTATTTATTTACTACGGATTTTTGAAATAATGACATTTAATAAAAACTTGAGGTTAAACCAGTAGTGACAAACAGCATAATAAAAATTAACTGTCAATTAACTGCCAGACATGTGCAAGATAAGAATATTTTTTACTAAATTTGGGATTGTATAAACAAAAAAAGTCCAACATTTCTGCTGGACTTTTGCTCCCCCTCTTGGGCTCGAACCAAGGACCCTCTGATTAACAGTCAGATGCTCTAACCAACTGAGCTAAGAAGGAATAACCTCAAGGGTTTGTATTTTGCTAAAAAGTTGCTCCCCCTCTTGGGCTCGAACCAAGGACCCTCTGATTAACAGTCAGATGCTCTAACCAACTGAGCTAAGGAGGAAAATGTTTGTCTTTTTAGCGAGTGCAAATATAAACTGATTTTTTATTACCGCAAATTATTTGCTGTAAAAATTACAAAAGATTATCCATTATTAATTGGTAAATGTCTTTTCCAAAAGTCAAAGCCATTAACGACAACAAAAGTATCATTCCCCCAGTTTGCACATGTCCCATGGCTTTGTCTGATAGTTTTCTTCCCGTAATCATTTCGGCAATCGTAAATAAGGCATGTCCCCCATCTAAACCAGGAATTGGCAACAAGTTCATGAAAGCCAATCCGATCGAAAATAAGGCGGTGAAATTCCAAATAAATTCCCAATTCCAAGTATTTGGCAAACGACGCGCAATCCCAATCGGGCTTTGAACGTGTTTGTAAGCTTCGGTTTTTGGACGCAATATTAATTTAAACTGTTTTACATTGTATACCAACAGTGCCCAAGATTCATTTACGGCGGCAGGAATGGCTTGTCCTAAGGTCAATTGATTGTTGACTTCATAGTCAAACTTATCCAGCGGCTTATTTACAAATCCTAACCTTCCATCTTGATCTACTTTGGCTTTTAACGCCAGTGCTTCTGTTCCTCTTACAACAGATAATGAAATACTATCGTTTTTATGTTTTGAAAGGAACGTTTTAAGTTCATCATAATAGACAAAAGAGTTGTCATTTATAGCTTTTATTTGGTCTCCTTTTTTCAATCCAGCTTTTTCGGCCATAGATTTGGGCACCACCGAATCAATGACTGTATTTGAAAAACGAGGCCCTACAAATTCTTTCCCTTCTTTGCTGATGATTTCGCCTTTCATTTCGTCGGTTAATATCACCTCCAGTATAGACCCATTTCGTTCTACCTGAACTTTATCTCCTAACAATACATCTAATGTCATTCGGTTGAAACTCGGTTGAAATTTGCCATCAACGGCTAAAATTTTATCGCCATTTCTAAATCCAGCTTTCTGACCTACTTCGCCAAATGCCAATCCGTTTTCCTGGATTTTTTCGGTAGCAATATATTTTTGCCCCACTGTTGCATACAAAACCGTGAAAATAAACCACGCTAAAATTATATTTACAATAATTCCGCCCAACATAATAATTAAACGTTGCCAAGCCGGCTTAGATCGAAATTCCCAGGGTTGTGGCTCTCCACTCATTTGTTCGGCATCTAAACTTTCATCGATCATTCCCGAAAGTTTAACATAACCCCCTAATGGCAACCATCCGATGCCCCATTCGGTATCACCAATTTTCTTTTTTACCAAAGAAAACCCAGCATCCATAAATAAATAGAATTTTTCGACGCGTACTTTAAACATTTTGGCTGTTAGGTAATGCCCAAATTCGTGGAGAATTACTAAAACCGATAATATGAATAATATTTGTGCTACTTGAATCATTTTTATACGTTTAATTGAATCGCAAAAGTACGGTTTTCACCTTACTTTTTACGCGTATTTTTTTGTGGTTTTACTTTTTTATAAAATTTTTATAAATTATCCCTTCCGAAGTGCTAATTTTTAACCAATGCACCCCCGAAGCCAAATCAGCTATCGAAAAATCAACCGTGCTTTTTTCGCCTTCAAGTTGTCCTAAAGTATTGTAAATTTCTATTTTATTCAATTGCAAGGAAGATGGCATCATGACATGCAATACATCATTTGTAGGATTAGGGTAGACTGAAACGGTTGCCGACCATTCAAAAGATTCGGTACCTAGTGTAACAATATTATTTTTGGAAATAATATGTTTATTGGGGTCAAAAGTTACCCCGGTAACTACAAAAGGAACTGAAACGATAAACTGCTGTCCGTTTGCCGTATGATTTACAATTACGTCTTGCGTTGCGCCGCCCGCTCCCGATAATCTAATTTCTAAGGGCATCTCAAAATAGGTTACACTAGGATCCGATTGCGTTTGACTAACCGTAATTTTTGCTTGGCCCGCTCCCCAGTTCTGTGCCGTTATGGTATAGGTGGGGTATCCCTGCATGTATACCCAGTCGTTGAAAAATTCGCTCAAACTAGCTCCATGAACCGCTTCTAAATGGGCTTTCAAATCGGCGGTTATTGCATATCCGAAGGCTAAATTAGAATCGTTCAAATAATTTCGAACGGCTTGATAGAAATTGGCATCCCCCATTTTCCATCGCAACATATGAACGACCATTGAGCCCTTATTATAGGTAATACGGGAGCTAAAGATTCGACTTACATTCAATGCTTCTGCTTCTGTCAAATAAAGCGCTCCATTTGAGGCCGAAGTAATATTATTGATCTTCGTGGTTTTCCATGAAATAAAACTAGCAGGCCCATCTAAACTTTCTACTACCAATCCTGCTAAATACTCGGCAAACCCCTCATTCAACCATATGTCACGCCAAGTCCCACAGGTAATTTTATCACCAAACCATTGGTGTGCTAATTCATGTGCAATTAAACTTCTACTCCACCCGCCCATTGAAGACATGGTTGTGTGCTCCATTCCCCCGCCCCAACTAAATTGGACGTGACCATATTGCTCATTTCTGTAGGGATAAAAGCCAAATTTTTCTTCAAAAACGTTCATCACCGGAACCGTTTGATTGATGGCTGTTTGAACCGTAGTAGTATTTCCTTCAGGGTATAGATAATTATTGATAGGGAAAAAAGGATTTTGTACCGTGCCTAAACCGGCTTGTATATTGTACGTTACATAGTTTGTAACATTCAGCGAAATCAAATACGCCGGAATGGGATAATTGTGTCTGTAATGGCGTGTGGTATTTCCGCCAGAAGTAGTACTGCTTTGCAACAACCCATTTGATACTCCTATATAAGCAGACGGACAGGTGATGTAGATGTCAAAACTGTCAATTTTATCATTTAAATCTTGCTTACACGGCCACCAATCTCTAGCGCCAAACGGCTCCGAAAGGGTATAAATAACAGGTGTTCCCGCATGGGTACTTCGGGTGAAAGCCGCTTCGGCCTGAGGAGGTGAACCTGCATAGGTTATGATAACGGTTGCAGTAGTCCCGGTGGAGAGTGTTGTTGGTAAGTTTATATTTAATTCATAATTGCTTTGTGTAAATGTCAAACCCATACCATTCATAGTCACCGAGCTTACGGCAAGTGCTGTTGCCATATCAAACGTAACGGTGGTCATATTGGATAAAGCTCTAAAAGTGGTAGAAACCACCCCACTGATAAAAGGGGTTGTGGTATCTGGATTAATTGTAAATCGCAAATCATGATGGGTTACATCATAATTTAAGGTATTTGGATTTACTCGAAGATTTTGAAAAGACGAAGCCGATTTCATTTCTGCTTCTACCATGCGATCAAATTCTGAAATGCCCGATTGAGAAAAACCTAAAACCCTTAATAATATGAATAACGCGCAAATATTTTTTTTCATCTTGAGCAAGGAATGTAAATTTTGGATCTAATTACGTTTCTGCTTTTCAAATGAAGCAAAACTATATCTTAGCTTTTATAAAATTGTAGCGAATATATTATAAAATATTGATTTTATAAAAACTTTTCTCTTCGAAATTCGCTGATATATTTTAGCAGACGTGGTTTTTGTTTTTTTAGCCATAATCTGAATCCAATTTCATAAATTTGTCCCTTTAAATCCATAAGCCCATGTTACAAATAGCATATATCAGAGAAAACAAAGAAGAAGTAGTTCAAAAATTGGCCAAAAAAAATATCGATGCCCAAGCGGCCATTGATCAAGTCATTGCTTTGGATGAAAAAAGAAGAGCTACCCAAGTAGAATTAGACACGATCAAATCCGAATCTAATAAGCTATCTAAAGACATAGGCGATTTAATGAAAAGCGGAGAAAAAGCTAAAGCCGAAATTTTAAAAGAAAAATCGGTACACCTGCGCGAAAAAGATAAAGAATTGACCGAAGTATTGAATACCCATGCAAGTCAATTACAAGACGAATTGTACAAACTCCCTAATGTACCTGCAGACATCGTGCCGGTTGGAAAAACTCCCGAAGAAAACCTCAACGTTTTTGAAGAAGGGGATATTCCAAAATTATTTGAAGGCGCCTTACCGCACTGGGAATTGGCTAAAAAATACGATTTAATTGATTTTGAATTGGGAGTAAAAATTACGGGTGCTGGTTTTCCGGTATACAAAGGAAAAGGAGCAAAATTACAACGTGCCCTTATCACTTATTTTTTAGATAAAAATACCGATGCCGGCTACTTAGAATACCAAGTGCCGCATTTAGTGAATGAAGCTTCTGGTTTTGGAACCGGTCAATTACCCGATAAAGAGGGTCAAATGTACCATGTAGGTCTTGATGATTTGTATTTGATCCCAACAGCCGAAGTTCCCGTAACAAATATTTTTAGAGATGTCTTGTTAAACGAAAGCGATTTGCCAATCCTTTGCACAGGCTACACGCCTTGTTTCCGTCGTGAAGCAGGTTCGTATGGCGCGCATGTTCGCGGATTGAATCGTTTGCACCAATTTGATAAAGTGGAAATCGTTCGCATTGAACACCCCGAAAAATCATACAAAGCATTAGACGGAATGGTAGAGCACGTGAAAGGCATTTTAAAAGAATTGAAATTGCCCTATAGGATTCTTAGATTATGTGGAGGAGACATGAGCTTTGCTTCTGCCTTAACGTATGATTTTGAACTGTTTTCCACCGCACAAGAACGTTGGTTAGAAATTAGTTCGGTTTCTAATTTTGAAACGTTTCAAGCCAATCGTTTGAAATTGCGATTTAAAGACAAGGACGGGAAAAACCAATTGGCGCATACCTTAAACGGAAGTTCGTTAGCCTTACCACGCGTATTGGCCGGAATTTTAGAAAACTATCAAACCCCTGAAGGGATCGTTGTTCCTGAAGTATTGCGAAAATACACAGGATTTGATATCATTAACTAAACCAATCCAAAGAATAAAAATGTACTAATTTGACGCTAAAAAGTGTTACATTAGTACATTATTTTTTCATAAAATGAAGCAAAAAGTTGTCATTTTACTGTTTCTCTTATCCTCATTTTGTGTTTTTGCACAAAACGAGCAACTTGCCTTTAACTATATTGATGCGGGTGAGTATGAAAAAGCGATAACTATTTTAGAAGAACTTTACACAAAAAACAAGCAAGTCTACGCTGATAAATTATTGGATTGCTATCAACAATTGCAACACTATGACAAAGCATTAAAACTTATTAATGAATTAAAAGTAAAATACAACAACCCCAAGCTTTTAGTGGATGAAGGCTATGTGTATCAGCTGCAAAAAAAACAAGTAGAAGCGGATCAAAAATACGAAGAAGCCCTAACTGAAATAGACAAAAACGCAAACTATGCCTACAATCTTGGAAGTATATTTGAGCGAAAAGTTTTGCTTGAGTGGGCTTTAAAAGCCTATGAAAGAGGACAAAAAGCAAATTCAAATCTAAATTTTGATTACCAAACGGCTCTGCTTCAAGGACAACTAGGAAAGTTGGATTTAATGTTGGAGAAGTTGCTCGATTATGGATATAAAAACCAAGAAAATACGCCTTTAGTTCAAAATCAATTGAGTCGTTTTTTAATGGACGATGCCGACGGTTCATTTGCCAAAGAAATTAAAAAAGGCTTACTACTGAAAACACAACAATCTCAAGACGTGTATTGGAACCAATTTTTGAGTTGGTATTTTGTACAAAATAAAGAATACGGCAAAGCATTTGTGCAAGAAAAAGCGGCATACAAGCGCAATCCCGATAGTTTTTATACCATCGTAACCCTTGCCCGAATGGCAATGGAAGAAAAACAAAAAGAAGAGGCGAAGACTATCCTTTCTTTTGTGCTAGAAAATACACAAGATCAAGATTTACAACTTCAGGCCCATCACTTTTTGCTGACACTGGATATTGAAACAGCTTCAGCAAACGAATATGAAGCTCTCGATTTGAAGGCACAAGAATTGTTGAAAAAATATGGAATTACTCCGTTTTCATTGGACCTCCAACTGCTAACCGCACATTTTGAAGCTTTTTATTTAAAACAACCCGATCGCGCAAAAATCTTATTACAAAACACGCTTCAGCTCCCCTTAAATGCGCGTGACCAATCCAAAGTAAAAATGGAGTTGGGCGATATTATGGTGTATGATGAAAAATTCAATCAAGCGATATTGAATTATGCACAAGTAGAAGAAAATTTAAAAAATGATGTGTTGGCACACGAAGCCAGTCTAAAATTAGCCAAAGCCAACTTCTATAAAAAAGATTTTGATTGGACATTGCAACAAGTGAAAGTCTTGAAACAATCACCCAGTTTATTAATTGCCAATGATGCGGTAGAATTGTTTTTACTCATCCAGGACAATTCGGCAGAAGATAGTTTGCGTGTGGCTTTGCAGGCTTATGCCAAAGCTGATTTTCAGTTGTACCAAAAGAAAAATGAAGAAGCCCTACAGTCCTTTTTAACGATTTTAGAAAAGCACAAAGGCGAAAGCATTGAAGAAAGCACTATATTTAAAATTGCTAGACTCTACGAAGAGAAAAAAGAGTATGCTACTGCATTGCGCTATTATCAAATTCTAATGGACCAACATAAAGATGGGATTTTTATCGATGAAGCCTTGTTTTTTTCGGCCGAAATGTATCGAAAATTTCTTTTCGACAACGAAAAAGCAAAAAATTTATATGAAAAAATGGTGCTCGAACACCCCGATAGCTTATACTATCCCGAAAGTAGAAAACACTACCGAACGCTGCGTGGCGATACCACAATTTAGAAAAAAGAAACAAGAAAAAAGATATTTTAGTGAATCAACTTAACAGAAATAATGATTATATACAACGTAACGATTAACATAGACGAAAGCATTCACCACGATTGGTTAAAATGGATGCAGCACAAACACATAAATGAGGTTTTAGCCACCGGGTTATTTACGCAGGCAAAACTTATAAAAGTGTTAGTAGAAGAGGAAATGGGAGGGACTACTTATGCCGTTCAATATTATACCGATTCGAAATCAAAATTAGACGATTATTACCAAAATCATGCCCCAAGATTGCGTCAAGAAGGCATGCAATTGTTTGGCGATAAAATGTTGGCATTTAGAACAGAATTGGAAGTAATGGAAGAATATTACAGCTTAGGAAATTAATATGGAAAAAGTAAGCGCAAAAAAACACTTAGGACAACATTTCTTAAAAGACGAAAGTATCGCTAAAGACATTGCCGATACGCTTTCACTTGAAGGCTATTCAAAAATTTTAGAAATTGGTCCAGGAATGGGTGTTTTAACCAAATATTTATTGGACAAAGCTACGGAAACGTTTGTGATAGAAATCGACAAAGAATCGGTAGACTATTTGGGGAATCACTTTCCAAAATTAGACAATCATATCATTGCCAAAGATTTTTTAAAATATGATTTAAATGAAGTATTCAACAAAGAACCCTTTGCTATCATTGGTAATTTCCCATACAATATTTCCACCCAAATTGTATTTAAAACGCTAGAAATGCGCGATCAAATTCCAGAATTTGCAGGCATGTTTCAGAAAGAAGTGGCGCAACGTATTTGTGAAAAAAAGGGGAGCAAAGTATACGGAATTTTATCGGTCCTAACCCAGGCTTTTTACGAAGCAGAGTATTTATTTACCGTTCCGCCTAGTGTGTTTAATCCGCCCCCAAAAGTTGATTCAGGGGTGCTGCGTTTGAGAAGAAAAACGAATTACTCGCTGCCCTGTGATGAAAAACTTTTCTTTAGAGTAGTTAAAACAGCGTTTCAACAACGAAGAAAAACATTGAGAAATAGTTTAAAAACACTAAATTTGTCCGACATTTTGAGAGAAGACGTAGTTTTTAACATGCGCCCAGAACAACTTAATGTTGAACAATTTATAGCGTTGACCCAAAAAATAGAAGCCGATGGAATTTAAAATCAGCAAGAATTTTTTTAAAGAACTTAAAAAATTCATTAAAAGCAAGAACAAAGTAGAGATAAATATTCTACTTAAAGATATGCACCATGCTGATATTGCAGAAATTTTAGAAAAGCTTAATTTTAAAAATGCTATTTATCTCTTCAAGGTAGTAGATTCTGAAAAAACAGCAGAAGTACTACTAGAACTGGATGAAGATTTAAGAGAGAAAATATTAAACCGCCTTTCTCCAAAAGAAATAGCCGAAGAACTTGACGAACTTGAAACCAACGATGCCGCAGATATTATTGCCGAGCTTCCGGAATCAAAAAAAACACAGGTAATTTCTGAAATTTTAGACGAAGAACACGCCAAAGATATTGTTGATTTATTGCGTTATCCAGAGAATACTGCTGGTGGACTGATGCATAAAGAACTAGTAAAAGTCAACGAAAATTGGAATGTGTTAAGTTGTATGAAAGAAATGCGAATTCAAGCCAAAAACATTTCAAGAGTATATTCCATTTATGTGGTCGATGACGAAGACCGATTGTTAGGAAGATTGTCATTGAAGGATTTATTGACAACAACTTCAAAAACTCCCATAAGCGAAGTTTATATTAAAAAATTAAACTCTGTTACTATCGAAACCGAAGATGTTGAGGTTGCTAGAATCATGCAAAAATATGATCTTGAAGCAATTCCTGTCGTAGACGAATTGGGCTGTTTAGTAGGGCGCATTACCATTGATGATATTGTGGATGTAATCAAGGACGAAGCAAATGAAGATTACCAATTAGCTGCGGGTATCTCCCAAGACGTTGAGGCTGATGACAGTATTTTGGAACTTACAAAAGCACGATTGCCTTGGTTGGTTTTGGCATTATTTGGAGGATTTGTTTCGGTACATGTTTTGGGTATTTTTGAACCCATCATGAAAGTACATCCTGAGTTGTTTTTCTTTACCCCACTAATTGCGGCTATGGCCGGAAATGTAGGAGTCCAATCATCTGCAATTATTGTACAAGGTTTGGCCAATAATACCATTATTGGACCCATTATCGAACGCTTACTTAAAGAGCTTTCGTTGAGTTTGCTAAACGGAATTATCCTATCGGTCATCTTATTAGCCGGAAGTTATTTCCTTTTGGGATACGAAATTCATGTAGGCTATACTGTTGCCATTGCCTTACTTACCGTAATTATTATTGCTTCATTAATTGGAACTTTCATTCCCATTTTATTAAATAAAAATGGTGTGGATCCGGCATTAGCGACAGGTCCATTTATTACAACGAGTAATGATATAATTGGAATCTTAACCTATTTTACAATTGCTAAAATAATTTTAGGAATTTAAATACTCGCCTACATTTTTAGAGGAGAAATAATTGCAGTGCAAGAATCACTTTGTATATTTATTGGCCAGTAATTTATTGACCATGAGTGTGTTTTAAAAAAATTTCTTACTTTTAAAATCCTAAAAGCACCGTTTATGAAAAAAACTTTACTTTATTATTTACTCATGTTGTCCTATTTGGGACAATCTCAAACCATTTCTTTACAATCGTTTGCAACCGGCTTTGCAAGTCCAGTTGAAATAACAAATGCAGGTGATTCTAGATTGTTTGTGGTGCAAAAAGGAGGTTTAATTCGGATATTAAATGCAGATGGAACCGTTAATGCTAATCCGTTTTTAAATTTATCAGCCTTAATTTCTACCAATGGTGAACGGGGCTTATTGGGCTTGGCATTTCATCCAAATTATGCCACTAATGGTTATTTCTTTGTGAATTATACGAATACAGCTGGAAATACCGTAATCGCAAAGTATTCTGTAAATTCAGCAAATCCAAATATGGCCAATACAACCGAAACGGTATTAATGACAATCACGCAACCATTCTCTAACCATAACGGAGGTACCCTAAAATTTGGCCGTGATGGTTATTTATACATTGGTATGGGTGATGGAGGAAGTAGCGGCGACCCTGGAAACAGAGCGCAAAATATCAATGAAAATTTAGGTAAAATGCTGCGCATTGATGTCAATGCCACGGTAGCCCCATTTTATTCAAACCCCAGTTCAAATCCTTATGTTGGCGTCGCTGGAAATGATGAGATTTGGGCCATAGGATTAAGAAATCCATGGAAATTTTCATTCAATAGACTAAACGGTGATTTGTGGATTGCTGATGTGGGACAAGACGCTGTTGAAGAAATAAATAAAGTGGCGAGCCCATTACCTAATTCCGGAATTAATTTTGGCTGGAGATGTTATGAAGGCAATTCTAACTATATTATTTCAGGTTGTGCCCCTTCTAGTGCAATGAGTTTTCCGTTTATTCAATATACTCGTTTTGGAGGAGCTTGCTCGGTAACAGGAGGATACTATTACACGGGTGCTGCCTATCCAAATTTTCAAAACAAATACTTTTTCACCGACTATTGTGACAACAAAATTAGAATGGTAGATAACGCTGGAGTTATTACAACAACTGCTTCCTTTTCGGGGAACAATTTTGTGACGTTTGGCGAAGATGTAAATGGTGAATTATATATTGCAGGAATTACTTCGGGAACCGTTTATAAAATAATTGATTCCTCTTTAAGTGAATCAGATTTTGAAAATAATGGTTTTTCTCTTTATCCAAATCCAGCTAAAGGTTTCTTCGTTGTAAAAAGTGCTGAAGCTAATTTGGCAACCAAAATAGCCCTATTTGATATAACCGGGAAGTTAATTTTTTCAAAAGAATTAACGCCAAACACAGAAAACGTAATTGACACAAATTTGTTGGCTAAAGGAACTTACTTCGTTTCCGTAGAAACCACAAACGGAACAAATTATGACACAAGGGTAATTGTTGAGTAATTAAGGTGCCGGATTGGGAATCAATTCCTGAATTTTCTCAATTTCTGCGACAAGTTCATCTGATAAAACCGTTTCAAACGCACGAATGTTTTCTTGTAATTGCGCCATACTTGTCGCGCCAATAATTGTTGCCGAAACAAATTGTTGGCGGTGCACAAAAGCGATGGCCATTTCAGTTAACGTTAAACCATGGGCTTCGGCTAATGCTTTGTATAGGGTTGTCGCTTTATAACAATTATCATTGGTATAGCGCGTAAAATTTCGAAACAAATCCAATCTGGAATTTTTTGCAATACCGTCCAAATGTTTGCCTGTTAGATACCCAAATCCTAATGGAGAGTAGGCCAATAATCCAACATTTTCACGCATACCTATTTCCGATAACCCTACTTCATACAACCGATTCAATAACGAAAAAGGATTTTGAATGGTGGCTATTCTTGGCAATCCATGTTTTTCACTTTCCATTAAAAAACGCATCACTCCCCACGGATTTTCATTAGAAACTCCAATATGCTTGATTTTTCCCTCTTTAATTAATCCGTCAAAAACCGTCAATACCTCAAAAATATTGTCTTGCCATTTGGAATCTATTTCCTGAACGCCTCGCTTCTGAAACATGTTCATTACGCGTTCGGGCCAATGCATTTGATACAAATCGATGTATTCGGTCTGTAAGTTTTTTAAACTCAATTCTACCGCCGCGTACAGGCTTTTTCTTGAAAAATCCAACGGCTGACGAATGTATTCCATGCCGCGATTGGGTCCCGAAATTTTAGTAGCTATCACTAATTTTTCCCGCTCCGAAGGGCCAATTTTTTGAATCCAAGTACCCATGAACCGCTCGGTACTCCCAAAAATTTGTGCATTGCCACCTATGGGATACATTTCGGCCGTATCTATAAAATTGATGCCGTTTTCAACCGCAAAATCCAGTTGCGAATGGGCTTCACTTTCGGTATTTTGATTTCCAAAAGTCATGGTTCCTAAGCAGATTTTACTGACTTCAAGTGTGGTATTGGGTAGTTTGGTATAGTTCATTTCAGCATTTAAAAGTATTGTCCAAAGGTACTACGTTTCATTCAAAGAAAAAGGCTTGAATCTACTACTCAAGCCTTTTTTTTACATCTTTTATGAAATGTTAAAGGGCGTTCAACATTTTAGAAATCTCATCTAATTTAGGCGTTAAGATGATTTCGATTCGTCTATTTTTTGCTTTCCCTTCAGCTGTTTCATTGGACAATAAAGGTGCAAATTCTCCACGACCTGCAGCCGTTAAGTTTTCTTTCTTCACTTTGGCATTTGCCGATAAAATAGTTACAATTGCGGTAGCTCTTTTGGTTGATAAATCCCAGTTGTTTTCAACGCCACCACCAATTGTTCCGGTAATTTTATCGTTATCGGTATGTCCTTCAATTAATACCGAAATGTCGGGATTATCACCCAATACTTTTCCTACTAAATCAACTGCTTTTTTACCTTCAGCACCGACTGTCCAACTACCCGATTCAAATAACAATTTGTTTTCCATAGAAACATATACTTTACCGTCTTTTTCGGTTACGGTTAAGCCTTTCCCTTCAAATGCTTTCAACGATTTGGTCAATGTTTCTTTTAGCTTTTTCATAACAGCATCTTTATCGGCCATCATTTTTTCTAATTCGGCTAAACGAGTTGAAGAGGCTTCTAAATCTTTTTTCAATTTCGTTAAACGATCTTGTTCTGCCGTAAGCACTTTTTGTTTGGCTTCTAATTCGGCCAATAACTGACGGTTTTTATTGATATTAGCTTCTAAAGCTTCGTTGCTGTCTTTTTCTAAAGCGGCATAAGAGGCTCTTAAATTGTCCAAACTTTTCTTCGTTGCCGCATAATCTGAAGCCAATTGGTCGCGCTCCGATTTCGTTTTATCCAATTCAGTTTGTAAATTGGCTTTGTCCAATTCCAATTGGTTTTTACTCGTTTTTAATGCGCCGTTTTCATCCGATAAAGCGTTATGTTCTTTTTTTAAATCGGCATATTTATTTTCTAAATCTTGATAGATTTTTTTAGAAACACATGAAGTAGTTAAACTTAAAACTACGCACGCAAGGGCAATTTTTCTAATCATTACTTTCTTATTTTTTATTTATTATTAAATTATTTCTACAAAAACCGGACAATGATCTGAATGTTTTGCTTCGGGCAAAAGTAAAGCCCTTTGAATATTATTTTTCAATGACTGGTTTGCTAAGCAATAATCAATCCGCCATCCTTTGTTATTATTTCGAGCATTGGCTCTGTAACTCCACCAACTGTAGTGGTCGGGTTCTTTGTTCAAATGACGAAACGTGTCCACAAATCCACTTTTTATAAACCCATCTAGCCAGGCGCGTTCTTCAGGTAAAAAGCCCGAAATTTTTGCATTGCGAATCGGATCATGAATATCGATGGCTTCGTGACAGATGTTATAATCACCACAGATAACCAAATTTGGAATTTCTTTAGTAAGCGCATTGATGTAATTTTGAAAATCATCCATATACATAAACTTATGCTGCAGTCTATCAATATTCGTACCAGAAGGCAAATACAAACTCATGACCGAAAGGTCTTCAAAATCGAGGCGCAAATTGCGTCCTTCAAAATCCATGTGGGAAATACCGGTACCAAAAACAACATTTTTGGGAGCGATCTTAGACAATATTGCCACACCGCTGTATCCTTTTTTTTCTGCCGGAAAATAATATTGGTAAGGATATCCTGCCGCCTCAATCTCAATTTTAGGAATTTGATCTTCGGTAGCCTTGATTTCTTGCAAACAAATAACGTCGGGATTGGCGTGTTGCAGCCATTCTAAAAAACCTTTAGTGATGGCAGCTCGAATTCCGTTGACGTTGTAAGAAATGATTTTCATGTACTTGAGTAGCTTTCGACCAAAAGTAATAAAAAGGATTCTAATAATAAAGATTACCGGCTACGATTTTTCAAAAGAAAATTTGGCTTTTGGTTGAAAAAATATCACAAATTTATGGATATAAATATAATTTCTATAGGGGATCTATTCGATAGAATTGTTATCTTTGTTTCTTGCCAAAAAAACAAAATTAAATGGGGTTAGTTACTGCTAAAGAAGTTGCCAAAGCGATTAACGCTGATAAATATGGTATTTTCGGAACCTTCACGGGCTGGGTCTTAATGAAAGTGCTGAAAATATCGGCACTCAATAAATTGTATGACCGAAACAAACATTTGCACGATGTTGAGTTCCTTAACGCCATTCTTGATGATTTACAAATAAAGTTTGAAATTCCTGAAGCAGACCTAAAACGGTTGCCAAAAGAAGGTGCTTATATCACCATTTCAAATCATCCTTTAGGCGGAGTTGACGGCATTTTGTTGTTAAAATTAATGCTCGAGCGCGAACCCAATTTTAAAATTATTGCCAACTTTTTATTGCACCGTATTGCCCCTTTGAAACCGTTTATCATGCCGGTAAATCCGTTTGAGAACCACAAAGATGTCAAGTCTAGTGTGGTAGGAATCAAAGAAACATTACGTCATTTAAGCGATGGCAAGCCTTTGGGTATTTTCCCTGCCGGAGAAGTGTCTACCTACAAAGACGGCAAATTAGTAGTGGACAAACCCTGGGAAGAAGGCGCATTGAAAGTGATTCGTAAAGCTCAAGTGCCCGTTGTTCCTATTTATTTTCATGCCAAAAACAGTAATTTGTTTTATTTCTTATCGAAAATAAACGACACCTTTAGAACCGCCAAATTACCTAGTGAATTGCATACCCAAAAAGACAGGGTAATCAAGGTGCGCATAGGGAAAGCCATTTCGGTAGCCGAACAAAATGAATACCTAGACTTGGAAGGATATGGTGAGTTTTTAAGAAAAAAAACGTACATGCTCTCCAATGCTTTTGAAACAGAAAATTCTAAATTACATCTCCCCAAGTTATCTTCACCTAAGCCGCCTAAACAAATTGTAAAACCGGCAAATCACGGTGAAATAATAGAGGAAATTAATACCTTAAAAGAAGGAGATTTTAGACTCTTACAAAGCAAAAATTATCAAGTTTTTTTAACTACAGCTGAAAAAATTCCGAACATATTGCACGAAATAGGTCGCCTTCGAGAGATTACATTTAGAGAAGTAGGTGAAGGAACCAATGAAGCCATTGACTTAGATAAATACGATCAATACTATCACCACATGTTTTTATGGGACGATGATGCCCAAATGATTGCAGGTGCTTACCGAATGGGATTGGGTGATGGTATTTATAAAAAATATGGGATAGAAGGTTTCTACTTGCACGAGTTGTTTCGTTTTGAACCGGAATTACATGGGATGATGAGTCAATCCATCGAAATGGGGAGAGCTTTCATTATTTCGGAATACCAACAAAAACCGATGCCGCTCTTTTTGTTATGGAAAGGAATTGTTCACACCACCTTGCGTTATCCAGAACACAAATATTTAATGGGAGGCGTGAGTATAAGTAATCAATTTTCCGATTTTTCTAAATCATTGATGATTGAGTTTATGAAATCGCACTATTACGATCCCTACATTGCACAATATGTGCATCCAAAAAAAGAATATAAGGTAAAACTTAAAGATGCTGATAAAGATTTTGTATTCAATGAAACGGAAGCCGATCTGAATAAGTTTGATAAAATTATTGACGAAGTAGAACCGGGGAGTCTTCGCTTGCCCGTGTTGATTAAAAAATACATCAAACAAAACGCAAGAGTAGTTGCTTTTAACGTGGATCCGTTGTTTAATAATTCGGTAGATGGGCTCATGTATATCAAAATTTCGGATTTACCCGATAGCACCGTAAAACCGGTTATGGAAGAATTTCAAGCGGAACTAGAGCGTAAAGAAAAAGGCTAATCAATGATTAGCCTTTTTCTATCTCCAAATACTCTGTTTTACTATTTCATCCCATGAATGTTCTTGAACAAAAAAGAACAATCTAATGACATGATAACCTACCAAAAAAGCGGCTAAATAATACGATAATTTTCTATTATAAAACCATTTTCTAAAATAGCCTTTTTTTGTTTTTAATTCGAAAGAAAAAAGAACTATTATAAAAAGACAAAACCCTACTACTAATGGACCAAAAATGTGATACCCTACACTTTTTAAGAGGTTCCCATCATATAAATAAACAATTGATTTAGTGATCCCGCATGAAGGACAGGGAAATCCTGTAGTCGCTTTTAATGGACAAAAAGATTGTTCATTGTCTAATGTATGATTGGCATTGTTTAACCCTAAAATAAAAGGTATTGCAAGTGTTAGAAACGCACCTGTAATACCTAGAACTCTATTTAGGGTAAAATTTTTTATTTGTACAATCTGTTAATATCTCCTTGAACAATCATTGCTGATGCAAATGGGAAAAATAAACCTAAAATAATTAGCAAAGTCGATTGATCTTTATTTAATTCACCCGTCATTTTATAAACATTAGGCAAACCGTCTTTCCCTAAAACATAGTAGAAATATAGATTTACAGGTAAACAACAGCCCGAAAAAACTGCAATAGGCGTTGAGATGACTTCTCTATTTGAAACAGCGTTTACTACTTCAGCAATTTTAATATTCCAATAAATTAAATACAACCCACAAGTAATAAAGCTTAATAATAACACAATAATTGGGTCAACTTTAAATACAGGAATGTTGTTAATGGGTTGATTCCAATTTTCTTTTTGGTTAGTTACTTCCATAGATTTCAATTTTTAGTTAGTTTTACGAATGTAAGGATTTAGTGTATAAGTCTACGCTAATTTGTTTTTGTTACCATTTATTTTGCATAAATCGCGCAAATTTTATCCACTATGGTTTGGGCTAATTTTTGATGGCTTTCAAAAGTCCAGCCAGCAATATGGGGAGTTAATAGCACATTATCTGCTTGGAGTAAATAGTCAAAAGCTTTCGGTTTTTCACCTTCAAACAACGTTTCAAACGATAGTTTTTCATATTCTAAAACGTCTAAACCAGCGCCTACTATTTTTCCCCCTTTCAAAGCTTCGACTACATCCTCGGTTACTACCGAGTTCCCTCGAGCGGTATTGATAAACCAAAAGGGTTTTTTGAAACTATTTATAAAATCTGAATTTATCATTTTATCCGTCTCGGGAGTCCAAGGCGTGTGCAAACTGACAACATCGGCTTGTTCTTGAAGCGTTGCTATCGAAACTTGGGTTGCATTTGCATCGCCTACATGGGGTAAAATATCATAACAAAAGGTGGTTACATCAAAGCCGCGCAATTTTTTGGCAAACGATTTCCCCATAGTACCATAACCAATAATTCCAATGGTTTTCCCTTCCAATTCATGTCCGCGGTTGCCCTCTCTGATCCATTGACCCAATTTGACTTCGCTATTGGCCTTATTCAATTTATTGAAAAGCGAAAGCAGCATCCCCAAAGTGTGTTCTCCCACGGCATTTGCATTGCCCTCGGGGGCTGCAATAAGGTGAATCCCTTTTGCTGTGGCATAATCACAATCGATGCTTTCTAAACCGGCACCTACACGCGCAATAAACTGCAAATTTGTGGCTTTGTCTAAAAAAATTTGATCTATTTTGAATCGGCTCCGGATAACAATGCCGTGATAGCTTGCAATTTTGGCTTCAATTTCTTTTTTAGAAGACGTAAAATCGGCCTCATTTTGAAAACCAGCTTGTTGCAATTGATCCCAAAGAAGAGGATGATTGCTATCGAGATGTAAAATTTTAAGGGCCAAATCCATACTGTTGATTTAAAGGATAAAAATACAAGAAAATAAAGTACAAAAAAAATGAGGCCTTTCGACCTCATCATTTGTTACATATTTAACCAAGCGGTCGGATTTAAGGTCGTTGTATTTTGAAGTACTAAAAACTTAATCACGGCTTTGCCTGAGGCATCGGTATGAATTCTTCCAATGGTTTGTTTGATGCTTACTTTTTGTCCTTTACTCACGTTCACTGAAGCTAAATTTAAATACACGGTGATAAAATCTCCATGTTGGATGTAAACTGCTTTATTGTTGGCTGAAATGACTTGTACTTGCAACACCTCTCCGGCAAAAACAGCTCTAGCCGAAGCACCAGCTTCAGTGGTAATTTCAATTCCACTGTTGTGAACGGTTAAGTTTTTGTGCACGGGATGGGGTTGATCGCCATAATATTGTGAAACATTACCATTGACAACCGGCCAAGGCAATCTTCCTTTATTGGCTTTAAAGTTGTCGGACGAAACTTTTCCTTCAGCAGAAAGGACAAACTTAGTAGCTTCTTTTGTTCCTGCTTTAGGCGCTGTAGTTCCTGTTTTTGCGGCATTTCTCTTGTTAGCCGCAGCAATCTCATCGGCAATAATTTTCTTAATCTGACGGTCTATTTGTTTGGCTTCTTTTTGTTTTTTATCAATTTCAGCCGCAATTTGTTTTTTATCTTTTTGGATCGATTTCACAAGTCGCTCTTGCTCTTGTTTTTCTTTTTCCAGTTCTTTTTTCTCTTGTTCTGTTTCTACTAAAACCTTTTCCTTTTCTTTTTTATTGGTTTTAAGGTTTTGCTCAGCTTGTTCTAATTTTTGTTGTTTGGTGCGAATTTCTTCGCCTTGCATTTTCCTAAAATCGGCATATTGTTTCATGTACTGAATGCGCTTGTAAGCTTGAAGAAAATTTTGGGAAGAAAGGACAAACATAACCCTACTTTGTTCGTTTCTGCTTTTATAGGATTTAACGATCATTTTTTCATAATCTTCTTTCAACACGGTCAACTCTCGGTTCAATTTGTTCATTTCGAGTTGGGTCAAATAGATGTTATCCGATAGTATTCGAGTTTGTTTTGCGGTAGTATTCAATAATTTTTGACGCAAAGCAATTAGCCCTTTTTGTTGATCAATTTGCTTTAAAACCGATTTTTCTTTTTTCTTTTCCGATTCTAATCGCGCTTTCTTTTCGGCAATTTCGTTTAAAATTTGCTCTTTTCTTTGCTCTAATTTTTGTTGCTCAGAAGGTTGCGCAAACGCCATTGAGGTGATGAAAAAGAAAAGTAGTGTTTTTAAAAATTGGTTCATGCACTTTGGTTTTTTACAAAGGTAGTTTTGTTTTACTAAAATAAAAAATTAATCGATTTGAATTGCCTTGTAATCACTAGGAATAGCATAAGAATAATTCAAATTTTCATTAAATGTTGTGTTTTTGTATTCGATAGCAATTGATATTTTATCTTTTTGAGCTGCTTTAATATTGATTTCATTAGGCAAAAATATACGTTCCACTTCTTTATACGAAGGGTATTGAATTTCTAATGCTCTATTTTGACTGGCTTGAGTAATGGTTTCTTTTTTTAATAAAAAATTGGCAGCTTCAAAATAAAATTCTTTGGAGATATCAGTGGTTTGTGCCTGTGATAATTTGAATAATTTATCGTTAATGCCTGAAATCCAGTTGCCTTTTGATAAATCATCGATGGATTTTCCAAGAAGTAAATTTTGTACTTTTTGAAAATCGAGATCGGTTCCAAGCCAATTGCTGAGCATGCTAAAATCGCCTTCAAAATAGGTGTTATTTATTTTTTCATAATAACTCACTTTGGCGGGAGTAATTAATGCTTTTGCTATCGGGAATCCTAGAATTTTAATATTAATCCAAATGATTTCATTTTTTTTAATGCGTATATCTGCATTCAAAGAATGGGACTGCGAAGGATCTTCATACTTCGCATTTGCTTTAATATTTAGGGTTTTGAAATTGGTTTCGTTGGCATAATGACCGTTGATAATTTTGGAAATTTCTGCAGTGTCTTTTGCGGCAGCAGAAGCTACAGCCTGTTTTGATTTACAACCGATTAATAAAAACGCCAGAACCACCGCAAGAATGCCTTTCATTATTTGATTTGTTTTAATTTAGTAAAATACCGCTGCTTTTTTGCCGTGTCTTTTAGGTTGTCGCAACTGATGATTAATTGCTCAAAAAAAAGGACTTCGAGAGGTTGATCGTCCACTACAAAATCCAGACCGTTTTCTAAATATTCTTTTGCTTTTTGATAATTTTTTAATTGATTGAAGCCCCATCCGGCATAATAATAATAGTTAGGATAAGTGGGGAAAAGTTCAGAAAACTCAGTTGCTTTCCTTACTAAACGCTGAAAATCTTGTTTTTGTTGTAAAACTTCCAAATAATCATTCATGCTTTCTACGGCATCGGGCTTTTGCCGTAGTGCTTTTTCAAAATAATACGACGCTTTCTCCAAATCCTTTTTTCTCCAAAAGAATTTTGCTACTTCTTGAGCCACTGAAATGGAAGCATCTGAATCAAAATAAGGAATAGCCGCATCAACTTCTTTAAAATAAATAGGATTATTGACCGCAAAAATTAAAAATTCATTGAAAACGCGGTGCTTAATTTTTAGATCAATTTTATCGCTTTGCAATACTTTAAACATCGATTGTGACGCTTTTGTTCCGTCGTTTGCATTCAAATAAAATTTCATCAAACTAACTTGCGCCCACTCCGAACTTGGAATCTCTTTTTCCAATTCTTTTGCAACTTCAAAAGCTTTTTCTTCTTGGTTAAAACTGAGATACAGGGTGATTAAGTCAATATAATTTTGTTCGTATTTTGGGTATTCTTTTATGGCTTTTTCTAAAGTTTCTTTTTTAGGTGATGCAAATTCATTTGACCGTTCCAATTTTAACTTATAAAATTCCATATTTTTCGTCAAATTAGAACTCGCATCGATCTCTTTTAATAGGACAAGCGCTTTTTCTTTTTGATCGGTAGTCATGTATAAAGACACCAAATCTTCTCGCATATTGGGGTCAAATTCAACTAATTTTTGAACTACTCCTATGGCTTTGTCAAAAGCTTTGGTTTGATAATAAATATCGTATAAGCCATTCCAATACCAACGTTGTTTAGGATCGAATTCAATAGCGCTTTTAAAAGCTATTTCGGCAGCAATATAATTTTTTGCGGCCAATTGGTTTTTACCCAATTCAAATAAAAAAGCGGCATTTTTAGGTTCTATTTCAAGGGCTTTTTGAAGCGCAATAATGGCTTTATCATAATTTTCTATTCCTCGTTGTGTGAGGGCTTCAAAAAAATAATCTTCAGATTTATTTTCGTCTAATGCAATATCTTCGGGGTTTTGTTGCGCAAGGGAGCGACTTCCTAAACCCAATAGCAGGAAGACCAATAAAGCGATATGTCTTCTACTTGACATCTATTCTAAAACCGAATAATCGCCAATACTAATACTCGTAAAATGGCCGTCATATTGAACGTGATTTCCAATCATAGCATTGTCTAAATTTGCATTTTTAATGTGGACATGCGTTTGAACCAAACTATTTTTCAGGGTGGAATCCACAACATGACATCCATTTCCTAATGATACATTAGGCCCAATAGTGGCATTGATTAACACTACATTTTCTCCAATATAGCAAGGTGGAATAATGGTTGAATTTTCTTGTTTTACTCCATAATCGATCAAATGTTCCCCGTCGTTATGTAAAAACCCAAGCATTCTTGTATTGGTTTCAACCGTTACATCTTTGTTTCCGCAATCCATCCATTCGTCTACTTTACCGTGGACAAACTTCATGCCTTTCGCCATCATTTGTTTGATCCCATCGTTGATTTGGTATTCGCCACCGTGAATAATGTTGTTGTCTAAAACCGATTGGAGTTCATGCTTCAATACGGCCACATCTTTGAAATAGTAAATTCCAATCACGGCTAAATCCGACACAAATTCTTTTGGTTTTTCAACCAATTCGATGATTTCGCCCTTAGGGTTTAAATTTACTACCCCAAAAGCTTCGGGTCGGTCTACTTGTTTCACCCAAATAACGCTGTCGGCTGTGGTATCCAAATCAAAGTCGGCACGAATTAAGGTGTCAGCATACGCAATAACTGCTGGTCCACTTAAAGAATCTTTGGCACACATGATCGCATGACCCGTTCCTAAGGCTTCATTTTGATAATAAATGGTTCCTTTTGCTCCTAATTTTTGGGCGATAGCCAACAAATCTTGTTCGACTTTTGCACCAAAACTTTCATGAATAATAAAGGCAACTTCTTCTATTTTTTGGTTTAACACCCCGGCAATATCTTCGACTAATCGATGCACAATGGGTTTTCCTGCCACTGGAATTAAGGGTTTTGGAATGGTTAATGTGTGTGGGCGAAGGCGTGATCCGCGACCCGCCATGGGTACTATTATTTTCATATAGAATATGTATTAAACTTCAAAATTCGTTTTTCAACATTGAATATTCAACATTTTTCAACTTGGAACATTCAACTTGGAATTTTGAAAATTGATTTATTATTTACTTATTTTATTTCTTGATGTTTCAATACTTTTTACAAAAATTGCTATTAATTCATCGTTTTCTTTTATTGCTTTATCTATTTCAATTTCTTGTCCTAAAAATAATTTTGCTCTAAAAATAATCTTTAAATTAGAATGTGTTTCTCTGAGTTCCTTCAAAACAACAGACATTTTGTGAATAAAATCATTTCTTGATTCAGCACTTTGTGCTTCGCTATAATTCAAAGATGGTGCAGTTCCAGATCTAACAATTTGTCCCGACAGATGATTGCCTGCTTTTGTTGTTTTTACGTTATCTGTAATATTGATGATATGTACTGCAAAATCAATTAGTCTTTCGTGTAAATCAAATTTTTTCATGGCTTATATAATTATTTATGTTACTGTTTACTATTTCAAAATTCGTTAATCATAATTGAATGTTCAACATTTTGAACAACGAATATTCAACTTGGAATTTTG
>CAMDDB010000016.1 GCA_945890865.1 Flavobacterium psychrophilum
TAAAAATTACAATTTTAAATATGATTTGAAACACTACCTTACGGATCGAATCAAATTATTTTATGGAGCAAATGCGATTTATTATGATTTTAACCCAGGAAAAATAGTTCCTTCAAATACATCTTCGGGTATCAATCCCAATCAATTGGATAAAAAATATGCTTTTGAACCCGCCGTATATTTAGATGTTGAACAACAGCTTACCGATAAACTGTCCATTAATTATGGTTTACGTTACAGCCTTTTTTACCGCTTGGGCCAACAAGAAATCAATACCTATGCAAATAATCAAGCCGTAATTTTTAATACGGAACAACAAATCTACGAAAAAGCAATTCCTACCGGAAGCGTTTATTACGGATCAAATGAAACCATTGCAAAATTCAATAATTTAGAACCTAGACTAGCCATCGCTTATGTATTGGATGAAAATCAATCCGTAAAAATGAGCTATAACCGAATGACCCAATATTTACACCTAATTTCTAATACGCAATCGCCAACTCCTCTAGATATTTGGGCACCTAGTGATCATTTTATAAAACCCCAAGTTCTTGATCAAATGGCTCTTGGTTATTTTGCTGAATTCAACGATGGAAAATACAGTCTTGAAATTGAATCCTTTTATAAAAAAATAAAAAACCGATTGGATTATATTGATGGTGCCGATTTAATTGCCAATAATGCCATTGAACAAGTCGTTTTAAATGGCAACGCCAGAGCCTATGGTTTAGAAATTTTGGTTCGAAAAAATGAAGGAAAATTTAATGGATGGTTGTCGTACACTCTATCGCGGTCGGAACAACAAACCCCCGGAAGAAATCTATTAGAATCGGGCATCAATAATGGCGCATGGTACAAAACAGGTTGGGATAAATTGCATAATCTATCACTAACCAGTATGTATAAATGGAATGAAAAATGGAGTTTCAGTAGTATATTTACTTTGCAATCAGGACAACCCGTAACCTATCCAAACGGACAATACCAATACCAAGGTATTACTATTCCTACTTATGGATTGCGCAATGAAAACCGACTACCAACTTACCACCGTTTAGATCTTTCTGCCTCACTAAATCCCAATAAAAATAAAGACCGAAACTGGCAAGGCGAATGGGTTTTTGGAATTTACAATGTATACAGTCGGAAAAATGCCGCTTCTATAAGTTTTAGGCAAAATCAAGACTCTGGAAATAATGAAGCGGTTCGTTTGTCTATTTTTGGTGTGGTACCCAGTGTAACGTATAACTTTAAATTTTAATCTCATGAAAACTATTTATAAGATATTAGCCTTTTTATGTATCTCGTTATTTATTTCTTGTGAAGATGTTATTGACGTAAATTTAGATACGGCTCCCGCAAAACTGGTCATTGATGCCGCAATTAAATGGAAAAAGGGTACAGCTGGAAATCTACAAACTATTACTCTAACTACCACTTCCGATTTTTATGCCTCTGAAGTTCCTCCGGCTACTGGAGCTATCGTGTATGTAACTAATGCTAATGCCATTCAATTTAATTTTATAGAAACGCCCGGAACCGGAAATTATATTTGTTCCAATTTTATTCCCGTGATCGGACAAACGTATATATTAACTGTTATCTACCAAGGTCAAACCTTCACTGCTACCGAAAAATTAATAGCAGTGCCTCAGATCGACTCGGTTGAACAAAATAACAGTGGCGGTTTTACGGGTAACGAAATCGAAGTCAAATTTTTGTTTCAAGACCCCGGAAATACCGTTAATTTTTATTTGACTCAATTTCTAACACCCTACAGTATTTTGCCTGAATATGACGTGATTGATGATGACTTTTTTCAAGGCAATCAAATGTTTGGACTTTATGCAAACGAGGAATTGAAAGCTTCGGATGAAGTAGATTTTACTCTACACGGTATCTCGCAGCGCTACTATAATTATATGAATATTTTACTTAGCATTGCTGGATCAAATGGTGGAAGTCCGTTTCAAACGCCCCCAGCAACCGTGAGAGGCAATATTATCAATCAAACAAATTTAAATAATTTTGCCTTAGGCTATTTTAGCCTATCCGAAACCGATCAACAAACCTATAGAGTTCAATAGATTAATACCTGCTACTATGTCATCACATCATATTGTTCGCGACGATCAAGAACCAGCATTAATCATTGCCAATGGGGCTTCTTGTAGCCAAGAACTAATGGGACAATTACTAGAATGGTCACCTCGAATAATTGCCTTAGATTCGGCCATTGATCGTGTGGCTGCTTTAGGCATTAAAGTGGATGTTGTTCTAGGAGATTTTGATAGAAATTTTAATCCAAACCGCTATTTAGAACAACAATATCCGTTGGAAATCATCCATGCGCCAGATCAAGAAAAAACCGATTTAGAGAAAGCATTTGACTATTTGATCGAAAAAGGGCACAAAGCCGTCAATGTGATTTGGGCCACAGGCAAAAGAGCCGATCATACCTTAACAAATTTGACTTCTATTGTTCGATACCGCGATCAACTCAAAATAGTTGTCCTTGACGATCATTCCAAAATTTTTTTACTCCCCAATAAATTCGACAAGTGGTACACTTCAAACACTACCTTATCGCTAATTCCTGTGGGAAAAGTAAGCGGAATTACCACGCACAACCTAATGTATGCGCTTACCAATGAAACACTAGAATTAGGCTACCGAACAGGAACTAGCAATCAAGTTCTCGCTGATGGCATCGTAACAATCGAACATCAATCTGGTGATTTATTACTCATGGAATGTTGGGATTAACTTTGTAACTTTACCACTTTCAAAATCTACAACACGCTACATGAAATTCCAAGTCGTCTCTGATTATAAACCTACTGGTGACCAACCACAAGCTATTGAAAAACTTTCAAAAGGAATTAGCCATGGGGAAAAATACCAAACTTTATTAGGAGTTACAGGTTCTGGAAAAACATTTACCGTAGCAAATGTGGTGCAAGAAGTGCAAAAACCAACCTTAGTTTTAGCGCACAACAAAACTTTAGCGGCTCAGTTGTATTCAGAATTCAAACAATTTTTTCCAAATAACTCGGTGCAATATTTTGTTTCGTATTATGATTATTACCAACCCGAAGCTTTTATTCCTGTTACCGGAACCTATATTGAAAAGGATTTATCAATTAATGAAGAATTAGAAAAATTGCGATTAAGCACAACTTCTGCTCTACTTTCAGGACGAAGAGATATCATTGTAATCTCTTCGGTTTCCTGTTTGTATGGAATTGGTAATCCGGTCGAATTTCAGAAAAACGTTATTAACTTAGCTTCAGGGCAAATCATATCGCGAACAAAAGTAATGCATAGTCTAGTGCAAAGTTTGTATTCTCGTACAGAAGCCGAATTTAATCCTGGAAATTTTCGCATCAAAGGCGATATCCTCGAAATTTTTCCAAGTTACGGCGATGAGCCATTTAGAATTCACTTTTTTGGCGATGAAATAGAAGAAATTGAGGCTTTTGATGCCCGCTCTGCTCAAGTTCTTGAGCGCTATGAAAAACTAACAATTTATCCGGCCAATATGTTTGTGACTTCTCCCGATGTGTTACAAAATGCCATTTGGCAAATTCAACAGGATTTGGTAAAACAAGTCGATTATTATAAAGAAATCGGAAAACACTTAGAAGCCAAACGCTTAGAAGAACGAACCAACTTTGATTTAGAAATGATTCGGGAATTGGGTTACTGTTCGGGAATTGAAAACTATTCTCGTTATCTCGACGGAAGAGAACCTGGAACGCGTCCGTTCTGTTTGTTAGATTATTTTCCAGATGATTTTTTAATGGTTGTAGATGAAAGTCATGTAACCCTTTCGCAAGTTCATGCTATGTATGGAGGCGATAGAAGTCGGAAAGAAAATTTGGTCGAATATGGTTTTAGATTACCCGCAGCAATGGACAACCGTCCGTTAAAGTTTGAAGAATTTGAAGCCTTACAAAACCAAGTCATTTATGTATCTGCAACTCCTGCCGATTATGAGTTACAAAAAACAGAAGGCGTTTATGTGGAACAAGTCATTCGCCCAACCGGATTATTAGACCCCATCATAGAAGTACGCCCTAGTGGTAATCAAATAGACGACCTCATCGAAGAAATTCAATTGCGTTGCGAAGCAGACGAGCGGGTTTTAGTGACAACATTAACCAAACGTATGGCCGAAGAATTGGCTAAATATTTGACTAAATTATCCATTCGTTGTCGCTATATTCATTCGGATGTTGACACATTAGAAAGAGTGGAAATTATGCAAGACTTGCGAAAAGGAATTTTTGATGTTTTGATTGGGGTAAATTTATTACGAGAAGGTTTGGATTTACCCGAAGTATCGTTAGTAGCTATTTTAGATGCCGATAAAGAAGGTTTTTTGAGAAGTCATCGTTCACTCACACAAACGGTAGGTAGAGCCGCTCGAAATGTCAATGGAAAAGCAATCATGTATGCTGATAAAATCACAAATTCGATGCAAAAAACCATGGACGAAACCTCCTATAGAAGAGAAAAACAAATTAAATACAATACGGATAACAATTTACAACCTACGGCATTAAACAAGAGTTTAGGTAGTGCTCTAAGTGGTAATTCGGTTTCCACTGGCTATTTTGAAAGAGAGGCACTCAAAGCAGCAGAACCCGAAAGCTTGTATTTATCCAAAACCGAAATCGAAAAAAAAATACGAGAATCCCGAAAACAAATGGAAAAAGCAGCAAAGGATTTAGACTTTATGCAAGCGGCCAAATTACGAGACGAAATCAAAGCATTACAAGATAAATTATAAATAAAAATTACTATGAGCAAAATCGACAACATATTACAACTTGAAGACGAAGTAGCCATTATTGAAGCTATTGGTACCCTAATTTGGGAAAAGAAAGAAGCAACGGAGGATTTTTCAGAGCTTACCGATGAAGAACAGGTATTTGTATTTATCGATATTTTTGAAGGGGCAATGGGCGAAGGCGGATTCCATCTCTTTTTTACCTCTGAAGCAGGTAATTTTGCAGAGGAAATTATCACCTCTTATCAACAAATTAAAGCTCCTAAAACAGCAGAAATCATTGCAAATGCAGTAAATATATTCCCTAATAAATACACCACAGATCTAAAAGAACGCCAAGCATTAATTGCTAAGGCTGACGAAAAAGTGCAATCAGGTTGGGAAGATTTAGACGAAATTTTCTTTACCAGCGAATGTGAAGAAGATGTGGTTAGTTTGATTGTGGATTATATCAAAGATAACGAGTTACAGTTTGGTAGTTAATTGTGTTGTTCACTAAAAATGGCCAACAATACTTCCGCCGATACCATTTGATTAGGCGAGGTTTTCATCAAGTTTAAAACGCGCTTCATAGCATACGGATTCAATCCCATGTTGATGCCTAATTCGTTAATTTTCAATTGTTCTCTTTCGTGAAGAATTCCATCGCTGTGCATCAATAAGGCCAATCGATAAAATTGGCATATTCTATTAAATTCATCTTTGATAACTTTACTTTTACCGCGATTGGCAAACAATTTAAGAAATGTGGGTTTATCAATTTCCAATTCTTGAGACACGATTTCTAAAAAATCATACTCTCTATCATGCAATGCGCCATCAACAAGCGCAAAGTCGATCATTTCTTGTAACAAACTGATTTTTTCTTGGTAAGTCTCCATCAAAATAGTATTTTTATAACGCAATAGGTCTATCAAATATAAAAAATGAAAAAACAATTCTACTTTTTTTTACTCTTTTTTTTATCAACGGCTTATGGTGTTTGGGCGCAAAAAAATGTATCCACCTTTCTATTGGAAGCACCAAAGCTGCAAACGACCAAAAAAATATGGTTGTATTTACCTGAAAATTATACGCAAACCACCAAAAAATATCCAGTGCTGTATTTGCACGATGCACAAAATTTATTTGATGCGACGACATCCTATGCCGGTGAATGGCGCATTGACGAAACTCTTGACAGTTTAAAAGCGGAAGTAATCATAGTAGGGATAGAACACGGCAACGAAAAACGCATCGACGAATTAACGCCGTATAGGAATGAAAAATATGGCGGTGGTAAAGGAACGCAGTATCTTGACTTTTTGGTTTCCCAACTCAAACCCTACATAGACACGCATTTCCGAACAAAAACCGGTCGTTATCACACCGGTATTGGCGGAAGCTCGCTGGGCGGTTTACTTTCCTATTATGCAACATTGAAATATCCTAAAATATTTGGAAAAGCGATGGTGTTTTCGCCTGCTTTTTGGATCAATCCAGAAGTATATACATTTACCGAACATACAAAAACAGTCAAATCTAAAATCTATTTCATGTGTGGCGATAGCGAAAGCGAGAGTATGGTCAATGATATGGAACGCATGATTATGGCATTGAATGTAACACGATGCTCCTGCTTGCATTTAACTAAAATGAAAATCATTGCACACGGGAAACATAACGAAAAATTATGGGCAAAAGAATTCGCAAAAGCGTATCTTTGGCTGTTTTAATTTATAAAAGTACCTTCAAAGTACCTACTTTACTACTATGAACAATAACGATGTTTTTAAAAAGTTGCGTGTGGCTCTTCAATTGCGTGACGACCAAATTATAGAGATTCTAAATTTAGTGAATTTCAGGGTTTCAAAGGGCGAATTAGGCGATGTGTTTCGCAGTGAAGATCATCCCAATTTTATGGAATGTGGCGACCAATTGTTGCGTAATTTTTTAAATGGATTAGTAATTTATTTACGCGGTACAAAAGAAGACCCCAAACAGCCGATGGAAGTACTGAACCAGATTAAAACCTCAAAAATACCCTTAAAGGAAGTATACGCTAAAGAAGGTAATGCAAAGCCAACGTATAAAAAAGACGTCGTTAATAAACCATTTACACCTAAAACTGCTGGTCCTAAAAAACCTTTTGGCAAAGGAAAACCTGCTGCCAAAAAACAAAAACCAGAAAGCCCGGTAGAACGCTTTACGTTCAACTCGGGGAAAAATAAAAAATAATTCAAAAACCGAAGTAATCCTTTGTCAGCTAGACGCAAAATACGCTAAATTAAGAAGGTAACTCGGAATGATAAATAAGAAATAAAAAAAATCCCGAGTAAACACTCTGGATTTTTTTTATACAAATTGAAAGTTTATCTGTTTTCTAAGTAATGTAATACATTTTTCTCAATGCGCTCTTGAATCTGAGTAATATCTGCTTTTACAAAAGATGCTCCAATAATATTTTCAAATAACTCAATATATCGCTCTGAAACGGAATCAATATAGGCATCCGTCATGTTAGGAATTTGTTGGCCTTCTTGTCCTTGAAAACCATTTTCAATCAACCAACGACGTACAAACTCTTTTGACAATTGTTTTTGTTCCTCGTTATTATTTTGACGTTCATGATAGCCTTCTGCATAAAAATAACGCGATGAATCTGGCGTATGAATTTCATCAATCAAAACGATTTGGCCGTCTTTAGTTTTTCCAAATTCATATTTGGTATCCACTAAGATTAAGCCTCGAGACGCTGCAATTTCAGTTCCTCTTTGGTATAATGCTCTCGTATATTTTTCTAAAATTAAGTAATCTTCTTCGGTTACAATTCCGTTAGCTAAAATAGCTTCACGCGAAATATCTTCATCGTGCGAACCGTTATCGGCTTTGGTCGTTGGAGTAATAATTGGTGTCGGAAATTGATCATTTTCTTTCAATCCTTCGGGCATGTTAACACCACAAAGTATTCTTTTTCCCGCTGCATATTCACGCGCTGCATGTCCCGATAAATAACCACGAATCACCATTTCTACTTTAAAAGGATCGCACAAATGTCCTACCGCTACGTTTGGATCGGGAGTCGCTATTAACCAATTAGGAACAATATCTGAAGTCAATTCCATGAACTTCGTCGCAATTTGGTTAAGAATTTGCCCTTTATACGGAATTCCTTTGGGTAAAACCACATCAAATGCCGAAAGTCGATCGGTAGCCACCATTACTAATAATTCGTCGTTGATATTATATACTTCTCTAACTTTTCCTCTGTAGACTGATTTTTGACCTGGAAAATTAAAATTTGTAGTGGTAATTGTATTCATGTGTTGTGTTGTTGTTTGAATGGTGCAAAAGTAAAAAAAAGACACTAATAATAGTGTCTCTTTTTAGGAATAATTTAATCGTTATTTTCAATGCTTTTATACGCATCAATAATTTTCTTGACTAATCTGTGACGCACAATGTCTTTGTCATCCAAATAGATAATTCCTACTCCTTCTACATCTTTTAAAATAAGAATGGCTTCTTTTAATCCTGAAATGGTTCTGCGGGGTAAATCGACTTGACCGGGATCACCCGTGATCATAAATTTAGCATTTTTACCCATACGCGTTAGAAACATCTTCATTTGGGAATGCGTGGTATTTTGCGCTTCATCTAAAATAACAAACGCATTATCCAAGGTGCGACCGCGCATAAAAGCCAAAGGCGCAATTTGTATAATCCCTTTTAAAATGTAATCTTCAAGAGTTTGCGGGGGCAACATGTCACGTAAGGCATCATATAAAGGTTGCATGTAAGGATCCAATTTTTCTTTCATATCTCCAGGTAAAAAACCTAAGTTTTCACCTGCTTCTACCGCAGGACGCGTTAAAATAATTCGTTTTACTTGTTTTTCCTTTAGAGCTTTTACCGCCATGGCGACTCCCGTATAGGTTTTTCCTGTTCCGGCCGGACCAATGGCAAAAACCATATCGTGTGTGTAAATGGTATCGACTAATTTTTGTTGGTTAGGGGTCATTGCTTTGATGAGCTTGCCGCCTATACCATGTACTAAAATTTTATCATGATCGTTCATGTGATGCACTACATCATGTTGATGTGTGGTTTCCAAAACGCGAAGTATAACGTTATCATCAATACTGTTATAACGTGAAAAATGTTGCATCAAGCGACTAAAGCGCGTTTCAAACTCGTCTAGTATTTCTGCCTCGCCAAATGCTTTCAATGTAGTGCCTCGAGCTACAATTTTTAACTTCGGGTAATATTTTTTAATACTCTCAAGATGAACATCTTGCGTCCCCCAAAACTCTTTTGGAGCAATATCTATTAATTCTATTATTCTTTCGTTCAAGGTCTTTGTTTTTTTTAATTATTTTTGAAACGCTATATTTGCACTAGTAATGCAATCAAATTTAGTAAAAACAACCGTAGCTTTGTAAATAAGTTATAAACAAATAAATGTCAATAATTACATTAACTACCGACTTTGGGCAAAAGGACTATTTTGTAGGTGCTTTGAAAGGTAAAATACTTTCTGAACTAAAAGAAGCTACGCTAGTTGACATATCGCATTCGATTGATTTATTCAATACGTTAGAGGCTAGTTATTGTATTGAAGCTTCCTATGGAAGTTTTCCAAAAGGTACCATTCACATCATTGGAGTAGATAGTGAACGCGTGGGCGACACCCAACATATAGCATTACAATGGGATGATCATTTTTTTATTTGTGCCGATAATGGTATTTTAAATGCCTTACTGCAAAAAAAAGTTGCGCAAAAAATGGTGGCCATCAATATTCACGAACGTTTACATAGTAGTGCCAGTGATATGGATGTTTTTGTGGCTGTGGCTTGTCATCTAGCCCGAGGTGGATTATTGAATGTAATAGGAAAAGATATTAGCGAATTAAAACCCGTAAATGCTGTAAGTACAAATGTTTCAAATGACTTGAAAACCATAAAAGGACAAATCATTTACATCGATTCATTTGGGAATTGTGTTACTAATGTCTCGCAAAAACAGTTTCTAGAAGTGGCCCGGAACCGAAAATTTGAAATTCAGGTAAAAAACAAAAAACTGACACGCATTCATAAACACTATTCTGATTTTCCGGTAGCCGAGAATAAACAATTGAAAGACTTTGAAGGTGATTTTTTAGGACTATTCAACGAAAATGGTTTTTTGGAAATTGCTATTTACAAAAGCAATCCCAAAACTGTAGGCTCAGCATCTACCTTGTTGGGTATAAAATTTAGAGACACTATAACTATCGAATTTAAAAATTAATCATGTTCATAAGAATCGTAAAAATGCGTTTTCACGAAGCTACAATTGCTGCTTTTCTATCCAATTTTGAAGAAGTGAAATACCACATCAGAAATTTTGAAGGCAATCTATTTCTTGAACTGTATCAAGACAAAAATGACCCATGCCTATTTTTCACTTATAGTTATTGGGATAACGAAGCGGCTTTAGAAAAGTATAGAAACTCTACACTATTTAACGAAGTTTGGAGTTATACTAAAACACTTTTTAGCGATAAACCCGAAGCGTGGAGTGTGGAGCGATTGGTTACGTTAGATTAGGTGATGGATGTTGGGAGATGGGAATAAACCTGACCCGAGGCGAAGCCGAACGGAGCGAAGCTAAACTTCAACCGAGGCAAAGCTGTAAAGAGAGAAGCTAAACCTGAAACAAAAAAATAAAAAACAAATGAAAGCATTATTACTTCGCGAAATAAAATCCTTTTTTGGATCGCCCATTGGTTATTTGGTGATTGCTATTTTTCTTTTACTCAATGGCTTATTCCTTTGGGTTTTTGAAGGCGAATTCAATATCTTAAATTCAGGCTTTGCCGATCTAGGCCCATTTTTTAAATTAGCTCCTTGGATATTGATTTTTTTAATACCAGCAGTTACCATGCGTAGTTTTTCAGATGAGAAAAAGCAAGGTACGCTCGAATTATTATTTACAAAACCTCTATCCAACTGGGATATCGTCAACGGTAAATTTTTTGGTGCTTTTATTTTAATTGTATTGGCCATTGTGCCTACCGTGATGTATGTATGCACCATTTCGTATTTTGGGAATCCGCAAGGCAACATTGACTTGGGAAGTACCTTGGGGTCCTATTTTGGCTTGTTATTTTTAATAGGTGCCTATACGGCCATCGGAATTTTCACATCTACCCTTTCCGATAATCAAATTGTAGCTTTTATTTTAGCTGTTTTTTGTTGTTTCTTTTTCTATTTTGGATTTGATGGCATTGCTACTCTTCTAGGAAATTACAGTTCGTTGTTTGCTGCTTTAGGAATGGATTTTCACTATAAAAGCATGAGTCGTGGAGTAATCGACACCCGAGATATCGTATATTTTGTGAGTGTGACATTTTTATTTTTATCCGCAACGGTTTATCAACTTAAATCTTTGAAATGGTAATGAAGACAAATAAAATAAAAGCTTTAAATCAATTGGGTATTATATTAATCGTTTTGATCGTACTTAATGTACTGAGTCATTTCTCTTTCAAACGATTTGATCTAACGCATGACCAACGGTATACCTTATCGGAAACAACATTAAAAATCATTGAGAATATCGACAGTCCGTTGTATGTAGATGTATATTTAGAAGGCAACTTTCCGTCCGAATTTAAACGTTTACAAAACGAGACCAAGCAATTATTAGAAGAATTTTCAGCGTACAATTCTAATATTGTATTTCAATTTAAAAACCCTATTGAAAAAGAAACCATGCGTGTAGAAGTTATGAAAGATTTCTACGAACGAGGCATGCAACCGTTGAGTATTACAGTAGAGGAAAAAGGAAAACAATCGCAAGAAGTGGTGTTTCCTTGGGCACAAGCAACCTATGGAGAAAAATTTACCAAAGTAAGCCTGTTAAAAAACCTTATGGGTGCTTCAACCGAAGAAAAAGTGATCAGTTCGGTTCAGCATTTGGAATTTGGATTTGCGGAAGCCATCACTAAAATTTCGAAAGAAAAACAAAAGAAAATTGCGGTAATCAAAGGTAACGGAGAATTACAAGATCCTTTCATCGCAGATTTTGTAAAGTCGGTACGCGAAAGTTACTATATCGGAACTTTTACCTTGGATTCTGTTCAAAAACAACAACCGAAACAAACGCTTGCAGCACTAAAAAAATATGATTTAGCGATCATCGCTAAACCAACGGAGGCCTTTACGGAAGCTGAAAAACAAGTACTAGATCAATTCATAATAAACGGCGGCAAGACGCTGTGGTTGATGGATGCGGTTGCTGCAGATATGGACAGTTTATACAATGAAACAGGGACTATTTTAGCCTATCCACGCGACTTAAATTTAACCGACGTATTTTTCAAATATGGTATTCGGATGAATCCACTATTGATCAAAGATGAATATGCTACACCCATTAAAATAGCGACAGGTAGTCAAGGAAGTGAAACCCAATTGCAACAATACAATTGGAAATTTTCTCCCTTTATTTATCCTACTTCTACTCATCCTATTGTGAAAAATATGGAGGGAATTAAGTTTGAATTTTCGAGTCCGATAGAATTGTTAAAAAATGACTTAAAAAAGACCGTGTTATTGAGTTCCTCAGAATACTCTAAAACAATTGGTACCCCCACTCCAATTTCGCTAGCCTCCATTACCGAAGAAACCACCCCAGAGGAATACGCTGGAAAAGGATTGCTTCCCGTAGCGGTTATGCTAGAAGGAAAATTTAAATCGGCCTACCAAAACAGGGTATTGCCTTTTGCTGATGACCAGTTTCAAGCACTTGGTAAAGAAAATAAAATGATCGTCATTGCCGATGGTGATGTGATTAAGAATCAATTAGACAAAGGCATGCCACTAGAATTAGGATTCGATAAATGGACCAATCAGTTGTATGGCAATAAAGAGTTTTTACTCAATTGTGTTAATTATTTACTAGACGACAACGGACTTATTAACATCAGAAGTAAAGATGTTGATTTGCCCTTATTGAACAAAGAAGAAGTTTATGCCAATTATACCAGCGCACAGCTAATAACTGTTGGAGTACCACTACTAATTTTAGCCCTATTTGGTTTTTTATTTACCTTCCTTCGCAAAAAAAAATATAGCCGCTAGTTGTTGATAATTTGTTTTTGCAATTGAGTAGATTTAGAATATATTTGTGAAATATAAAATCAATAACGATTTTAAAATACATGATGATGAAGTTTATAGTATCAAGTTCGTATTTATTAAAACAATTACAAGTTTTAGGAAGTGTTATTAACAGTAGTAACACTTTACCAATTCTTGATAATTTTTTGTTTGAATTAGACAATAACTTATTAAAAGTTTCGGCTTCCGATTTAGAAACCACTATGACGGCAACGTTAGAAATTGATTCTAAAAGTCAAGGAAGTGTAGCCATTCCGGCTAAACTTTTATTGGATATTTTAAAAACCTTTCCAGAACAACCGCTTACTTTTACAGTTGAAGATAATTCTACCGTAGAAATTAGTTCCAATTCTGGAAAATATGCTATTGCCTATGCTCCTGGAGAAGAATTTCCAAAAGCAGTAGTTTTAGACGATCCATCCAAAACAATTGTTCCCGCTGAAGTATTAGCTACTGCAGTAAGCAAAACAATCTTTGCCGCTGGAAATGATGATTTACGCCCAGTAATGAGTGGTGTTTTCTTTCAATTTTCACCAGAAGGATTAATTTTTGTAGCTACCGATGCGCACAAATTAGTTAAATACGCACGAACCGATGTTAAAGCATCGCAAGTGGCCGATTTTATTATGCCAAAAAAACCTTTGAATATTTTAAAAGGGATTCTTGGTGCTTCTGATGCAGAAGTGGCTATCGAATATAACGATTCCAACGCTACATTCTCGTTTGAAAATTATGTGTTGACTTGCCGTTTAATTGATGGAAAATATCCAAATTATGAAGCAGTTATTCCGAAAGAAAATCCTAATAAATTATTAATCAATAGAGTACAATTTTTAAACTCGGTTCGTCGTGTGGCCATTTTTGCAAACAAAACCACCCACCAAATCCGTTTAAAAATCGCTGGAACCGAATTGAATATTTCGGCAGAAGATATTGATTATTCTAACAAAGCAGATGAGCGTTTAACCTGTGATTACCAAGGAGATGACATGCAAATTGGTTTCAACTCTCGTTTCTTAACCGAAATGTTAAACAATTTATCTAGCGACGAAATCCAATTGGAAATGTCGATGCCAAACCGCGCGGGAATTTTAACTCCAGTTGATGGCTTAGACGAAGGTGAAACTATTACTATGTTAGTTATGCCTGTAATGTTGAGCAATTAAAACTAAAAAACAATCTTTACTTATAAACCACTCTACTTTCCAGTAGAGTGGTTTTTTTTTATGAAATGCAACGAACGTATTACTTTATTTAAGGTCTTCAGATAAGTAAATAATGGAAGACTTGGTATAACAAAAAAACTTGCAACTTCTAACTTCTAACTTCCGACTTTAATTTATCTTTGCGCAATAACGAAAGAACATGATTCCACAAGAAACCATTGTTGCACTAGCCACACCTTCAGGAGCAGGTGCTATTGCTATTATTCGATTATCAGGAAAAGACGCAATAGCTATTGCAGCCCAGGTATTTCAATCGGTTTCAGGAAAAGATATTACAAAGCAAAAATCACACACCCTTCATTTGGGTCATATTATTGACGATACAAAAGTATTTGACCAAGTACTTCTTTCCATTTTCAAAGGTCCGAATTCCTATACTGGCGAACATGTGGTCGAGATTTCCTGTCACGGTTCGGTTTTTATACAACAACAAATCATACAATTATTACTTCGAAAAGGAGCAAAAATGGCGCAAGCGGGAGAATTTACCTTACGTGCTTTTTTAAACGGAAAACTAGATTTATCTCAAGCCGAAGCGGTGGCCGATTTAATTGCATCTGATAACGAAGCGAGTCATCAAATTGCCATGCAACAAATGCGCGGTGGATTCAGTAACGAGATTGCCAAATTACGGGAGGAATTATTAAATTTTGCTTCCTTAATTGAATTGGAATTAGACTTTGCCGAAGAAGATGTCGCTTTTGCCGATAGAACCGCATTCTATGAATTAATTAATCGCATTGAATTTGTTCTGAAACGATTAATTGACTCATTTGCTGTTGGAAATGTTATCAAAAATGGAATTCCGGTGGCCATTGTGGGCGAACCTAATGTAGGAAAATCAACTCTTTTAAATGCTTTATTAAACGAAGAACGCGCCATAGTTTCTGACATTGCTGGAACAACACGTGATACGATTGAAGATGAATTGGTTATTAACGGAATTGGTTTCCGTTTCATTGACACTGCAGGAATACGCGAAACAAAAGATGTGGTAGAAAGTATCGGAATTCAAAAAACATTTGAGAAAATTGAACAAGCGCAAGTAGTTTTATTTATTTTAGATGGAAGATGGATGATGGAAGCTGGAAGTTTAGAAGCCGTTAAAATTGAATTCGAAAAAATTAAAAACAAATTCCCATTAAAACCAATAGTAGTTATTGCTAATAAAGCTGATTTGCTTTCAGAAGATCAAAAAAACAATATTCAAGCAGCAATTGAAAATATACTTTTCCTAAGTGCCAAAGAGAAAGTTGGTATTGACGAACTTAAAAATATGCTTCTTTCTTTTGTAAATACGGGTGCACTTAGAAACAACGAAACGATTGTAACCAATACGCGTCATTATGATTCGCTATTAAAAGCGTTAGAAGAAATTCAGAAAGTAAAATGGGGATTAGACTCTGGAATTTCATCTGATTTAATGGCAATTGACATTAGAAGTGCTTTATTTTTCTTTGGCGAAATTACCGGTGAAGTAACTAACGATGAGTTACTTGGTAATATTTTTGCTAACTTCTGTATCGGCAAATAAACGCCGATAATCAACGATAAACAAAAACAACAAAAGATAAAGAAAACCCTTGCTAGTCAAGGGTTTTCGCGTTTTTAGACCAACGGTCATTTTTCGTCATTTTTGGCGTTTTGCATCACTTGTGTTGCTCATCTGTACACCAGATATTTTGAGCAACATGTCAGCAACAAATTTAGAACGTATTAAAAAAAATTGCACCACCCTGCACCATGCTGCACCACCGTGCACCATGCTGCTACATAACGGCGAAATAACAATGACTGCTAGTAAATACCCATATTCGAAAATTTGTGTTTTCTGTCAAGAAGTGTTCTTGGCAAGGAAAAGCACCACTTTGTACTGCTCTCACAAATGTGGCTCCAGGGGCTATAAAGAGAACAAAAGACAGGAGAAATTACTCCAGGATAAGACACTCTTAAAGAGCCAATTATCAGCTCCCGTTGTGATGATTCAAGCCAGGGAGGTTTTGAGCGTAAATGAGGTGAGTTTGTTGCTCGGAATCTCCCGATGGACAGTTGCAAGAATGATTAAAGCCAATAAAATCCGAACCTTTTCTATTGGTACGAGGCGATTAATCCTGCGTGATGAATTAGATAAAATTTTAAAATCCAAATAGTTATGAGAGTTACACTTCGAAAGCGCCTTTTAAAGACAGGTAGGATAAGCCTTTACCTAGATCACTATCCGCCAATTATACATCCAGAAAGTGGTAAAATTACCCGGTGGGAATACCTAGACATGTATCTATATAATCCTCCAAGGGATGAAATGGAGAAACGCCACAATAAAGACATGGAAACATTAGCGCGTTCCATAGCATCCACACGGCAGCTTGATAGATTGGCAGGAAAGTTTGGCATCAAACGTAGTTCACAGTTTGATGACTTCCTGCCATTCTATGAAAAGCAAATGAACAAATGGATTGGCAATCCCAATACACATGGTGGTTGGGTTGCATCCTA
>CAMDDB010000017.1 GCA_945890865.1 Flavobacterium psychrophilum
AGAAAAATTTCAGGATTATAGATAGAGGATTTGTAAAAATTCAGGCCAAATGCAAAGTCAAGGTTGTAGCTAAATAAGTCAACGATCTCATTGGGATTTTCAAAATTTTGACTCCTTGCTAAAGTAGAGGTTAGCCAAAGGATATCGCCCACTTGATAAGTAGATTGAAGATTTTCAATAGTAATTAATTGGGGTTTTGATTTTTGTGTAACTATAGGCATGCAGGGTTCAGGTTCACACTGGAAAGCAAAAAATAATGGAGTTAGCAGAATTAATAATAATTTTTTCATTTATTTTTTTTCAAAAGTAGTTTTTTTTATTTGAGGGTACGTTACTTTATCATTAACTCTAATGATTTGATAATCACTGCTTTTTTTGTTGTAAAATCAAACCAACTCACATTTTCAGTGCGTTTAAACCAAGTCATTTGTCGTTTGGCAAAGCGACGAGTATTCATTTTAATTTGTTCGATGGCTACTTCTAAACTGTTCTTACCTTCAAAATAATCAAATAATTCTCTGTAACCCACAGTTTGTAAGGCATTTAACTGTTTGTTAGGAAACAAATCTTGGGCTTCTTGCAAAAGTCCGTCATTTAACATTAAGTCTACCCGTTCATTAATTCGTTGATATAGTACAGCTCTTTCAGCTTCTAATCCAATGAAAATAGGCGTAAAGTTTCGCTTATTTTTTCGTTTACCAATGAAACTTGAGTAGGGTTTACCGGTTCCGATACATACTTCAACAAAACGTTTCATGCGTTGAGGGTTTTGCAAGGTTTGTGGGTTTTCGGATGCAATTTTTGAGTAATGTTCAGGATCCAATTGTTGTAATTGTTCTTGTAAATACTTAATTCCTACAACAGCAAACTTCGCATTAATTTGAGTTCGCACCGAGGCATCAATTTCTGGAAAATCATCAAAACCTTTTACTACCGCATCTACATATAAACCCGAACCACCTACCATGATTTGAATGTTATTTTTTTGAAACAATTCGTCCAGTTTTGCTAATGCCTCTTGTTCAAAATCTCCGACTGAATACGACTCAAAAATGGATTTATTTTGAATAAAATGATGTGGCGCTGTAGCTATCTCTTTCCTACTAGGAACAGCGGTTCCAAGGGTCATTTCCTTAAAAAACTGTCTGCTGTCACACGAAATAATGTCACAACCAAAATGTTGTGCCAAGGCTATGCTCAAAGAAGTTTTTCCTATTGCAGTGGGTCCTATTATGGTGATCAGGTAATTCAAAACTAAAAATTAATGATTTTGAATACTTTATTTTTTCGCAAATAACTTTGGATAATCGTTTTCACATCGCGGTTGTTTTGCATCGGAATGAGGATGTTTTTTAAAATATCAATATTGGTTATTTGATAATTTAATTCGTAAAAGCAATAGCCTTTATAAACGCCATTTTCTATTAGTATAGCACTGCGTTCATCAAAAGTTCGGCCTCGATCCAGCAGCACCATATTGTTGTTTTTAAACGAATTTTCAGTTATAAATTCCTGAACACGTTCGTTGTATGTTTCAGGGGATTCTATGCCCAAACACGCTCCGTGACATTCTTTTATTTTATATTGAAAGCAACCGTTTTTTGTATCAAACAGCCCGTTTATTTTTTGACATAAATTGTGCTTTTCAGTAATTTTAAATAGCACATTTTTTCCTTCTTGCAAGCTTGTAAAGGAGGTAATTTCTTTTTTTCGGCCATCGGCTTTTTCAACGCTTAATGCCCAATAACCTGTTGTGTTTTTGTTTAAATACAGCGCATATTGAAAAATACTTTTGCGCTGCGCTCGGTTATAAATGGGTTTGTTGATTTTAATTTCTTCGCTTTCCTTTAAAAGAGCAATCAATTCGCTACCCGTTTCTTCAAAAGTTACCGCAAATACATCGCGTTGTATTTTTTTGCATTTACTTGTAGAGCCTGTAAAATGTTGGTTGACCCTTTTTTTGATATTTTTACTTTTACCAATATATATTAAATCGCCCTTTTCATTGTGTATGTAATAAATCCCAGTTTTTGAAGGTAAATTTTCTACGATATCCAATAATTTTGGCGACATTCCCGCCTTAATTTCGGTTTTAACGAAGCTTTTAAGAATTTCTTTTTCAAGGTCTTTTGCCATTAGCATTTTAAATAATTTTACCGTAGCTAAAGCATCTCCACTTGCTCGGTGCCGATCGGACATGGGAATTCCTAAAGCGCGCACTAATTTCCCTAGACTATAGGAAAGTTGATCTGGAATCAGTTTTTTTGCTAATTCTACCGTACATAAAGTAGGTTTTTTGAAATCATATCCCAAGCGTCTAAATTCGGTTTGCAATATGCGGTAATCAAAGGAAGCATTGTGAGCCACAACGATGCAGCCATCGGTAATTGCAATAATACGTTTGGCTACTTCATAAAATTTAGGAGCACTGCGCAACATCGCATTATTTATACCCGTTAATTTTACTACAAAAGGCTGGATGGGTTTTTCGGGATTCACCAAGCTAATGAATTGATCTACAACTTCATGGCCATCAAATTTATAGATGGCAATTTCGGTAATACCTTCTTCGTTGTATTGCCCACCAGTGGTTTCTATGTCGAGTATACAGTAAATAATTTAAAAGTTTAAGTGTTTAATAGTTTTTGAAAAGTTTTATTCATTTTCTATTACTAATTTCTAGTGCCAAAGATACTACTTCCAATTCGAATCATTGTACTGCCACATGAAATGGCGAGCTGGTAATCATTTGACATCCCCATTGATAGCGTTTGTAGTTCGGAGTTTGTAATTTTGAGTTTATCAAAAAGCGTTTTTAAATAGTTGAATTCTTTTTCGATTTGGTTTTGGTTATCGGTGAAAGATGCCATACCCATTAGTCCTACAATTCGGATATTTTTTAAATTTTTAAAATCGTCAGAAGTTAAAATTTTAGTCAACTCCACTTCATCTAAACCAAATTTACTTTCTTCAACAGCAATGTGAATTTGTAGTAAACAATCTATCACTCGGTTGTTTTTTGCAGCTTCTTTATTGATTTCTTGAAGTAACTTGGTGCTATCTACTCCGTGAATTAAGGATACAAAGGGCGCAATTAGTTTTACTTTCCTAGATTGTAAGTGTCCTATGAAATGCCATTCAAAATCATTAGGAAGTGCTTGCTGCTTTTCTACTAATTCTTGTACATAATTTTCTCCAAAAATGCGCTGACCAGCAGTATATGCTTCTAATAAGTCGGCCACTGGTTTGGTTTTTGAAACCGCCACCAAAGTCACATGTGCTGGAAGTTTTGATTTTATTTGGATAAGGTTTTGTTGGATGGACATAGTATTTATATTAAAATCGAAAATTACAATTCATACACCACTAATCCACTTCTAAACTTAGGTTCAATGTAGGTTGATTTTGGAGGCATAATTAAATTGTTATCGGCTAAGGCTTTGATTTCTTTGATGTCAGAAGGGTAGAGCATAAAGCCAACTTCAAATTCGCCTTCATCAATTAATTCTTTAATTACAGCAATAGATTGTTTTCCTGGTATGTAGTCGATGCGTTCGTCGTTGCGCAAATCCTCTATTCCTAATAATGGTTGCAGAACTTTATCATACAATATTTGGGCATCTAAACTATCTAATATCGAGGATTCGTTTAGGTTTTCATGTTTGTAAAATAAGGCATAAAAACTTCCGTCTAGATACATTCCAAATTCAAACTTATTTTGCGGTTTCCACAATTCTTGATCTTTGGTTAATATAATGAAATGGTTGGCTAATTTAGTAATAAACTCTTCTTTTGAACAGCCATTTAAATCTCTAATCAAGCGGTTGTATTCATATATTTTAACATTGCTTTCTGCCATCAAAAAACTCATGAAATACTTTAAATTTGGGTTGCCTAAGTGCTTCTCTTGTTCATATAACAATTCGGCAGAAGCTGAGCGGTGATGCCCATCGGCAATATATAAATTTGGAATTTTTTCAAAATGATCTATTAACCAATCTATTTCGGTTTGGGTATCTAGTTTCCACAACGTATGCTTTTCTTTATTAGGAGTAGCAAACGAATAAATAGGTTCGTGTTTTTTTTGTAGCGAAATAAATGTATTGATTTCAATACTATCGGGATAGGTAATTAATACAGGTTCGGTGTTAAAATGAGTCTGATGTAAATAATCTTTGAACAATTCGACGCGATATTGCAGCGTATCTTCGTGTTTTTTTAGGAGTCCATTTTGATAATCGGCTATGGATGCACCGGCAATAATACCTGTAAATAGTTGCCCTTTGGACTGAATTTCATAGAGATAAAAAACGGGTTGCTCTTCATTAATTAGAATTTCTTCGTCTTTAAAATCTTGGTATTTATGGGCAACTCCTTTAAAGCGTTTGTCAAGTGTAATTTTTTGGGCATGTGCATAAGCAGGGTGAATGACGTGCAAAAACGAATAAGGATTAAAACTTAACCATGCGGCGAGCTCAGCCGAACTATATTCGTCATAGGTTCTACAAGTAACCAATGCTACTTTGTCGGGCGCCGGTCGAACTGCTTTAAAAGGTCTTATTTTTGCCATTTTTATGAATGATTAGTGAATAATATGAATAGTATTAGCATTTTAGCCAAATACTATTTACGAATCACTTTTTACTGAATTGTTTCGAAACTTTTTCTGCTTTTTTACTTTCCGAATAATCGTAGAAACCTTCACCTGATTTTACGCCCAATTTTCCTGCCATTACCATATTTACCAATAAGGGGCAAGGGGCGTATTTAGGATTTTTGAAGCCGTCGTTCATAACATTTAAAATAGACAAACAAACATCAAGGCCAATAAAGTCGGCTAACTGTAAAGGGCCCATCGGATGTGCCATTCCTAATTTCATAACCGTGTCAATTTCTTGTACACCCGCTACACCATTATATAACGTTTCTATAGACTCGTTGATCATAGGCATTAATATTCTATTAGCAACAAATCCAGGATAATCATTTACCTCGGTTGGTGTTTTTCCTAATTGTATCGATAACTCCATGATGATTTTTGTAACTTCATCAGAGGTTGAGTAGCCACGGATAATTTCTACTAATTTCATAATAGGCACCGGATTCATAAAATGCATACCAATAACACGTTCAGGATGAACTACTTGTGCGGCAATTTGTGTAATGGAAATAGAAGAAGTATTGGAAGCTAAAATTACGTTATGATCACAAAATTCACTCAATTGCTTGAAGATGTTCAGTTTTAATCCTACGTTTTCAGTAGCTGCTTCTACTACTAAATTGCAACCTACCACTCCGTCTTTGATATCGGTATAGGTAATAATGTTGCCAATAGTTTTGTGTTTTTCTTCTTCCGTTATACTGCCTTTTGCAACCATTCGATCTAGGTTGGTGGCAATAGTTGCCATTCCTTTTTCAAGTGCTTTTTCAGAAATATCTATTAATTTTACAGTAAACCCACTTTGTGCAAAAGTGTGAGCAATTCCGTTGCCCATAGTTCCTGATCCTATTACAGCTATTGTGTTCATGTTGTATTTTTTACAAGTTTATATTATTTGTCCATTGAATCTATAATCATATAGGCTACCCTCAAGGCTTCGGTTCCATCTTCTAAAGTCACAATGGGTGTTGTGTTATTTTGAATAGCTGCTGCAAATGATTCTAACTCATCTAGAATGGCATTATTGGGATGAACCTTAGGATTGTCAAAATAAATTTGTTTTTTCACCCCTTCGGCATTTTGTAAAATCATATCAAAATCACCTGGAACTTCTGGAGCATCTTGCATGCGGACTATCTCACAAATTTTATCTAAATAGTCTACAGAAATGTAGGCATCTTTTTGAAAAAAGCGACTTTTTCGCATGTTTTTCATTGAAATTCGACTGGCTGTTATATTTGCTACACAGCCGTTTTCAAATTCTATACGGGCATTAGTAATATCTGGAGAATCTGAAATGACACAAACACTACTGGCATTTACGGCTTTTACTTTTGATTTTACAACACTTAAAATAGCATCGATATCGTGAATCATTAAATCCAATACTACCGGAACATCGGTACCTCGAGGGTTAAATTCTGCCAATCGATGAGTTTCAATAAACATAGGTTTGTTGATTTTATCTTTTACGGCTGTAAATGCAGGATTGAATCGCTCAACGTGACCAATTTGACCTTTGACTTGGTGTTTATTGGCCAATGCCATAATTTGCTCGGCCTCTGCAACTGTTGAAGCTATTGGTTTTTCAATAAAAATATGTTTTCCGGCTTCAATAGCTTTCTTGGCACAATCAAAATGTTGCAACGTGGGTGTAACAATATCTACAACATCAACTGCTGCTATGAGGGCTTCGATCGAGTTGAATTTTGTATAACCAAATTCTGTAGCTACGTTAGCTGCATTTTCTTCAAACGCATCGAAAAAACCAATCAATTCATATTTTTCAGATTGGTTTAATAAGCGTAAATGTATTTTTCCAAGGTGACCAGCACCTAAAACTCCAACTTTAAGCATAGAATAAAATTTTATCAAAAGTACAATTTTAGTTTAAAGTTTTAAAGTTTATGATTCGAAACTTCTCTCGTAAAGTTTCTGAAATTTTACATTTGATATTTAGAATTTTCAAGCTATTTTTACGGAATAAATTATAACTCCAATTGAAAGATACTAATAAACATCAAGGACTTCGAAATCAACTCATAAAGGTGTTGGAAGATAAAGGAATTTCCGATAATGGAGTATTGGGGGCTATAAGTAAAATTCCGCGTCATTTATTTTTAGATTCTAGTTTTGAAAATTTTGCCTATCAAGATAAGGCGTTTCCCATTGGATCAGATCAGACGATTTCTCAGCCTTATACTGTAGCTTTTCAAAGTCAGTTATTAGCCCTAAAAAAAGGAGATAAGATTTTAGAAATAGGTACCGGAAGTGGTTATCAAACGGCTGTTTTATGTATATTAGGAGCTATAGTTTATACGGTTGAACGACAAAATAAACTTTTTAAAAATGCATCGCGAGAGTTGCCTAAATTAGGTTACCATCCAAAAAAAATGGTATTTGGTGATGGATACAAAGGGTTGCCTGAAGCCGCTCCTTTTGATGGTATAATTGTAACTGCAGGGGCACCTGTTATACCACAACCCTTAATGGCACAATTGAAGATTGGAGGAAGGTTGGTCATTCCAGTCGGGGAAAAGGATCAAATCATGACCTTATTGATTCGTAAAAACGAAACCCAATTTGAAAAACATGAATTTGGAGATTTTAAATTTGTTCCCTTGTTAGAGCATAAAAATTAAAAAGCTTTTTTGATACGATCCAAATCGCGTTTGGTATCTTCTTCTTTTAAACTTTCTCGTTTGTCGTAATTCTTTTTACCTCTACACAACGCAATATCAAGTTTTGCTAAGCCTTTTTCATTGGTATACAAACGAAGTGGAACAATTGTTAGACCTTTATTGTCCGAATCTTTATTGAGTTTTTTTAATTCTTTCTTGTTTAAAAGAAGTTTACGTTCGCTTTTCGTTTTATGATTGTAATGCGTACCATACAAATACTCTTCTATAGTAGCATTAATTACAAAAAGCTCACCCTCATGAAATTCGCAAAAACTTTCTGTAATGGATGCTTTTCCTAAACGAATCGATTTAATTTCGGTACCGGTTAAAACAATTCCAGCCGAATATTTATCGAGAATTTCGTAATCGAATTTAGCTCTTTTATTGAGTATGTTGATCGTTTTTAACATGTGATTGCAAAGGTACTTTAAAAATCCATATTTTTAAAGTAAACTAATTTTTAATAAAATTGCGTTGCAACAAACCATAGATGACCGTGTCAGAAAATTCATTGTTGTAGTAAAAATTTTCTTTATAATGGGCTTCTTTTACAAATCCAACTTTTTGTAAAACACGTTCGGATGCACTATGTCTCGCATCGATAACAGCTTCAATGGAATGAAATCTAAACGTATGGAATGCATGCTCTAACAAGGTGTTTACGGCTTCCGTTGTATACCCTTTTCCCCAATGTTCGGGTGCGATCATATATCCCAGTTCGGTTCTATAATGCTCGGGCTGTGTTCTATAAAAACCCATGAGTCCAATGCATGTATCGCTCCCTTTTTCCGTAACTGCCCAATTGATATCGGTATTTTCATCAATTTTATCATTGATTTGTTTAATGTAAGCTATCGCCTCTTCAGTATTGGTTACCAATGGTCTTGGGATGTATTTCATGGTGTGTGGGTTTCCTCGAAGACTTAAAATTTCGGGAGCATCGGCATCCGTTAATTTTCTAAATTGCAAACGTTCCGATTCGAGAAGTGGAAAAGGGGAGAAGTTGAGTTGTAGCATAAAAATTTGCTTTGATTTCAAACGTCCAAATTACTATTTTTAACTATTTAAACGAAACTTTACTACTATAATTACTAAATTTGAATAAAAAACAAATGAGATATATTTATTTTATTGGCTTTTTATGCTTTAGCCAACTTTTTTTTGGTCAAACGGATCCCAAAATTTATTCGATAATTGATCAAATTGATACCAAGCGAATTGAAGCAGATATCCGAACTTTGGCAAATTTTGGTACACGAAATACCTTTAGTGATACCACTTCTAATCAACGCGGAATAGGAGCTGCAAGAAGATGGATAAAATCTGAATTTCAAAAAGTATCTAAAGAATGTTCCAATTGTCTAGAAGTTTTTTATCAAAAAGATTTTGTAACCACAAATGATGGGGAGCGCATTCCAAAAGATACTTGGATTGTAAATGTTGTAGCCATCCAAAGGGGAACTGCAAATAGCAATCGTTATATAATTATGACAGGCGATATTGATAGCAGAAATTCTGATCCAATAGATTTCACTAAGGATGCTCCGGGTGCTAATGATAATGCTTCAGGGATGGCTGGTACTATTGAAGCGGCGAGAGTTTTATCTCACTATAAATTTGAGCACAACATAGTCTATCTAGGTTTATCTGGGGAGGAGCAAGGTTTATTTGGTGGGAAAGGTTTTGCTGCCTATGCTAAAAAAAATAATTGGGAAATTATAGGGGTTTTAAACAATGATATGATTGGGAATATTGAAGGAGTTAACGGCGTCATTGACAATAGAACTTTTAGAATTTTTTCAGAACCTACTTCCGTCACAGATACCGAAAAAGAAATTAGTAATAGACGATTCTATGGGGGTGAAGTAGATGGTATTTCCAGACAACTTGCGCGGTACATTCATAAATTGACGTCGACATACATGCCCGAAATGAATCCGATGATGGTCTATCGATTGGATCGATTTGGTCGTGGAGGACACCATCGTCCTTTTAATGATTTGGGTTTTGCAGGCGTTAGAATTATGGAAGCACATGAAAATTACAACCGACAACATCAAGATTTAAGAGTCGAAAATGGAATTAATTATGGAGATGTTATCGAAGGGGTTAATTTTGAATACGCTAATAAATTAACAGCTGTAAATGCTATAACATTAGCCAGTTTGGCGTGGGCACCAGCTGAGCCTAAAAATGTAAGAATTGGAGGAATAGTAGCCCCAAGTACCAAATTAAAATGGGATAAGGGTACCGCTAAAAATGTTATTGGTTATAAAGTTTATTGGCGATTGACAACGTCTTCGCAGTGGGAATTCAGTCGTTTTGTTGGTAATGTAGATCAATTTGAATTGGAAGGAATAGTAATCGATAATTATTATTTTGGGGTAGCTTCTGTCTCCAATTCGGGTCATGAAAGTGTTGTTGTTTTTCCAAACGATATTATTAAAACTACTTTCAAAAGAAATTAAAGCGCCAAAATTACTTTAAATTTAATAAAAAACTTTTTTTTGATAAATAGTGACTAAAATGGGCACTTAAAAAATAATATTTATGCATTGGAATGAACTAACAGAACTAGAACAATTAGAAGCACTAATAAATCAATCGGAAGAGCAACCCGTTTTAATTTTTAAACACAGCACCCGTTGCAGTATTAGTAGATTTGCGCTCAAGCAATTTGAAAATGAATTTGATTTACAGGATAAAATAGCACCCTATTATTTAGATCTATTAAATCATCGTGATATTTCAAATGAAATAGCTCTTCATTTTAAGGTACAACATCAATCGCCACAAATACTACTACTCAAGAATAGGGCAGTGGTGTATGACACTTCTCATGAGAATATTGATGCCACCGAATTAAAAAAGTATTTATAAAAAAAAGCATTTGATTTCAAATGCTTTTTTTAAATGTTTTATTTTCCGTCTCGATCTACTTTGATGCGTTCGGGTCTATTGGCTAATTCCCAAGCGAGAACAAAGGCTAATTGAGCTCTTTTAGCTAAAGCATCATACTCAATTTTATCGGGTGTGTCAGTCGACTGATGATAATCGGCATGAATGCCATTGAAAAAGAAAATGGCAGGAATACCTTTCTTTGCAAAGTTGTAATGATCTGAACGAAAATAAATGCGCTCTGGGTCTTTGCGATCGTTGTATTTGTAGTCTAATTCTAATTGGGTATATTTTGCATTGACTTCTTCATTAATGGTGTGTAACTCACTACTCAATCGATCTGAACCGATTACATAAACATAATTGTTAGTTTTTGGATGCAGCGTATCGCGTCTTCCGATCATATCGATGTTGATATCAGCAATTGTATTTTCTAAAGGGAATAATGGGTTTTCAGAATAAAAGCGAGAGCCGTGCAAACCATGTTCTTCTCCGGTTACGTGCAAGAATAGGATGGAACGTTTGGGTCCAAATCCTTGTTTTTTAGCCTCATTAAACGCTTGTGCGATTTCTAATAAGGCTACAGTTCCCGAACCATCATCATCGGCACCGTTAAATACTTCGCCATTTTTAATTCCTACATGGTCATAATGTGCAGAAATCACTAGAATTTCTTGCGGTTTTTCAGAACCTTCTATAAAGGCCCAAATATTTTCTGAATCGTTCAATTTAGGAGCAAAGCCACGTTTCATGAAATCGGAAGGCACTTTTTGATAAAAATCGCTAGCTCCTTTTGGAAAACTGATGCCATTTTTTTTGTATTCGTTTATTAGATAGTCACCCGCTCTTTTTTGACCAGGTTCGCCTGTATTTCTACCTTCCATATTGTCGTCGGCAACAATGTAAAGGTGTTTACTTAATTCGGCAGGAGTAATGCTGTTTTTAAAGGTGGCAACATCGGCTACTTTTGTTCCCTTTTGGGCAGTTGTTGAGCTTATCGTCACTAATGCTAAAGCAAGAATGAATAATATATTTTTTTTCATTTCGATTTATTTTTGATAAAAATACGAATAATTTTGGATCTGTACTCTAATTATAAAATGATGGCTAATAATTCGTAAGTGGTTGTGAATGTTGCAGGGAAGTAAAATTACGGACTATTTAATATAAAAGATATTTCTTTTCGTTATTGCGCCATCCGGCTTGGTTTTCATACGATACAAAGTAGATCTTAATATCGGTTTGGTTTTCGTAATCTACAAAAAAGATTTTTGTTTTGGCCTGATTAGAATATTGTGTAAAAAACCATTTTCCATTGTTATCACCCGCTTGGTTTTCATACTTCACTTTAAAGACTTTTAAATCGGCTTGGTTTTCATACTTTACAACAAAAACCTTCACCTCTGCCTGATTGGCATATTGGGTGCTGAATACTTTTTGGGCAGTAGCTACAGAACAGAGCATAACAAATACCAAGCTTATTAGTGACTTCATAGCAATTATTTTGAAATCAAATATACTATGTAAATCGTCAGCAAAAAGTGTACTGATTTAGTCAAAAACTAAGAGAGTGTTTTCAAAAATTATTAAATTTGAATTATTATGAAAACACCAAGAAAACAAACAACAGAAAATTACATTAAAGAGATTCGAAGAAACACCAGAAGAATCTTTAGTTCAGAACAGAAAATACAAATCGTTATGGAAGCATTACGAGCTGAAATGTCTGTTGCAGAATTATGTAGGAAGTATTCCATCAATGAATCCCAGTTTTATAAGTGGAACAAAGAATTTTTAGAAGCGGGTAAGAAAAGATTATCAGGCGATACAACAAGAGAAGCTACTAGCGATGAAGTAACAGAACTCAAGAAAGAGAATCAACGTTTAAAAGTCATGGTTGCCGATTTAGTTTTACGCTATGATATCGTAAAAAAAAGCTTGGAAATATTGGATTAACTGACAAATTCAAGAAATACATGCGACTTACTATATCCGAAAAACAAGAAATCATTCACATGGTTGTTCGATCTGAAATTGGAGTAAACAGAACGCTTCGGGAGATTGGAATTAACAAGAGTACTTTTTACAATTGGTATCATGCTTATAGCGAAAATGGTATTGAAGGTTTGCTTCCAACCAAACGAGTGTCAAACAGACAATGGAACTGTATACCGCAAGAGCAAAAGAATTTAGTTGTAAAATTAGCTTTGGATTATCCTGATTTATCTTCTCGTGAATTAGCTTATAAAATGACCGATGAACAACAAATATTCATATCAGAATCAAGTGTTTACAGAATTTTAAAGTCAAGAGGTTTAATTACAGCTCCAGCTCATATTTTTCTGAGTGCGGGAAATGAATTTACAGACAAAACAGGCTTTGTTCATCAAATGTGGCAAACGGATTTTACCTATTTTAAAATATTGGGATGGGGATGGTATTATTTAAGTACGGTTTTAGACGATTACAGCAGGTACATTGTGCACTGGGAACTTTGTTCAAATATGAAAGCCGATGATGTGAAAAGAACCGTGGATACTGCGATTCAAAAAGCTAAATTAATTACCAAACAAAAACCAAAGTTACTATCGGATAATGGCTTGTGTTATATTGCAAGTGAACTAAAATCATATTTAAAAGACAATTATCAAATGCAGCAAGTGCATGGCAGACCCAATCATCCACAAACACAAGGAAAGATTGAACGCTATCACAGAACTATGAAAAATGTTGTGAAACTTGAAAATTACTTTGCTCCAGAGGAATTAGAAGCTGCTTTACAAAAGTTTGTTAACCGATACAATAATGAGCGTTATCATGAATCATTAAACAACTTAACTCCTGCAGATGTTTATTTTGGAAGAGGAGAAATGATATTAAAAGAAAGACAAAAATTAAAGAAAATTGCAATTATTAATCGCAGAAATGAGTACCAAAAATTAAAATTAACAACAAATCAAAAAAAACATTTATCTTTGAATTATTAACTAAATACTCTCTTAGGAAAAGTCCACTTTAGTTTGAAGACATACA
>CAMDDB010000018.1 GCA_945890865.1 Flavobacterium psychrophilum
GTTTTAGATGTTACGGAGCAAAACTGTGGTATGTTCTCTTGTGTAGACATAGATACCGATGGCGATGGCACTCCAAACCGATTGGATAAAGATTCAGATGGCGATGGTTGTTCGGATGCCAGAGAAGCGGGGTCAACAACTCTAACTACTGCCAATTTTGCTTTTACTTCTGCAGTTGGAATCAATGGTTTAGCCGATGCTTTGGAAACCACCACCGATAACGGAATCATTAATTATGCTTCTACCTATACCAGATATGCAGTATTTGGCAGCATTAATTTCTGTACCGATACCGATACTGATGGAATAGTTGATTTTATTGATATTGATGATGACAACGATGGTGTTCTTGATGCAACAGAATCGCCAGCGTGTTTCTTTAACGCTAACGAGTGGAACACTACCAATAAATCCAATTTTGTAACGATTAGTTCAGAACTTGATTTATTGGCGCCTAACACAGCAATACAAAATCTTACAGACGGAATAGGCGGAACAACTGCTGCAATCCAATATGAAACAGCACCAGCACAAAGTCAATTGAACAAAGCATTACTGAAATTTGAGTTCTTTCAACCAACCCAATTGGATGCCATTTACATACAAAAAACTTCAGCAGTTCAATTATTTGCTGCAACTGCGGCGAGTTTAAAAGTACAGGCATCTAATAACAATACTACTTGGACGGATGTTACTGCAGCCATTACCTTACCTGCAAATGTTACCAATGTAACAGCCAACGGAGCGGTTTCATTAACCAACTCAAATAAATTTGTTTTAACAACCAATTTAGCTTCGTATAAATATTACCGTATTTATGGAGTAGTAGCGGCCAATGTTTTAACAGGTGTTGCTTCAGAAGTATATTTTGATGTGAATACAAGTGCGTATCAACAATCGGCATTTCCAAAACCAGGAATATGCAGTGTTGATTTAGACAACGATACCAAACCAAATCATTTAGATTCAGATTCAGATGGTGACGGTTGTAGTGATGCGAAAGAAGCAGGAGCAACAACTTCAAATACAGCCAATTTTGCCTTTACAACAGCAGTAGGAACCAATGGTTTAGCGGATGCCTTAGAGACAGCAACAGATAATGCAGCATTAAATTATGCGTCTACTTATGATCCAGTCGCTATTTCTGCCAATATAGCAGAATGTGCTGATACCGATATTGATGGAATATTAAATCCAAATGATATTGACGATGACAATGATGGTATTTTAGACATCGTGGAATCGCCATCTTGTTTTTATTTTAGAAACGATTGGAATTTAATCGACAAATCAGTACACGCTACTGTTTCTTCAGAATTAAACACATTAGCACCGAATACCAGCTTCGCCTCATTAACAGATGGAATTGGCGGAACAACTGCAGCACTTCAATTTGTTACCGCTACAGCTCAAGCACAGCTTAACAAAGAATTGTTTAAAGTAACCTTTTCAAAACCAGTTCAATTAGACGCTTGGTACATCAAAAAAACGTCTGCTACGCAAATATTTGCCGCTACTGCAGCCAGTTTAAGAGTGCAAGGATCCAATAACAACACTACTTGGAACGACCTAACAGCAGCCATTGCTTCACCAGTTGATGCAACGAATGTAACAGCCAATGGTGCCGTTTCGTTAACCAATTCTAATAAATTTATCATTACTCAAAATGCAGCCAAATACAAATACTACCGTATTTATGGTGTAGTGGCAGGTAATGTTTTAGCAGGAATCGCCTCAGAGTTTTACTTTGATGTAAATGCTACAGGATATGACGCGTCTTTATTCCCAAGAGAACTATGTAACTCCGATACCGATGGAGATGGTATATTCAACTATTTGGATTTAGACTCAGATGGTGATGGCTGTTCAGATGCTTTAGAAGCAGGCGCAACAACAAGCACTACTGCTAATTTTGCTTTCCCAACAACAGGAGTAGGAACCAATGGTTTAGCCGATGTTTTAGAAACAGTTGCCGATAACGGAACGATAAATTATACGGCAACACACGCCAATGCATATGCTAATAACATTTCGTATTGTGCAGATAATGACCAAGATGGAATTGGAAATACCGACGATATTGACGACGATAATGATGGGGTTTTAGATGCGGTGGAATCGCCAAACTGTTTTTATTCTCCTCTTGCAATCGGTTTAAATGGGGAAGAACGTAGAAATATATTAACACTGACATCTGATTTAACACTAAATTCAGCATCACGTCCATTGACAAATATGGTCGATAACCCATCTGGAACTACTGTTTTATACACAGATTTCCTCAACGCCCAAACCTATGTAGCTAAAAACATTCTAACTGTTGAGTTTATTAGACCTGTTAAATTAAGTGAGTTTACTTTAAATTATAATACAACGAATACCATATTCAATGCGGGTACTGTTACTTTGCGTGGTTCAAATAATGGAACTACTTGGACTGATTTGGCAGCACCAAAAACGGTTGCAACTGCTTCAGAAACAGGGAATATCTCTAAATTTACGGTAACACAAAACGCTGCGAAATACAAATATTATCGCTTGTTCGGGTCAAGTGGTACAGGTACAATTACTTCCTTAGGTCAAATCAAAGACCTTTCATTTACTGCGCCAACTTATATACCTTCAGAATACCCAATACCTACTTGTGATGTAGATACTGATGGGGACGGAATTTTAAATCACTTGGATTTAGACTCAGATGGAGATGGTTGTAATGATGCCTCTGAAGCGATTGTTTCTTTATACAATGCAACTGTTCCATTGGCAGGACCTTATGGGGCGAATGGATTTAAAGATGGATTAGAAACAGCAGCAGAATCTAATATTCCAAATGTTACGTACGCCTACTATTATGCTATAGATGAAAAGATAGAAGCGTGTTTAGACACAGACTTAGATACCATTCCAGACGTAGCAGATATTGACGATGATAATGATGGAGTACTCGATTTAGAAGAAGGGGCTTTTTGTGTGCCTCCAGGAGTTTATTTTGTAGGACCAACCTATTTTAAAAAGGTCACTATTCAAAATATGATAGGAACTGGTGGTGGTACTGCTTATGACGCTTGGACAGATGGTGATTTCACTACTTTTGGTTTTAATTTCAACTGGGTTGACCAGACAGCCCCAATTGTGGCAGACTTTACATTGCGTTTTCCAGTAGCTGCAGATGGTTTTATTCTTGCTAATGATAACGGAGTTACAGGTGATGGTGTAAAAGTAGCCAACATCAAATTATACAATGAAGCCAATCAATTGATTGCACAACAATTATTTAATCCCTTATTAAATACACAAACAACAACTACGCCTGATAAGTATGCTTTCTCAGAACAAGTTGCTGGTATCAAACGTGTGGTAATGGAATATACCTATTCTGGTATTACAACAGGTGCAGCTGCACCAAATTATCAACTCCGTGAAATGGGTCTGTACAGAGACGATGCATTTTGCACAGTTCGCGATACTGATTTAGATGGAACGCCAGATCATTTGGACTTAGATTCAGATGGAGATGGTTGTAACGACTCTTATGAAGCAGGTTCTGTAAGCTCAAAAACACAAGCTACCGTTGCAGGGCCTTTTGGTTTAAACGGATTAGGAAGTTTAGTAGAAACAGACGACACGCCAACCGCTACAACAACATACGTATCATCTTATCCTTTCTTAGCTAATAATGCATTCTATAATAAATGTTTGGATACAGATTCAGATAGTTTCATTGATATCGATGATATCGACGACGATAATGATGGCGTATTAGATAATGTAGAATCACCATTATGTTTCTTAACGCCACAAGAATGGAACACAACCGATAAATCAGATTTTGCGATTGTAACTTCAGATTTAAAAACTACCCAAGCGGTATTATCATCGCCTTTAGTTTTAGACAATAATTTAGCTGTTTCTTCTTCCATTACGTTTGCCACCACGCCAGCACAGTCACAGTTAAACAAAACAATTTATAAAGTCAATTTCTTCCGACCAGTAAAATTAGATGCTTGGTACATTCAAAAATCAAGCACAACACAACTATTTGCCGCAACAGCAGCAAGTTTAATGGTACAAGGTTCAAATGACAATACTACCTGGACGAATTTATTAACAGCACCTATTGCCTCACCTGCAAATGCTACAAATACAACAGTAAACGGCGGAATTGCCTTAACAAATTCCAATAAATTTACCATTGCACCAACTTTAACTGGCTATTACAAATATTACCGTATTTATGGTGTAGCAGCAGCCAACATTTTAGATGGTACTGCGACTGAATTCTATTTTGATTTCAATGCGAATAGTTATCAAACGGCGCTTTTCCCAAAACCAAGTTGTAACATCGATACTGACGAAGACGGAAAACTAAACCACTTAGACTTAGACTCAGATGGCGACGGTTGTAGTGATGCCATTGAAGCGGGAAGTTCAACAACAGCAACAAGCACAACAGTGTATCCAACAGGAACCGACACGAATACAAACGGTTTATTGAACAACTACGAAAGCACAACGGCTGGAACAATAAATTATACATCTACTTATTTAGATTTTGCAATAGATAACACAGTAAATTCGTGTAGAGACACCGATGGCGATGGGGTTAAGGATGTATTTGATATTGACGACGATAACGATGGTGTTTTAGATGAAGATGAATTATGTAGTTCGGCTATTAATATGGGTGCAGATGGATCTTTTGAACCTGCGGCATCAGTAGCATCAAACAACAACTATAATAGCGATGTAACAGCTGCAGGATGGCTTAATGGAGTGGGAACGTTAGACTCTTGGATATCACCAATGCCAACTACTGGAACCGGTATTTGGGGCGGAATGTCTGATGGTGTGCCTTCTTCTCCTAATGGAGGTGTTTTTGCATCAGGGTGGGTAAATACCGCTACGCCAAATAGCACTAATGAATCGATGTACAAGGTTATCAATAATCTTGTTGTAGGTCAAAAATACACTCTTGTGTTATACCAAGCTAATGCTGGAGTTGAAGGTACAACACCTATTAATTCAACCGCAAATTGGAAAATTGTTTTTGGTAATGATGTCTTGTACACTCCTGAAATTCCATACTTAGGCGAAGGAAATCAAGTTTGGCAAAAGGTAGAATTAGAATTTGTGGCTGCAAGCACAAGTCAACGATTGGAATTCTTTGTACATAACGGACTTGTAGGTGGTTATTACGAATGTATGGCGCTTGATGGAATTTCGCTAAAAATAGGAGGAAAATATCAAATTTGTACCATTGACACCGATAACGATGGTATTCCAAATCATTTAGATTTAGACTCAGATGGAGACGGTTGTGCCGATGCCATTGAAGCAGGAAGCTCAACAACAGCAACAAGTACAACGGTGTATCCAACAGGAACCGACACGAATACCAATGGGTTGTTAAACAATTACGAAAGCACTACTATTGCTGGTTCAGTAAATTATGCTTCTACTTATGCTGATTTTGCTATAGTAAATGCATTAAATGCGTGTATCGATACAGATGGTGACGGAAAAGGAGATTTAATTGACTTAGACGATGACAATGATGGAGTATTAGATACAGTAGAGTCTCCTTGTATGGTTAATTTACCTATTGTTGCACCAACAATTGCTGGAGCAGTTGCCGATGTACCAAGTTTAAGCACCTCTTTAACTTATAAAACCATAAGTGGAGCTCCAACCAGAGTGGCTAATAGTCCTTTACCTTATGGCACAGCTGATGTTATTCAGTTTGTTGGTGGTGTAAGCGCACTTAGCGTTGAACTTGCCAATCCACTTGCTAATTTAGACTTTACTATTGCTGATTTAGATCAAAGCGAAGCCGTGTATTTAGAGGTATTTGATAAAAACAATAATTTAGTCATCTTAACTGCTAATGACATTCTATTTAAAGGTTCAGGGGTTACATTTGTTCCAGAAACAACTAATTCAGGATCATTTACTTCGAGTGGTTCAGATAACGCAACAACTTCAACTATTAATTACATTCGCTTTAAATTCAATGCACAAACGTTGATCAAAAAAGTCAACATTTATAAAACTGCTGGAGCAAACAATACGTGGTTTACTGTTAATGGTGGATGTAATCAATTAGACACAGATAACGATGGTATTCCAAATCAAATAGATTTAGACTCAGATGCTGACGGATGTTCAGATGCCATTGAATCAGGAAGTTCAACAACAGCAACAAGTATTTCTGTTTATCCAACAGGAACTGATACGAATACAAACGGATTATTAAACGATTACGAAGGCACAACAGACGGAACAGTAAATTATGGATCTACTTACAATTATGCTGTATCTAACACAATAAATGCGTGTTTAGACACAGATAATGATGGAATTACAGATATCATAGACATTGATGATGACAACGACGGTGTTTTAGATGCAGTGGAATCACCAACTTGTTTTTATTCTCCTTTGGAATTAGCTAAACCAATTGCAGTAAGTTCTGAAATACCAGTATATCAAGGCAATACAGCTTATGCGATTGAAAATTCAATTGATGGACAGTCAGCGACTTCTTCTGCATTTGTGGGTTCTTTCAATTGGGTAAATAAAGAAATCTTCAAGTTTACCGCTAAATCATATATTCCAATTACAGGAATGACCTTTAATTTGGTTACTTGGGCTTTATCAAGTAGCACTGGACAAACCTTTAAATTACAAGGTTCGACAGATGATAATTTATGGATAGATCTTTCTGTTCCGGTAGCTTCTACGGCTACTTCAAACAGTTTCACCATTTCAAATACACTCAATCCAACAGGTAAATACAAATACTTCAGAATTTTAGGTGTTGCAGGAGTATCCGCTAATGGCGGTGTAACGGAAGCGGTATTTAATATCCCTACTATATTCAACCAAAGTGAATACCCTAAAGCGTCTTGTTTCTTTGATTTAGACTCAGATGGTAAACCAAATCACTTGGATTTAGATTCAGATGGAGACGGATGTTCTGATGCGAAAGAAGCAGGAACAACAACTTCTTCAACGGCCAATTTTGCCTTTACAGGTACAATGGGAACGAATGGACTTGATAATACATTAGAAGCGACTGCTGACAATGGAATTTATAATGGAACCTATACGTATGGGTATGCGAAAGCAGCTTCATTAAATATGTGTTTGGATACAGATGGCGATGGAGCACCTGATTTATTGGATTTAGATGATGACAATGATGGTGTTTTGGATGCAACTGAACAAACCTGTACAACCAATACAACGCCAGTAGATTATTATGGTCCTACTAATTGGAGTTCTGCTACTTGGACAGGAGGATATGTTTCTACCGCTTCTACCAATGCAATTCCTGCCGGCTTAATTGATGGGGATTTATCAGCAGGATTAACGGTGTTTAACCCTTGTTCAACTTGTGCAGCACCAGTGGTGCCAATTTATGGCGACGCATTTGGCGATACACCAATTATTTTCACATTCAATACGGCTCAACCGTTAAGCGCAGATGGTTTCTCAATTGTGAACGATTATGGCGTACTAGGAGATGGTATAAAAACTGCTGAGGTACAATTGTACAACGGTACCCAATTGATAGGTATAGAATACATAGACAATATGGTTTCTAATGCCGTTTCAACCCGTTATCCATTCTCTATACGTTACAATAATATCACCCAAATGGTGGTAAAAGTATACCAAACAATGCCAGCAGGCGGTATTCCTAATAATGGAATGCAGGTTTCAGAAATTGGATTATATGTTTCTTCTTCTGCTTGTAATGATATTGATACCGATGGCGATGGTATTCCAAATACATTAGATCTAGACTCAGACGGAGATGGTTGTGCTGATGCAATAGAAGCAGGAAGTTCAACTACCGCAACAAGTACTACCACTTTCCCTGTGGCAACGGGCAACGATACCAATGCAAATGGTTTATTAAACAACTACGAAGGCACCACTGCTGGAACAGTAAATTATACTTCTACATATGATTATGCCATATCAAATTCCATAAATGCGTGTACTGATACCGATAACGATGGAATTAAAGATTTAGTTGATATTGACGATGATAATGATGGTGTATTAGATGCGGTGGAATCTCCTTCTTGTTTTTATACTGCTGTTGAAATGGAAAAACCAATCGATGTAAGTTCAGAATTGGCGCCTCATTCAACCAATACCATTGATAAGTCAATTGATGGAATCACAACGACATATTCTGCCTTTGCACCTAATGTGAATTGGGTAGGGAAGGAAATTTTCAAATTTACAGCCCAAGATTATATAATAATTTCGGCGTTGAATTTAGATTTAGTTAATTGGTCATTATCCAACACTTCAACAACAAATACCTTTAAATTACAAGGCTCAAATAACAATACATCTTGGACAGATCTATCTGTTCCAATGTCTTCTATTGTGGGTTCTGGAACATTAGTAATGCCAAATACCTTGGCAGTGAGTTCTAAATTCAAATATTATAGAATACTAGGTGTTGC
>CAMDDB010000019.1 GCA_945890865.1 Flavobacterium psychrophilum
GTACAACCGCTATCTTCAACTGAGTCTGGGATACCATCACCATCTGAATCTACATCTAAGTAGTTAGGAATACCGTCACCATCTGTATCTGTTGGCGTACATGGAGCTGTGCCTGTACAACCGCTGTCTTCAACTGAATCTGGGATACCGTCACCGTCTGAATCTGTATCTAAGTAGTTAGGAATACCATCGCCATCCGTATCTGTTGGTGTACATGGAGCTGTGCCTGTACAACCGCTATCTTCAACTGAATCTGGGATACCATCGCCGTCTGAATCTACATCTAAATAGTTAGGAATACCGTCACCATCTGTATCTGTTGGGGTACATGGTGCTGTTCCTGTACAACCGCTATCTTCAACTGAATCTGGGATACCATCGCCATCACTGTCTGTATCTTGGTAATCTGGTGTTCCGTCGCCATCTGTATCAATAGGATTATTTGGATTTGGTCCTGCTTCTAATGCATCTGGTATACCGTCTCCGTCAGAGTCAACCTCTTCAAAATCTGGAATGCCATCGCCATCTGTATCGTCTAAACCTTCTGTGTTATTTGTTAATCCATCTCCGTCACAGTCAGCTGCTTGCCATACTGGATTTGTAATATCAGGTGTAGAACCAATTGCGTAAATACATGGGTCTAATGGACTTGTATCTGTTCCGTTTGGTGTGCCGTCTCCATCACAATCAGCGGCTAACCATGCTGCAGTTGGTGTCGTATTTTGACTAGCTAGCACAAAAGAACATGGGTTATTAGGGTTTGTACCGTCAATAGCTTCTTGTGCGTCATTTACTCCATCACCATCTGAATCTGCTGGTGCTACAGTAATTGTTACGGTTGCAGTTGCGCAAACACTACCTTGACAGACTTGATAAACAACAGTAACCGTTGTTCCTACTTCGCCCGCTGCAGGTGTATAAGTCATTGTTCCTGTAATAGAATTGAAACTTACTGTACCTGTTGCAGTTCCTCCCGTTTGTGTAATTGTATTACCATCATTTGGTAAGAAATCATCATTACCTAAGATATTAATGGTCGTTGCACTTCCTGGTGAAGCATTTGCCGTATCATTTGCTGCTGTTGGCGTTGTAGGATTTGGATCTGTATTATCTGGATTTCCATCACCATCTGAATCAGGGTTTAATGGATTTGTTCCATTTGTAATTTCTACTCCATTTGTTAAACCGTCATTATCACAATCCAATGCTGACCACGTTGCATTAGCTGGACTTGTTGTAGCTGGTGCCGTAGTATAAGAACATGGATCATTTGGGTTTGTGTTATTCGTGTTTTCTGTGCCATTTGTTTCGCCATCGTTATCACAATCTGCTGCTGCCCAAATTGCGTTGGTAGTTACTGGTGTTCCTGAACCACCTACACAAGGGTTATTTGGTTCAGGATCTGTTCCGTTAGGAGTTCCATCTCCATCACAATCTGCGGCTGCCCAAATTGCATTAGTTGTTACCGGAGTAGCGCCTGCTGCAAAAATACAAGGATTAAGTGGTGCGGTGTCGGTTCCGTTTGGTGTGCCGTCGCCATCACAATCTAATACTGACCACGTTGCATACGCTGGACTTGTTGTAGCTGGTGCTGTAGTATAAGAACATGGGTTGTTTGGATTGGTTCCATTCGTGTTTTCTGTACCATTGGTTTCGCCATCTCCATCACAATCTGCTGCTTGCCATATTGCATTAGTCGTTACCGGAGTTGCGCCTGCTGTAAAGATACAAGGATTAAGTGGTGCGGTGTCGGTTCCGTTTGGTGTGCCGTCGCCATCACAATCTAATACTGACCAAGTTGCATAAGCAGGGCTTGAAGCCGTTGGTGCAGTTGTGTACGAACATGGATTATTTGGATTGGTTCCGTTGGTGTTTTCTGTACCATTGGTTTCGCCATCGTTATCACAATCTGCGGCTGCCCATATTGCATTTGTCGTTACCGGAGTAGCGCCTGCTGCAAAAATACAAGGGTTTAATGGTGCGGTGTCGGTTCCGTTTGGTGTGCCGTCGCCATCACAATCTAATGCTGACCAAGTTGCATAAGCAGGACTTGAAGCCGTTGGTGCAGTTGTATATGAACAAGGATTGTTTGGATTTGTTCCGTTGGTATTTTCTGTACCATTGGATTCGCCATCTCCATCACAATCTGCTGCTTGCCATATTGCATTAGTCGTTACCGGAGTAGCGCCTGCAGCATAAATACATGGATCTAGTGGTGCAGTGTCTATTCCGTTTGGTGTACCGTCTCCATCACAATCTAAAGCTGACCAAGTTGCATAAGCAGGGCTTGAAGCTGTTGGTGCAGTTGTGTAAGAACACGGATTGTTTGGATTTGTTCCGTTGGTGTTTTCTGTACCATTGGTTTCGCCATCGTTATCACAATCTGCTGCTTGCCATATTGCATTAGTCGTTACCGGAGTAGCGCCTGCTGTAAAGATACAAGGATTAAGTGGTGCGGTGTCGGTTCCGTTTGGTGTGCCGTCGCCATCACAATCTAAAGCTGCCCATGCCGCACTTGGCGTTATTATTTGAGAAGCTGTTAAGAAAGAACAAGGGTTCGTTGGATCTGTTCCATCGATTAATTCTTGGAAATCCATCACTCCATCTCCATCTGTATCTACTGGAGTTACGGATAAAGATAACGTTCCAGTGTCTGTTCCTCCATTACCATCACTTACTGTGTATGTTGTAACTGGAACTGGACCATAATAATTCGTTGCTGGCGTAAATGTGTACGTTCCATCTGCATTTACAACTAAGGTTCCAACTCCTGGTATGGTTGCTGTTTGACCAGCTGTGAATGTTCCAGAAATACCTGCAATAGTAAATTGCGTTACTGTTAACGTATTTCCTTCTACATCTGTGTCGTTTGTTAACACACTTCCTGAAACTGGTATGTTTTGTGGTGTTGTAGCTGTTTCATCCGTTGCAACTGGGGCATCGTTTACTGCAGTAACTACAATACTTAATGAACCATCAACTGCATTTGTTCCGTCAGAAACGGTATAACCAATTACTGGTACTACTCCATTGTAATTTGCCGCTGGTGTAAACGTAAACGTACCATCTGCATTAACTACAATCGTTCCAACTCCTGGAATGGTTGCTGTTTGACCAGCCGTAAAGGTTTGTCCTCCTACAGTAAATTGCGTTACTGTTAAGGTATTTCCTTCGATATCTGTATCATTTGTTAATACATTTCCTGTTAGTGGTGTATCTTCAGCTGTTGTAAGTGATTCACTCTTCACAACAGGTGGGTCATTTACTGGAGTAATTGCAATTGTTAATGTGCCTGTGTCTGTTCCGCCGTTTCCGTCACTTACTGTGTAGGTGATGACTGGAACAGTGCCGCTATAGTTGCTATTTGGTGTAAATGTGTACGTTCCATCAGCATTTACTACAATTACTCCAACTCCTGGAATGTTTACGATTGATCCTGCTGCATACGTTACTCCATTAATTGTAAATTGTGTAACAGTCAAGGTATTCCCTTCAGGATCGGTATCATTTGTTAAAACATTTCCAGAAACTGGCGTGTTTTCTAACGTCGTTGCCACATCATTTACTGCATCTGGTACGTCATTTACTGGCGAAACTATAATTCCTAAGTTTGCTGTATTTGAACCGCCATTAATATCTGTTGCTGTATAAGTAATTAATGGGACAATTCCACTATAATTTGCCGCTGGAGTAAATGTAAACGTACCATTTGCATTGACTACGATTGTTCCAACTCCAGGAATGGTTGCTATTTGTCCTGCTGTAAATGTTCCTGTTACCCCAAAAACGGTAAATTGTGTTACCGTAATTGGATTGCCTTCTGGATCTGAATCATTTGTTAAGACATTTCCTGAAATTGGTGTGTCTTCTGGCGTAACCAAATTGTCGTCATTTACTGTAATTGGGGAATCGTTGACAGCTGTAACAGTAATTGCTAATGTTCCTGTATCGGTTCCTCCTTCGCCATCACTTATGGTGTATGTAATTACCGGAACTGTCCCGTTCCAGTTGGCATTTGGAGTAAAGACATACGTTCCATTTGCATTCACTACAATTGTTCCAACTCCTGGAATGGTTGCTTCTGTTCCTGCTGGATAGGTATAGGTTGTTCCATTTAAAGTAAATGAAATTTGAGTAACAATCAAGTTTGCTAAAGGCGTGTCTGTATCTGTATCATTTGATAAAACATTTCCTGTTGCAGGTGTGTCTTCATTTACCGTATTTACATCATTATTTGCAATTGGTGCATCATTAACAGGAGCCACGAAAATACTTAATAGCGCTGTATCGGTTGAATTTCCGTCTGAAACTGTATAAGTAATTGCTGGTACATTTCCTGTATAATCTAAAACTGGTGTAAACGTAAACGAACCATCAGCATTTACTACTATCGTTCCAACTCCCGGAATGGTTGCCGTTGTTCCTGCTGTAAATGTTCCTGATACACCTGCAATTGTAAACTGCGTTACGGTTAAAGTATTTCCTTCTAAATCGGTATCATTGGTTAATACATTTCCTGAAACTGGAACATCTTCTGGTGTTGTAACAATGTCATCAGAGGCTAAAGGTGCGTCATTAACAGCATTTACAACAATGTCTAATAATCCTGAATCTGTGCCACCATTACCATCTGAAATAGTATAGTTTATATCTGGTACATTTCCAGTATAATCTAATGCTGGTGTAAACGTGTATGTTCCATCGGCATTGACTACGATTGTTCCAACTCCTGGAATGGTAGCGGTATCCCCTGCGTTATAGGTAACTCCATTGATTGTAAACGAAGTAACAGATAAGGTGTTTCCATCTGCATCGGTATCGTTTGTCAAGACATTTCCTGAAATTGGCGTGTCTTCATTTCCAGAAACCACATCATCGGTTGCTACTGGTGCATCATTTACTGGCGTAACTGTAATGTTCAATATTCCTGTTCCTGAACCACCATTTGTATCTGTCGCAGTATAGGTAATTGCTGGAACCGTACCGTTGTAATTGGCAGCTGGTGTAAACGTGTAAGAACCATTTGCGTTAACGGTGATTGTTCCAATTCCTGGAATGGTTGCTGTTTGTCCTGCATTATAGGTTACACCTCCTACTGTGAAAGTAGTTACTGTTAATGCCGCCGCTGTAGACCCTGAACCAGAATCGTTGGTTAAGACGTTTCCGCTTATTGGCGTATCTTCTGGTGTGCTGACATTATCATTGATAATGGTAACATTATTTGCTAAAATTAAACGCGCTGCGTTTGTTGTTAAATTGCCACAAGCAAAGTTAGATTGTGAAATTTGTAACCTGTAACGGTATTCGTTCATCGTACTTGTTACACCTGTAATGGTCAATGTAGCAGTAGTTGCTCCACTGTAAATACCTGCATTGGTAACGTTTGTCCAAGTTGAACCACCGTTTGTACTCACTTGCCATTGGTAGTTAGTTGTACCTGAACCTGCGGTTACGGTCGCTGCAAAGGTTGCTGTTGCTCCAGAAGCAACCGATTGATCTGTTGGTTGTGCCGTAATTGTACTTGCTGAGCCAGCAGTAGTTACCGCTGCATTGGTTCCTGGATAAGTTGCACCTGTTACTGAACCATTTACTCCTACAGCTGGTGGATTTCCAGTTCCGTAGTACTGGTTACCGTCTGTTCCTTGCGCGGTGGTGTTATTGTAAGCCTCGTTAGCATCCGAACAACCATCATTGTCAGAATCTAAATCCAAGTGATTTGGAATACCGTCACCATCCGAATCTGAAACACAAGTTGCTTTAGGAAAAGCAGACGCCACATAAGCTGCCGTATTTACATCTAAGTAAATTTCGGAAGCAATACCACCTACCGTGTTAGACGAAGCCACACCGTAAATTCGGAAAAACTTATAGTTTCCAGGATTAGTGGTTAGGGTAAACTTATTTGAGTTGGTTAATGAAACTGCTCCATTAGCTGTTACATTCGTCGCATCTGCTGGAGATGCAATCGCCGCAGTTAAATCCGTCCAAGCAGCATTATCATTTGAACCTTGCACTTTTAAACTTGCTGCAGTAGTACCAAAAATTTGCGTCGCTGTTGTTTTTTTAATGTAAATCGCATCCAACTGCGTTGGTTTCATCAACTCGATCTTGAACAACTCTTTGTTGATTTGATCTTGCGAGGCTGCAAGTAGAACTGCTGCTGTAGTTCCATTGCCATCACCCAGAGCTGTAAAATTATTGTTTGGCGAAGTTGAACCTAACTGAGAACTAAACTTAGCAAAATATGACTTATCTGCAGTGTTCCATTCTGTTGCACTTAAGAAACAAGAAGGTGATTCTTCTGCATCCAATACGCCATCATTGTCATTATCAAGGTCATTAAAGTCTGGCACGCCATCTCCATCTGAATCGGTACATAAGTTAATGGTGTTGACTAAGGCATAATTTGTATAGGTTGACGTATAATTAACTGTTCCTGCCGTTGTAGTGCTTTCGTAGTTATTTAACAAGCCATTCGCGTTAGTATCTGTTCCTGTTGGATAAACTGATGTACTTGTAGCCGTAGTTGAACTTGATGCTTCAATCGCATCCGAACAACCATCGTTATCTGAATCTAAATCCAAACGGTTTGGAATGCCATCGCCATCCGTGTCAATATCTACTGGTGCACAAATTACTTTGAACTCACCCAATGTCATGTTATATGCTGACATAATTCCTCCTGGCGCAATGGTTTCTGTACCTACTTGGATGCTGTTATTATTATTTACATCGTACCAACCCGAAGCTACACGTAGTCTAACTTTACTTGGGTTGACAAACGTTTTACCTAAATAAAACACTTGTGCTCCTGTATTTGAACCTGCTCCAATAGGTTGTGCAGTGGTAAATGTTTGTGAAGTATAAGTAACTACTCCATTATAAATTACCTCTACTTTGAAATCTTTCACTGGACCATCTCCTCCTCCATAATTGAAGGCATCTGATGCCCAAAGCACCACTCCTCCCAAAGAAGTATTGGCTGGCAAAGTAAATTCTAAAGTTGCCGTAGTGTTAGGTTCTGTTCTGAAATACGTGTCTGTTGTAAGATTCGGCACGGTTGTTACCGCTGCTAAACCTGTTCCTATTAGACCTGAATTATTAATTGTATAGCCTATCAAACCTCCCCAATTGTCAGAGCTACCTGTTACGGCTGTTGGCGTCCAAATTGTGTTACATGCTGACATTTCTGCCGCATCTAAAATTCCGTCATTATCATCATCAATATCATTGAAATTGGTAATGCCATCGCCATCCGTGTCTAAACACGCATTGATTGAATTCAATAAAGCATAATCGGTGTAAGTTGATGTATAATTATAACTCCCTGCTAAGGTACTTAGTTCGTAATTATTTAATAGTCCGTTGGTATTTGTATCGGTTCCAGTAGGGTAAACTGTTGTACTTGTTGCTGTTGAAGACGCGCTTGCTTCCACTGCATCGGCACAACCATCGCCATCTGAATCTAAATCCAAGCGGTTTGGAATGCCATCACTATCGGTATCTCTATCCGTACATGTTTTTTGTACAAAATAGGCTTCTTGCGCCCAAACTCCAGAACCAACGGCACTGATACCGAAAATTCTGTATTTAGAAAACGCAATCAGGTTGTTCACCATATCGAACTTAATCGAGTTGTTGGTTGCGTTTATTGGTGCGGTGTTGGCAATTATTTGTGTTATACCAATGTCGCCCCATTGCGTACCATCCCATCCTTGCATTTTAAACGTTCCATCAATGTTTAATGGTGTTTGACCTGGATAATTTCCTAACTCAATTTGAGTAAGAATTTTTGGTGTTGGTAAATCAAATTGTAAAATTGGTGCATTGGTAAACGTAGTAGTTGTATTCGCTACAAAAATTAAACCATCTACACCATCTACTAACGCTTGCAAACTCGTTGCAGAATTACCGTAGGTCCAAGTGACTGGTGAAGAAACAATAACACCTGCTTTTGGCATTAAAGATGCCGCACAAGTGCTTTCTTCTGAATCCAATACGCCATCATTGTCATCATCTATATCTACTAAATCAGCTACTCCGTCATTATCTGAGTCAGTACAACCGTTTTGTGTTGCGTTAATCGCATAATTATAAGTATACGTTCCATTGTAAATACCATTATCTGCTACTGTTTCTAGGGCATCCGCTAAACCATTAGTTCCAACTGGCGCTGGATGAGTATAATCTGCAGTTGCGCTTGTAGTGGTTCCTGATTCTTTAGCATCACTACAACCATCGCCATCTGAATCAGTATCTAAATGATTTGGTGTGCCATCATTATCTGTATCTAAAAGTGAACATATCTGATACGCTTGTCCATTCGCTGTAATGTCGGCTTCTTCCCAATAGAAACCTGGTCGAGGAGCATTTAAATTTGACACATCAAATCCAAGAGTAATATCCGTTGAAGTGCTTGTTGCCGCAAATGTAATGGTACGAACTGATGGAAATGTGCCAGTGTTCATATACGCTGATACTAAAACAGCGCCTGTGGTATTATTAATTGCTCTAAAATAGGGCTTATTACCATCTAAATCCTGCCAAGTACTAGTAAGGTTAATACTGAAAGAATATACAACTCCAGGTATTGTTTGATAGGTTTTAGTCATTCTTCCTACCAATGGGTTTACATAACTTCCCTGCAAGTCAAACTTTGGTTTGCCGCTAGCATTAAGGCCTTGGTAATCAAAATCTGCACGAACTAAAGCTGTTCCTGGATCTAAATCTGCTGATGCCCATCCGGTACAATGTGTAAACAATCCCAGACCACTTGATGAGGCTTGTGCATTAGTACAAGTTCCCAAAGCATTATATGGAGCACAGGTAAGTTCTTGTAGGTCTGGCACCCCGTCGTTGTCATCGTCGATGTCATCTAAATCACCTATACCGTCTGCATCAGTATCAGTACATTTACTTAATGAAGGAGCCAAAGCGAAAATAGAATATGTAGAAGTATAATTAACTGTTCCCGCAGTAGTAGTGCTTTCGTAGTTGTTTAACAACCCATTGGTATTGGTATCTGTTCCTGTTGGGTAAGCAGAAATGTTTGTTGCTGTTGTTGAACTTCCTGCTTCAATCGCATCAGCACAACCATCATTATCTGAGTCTAAATCCAGGTGATTTAAAACGCCATCGCCATCGGTGTCATTTACACAAACCGCTTTAGCATATGAACTTGGAATAAATAGAGAAGATACTGTAAACTTAACTTCCGTTACACCACCATAATAAGAAACACCAGCAACACCTAGTATTCTATAATATTTGAATTTAGAACTCACTGCCAAGGTATTTGGCATTACTAATGTTCCAGAACCCACAATAGAAGACATTGGAACAGATAGATCTGTCCAAGATGTATTGTTATTTGAGCCTTGTAATTTAAAGGT
>CAMDDB010000020.1 GCA_945890865.1 Flavobacterium psychrophilum
ATTCTTCTGGTGTTTCTTCGAATCTCTTTAATGTAATTTTCTGTTGTTTGTTTTCTTGGTGTTTTCATAATAATTCAAATTTAATAATTTTTGAAAACACTCTCTTAGTTTTTGACTAAATCAGTACACTTTTTGCTGACGATTTACAACATGTGTATACATATTCGGTATTATATTTAACATTTTTAACGATAATTTGATGGATAAAAGTGATAAACAATCCAATTAAAAAACTTTTAAAAATGTTTTTAATTGTCAATTTACTAATAGTTATATTTTTTTTGCCATTTTTAAATTGATTTATTTTTTTTAAAATTAATTTCATTCTAAAGAGTCTTCATTTTTATTACAAATAAATTTTACTCCAACAACACAAACCCAGCCCAATAATAAGGCGAATACTTGGCTTTCATTTTGGCTTGAGCTGAATGAAAAGCATCATGAATAGTTTTACCCGCAAAGCACTCACTATAAAAAATATCAAAAAGTTCTGCGGTTTGTGCATCTGGGACTTTCCATAAACTCATAATGATGTTTTTTACACCAGCCATTTTAAAGGCACGTTGCAATCCAAAAACTCCTTCACTGCCTTTTACTTCACCTAAACCTGTTTCACAAGCACTAAGTACAACTAATTGACAGGCGCTTAAATCTAAATTGGATATTTCACTAGCGGTTAATATGCCATCATCCCCTGATTGATTTTCATTTACTTTGCCCCATGATTTATTGGCACCTGAAAAAACTAAACCAGAACGCATCATTGGGTCATCTGAAGTTTTGAAAACTTTTGATTTTCCTTCAATTAGAAATTCATTAGACATTTCTATTACTGGGTCTGGAAAAAAGAAACCATGTGTAGCTAAGTGCAATACAAATGGAGTAGTTCTACCGTCTAATTGTTTAATGCTTTCTTCTGTAGCATTTCTATCTTCAAAAATAAATGCCTTAAAATCACCTTTACGAGCTAATGTACTAATATTTTGAATTTCATTCTTTGTTCCTGATAAATAGCCTAAATTGGAAATACCACTTCTGGTTTGTAAGCCTTTAATTTCTTCATCTACATTTACAAAATCATCATTATAAACGCTATCTTTATTTGATATAATATTCCTTTTATCATAATCAATATTACCATATAAGATAAAATCTAACTTGTCTTTTTTGTCAAAAGTTATAGCCGTATAATCCATTAATTCTGAAGGAGAATTTAAAATATGATTCTTATATTTTTGGCCAAAAGTTTGATTTTCATTTATTGGCAATGCTGCCACATTTATTTGATGTGTGAGCCCACTTAAAGATAAATAAATGGTTGATATTCCTTTTAATTCATTTTCTAAGGGTTTTAAAATTAGTTCACTTATCTGTTTATTCAGATATTGCTTGTCAATTCTTGAACTATCTTGTTGGTTTTTATCTTTTCCCAATAAAAGAGCTAATTGTTTTTCTTCAAATAATGGGATGAATTTTGGAAATTTTGAATCTTTTTTTATTACAAAAGCTGCGTATAGAATATTTGTTTTATGGTGTTTAAATGAAACTAAATCAATAGTAGTCTCATCACTTTTCAACTTAACTTTTATATCAGTCCATTTAAATGACATTAATTTCTTGTATTCAGAAAATGTTGCTGACTCTTTAATTAGATCTTTTTCTAAAATTTCATTTTCTGAAATAAGTGTTTCAGAATCAGATTTTCTATTTTTTATTACACTTTCGTTAAGCTTACTAATTTTTATTTTATTAGTAATGAATTTTTCATATTTCTCTTTAAGTAATTTATTACCTGTTTTTTGTATTTTCCTCTGGACTAATTGATTATTTCTTAATGACAAATTTTTAATTAATAGTTCATTTTCAAAACAATTATTATTAATAACAGGATAGATTGTTGGAAAGTTATTTAAAAATGATAATGGAGAAAATAGTAATGTTTTATTAACATCGATATAGTTTATTAGATCTTTTTCAGATAAACTATAAATATCTTCAAGCATTCTATTATGATTTGAATTCAAAAATTGCTCATAATAATTAACTGCTTTATCATTTGATTCAATTATTCTATAAAAATTTGCTACAAAAAACAAACTTGAAATATAATCTGGATGATTCTCTCCTAAAATTTCCTTACGAATTTCAAGCACTTTTAAAAATAATGGTTCTGCCTTTGAATGTTTGTCTTGAAGTTCATACATTAGAGCTAAATTATTCAAGGTTAATGCGTAATCTGAGTTTTTTTCTCCTAAAATTTCCTTACGAATTTCCAGAGCTTTCAAGAATAATGTTTCTGCATCTGAATATTTTTCTTGATCTCTATACAACTGTGCTAATAAATCTAAAGTAAGAGCATAATCGGGGTGATTAATACTTAATACATCCAAATTTATAGCTAAAGCTTCTTTGTATAAAGTTTCTGCATCTGAATACTTCTTTTGATTCACATATATAGCAGCTAAATTACTTAATGATACTGCATAATCAGGATGTTTATTACCTAAAATTATCTTCCTAATTTCTAAAACTTGTTTTTGTAATGATTCAGCTTTGAAATACTTACCTTGTGTTTCATATAATACTGCTAAATTACTTAATGAAGATGCATAATCAGGATGTTGAATTCCTAAAAACTTTTTATTTAACGCTATAGCTTTAATATATAAGGGTTCCGCTAGAGAATACTTAGCCTGATTCGCATATAAAACCGCTAAATTATTTAATGAAATTGAGTAATCTAGATTATCCTCACCAATTGTTTCTTTTCTTATTTTTAAGACTTTTTTAAATAAGGACTCAGCTTTTGAATATTTACCTTGTAGATTATAACAATTTGCTAAATTATTCAATGTTGTTAAATATTCCGAAGATGTTTCACTTCCTATTTTTTGACGAATTTCTAACACTTTAATATGCAAAGATTCAGCTAAACTATATTTACCAACATCATTATATAAACTTGCTAAATTTGATAATGATAATGCATAATCTGGATGTTTTTCACCAATTGTTAACTTTCTTATATCAACTATCTTTTTATATAAAATTTCAGCTTGCTCAAATTGTCCATCTAAATCATACAAATATGCAAGATTATTTAAGGATACAAGATATTTCCGATCATTTATTCCATACTGAATTTCTTTTATTTTTATTTCTTTTTGTGAAAAATAAATGCTCTTTTTATAATCATTAATTAATTTATAATTCACAATCAAATTTGCTAAACAACTAAAATTACTTTCGTCATATTCTCCGTAAATCTTAGAGTTTAAATTAAATGCTTCTTCAAAATATGTTACTGCATTTTTATAGTCATATAAATTTTGATAATTAAAACCTACTAATTCCAATAAGGACAAATAATTCTTATCATCAAAATAAAATTTCCCTTTTTCAATAGCTTTTAAACTAAATAATAAAGAATTAATGTAATCTTTATCATCAAACAACACATATGCTAGATTATTTAATGAATAATAATCATTTTTTTTTATACAATTTGATATTGTTTTATGAAAATTTTTCTTTTCAAAATATAACATTGTTGAATCAATTTCATTTTGTGATTGCAAAATGTTTATAAAAAGAATAAAATAAAAAAAATTAAATTTTTTCATACCTACATTTTTAACTCCCTCCAAATTTTCTCAGCTTTATCTTCCATATCCGCATTATAGTAGGCTATAGCTAATATTCTTTTAGCTTCATTTGATGCTCTAGTTTCTGCTGGTAGTTTTTCTGAGATTTCAGCAATTGCAGAGTTATGACTGCCTTGTATATCATAAATGCATGCCAGATTAATACGGCTTTTGTAAAAGGATGGGTCGAGTTGTAATGCTTTTTCAAAGGCATTTTGAGCCTCGTTTAATAGTTTTTCCATTTCCTCAGTTGTATCATCTAATGATCGAGTGCGTTCATTTATTAACCTGCTTTTATTTTCTACTTCTAATGGATATAAGAAACGAGTTGGATTGTCATCTTCTGCTTTAGAAGGCAATTTTAAATTTAAAGCTTTTCTAGCATATGCTACCCCAATATTGTTCCAGTTTTCACGAAAAGGAACTTGGCTATTGGCTTTATTAAAAAATTCAATAGCTTGGTCATATTGCTTGTTTTCTAATGCCGTTAATCCGTTTTTAAAATGTTCATACAATTGGGTTGCCGTTTTTTCAGCATTTTGAGCTATAACTATTCTTTCTTGTTTGGAAGGGTATCCTTTTTGAATATTGGCTAATTTATAGTTGGTATATACTTTACCAATTAACAACTCTTGTAATCCATGAGGTTGAAAACCTGCAGCAGCTGCATAGAAAAACCCTTTGATATCGGCTTCTGATTCTTTATCAACTCGAGCGTTATAAGAAGCTAGACCAATTTTTTTTTGTAAATCAGCATTAGATTTAAAATTGGCAAATGCATAATCACTACAAAAGGTGTGGTCATTATAATAATGGGTTAATTCGTGACTTAAAACTACGGCTATAGCATTTAAACTATCTTTACCAAAAGTTTGACAAAGTTTATATAATGAAAGATCTACTTTTATTGTTGGCTTAGGATTAGCTATATAACTTGCTGGTAGTGTATATTTATCTACTTTTAGTTCTGGAGCTGGTTTAGCACTTCCGTAAACAGAAATTAATTGATTAAAAACCAAACGTACTTGCTTTTCGGTATTTGCATTTGGTTGAGCAAAAGAAAAACACGAAAAGCTGCACATCAGTACAGCTAAAATTTTAATTATTTGATTATTCAAATTTTCCATTAGCTTGTAGAATTTCCTTTAAGTTATCTTTCAAAGTACTATCGCTTACCTTACTATATTTTTGTGGTGAATTAGCAACGATTAAAGTATAGAAATCGTTTTTCTTTTTTAAATAGTAATTTTCATTAAATGCCAATATCGTCATAGCATTGGGAGATATGTCATAAATGGTAAGTGTTTTTCCATCAAATAAATAAGAACTTTGCTTTGTTTTAAGTTCAGTTAATTCTCTTGATAAACCGTCTATTTCTTTTTCTACTTCAATAAGAAGGTTTTTATTTCTAGGTCCATTCTTTGGTGAGTTTAATAACTCGTTTTCAATAAATTTTTGATAAGCATCAATTGCGTTTTGAATAGATACTATTCTTTCGTTATTGTTAATACTCACTAATTTAATTTTATTGTTTGAGTTACTATAACCCATTCCTTCATTTATTAAAACATCTGTAACTTTTGAACTACTTGTTGCCTCCACTAAAACTGGTTTTGGTTTTTCCAAATTACTATCTTGTTCTTTGGGCTGTGTTACTACTGGATTATCTGGAACATCAATTTGATTTTGGCTATTGTAGAACCAAAAACCTAACCCCAAAACAAAACAAGCGGCTACAGCGTATTGTATATAAGTGAATAAGGAAATAGTTTTGGTATCTTGTCTTTGTGTGTGCAATGTAATTTCTTGCTCTTCTTCATTTTCTACTAACAACTCTTCATCCCATACTTTCATTTTGTCTCTTAATGATTGACGTTCACTATTTGTAATCGCTTGCACTAATTGTTTTTCATCCATTTCAAAAGAATACTTTTCAAACATAGCAGGCAATTCAGACTTCATTCTTTTTCGTTCTGAAAGGATGATTGCCTTTTCTAAATTTTTATAAAATTCAACTCTTTCATTGAAATACGGATTATTTTGTTCCAATCTTGTTACAATTTCAGAAGCATACCCCAATACATATTCTTCTGCTAATTGATCTAAAAATGAATGTTGTAAATTATCTAATTTATTGATTATTTTATCTGAATCTGCTAATTCTAAACTGTAAATAGTAGCATAAAATGGTTTTGAATCCTGTTTGTAATCAATGAACTCTTGTAGGACTTTTTTCCAAAAAGTACTATCACATTTTGATGCATCAAAACGTTCATCCTTTTGCAGAACTGGAATAAATAAATCGTGAAGTATTTGTATTTCTTTTTCCATTTTAATGGTTCATTAATTCAAACGTCAATTTTTCTAATCGTTTTTGGCATTTAGCCTTTTGATTTCTAGTATTAACCTGATTTGTATATCCAAATTCAGTTGTCAAATCATTCATGCTTTTTTTATGATACCAAAACAATGTCAATAATTGATAACAATGACCGCCTGCAGCTTTTATCTTTTCTAATGCTTTTTCAATGGCATTAAATTGCTTTTCTTTGGTATCTTCAAACTCTTCTAAAGTATCCACTATTAAAGGATTAAATTGCATTGAATTGTCTTGTTCATCATCGTCATTTCCTTGATTTTCATTCAATTCTACTGCATTGTTCTTACCGATTTTCTTTAATAATTGATTCCGACAAACAGAGTTTAAATAGGTTTGCAATGAAGTATTGGATGCTAACTCAAAATCTCTATTTGTAATATTTTCATACAAAACAATAATAGAATCTTGGAAAATATCTTCTATGTCAATCCTTTCATTTGCTTGATAGTTTATTTTTCTTAAAAATTGTAATGCATTTGATTTACATTTCTTATAAACAATCCCTAAAGCCTCAGAATCTTCTTTTATTTTAAAAATCAATTCTTGGTCTGTATAATTTAAATTATTGTTTTGTGCCATATTAAAACATTTAAAGGCACAATTTAAAAAATTTTTAATTCTTGTCCACCAAATATTTAACAAAATCCATTGTTCCTTTGAATTCACCTCTGTAATGTAGTTCTTCTAAATTCTCTGGATATATTTTTAAATCAAAGAATATTCCTCTTGGTTTATGCTCTAATTTTAAAATCATTTCACATGTGCCTACTTTGTCTTCATAGGTGTTTTCATAACTCCAAATGAATTTGTATTCATCAATTTCATAAAATTCTTCTGTCTCTTCATACGATTTATGTTGTAAACTATGAATGGGACCAAAGCTTTGAGAATCGCTTTTTTCCCAAAAATTTGAAAATAAAACCTCATCACTACCCTTTATTTTATAAAAATAAAGCCTATTTCCATCTTGAATTGCTTCTTTTGAATAATCCATTCCGTCAAATCTCACATCTTTTATGATGAACTCGGTTAGAATTAGTTGTTCTTGGTCGTTTTTTTCTTTTTCTTGAGCTACTACCGAAATAGTAAACAAACACACTAGGTATATAAATCTTTTCATATTATAGTTGTTTTAAGGGCTCAAATGAGCCCATTTTATTATTATTTAATATAGGTCTTATTGCCATTATAATTAATGTAATAAGTACCTCCTCTAGGTCCTGTGTATATCGGTGTAGAATAACTTGAATAGGTTGGCGATGAATAGGTAGAATAAGAAGGAGCTGAATAAGTTGAATAACTTGGCGATGAATAAGTAGAATAGCTTGAAGTGCTAGAAGAATAAGAAACCGTCCCAGGTTTACCTGTATAAGGATTTACATTACCAACTGTTGACCAATTGTTAGTAATAGTAGCATCGGGAGCGGTTCTGTAATGACCTTGTACATACGTTCCATTACTTCTGGTGTACCCTTGTACATAAATTGTTGATTGTGCGAATGAATTTGCTACTGCAAATAAAAATACGATAAATAAAAATGCTTTTTTCATGATTTAAATTTTTTAAAAAGTTATAAATTAATTTGTTTTATAACTGTTTATACTCAAATCATAAAAAGGTAACCCTACTGGTTTAATTTTTTTTTAATTTTTTGAAAAATATATAAATTAGAATAATAGACCTTGTGGAGTATTATCTTATTTGGTTGCTATTAGAGTTACTTCATAGGGATAAGCAAAGTTATTGATAGGTTCGTGTTGTAACCATTTGGATTCGTCTTCTGGTTTTAGAATGATTGGCATTCTTTTCTTGGTGTTGTGGATTTCTGCCATTAGTTGATTGGCTTGTGTAGTAACTATGGAATAGGTGTTTTTAATTTCACCTGTGATTTGATTTACCCATTGTGAATAGATTCCTGCAAAAGCGAATAAATCTTCATTACCAATACCAATTTCGTACTTGATTTTATTTTTGCCTTTACTGTCTTGCCATTGCCATTCATAGAAACCATTTGCGATTACCAAACATCTTTTATTGATAGAATTTTTGAATGATGGTTTTTCTTCTATTGTTTCTATTCGTGCATTTAATGTTAGTTTTTTAATGGCTTCGTCTTTAGACCAGGAAGGAATTAATCCCCAATTGAAATGTTTAATAGTATTGGGGTTTTCATCTGTGATAACAGGGTTTATTCCAAAATCAAAACCATTTATATCCATAGTAGGCTTGAAAAGTTCTTTCTTTTCTACAGTTGCTTTAAATCTGTTTTCGACCTCTAAAGCTTGTTTTGTTTGTTTGGAATGGAAGCACATGTTTTTATTATTAATACTTTAAATGAAATATTGAACGTTTTGATACATATAGAAGAGTTGGTTTTTAATTACTTAGTTACAATGTAGTATTAATTTTAATTTTAATTCCAAATGTTCGAAATTGTACAAAAGCTACCATTTTTAGAAGCTTTTATTTTACTTTATTTTAAATTTCTTTAATCCTTTTTATAATTCTTTTGTATGAGTTAGGAAGATTATTATGTGCTAAATTATTGATTACGTGTAATAATAAATCCATTTTTTTTAGCGCTTTTTCCCGATTCACTAATACTTCGTTTGTATTACGATTTGCAGCAGGTATATTTAATTGATTATATATTAAATTTTGAGCAGTTGTAGATGTAACTAAGTCCATTTCTAAGTTATATCTCATACAAATGACATCATAATTAACCGTAATATCTAAAGCCCTACTATGATTTGATGTAAGCAATCTTTCAATTTGTTGTCTTTCGTTTGCATTAGTAAAAATATCAGAAATTAGTTGCTCATTCTTAAAAACATTTTGATAATTGAAAAATCCAGACCCATAACGGCTATTTGCTTTGTCACCGTTTTGATAATTGAAAAAGAAATCCTTATCAATAATCATAGTTTTAGGTATTTCTAAATCTCTCAAAAGATAAAATGCATATTTCAAAGATGTTATTCCATCTAATTGCAAGACTGAAATGCCTTTTCTTTCAATTTTTACACCTTTATTTTCTAGTAATGTACTGAAAACACTAGAATCAATCGGACTTTCAGTAACTAATACATGATTTGCATAGAAGAATTCGGAGTTTCTAAATTTATGAAATTTGTCGTACTGTAAGCGCTGAAGTGAATAATGTGTCCAAAAGTCATACCTTAATTGAAGAATTTTAGATTTGAAAATTCTTTGATTGTCTGAAATCTTTCGAATAAGAATTATTTTGGTATGATCTAATTGGTCTACTAAAACTGGTGAGTGTGTAGTGAAGAGTATTTGGATATTATTGTTTTGAACCTGGTCGAACAATGTATAAATAAGTTCCTTTTGTCCTTGAGGATGAAGGTTTGTCTCAGGTTCTTCTAAGCCTATAATAAAGTTATTATGTTTCAACTCTGCAAGATATCTATATATTGCAATTGCTACTAAACTTTGAATTCCGCTACCACAATCTTTAAGATTAAATTCTTTACCGTCCTCATTTATTAAAATTTCTAAGTCATTTAAAAATAGTTCGTATGAAATAGGAACGTTTGTACCTATTTTAAAATCAAAACCTTTATTTGTTAAATATCTCCCTTCAATTCCTTTAGCCACTTTATTAAGCGCATTCTTTGTTAAATAATCAAATGCGTCTTTTACTTTTGGGGTCAAAGTATTTCTTTTAGCAGTATGATTTGAAAAGAATAAACTTAAAAGTTCTCTTAAGACAGAGCTTTCATTATTCTTATAAAAACTTGAAGTTCTATCTGTTGGAATTAAAATAAATTGAACATCTTTTTTTAATTCATTAACTAACGCATCAGAAGCATTTTCAAAGTTTGCATTATTAAATACTGAATATTCTAGTCTATTTCGTGTTTTATTAAACTCCTGTTTTATTCTAAGTTCACCATTATTAATAAAAGCCAGATAAGCTACTTTATTAGGAATATTAATAAATGATATCGTAATTCTTGGAATTGCTCTGTTTGAAGAATAAAGATTTACACCCGATATATAATGTTGTAATTCTAATTGTGGATTAAAAAATGAATTTAATGCTCTCAAAACTGCTGTTTTACCAGAATTGTTTTGACCTACAATAGCAACAACATCCTCAATATGAAAACTCCCATTTTCAATTGACCTAAACTTTGATATTTCAACTTTCTTAATTCTCATCTAAAATGTTGTATAATTGGTAAATATTATCAAATATATTCAACTTATTTATATTTTAATTGTAATTATCTCATCTATCCTAGTTGTATATAATTTTGATAATTTCTCTTGTTTCATTTTCCATTGTCTGCCGAGGGATTGATTAGCAAACTTAATTTTGTTTTTGCCATATACCCTATTAAGTTTATCAACTACTGACATTAAAGGCTGATGTTTTGGATTTGAGGTGTTGAATAGTGATAATTGGGTTTGTTCATTTGGAGTTAAACCCATTACTATTACGCCTGCTTTTTTGTAATTGTAGCCTTCTTTGAATATTGCTTTTATTCCTATTTGGGCGTACTTGTTTAACTCTATTGTGGAGTTTGTTGGAAAATCGGTGTTGATTACTATGTTTCTTGAATATTGTGGTTGGTCTTTTCTGAAATAGTTGGTGTGAAGAAAAACCATTATCATGTTGCAATGGCTGTTTTGTCTTCTTAGTTTTTCGGCACAAGAACTTGTGAACGTTGCAATACGTTCTGAAATATCTTCCAAATTTGTCATTGGTTTTTCAAATGATCTTGTTGTAGCAATCATTTTTTTACTTTTTGGAGTTTCTAAATCCAATGTTAGTTTACCTTCTAATTCGTGTTTTAACCTCAACCCTACAACAGCCATTTCTTTTCTTACCCAATTATCGTGTAATTGAGTAAATTGATAAGCATTAAAAACATTTATTGCTTGTAAGCGTTTAGCGTGTTTTCTACCAATACCCCAAACGTCTTCAATTTTAGTCCATTTAAGGGCTTTTATTCTCTTTTCTTCAGTATCTATCACATACACGCTTTTGGTTCTTTCAGGGAACTTCTTTGCTATTTTATTGGCTACTTTAGCTAGTGCTTTTGTTGGTGCAAATCCTACACTGATTGGAATACCTGTATTTTTAGTTACGGTTCTTTGAATCTTAATTCCGTACTCTTCTAGGCTAAAGAATTCAAATCCTTCAAATTTTAAGAAAGCTTCATCAATACTATAGACTTCTATATCTGGTGTAAAAGTTGAAAGTATGTTCATTACTCTGCTACTCATGTCACCATACAAGGCATAGTTTGATGAATATACAAATACATTGTTGTCTTCAAATAGTTTTTTGAATTCGAATGCTGGAGCACCCATTGGAATACCTAATGCTTTGGCTTCGTTTGAACGTGCAATAACACAACCATCATTATTGGAAAGTATCACAACTGGTTTTCCAATTAAATGTGGTTCGAATACTCTTTGACAAGAGGCGTAAAAGTTATTACAGTCAACTAAGGCAAACATTCTTTTGAGTGAATAGTGATTAATGAATAGTTAGAATGTTTTAATGCTATGGATTACGATTCCCCATATCATTAGTTCGTTTTCTTCTGTTACTTTTATGGGCTTATATTCTTCATTTTCGGCTATTAACCATACCACTTCTTTTTCTTTTTTGATTCTTTTTACGGTAAACTCCCCATCTATTTGACAAATAGCAATTTTACCATCTTGTGGTTCTAAGCTTTTATCAATGATTAATAAATCACCATCGAAAATACCAGCATTTTTCATTGAATTCCCTTTTACTTTAGCAAAAAATGTACTGTCTCTATGTTTTATTAATTCTTTGTTCAAATCAATTGTTAATTCGATAAAGTCATCAGCAGGTGAGGGGAAGCCAGCACTAATGCCTACATCAACATAAGGTAACTCCAACTGTGTTGAGAAATCAGGAATGTAAAAGTCAAACACTTTGGTAGTATGTAAATTCTTTAGTTTCATATCTCTCACAATACTATTTTAAAATACTCTTCTTTTGTTTGTAATATTTGTTCTATTACTGACCAGTTATCTTTTACCAATATTTTTATATTTTTAGGATGAAATACTGTAATGTGTATTTCATTTGAACCTAATTTTTTGATTTTTTGAAATAATGAATTAAAATATGAATCTGTTACTAATTTGTCTTCATTATGCATTTTAAACAAGGTATCATAATCAATATCAAATGGTAAATGAATAAAAACAAACCCGTCATAGAATAAGAAAGCTTCCTTACCATGAACTAATATTTTTTGTACTTCTTTACTTATTTCATAATTATGAAAACTAAATTCAATACTTTCACAATTATTACTTGTAATAATTTCTCTTATTAAATTTTTATTTCTGAATACTTTTAGATTTTGATTTAGGTTATTAGCTATTAGTTCCAAACTATCATTATCTTCATGAATATCATAGTTGTTTCTTATTATTAGAACTGGTTCTTTATATGTATTCTCAAAAGTATTCATGGCAAAACCTATTTTATACAAAGTTACTAAAGAAGTTATGAGCAACGCAAAAATTACTCCCTAGTTTTTAATTTAGTTTTTAATATCATACAAGCTGATGCATTTAAGCTATAGAAAATCCTCACAAAATGAATTACTGATAAATAAAAACAGAAAGAAAGTTTTCATAATCCTAAAGTTTGTATTACTAACCAATTATCCTGTTATAAATAGTTTGCTTTAGTTTTTTTGACATATAAAATTTAGTATTCAAAGTAAAAAAAGCATACGTATAAATACGTATGATATATTATCTCAAAATCATTAATTTAGTAAATTAATTTTCTTTGTAAAACAACAACAAAATCAAAGTAACAGATATGCAAAATAACGAATGCAAAAATTCAGAATTTAAAGTCTGGACATGGAAGAATCCTGTTATGTTGCATTGGATAATTAACCCGGGGCTCGCAATTAATGAATTGATTTTAGGACAAAGAGTACCTAAAATAATTTTGATTGAAAAACATTCTTCCAAAATATTTGAAGAAAAAATTAAAATCCCATGTCCTCACTGCAATACAATTCACTCGGGACTTAAATGGTCGATTCGAAACAATGCTTATAAAAATTGGTTTGGACTATATTGTGATAATTGTGGTAAAACAATTCCTTGTTTGACTAATTTAACAAGTTTAGTTTTAATACTAGTAACATTTCCCTTTTGGATTTGGTTTAAGGAAGAATGGAAAAAACAGTGGTTGTTAAAACAGCCTAAACGCTACATAAATTTGGATTTAGAAAATGTTCCAAATCCATTTGAAGGTTACAATTGGATTAAGCAAGGTATTATTTGGGGAATATGGATGTTTGTTTTTTCAACCGTATCACTTTTCCTTATTGATGGAGTAGAAAAAACGAATAATTATATATTCTTTCATCTAATTTCGTGGTTAATCGGTGGATTAATGTTTGGTTTTACAATGAAATTATTTACAGGTAGACCAATAAAAATGATAATTTATAGACTTAGCAAGAAAAACGCTAATACAAAAATTTAGTTTTAAATTTTGTTTATTCTTAGTGAAAATATAATGATAAAATGGGTTTTAAAATTAATTGTTTTAATTTAATGTGAAATGAATCTAGTTTATGTTTTAACAATTTTAGTTGTTCTATTTGGGAGTGTTCCATTTCTGTATTTTCTTTTATTTAGAAGAAGAAAAACACTTGAAAATAAGTCAGTTTTACCCTATTTAATTCTTACATTTTTTGCTAGTTTATATGAGATATTTGGTACTTTAATTATTGGTTGGAATGTTTCTAATTGGTTTTTTATTTATAATTTATTATCTTTTTTATGTATTTATTATTTCTATTATTTAGAACTTAAAAAAAGTTATAAAAGTTTTTTTCTTTTTTTCTTTTTTTCTTTTTTATTATTACTGCTACACCTAATCTATTCTCATTCTTTAGATGACTTTCTAATAATTAGCGCAAAGTTTCACCTTTTTATCACTGTATTTATCTTATTAGCTACTCTTTTTTGGTTTCATAATTTGATTAATAAAGAAATTAAAAATAATATGCTTAATTATGGGACTTTCTATTTTATTTCAGGATTTGTTTTATACTATTGTGGGACTTTGTTTTTGTTTTTAATGGGTAACGGATTATATATGTCAAATTCAGGTTTGTTTTTTAACTATTGGAGTATCAATATCATTTTAAATTTAGTAATGTATATATTTTTGATAATAGGGTTATGGAAAATGAAAGACAACTAGAATCAATTCTTATTACAGGCACTTTCTTAATGTTATTATTAGCGTGCATTTTTTTGTTTATGCTTTTATATTATCAACAAAACTTATTAAAAATCAAAAAAAGAGAGGCTGAATTATTGTTACAAACAGCTTTAAAAAGTGAAAAGAAAGAGCGTAAAAGAATTGCTAAAGATTTGCATGATGCAATTCAAAGTGATTTAAATGCCGTACGTAATTATGTTATTTTATTTTCAAAAAAAAATCAGCATACTACTTCTCCAGAACTACTTGCTTCTATTAAAGGTTCATTGGAACAGGCTATTGAAAATACAAGATTAATTGCTTTTCAAATGATGCCTCCATTGTTAGAAACATCTGGATTTAATCTCACTTTACGTAATTATTTTGAGCAATTACAGACTTCAAATGATAAACAATTTGAAATAAAATATGAATTAACTGATGTTACTGTATCAGACACTATAGCATATGAACTCTTTAGAGTAGTTCAAGAATTAATTTCTAATATGCTGAAACATGGTTCTATTACTAAATGTTCTGCAAATTTATTTTTTACAGGGCATGAATTATGCTTTATTCTAGAAGATGATGGTATTCCTTTTAGTTTTAAAGAAGCTTTTCATAAAAATCAAGGTTGTGGTTTACAAAATATTCAATCTCGTTTAAAAAGTATATCTGGACGTATAGAACAAAAGAGTATTTTAAGTGGAAATCAATTTATTATTCATATCCCACATCATGATTAAAATTGCCTTAGTTGACGACCATAAACTTTTTAGAAAAAGTTTGTCTTTATTGATGAATTCATTTAATGGGATAAGTGTAGTATTTGATTCTGCAGATGGTTATAATTTTTTGCAATATTTAGAGGAAACTGATATTGATGTTTTGTTATTAGATATTGAAATGCCAATTCTTAATGGTTTTGAAGTGTGCTTGAAAGCAAAGTTAATAGACCCAAAACTCAAAATAATTATTTTATCTCAATTGACTTCTAAAGAAGCTGTGCATAAAGTTATGGAGATTGGTGCTAATGGTTATTTCACTAAAAATTCATCTCCTGAAATGCTTGAAGAAGCAATAAATAATGTAATGGATAAAGATTATTATTTTGACATTTCATTAAGTAGTGTTATTCGTGAAGCTCTATTATGGAATAAAAAGCGCACCTCCACTATTGAAACCGACAAGGTAAGTTTGACTTCAAGAGAAATTGAGATTGTTCAATTAGCCACAAGAGAAAAGTGTAGTAAAGAAATTGCAGATAGTTTAAATATTAGTACAAGAACAGTTGAAAAGCATCGTAAGCATATTATGGAAAAAACCCAATCTAAAAATTTCATAGGGGTGGTTTTATATGCATTGAGAAACAATCTCATCAAATTAGATGAATTTAAAGCCTAAATTGAATTAAAGGAATTCATAAGATGTTCCTAGACAATAATAAAGAACTATTTATTTCAAAACCAACTTTCTATCTGCCGATTTACAATTTTGAATAGTTATGAAATTAGATATTTGAATCAGTACGATTGTTCAATACGATTTTTTGATACCAAAAGTGATGGTTTAATACTGAAGCCACGATTTTTATCAAACCGTTATCAAAATTATTGGTTCATGTTAATTTAATATGCTTTAGCTAATGATGTAAAAATTGTCCACCAATCTGCCTTTCCTTCATTCTTACCAAGTCTTACTATAATTAGGTCTTTTTTTGGATTAACATAAACAAATTGTCCTAAAATACCTTCCGCCATAAAGTCTTCATTTGGTGTCGGCAACCACCATTGATATTGATAAAAGTTTGCGCTTCCTTCAGACGTGTCGAGTTTTGTAGATTCTTCAACCCATTTTTGTGATACAATTTGTTTCCCGTTCCAGTTGCCTTTGTTTTTATAGAGACGTCCTATTTTGGCAAAGTCTCTTGCTCTTGCGTTTAAACAGCAAAATGTTTTCTCAAGTCCATTCTTTTTTCTGTCAATGCTCCAAGATGCGTCATATTCCATTTCAAGAGGTGTCCATATTTTTTCTTGCAAGTATGAAGTGATTGTTTTTTCTTTTAATGAACGTTCTAAAACTAAACCTAAAAGTTGTGTGTTACCACTTGCGTATTCAAACTTTTTGCCAGGTTCAGTTTTTAACTTCATTTTTTCAATTTCTTTTCTAAGATTTAGTCCATAATAAAAGGAAGCAGCATCGCCAAAAGGATTTACATAGCTTTCATTAAACCTAATACCAGAAGTCATTTGAAGTAAATGCTTAATAGTCACTTTTTCAAATCCGTTATTTTTCAATTCAGAAATATAGTTTGTAATCGGCTCGTCAACAGACTTTATTAGCCCTTCGTCAATTGCACAACCTATTAAAATTGACGTCACAGATTTTGCCATAGAGAAGGATGGAACAACACTTTCATTGTCGTAACCTTTGAAATATTTTTCATATTGAATAGTGTCATTTTTAATAATTAAAAAAGCCACAGTATTATTGTCTTCAAGATATTTGTCAAACGGAATGTCCATTAGTTGTTTTGGAAATTTACCTTTGCTTGTGGATTGAAAATTGAAAGGCGAAGTATGAGCTGATAATGGTCTTGATTGAAATTTTTCATGGTCTTTTATATCAGCAAAATTATAAAAGACAAAACGCCCTAATTGACAAGAAGTCAATAATATTGAAGTAATAATCATTAAAATTACTAATCTAATTTGTCTATTTTGTTGTCCCATATTGGTCATTTTTTGTGATTCTCTTTTCATATCATTGGCTATAACGTAATATCACTTTGAGATGGCTAGAAGTTCATAATCTATATTTATTCTGCTTTACAAAACATGATGAGAAACAGAATTCAACTAAATTCCAGATAGCTAAAATTGGCTTATAGCAAATCGGTTTTTAACTCAAGTCGACGTTTAGTTTATCCAATTCGTTTTTCAATTCAGCAAGTGAATTAGGGTCGATTATTTGTGTATTTATTGTCAATTTAGTTTTTTCTGTTTTAAGGAAATAATCCCTAGCATATTTTTCCATCTGATTTATATCAGTGAGTTTTATTTTCTTCCCAAATGGTCCATTCTCTTTAATAAGTCCGTTTTCAATTGTTAAATATTTATTTTCTCTTTGGTAAAAATATCTGATCAAATACATTACAGAAATTACAATCATACCATAATTAGTCCAGTTATCTTCATCTTTCGCTTGAATTCCGATGAAAAACCAAACTAACTACATCAACCCTAAAATTAGATTGATATTCATATTTCTTTTTTTATAACTTATTTTGATTTTTTATTGTGTTTGTCATAAACGTGTACAGCTTGCAAAAGTGGCGTTCTCTATTTTCATTATTTTATTTTTTTCAATCTTTTTTCAACTAAAAAATATATTAAAAATATTCCAATAATAAGTATTGTAATAATTGGTATTCCTAAATCAAGCTTCTGTTTGTATTCAATTAATGAAAGTATTATCGTCAAACTATAAAGGACAATCAAAAGGCTAGAAGCATATTTATTAGCAACTTTCCAATGTTCCAAACTCTTTTTAGAGCTTCCCAATTGATAACCATATAAATAGTTTGGTTTTTTAGGAGGAAACAAATTCAAACATATTGCAAACACTAAAAGTATTGATGAAATTGATATCATTTTTATTTTCTATTTAATTTGTTTTTAACCTATTATGAAAAACAGCTACCCCTGTTGTCTGTAGTATTTTATTCTAAATAAGCAATTCGTTCCCCAATTTTATATCTCAATGTTTTCATTTTTGAGTTATCTGCAACTTGTATTGCGCCATTAATTGTGAATTCATTTAAACCTGTAACAAGCATTTCATTAGTTTCTTTATTAAAAACAATCTTTTCAGCTTTTTGAAATTGTATGATTTCGTTTTTAAATGCTACATTTCCAACATACTCAAAAATATTTTTTTCAGTTTCAAATTTAATAAGTTTGCATGTTAATTCGGTCTTTTTATCGTTTGACTTTACTGTTTTTTGAGAATAAATATTAATTCCAAAAGCTAGAGCAATTACAACATAAAGATTTTTCATAATATTTGGTTTTTAGATTTTACTTCATTAATTTTTCAAAAATTGTAAATTTTGTTTTTATATTAAAAACATTACATTTTAATCTAAACAATTTTAAAGAATTACTTGTTTCATTTTCTGTTTGTTTAATATTACAAACGTGGCGGCTTTGCGAAGTGTCGGCTGGTTTGATTTTTATATTGTAATTATTTCAATTTTTCTGCTTTCATAATTCTATTTACTCCAAGTTTTCTATATAAATTTGAGAATAAGCTATATCTTCACTCGTGCAGTGTTATTATCCATTCGATCTTTTAAAATCTATACCCAATTCTAAAGTGTAAATTAAGTGTTGCTTCGCTTTCGTTTTCTAAATAACCTGCTTTTTTGGCAAAAATATACCGGTAACCAATTCCAATTCCAGTTTCATAGTTGAAATGTTTTCCAATATTTCTTCTTATTCCCCAAGTTGGTACTAGTGAAATATCACTAATAATATTTAAATTTTCATAATTTGAAATTACAAACCAATCTGGATGATAACTTGTTTTAAGTGAAATAAAATTTCCGCTATTTCCGTCAATTCTTTTCGATTTGCTTACTCTTTTATTCAGATTATAATACCATCTGGGTTCAGCTGTTAAAACTGGCGTCATTAAAAATCCTGTTTTGTCGTAATAATCTCCGCCCCAAATACCACTATCAAATCCAATTTCACTTCTTAATGCAATTTGATTAGTTAGTTTCGTTTCATTGTGAGCCCAAAAACCAAATAAACCAGTTTGCATACCAAATACAGATTTTTCAACACTTGCATTTTGAGATTTTACAGTTAAAGTTAAACTGATAAAAGCTAAAGTCAGAATTGTTTTTTTCATAAAATTTGTTTCAATTTTTATTTATTTACTTGTATTTTTTTCGTTCTGCTAAACTGACGTACCACTTATCACTAGAGTTCTTCGCCTTTACGAAGTGGCGGCTGGTTTGATTTTTATATTGTAATTATTTCAATTTTTCTGCTTTAATAATTCTATTTACTTCACGTTTTCAATATAAATTTGAGGATAAGCTATATCTTCACTCGTGCAGTTCAATATTTCATTTTCATTTGGTAGTCTATAATTAATGTGAATTTCTAGATTTTCTATTTTATATTCCTCTGGTAAATTAATTGCATAAAAAGTATTTTGAGCGGCATTTTGAGGAATATTAGAATAGCCATCAAAAAATTTTATAAGATATGTATCGCCACAATCCATACCAACTCTTAATACCTTTGCATTATTTAAATTATCTGAATTATCATCACTATTACTACAAGATAGTAACATAAAAAACGAAAGAAAGGTTAAAATTAGCGTCTTCATGATTTATATATTTAAAAGTTAATAATTATTTAAAATAGCCACGGCAAACGCATGGCAAATTATTATTATTGATTAATGTTTTTCTATCTAAAATTTCTCTATTTCCAATTAATATTGGTTTAATAGCTTGTGAAGTAAACTACTTTCTTCTTCTTTTTTGTTAAAACTTTTAGTTAGAAACATAATCATAGTTATTATAATTTGTTCAAAGCTCTAATAAAATAGGTTTTATACTTAAATAGTTTAGGGAATTATCCTTTTTCTACCATAAAAAATATATAGTAAACCTGTTACAAAACTCATAAAAGTAAAGCCAATTATCCACATGGTTTTTTCTGAGTTATCAATTTTTTTGGATTTATACACTTCATGAATTCCTACTATTATGTAAAAAAATGAAGAAATTAAACCAATAATTAGAAAAAAGGAAGAAAACTTTAAGTGAGCAATTTTCATAATTCCACCAATTATTATAAGTAGAATTGATATTGTAAAAGCTTTTTTAAAAATGTTTAAGTTAACTGTTTTCATTTTTTTTATTTTTTTAGAAATTAAGATAAAAATACCTAGGAAGGAAAATTAATTCTTACAACTTGTACTTTAAAAATATTCCTGAATTTAAAATAGCCCCAGGAGAAATGCTACTATAAGTTGTAACAATTCTAAATCCATAATATAACCTAGAATTGGTGTAAAAACTTGCTTGAATACCTAAATCTAATCCCAAACCGTTGCTTTCATCTAAAGCTAATTTTTTATCAAAATTTAGATATGAAAACCCAAAGATGGATTCATATTTTGAAGTTTTAATTTTTGCAAAATCGTAATTTAATTGTAACGCATATTTGCTTAAACCATAGTTTAAATCTAAGTTTTTACTTCTCATAGAGGCATTTGAAATGGAGAGGTTTAAAGTGGCATCAGAATTCAATGAATAACCCAAAGTACCTTCAAGGTTTAATCCTTCATCTTTACCAACTGAAAGAGCGTTAGCGCCAAATCCAATCGAAATTTTTGATGTTTTTACTTCTTGTGCATTAACTATATTTGATATAATTAATAGAATGATTGCTAAAATGAAACTTAATTTTTTCATAGAAATAATTATAAATTAATTAATTGATTTATTTACATAATTGAAAACGTGTTTTGTAAGAGAAATAGTATTGAGGTAACCCCCATTATTTTGAAAATCAAGTTTTTTTCATTTAAAAAAATAATAGCAGAATATAAAAATAATAGGATAAAAACTATAGCGGCTGGTTGAGGGTTAAGTTCAAATAATGGTCTTAATAAAGAAGGAAATCGTTCGATATATTTAACTTTTAATACATTAAAACTTTTAAGTGCTAAGTCTTCATTTTGATACCAAAAAACATACCAATCAATTATATTTAATGTTCCTGTTACATAAAAAATAATTGCAAAAATTAATCGTTTTCTCATATATTAAATTTTTAATGTTTTCTTACCAAGAAAGAAAATAAACATTGCAATTTAATTAATGTATATTAGAGAGTAAATACGTGTTTATACGTATTTTTTTCTGCTATTGATTTGTAAATTATAAAAGAGAAACTTTGTTTTGTTGCTAGAAAACAAATTTTGAAAAAACAAATTTTTTGATTCAAGTCAATAGTTTGGATTTTATTCCCTATAAAAGCATTAAATTGTATGAAATCATTTGAATTAATAAAAATTAATTATTTATATGAAAATAATTATATTATTGAGATGAAGTTGTAAATCGTATGCAAAAAGGGGACAGTTTTAAGTTAATAACTAATTGCTTTTGATATCTCTAAAAATCAAAAAAATACCGTCAATTTTTTTCTTAACTTCTTCTGGAATTTTAGTTTTTCCTTTAATAATTTGACTTTCTGTTATTTCATTTCCATTTTTATCCAAAAAGAAATGAACACTATTTTTGAAAAACATATTCTTATCTTTAAAATAAGATTTTTCACTTAACCTTAGTAAAAAATATCGCAAAGAATATAAATCGTCGTGCCATATTATTTTATTAATATTCCTATATGTTACACCTTCACATGCTGCCACAAAATCCCTTTTCTGATTTTTACTAATATAACCAATTGTTGAAATAGAATTTACAAATTGAGTAAATTTAGGACTTTTGAGGTTTATGGATAAATTAAAAGATAAAACAAAATCATCAATTGAAATTTCTCCAATTTTTTGTTGTTGATTAATTTCTAACTTATGAAACTGATTTTTGAGTTCATAATGTTCCTCGAAGTTTATTTTTTTTAATTTATATAGTTTATCAGATTCAATATGTGCAAATTCTAATAGAAATAAATTAAAAGTTGTGATTAGCTTATATTCAAATGGCAACAATTTTAAATATTCAAAATTACTTTCGTCAATTATTAAATTTTCTAATTGATGAATTTCCAATTTATCTATTGAAACTTGGTTTGTATTTAATAAATGATTGATGAAGTATATTAGATAAAATAATTCTGGAATTATTTCTCTTTTATGATTTATCGAGCTTTTTTTATATTTCTTGTAAAAAATAGGATTAAACATCAATGTAATTCCTAAATCTAAATTTTTCCTTTCAATATCGGATTTAGATTTATAAAACGCATATAATTCATCATAAAATTGCAACATTTCAAGATACTCTTCAGATTGCAAATCATTTCTCGTTATGGTTAGTTCATTTATCATAAAATACTTTGTTTAAGAAATCCATTTCAAGTTTAACGGGTAGGGATGCAATATAGGTACTTGTGGTTTTAATATCTGTGTGTCCCAGTTTATCTTTAATTAATGTTATAGGAGCACCTTTTTCTACCATATGGCTTGCCCAACAATGACGAGCATTATAAAATGTAATGTCATTTTTATCAATTACTCCTTTAATCAATTTTCTGAAGTTATCGTTTATTAAGTCGTTAAATAATTTAATTTGATTTTTTTGTTCTAAAGGAGTTTGATTTTTAGTTATAATATTAAAAATAAAATGTTCTTTGCTATGAACTAATCGCTCAAGTATAGCTATAGATTTTTCATGTAATGGAATTACAATTTGTATATCATTCGTTTTACTCGTTGATGTTTTTCTTCTAAAAAACTTTATTTCATTTTTGTTTAAATTTTCTTTTCTCAAATAAGCCAAATCTGTTAAATTTATTCCTGCAGAATAATATGATAACAACCAAAAATCTTTAGCGATTCTTTGATTTGTATTTTTAGGTTCAATTTTTTCTAACAAGTTTATTTCTTCAATTGTTAAAATACTTTTAGTTTTTTTCTGAGATTTTATTGTAAATTTATTTTTCCCAAATGGATAAATATCATTTGTAATTATGTTTAACTTCAATGCATCATTTAATATTGCTCTTAAATTTCGCATGTACATTCCAACGGTATTTACAGAACACATTCGTACATGAAGCAAATAAGACTCGTATTTAATTAACCAACTTGGAGTAATCTGAACAAATTGAAGTTTAGCAATAGATTTTTTTAGATAATCTAAATATTTTTCAATTGACCTAAGTGAATCTCTATATGAATTACTTGTTCCAATTTTACCAAGGTTATGTAACTCAGTGATTTTATTTTCAAAAAGCGATTTTAAAGTTAAAACAACCTCTTTTTTGTTATAGTATTTTTCTTTAAACTCATCAAAATTAAATGGGTTAATTGAATCTGCTAATTGTTTAGCTCTAAATAGATTTTCATCCATTTCCGCTTTAAGAATTATGAGTTGTTTTTTCCTTGAAGTAATCAGTTCAAGATATTCACTTTCATCAAATTCATACTTTGTTTTTAAATAATAGTTCCTCTGATTGTCGGTATCATAAATTTTTAACTTTAAAGAAAATTTGTTATTTTGCAATAAATATCGCTTATCTAGATAGTAATCAAGTTGAGTTTTCTTAGTAAATACGGGATGTTGACTCATAAATAATTTGCACAAAATTTGCACAAAAATAACAATAAAATATATAAAAACATATTAAAATAGATAAAATTAAAAATCGTAACTGCTTGATATTCTGATATATTTTGATATTTGTAGGTGTATTCCACTCTTCTCATAATCAGGTGGTCCCTGGTTCGAGCCCAGGTGGGACCACTAGTAAAATCAAGGGTTTCAAGATTCATTTCTTGGAACCTTTTTTTATAAGCAAGATTCAAGCAAGATTTTATAAATTTCCTAACACATAAAAAACCAAACAAATACAATATTTTTGTAGATATAAAAATTAATAATTATTTAAGATTATTGTTTTATAGATTTTTATTTTTTTTAAATTTGTAACACATGAAATAATTTATTAAAAACTATTATTAATTAGGTTCCTTTTTCATTTCAATAAACAATATCATTATGAAAAAAATTCAAATTTTATTCTGCTTTTTATTTTTTAATTCAATTGTATTTGGACAACAAATTCTTTGGACAACCATAGAAAATACATCTTCAAAGTATGTTGCCAAAGAGAATGTAGCAAATGAAGTTTTAGGTTTTTATAATCATTATAGATTTTATAATGATGGTTCGGGTTATACTAAGAGCAATTTTTTAAATGCTATAGAAAAATATGGAGACAAAAGCGAGAAATGGAATAGTTTTAAGCAGTCCATTTTGAAAATTGAAAATTTAACAGTCTTTGCTATTAGAAGCAATACGGGTTATGGGTCAATCGTATTGGTTATTTGTGTTACAAAAGAGAATGTAAACTTTGTAAGTTTTTCGAATAACTCTGAAAGTGGTAGTCAATTGGCAAGTGGAATAGATGAAAAAGAGTTCTCAAATTGGTTTCAATCTTTGTTATATTAATTCAATTAGCATTACTTTTAAAGGATTTTTCTTCCAACACATATTTTTACTACAAGTTAGATTATTTTAAAAGAAACAGAAAATATTGTTTTTATAACTTGATATATTTTTATTAAAAGTTTTACTTGTTATTAATTCTAAAATTATATTTATAACACTATCGGTTCCTAAAAATTTCTTAATTTTTTTATTATATTTGTAGTATATTCAAATATAGCGACTTTTATGAAAAAATTAAGTTTATTATTTTTACTTATGGTGACGTTTCCCTTGTTTTCACAAACCAATGGAATTAATTACCAAGCCGTAATTTATAGCCCAACAGGGCAGCAATTGCCTGGGGCAAATAATCAAAAATTTCCACTTTCAAATAAGACCATTTGTTTGTTGTTTAGTATTATTGATAGTAATAATGCTACAGAATACGCCGAAAAAATTGTAATTACCACAGACCGTTATGGTGTTGTAAATCATTTAATAGGTTCAGGTATTCAAGTAGGCGGGTATGCCACTAATTTTAATGGCATTTTATGGAATGGAAATGCTAAAAATTTGAAAGTTGAATTAGATGTACTTGCAAATTGTTCTGATTATACTTTCCTGAGTAATGAGCCTTTTACTTATGTTCCCTTCGCTTTATATGCTGTGTATGTCTTCAAACTAAAGTGGACTTTTCCTAAGAGAGTATTTAGTTAATAATTCAAAGATAAATGTTTTTTTTGATTTGTTGTTAATTTTAATTTTTGGTACTCATTTCTGCGATTAATAATTGCAATTTTCTTTAATTTTTGTC
>CAMDDB010000021.1 GCA_945890865.1 Flavobacterium psychrophilum
AAGACAAAAATTAAAGAAAATTGCAATTATTAATCGCAGAAATGAGTACCAAAAATTAAAATTAACAACAAATCAAAAAAAACATTTATCTTTGAATTATTAACTAAATACTCTCTTAGGAAAAGTCCACTTTAGTTTGAAGACATACAATTGGAAGCAAAAAATGCATGGAATCAAAGTCAAGATGCTTCGGGTGCTAGTGCTGCATCGAATTATTTAGGCCAAATTGATCCTAATGCTTCTTGTTATGCTGAAGCTGTAGCATTTACAAATACTATTGCAAAACGGGTCAAAGAAATAGACCAGCGTGAATGGAATTTCCAAATGAAACAACAACAGGATGATGTAGATATTCAAAAAGCTACTATTAAAGCCGCTAGAGATATTGGTGTTGCCTATGGTAATGGACCCAAGGCTAATGTGGTAAATATAATGTTTATGGATGGTGGTAATCAAAAGTTATTTCTTAAGTTTTAATAAAAATTAAAAATTTAGTATGAAAAAATTATTTATAAATAGCATTTTTTTATCATCAATCTTTCTTTTTTCATCAAGTATATTTGGACAAGAAGTTAGACATGTAAAAAGGACTTTGGATGGTGGGGTTTCAATTATTCGAGAGACTATTGATCAAAACAAAGAGTTGAATTTTTACAGGGATTGGAATAAAATTGCTAAGCTAAAATCGGGTATTGGAGAAACCGTTGAGTTTTTTCCGGTTATATTAAGTATTCCAGAGAAAAAAATTGAACTTCATGGCTTACAATTAGATATCGAAGTTAAACCACAAACTGCTGCTATTGAGGTTAGAAATTCAGGATCAGTATTTAATATAGCAAATAAAAATTTCATTAAAAGATCAATTTTTATTGATAAAAATGAAGTTGGTAGATTGATTTCTGGGATACAAAAAGAGGTTTTACCAGAATTGAAAGCTACTTATAAGAAGAAATCTAAAGAGTACGTATTTAAATCAAAAGAACTTTTTTTCTCTTTCTTTATATATGAAAAAAAAGCTAGGATAACAATTCATGTTGCTGATTATGGACCTAACGGAAATGAAGTAAGTAGTGAGCAAATTGAATTTTGGACAGAATCTAATGTAGATGATATTCCAGAATTTTTAGAGATTATTAAAGCTCTTTATGCTACAATGAAATAATTTTTTTAAAATTATAATTTAAAACACCTGATATTTTAGGTGTTTTTTTTTAATTAATAATGTAAAATTTAAAGGATCAGAAATTAAATGACTTTAAAGAGGTTTTAAATATTTTTTAGAAGATTATATAAATTATTAAATCCTCCATTATAGATTATGTTGTAATTTTTATAAAAAAGTAACTAAAAACAATCAGGTAAGTCGAAAACTGTATAGAGTAGACAAAACTAACTATTATTTAAATATTATGAAAAAAATTATTTTTTTAATGGCGCCTGTTTTTAGTATTGTCCTTTTTGGATGTAACTCAGGAGATATTAATGATTCAGATTCTATAAAATATGAATTAACCTCCACTTCTCCATTTACTAATATCAATTCTGTAGGAGGAACATTTCCCGCTGTTACAGTTGCATACACAAATGAAACAGGTCAAAGACAACAGGAACAATTACAAATTAATGGCACAACTTGGAGTAAAGTCATAAATTTAACAACTACTCAGAGACCAGTAGCTGTCGTTATGGAAGCAAATGGAAATACTCAAAATAATAGTGGTAGTGTAACTTTAAAAGTTTACGTTAATGGCTCTTTAAGAGGAACTCAAGTTGTGAACATTGGACCAAGTTCATTTCAGAACTATGGATTGTTTATGGGTGGGTACATTGGAGGAATTCTTATAGATTAGAATTTTATAGTTATCTATTACATGGAAAATCAATAAAAATACCAAATAAAGTCAAATTGAACTAAAAAACCCTTCAAACACTGATGTTTAAAGGGTTTTTGATTTTTTATGTTTCTTTTGAAACATCACTTTCGCGGAGAAAGAGGTTCTCGAACTCTTTTGTAACTATCAATGTTTTCAGTACTTCCTGTTTTGTCAATCGCCATAGGGTAACCTATAGGGTAACTACTTTTTTAAAGTATAAATTATACAAGGTAAAAATAGTGTTTTGGTTCGAGAAAAACAAATTTTTGAATCGAAAACTCAAATTTTTTTATTTTCGATTACCTCATTTAGTTAAAAGATTAACTAAACTGAACTTTTCCTAGAAGTATTTAGTTAATAATTCAGAGTTAATTACACTAAAGTCACTCTCTTAGTTTTGACTTATATCAGTACACTTTTTGCTGACGATTTACAGGATAAATATCATTCCTAATAATTAAGTGTTTTTACAAATCAATACGTAACTATTTATAATTTTTTATCAAAAAACACACTTGATAATAACATAAAATTATTATCAATTTATTTTAAATCAATATGAAATGGTTAATTTATAATGTATCTTAATACTAAATATTTTCTTTGTAAAATCGGAAAAATAGTTAGTAAATATTACAAGGCTATTTAAGTTGTTTTTAGAGTTCATAAACTTATTCAAATAATCTTAATAATAATACGTTTTAAAATTGAAAAAGTTCTATTTTTTTATAATTTTAAAATAACCTGAATTATTTATTGTACTAACTTTTATTAAATAAGTTTCAGAAGATAATTCTGAAAAATTAATTTTCGTTTGTAATTCATTACTTAAATTAATTTTTCTAATTGATTGGCCTAAAAAATTATAAATTTCAATTAAATTAAGTGGCTCCTTCGATATTATTATAAGTTCGTTTAGGACAGGATTAGGATAATATACAAAATTTGAAAGATTTATATTAATATTTGAAAGAGTAGAAACCGTTACTAATAATGAAGAAAAGTTAGTACATCCATTTGCATCTGTTACAGTATATGTAATAGTTGTTAATCCAGGACTAATCCCCAATACTAATCCATTATTACTTACTGAAGCCGTTGAAACTGAGCTACTATTCCAAACCCCGCCAATTGTAGTTGTTGATAACTGAATAGTACTGTTTACATCTACTGAAGAATTTCCAATAATGGAATTAACTACAGGTAATAAATTTACAACAATAGTCATTGTTGCTGTTGTAGCACAAAGTCCTGTTGTTGGAGTGAATGTATAAGTAGTCGTAGCTGTATTATTTAGTGCTGGCGACCAAGTACCTGTAATTGAATTGTTTGAAGTGGTTGGCAATGCAGCCAATGTAGTTCCTGAAC
>CAMDDB010000022.1 GCA_945890865.1 Flavobacterium psychrophilum
TATAAACCACTACAGAAAACACCACCGTATATAACAAGCCCCACATATTAATATTTCCCGCACCTAAAAATCCCACACGAAACACGTCAAATATACTCGTAAGCGGGTTCGCATAGATCATCCACTGTTTCTCTGGGGAAATTTTCTCCAAGAACATACTCGTCGGATAAATTACCGGTGTTACATACATCGCCAATCCCACCGCAAATCCCATCAATTGAGAGAAATCCCGATCCTTAGTCGTCATAGAACTCACTATCATACCCAATCCCATAGATATCAATGCCATTAACACAATGAGTCCTGGCAACGCCAAAGCCCACAAATTAATTTTGGGCAACAACCCCATGATGGTTATGAACACCATCATCAGTAATAGTTTTATTCCAAACTGAAACAAGTTGGATGCTGTTATTGAAAGCGGTACAATCGCCCTAGGAAAATATACCTTTCCAAAAATTCCTTGATTGGCACTAAATGTATTGGACGTTCCATTTAACGAAGTCGAAAAATAGCTCCATAATACGTTTCCGCACAAAACAAATAGAAAATAAGGTGTGCCATCGGAAGGCAATTCCGCCAAACGGCCGAAAACCCAGTACTGTGTAACCGATGCCAGCAATGGGGATATAAAATACCACAACGGTCCTAGTATGGTTTGCTTATAAACCGAAACGATATCTCGACGAATGAAAAGCAATAGGAGATCTCGGTATTGATAGATTTCTTTAAAGTTGAGCTTAAATTTCGAGCGCTCAGGTGAGATTTCGAAGAGCCAGTTAGTATTTTTTTTTAAGTTATTCATTAAATCATTTTTGCAAAACACCTAAAATAAACCCAAAAAATATTGGGAAAATTATGTTGTGTTAATTTCTTTTCGGCCAAATAAATATTGTTTTGCCTATATGCTTTATGGAAAATTTAGATGTAGGAAACAAAAAACTGTCAGTCATAAAAAATTTCAACTTTTTGTCATATCTCGGGTGATCCTTACTCAATTCTAAATATACTAATAGCCATTTTGAGGACTTTCCCATAGTTTCCATCAATTTTCCAATTTCATAGTCGAAAGCTTCTTGATTATCATTGTAATAATTCCCTGCAAATTCCCTTGATTTCGGGAGTGGTGCAACCTTATTATAATCACAAAACAAGGACAAAACTTTATGTTCATTTGAGTATATTTGATGCGCTTGCAAATCTAAACTATCTTTTATTGCCAACATCGTCTTAATGGTTATTGAATTAATATTGTATTCTTTATTTGCCAAAGGACCTATCCCGTTAATGTACATTGACGGTAGTGTATTGACTACCTTCATAAAACTAAGTAGTGGGAGAATTAAAATGGCAAACTTCTTTGTTAACGACTTTGTTTTTATCGCACAACTTGATAATAGATATGTGCCGATGAACAAAACATAAAAAAGCGTACGTGTGTTTGTTTCGTTTTTCCCTAACGGAAGAGATCTCAAAATAAATAGTGCCGAATAAAGAATTATGAACGCAATTAAGAACTTGTTTATCGTCATTCTGTGCTTTAAGAAGGAAAACAATATATAAATTGAGGCTGTCAAATACAATAATGTAAACAAAAGCGACATTATGAATTCTGGAACAATAGATTTAACAATTTCATTCAACCGAAAAGGCAAAAAATACTTTGAAGCTGATAAACAGTAATCCTTTGTTATTTCGATATATGTTTGCCAATAATCTACCTCTAATACTTCGACGGCGCCAATTAAAAAGTCCCCACCGGGTTTGTATAAAAGCCATGATCCATATACTATCACAATAGAAAAAGTAGAAATCATCAATAATGCAAGCATCCTTTTGATTGGAAAAACATACAATAAAACAAGTACTAATACCGCGAAATTTACAAAGCCATTGTATTTGGTGAGTATGCTTAAAATGACTAAAAAAGCCCCAATGTATACATCATTTGATTTCTGTTTTTTAAGAATATTACCAATACAATAGAAAAATGCTAGAGTTATGGTTAAAAACTGAAATTCAGCCATTAGAGTTATTGCCTGTTCCAAAAATATCAAAAATGCAAAAATCGGGGCATTCAAGATAATTCTATCAATTGTATTGTTCGTTTGTTTCTGAACAAAAAACTTATTGTAAGCAAGGACCAGAAAACTTGAGATAAATAAGTGATATAACTTGGCACCCAACATTAAATCCACAAAAAACAACTTAGAAAATATCCAAATCATTAGCGGATATAAAGGCATCCACATCTGTGATTTAGGAAATTGTCCTTTATTTAATTGATTCGCCATTTCAAGATATTCAACAGAATCACCACTAAATATCATTGCAACATTCGTTAATGCAAAAAATAACAAAACCCACACTGCCAATGGGAAAACCCAAAAGTAACTCAGCATATTTTTTGAATCAATTGTGTTAAAGAATCTCATTTAACCTAAGATTTGTCTGAAAACAGCATTATTATTCACCCCTACCCACATAGGTAACCTCATCAAACAGTCTGTGTATCTATCACTTTCTAATAATACCCTGCTGTCGTGTTTTTCTTGGTAAAATGGACTCATATGCAAACTCTGGTAATGGAATACTGCATGTATGTTTTCATCTTTGAGCTTGGCAATTAAGGCATCTCTGAATTCCATATTTGGACATACCAAATAAAACATGTGCGCGTTATTGGTGGCGTAGTCGGGAATTTGGGGTAATCCTACTTGGTTTTCTTTGGCCCATGTTTCTAAGCCCGTAAAATAGGCGTTCCAGATTTCCTTGCGCGCATTTTGAATTTGATCCAGGTGCTCTAATTGTGCCCAAAGGAAAGCGGCTGTAATTTCTGATGGAAGAAACGAACTTCCTACATCAACCCAACCGTATTTATCCACTTCACCCCGAAAGAAAGAAGAGCGGTTGGTCCCTTTTTCCCAGATGATCTCAGCACGATGCGCGAAGCGTTCGTCGTTTACCGCCAACATTCCGCCTTCACCTGATATAATGTTTTTGGTCTCATGAAAGGAAAAAGCAGCCAAATGACCGATCGATCCGAGCGCTTTTTTGGTTCCATTGGAGAAGGTGTAAAAACTGTCGATGGCTTGAGCGGCATCTTCTACCACATAGAGATTGTATTTGCCAGCAAGCTCCAGGATTTTCTCCATATCACAGGCGATTCCCGCATAATGAACCGGAACAATGGCTTTGGTTTTGGGCGTTATTAGGGATTCAATTTTATCCGCATCAATGTTGGGATTGATAGCCATAGAATCCGCAAAAACTATTTTTGCCCCCCTTAAAACAAAGGCATTAGCGGTACTGACAAACGTGTAGGAAGGCATAATAATCTCATCACCAGGCTGAATATCGCACAGAATCGCCGCCATTTCTAATGCATCGGTGCAAGAAGAAGTTAGTAAAGCCTTTTTGAATCCGTATTTTTCCTCAAAAAACCGCTGACATTTTTGAGTAAAAAGACCGTTACCGGAAAGTTTGCCCGTATTCACAGCTTCGTACATATAATGTACTTCTTTCCCTGTAAGGTGGGGTTTATTGAAGGGGATCATTTCCATAGATGGTAAATAAATTGTGTGGGTAAGGCTTGATAACCCGATGATTCGTAAAATCTACACGCACCCAAATTTTCTGTTTGAGTAGGTATGGTAATCTTGTGACAGCTTGAGGTTTTCGCTAATTTCTCAAAAGCATTAAGCATAATCTTTCCTAAACCTTTGCCTTGCTGTGATTCATGTACCGCAAACAATCCAACTCTAGCATTCAAATCTATATTGTTTATCTTGCCTGTGAGAAGTGCAATTGGTTTGTTTTGTATTTCATCATGGTAAACTAAAAATACATTATCATGAGTTTTATTCAAAGCATTTTCCAACCACTTATCATACAATTTTCTGAAATCCGCCTTTTTGAAGTGAGGATCTAGATAAAAACGAGATTGGTGCCCACTCAAATGGGCTAATTCTTTAAGTTCTGATTCGAATTTGGAGAAATAATCGCTGTCTACGTTTTTAATATCTATGATATCGAACAGCTCTATGGCGTTTAACCCTAACACTTTCTCATAATCCACTTTAGTTCCTCGGTAAGATATCTTTTCAAATTTCCCTACGCTAAAAGAAGAGTTTACATAAACTAAATCGAATTCAGTATTTAATATTAAACCTTCTAAATCACCGGGTTTGGTTAAAGTTAATTGGCCAATCTCCAAATTAAAAAATTTAGAATCCCAGTCTAATTTTTCTATCTGTGCAATTGTATCAGACATTCCTAAACTCACTAATTAAATATATTGGCCGGGACTTGACGGCCTCAAAGGTTTTTCCTAAATACAAACCTATCACCCCCAATGTTGAAATCAATACTCCGCTTAAAAACCAAACCGAAGCAATTAAACTGGTATAACCAGGCACGATAATCATTTCATTGTACCATTGCCATAGACTAAAAGCAACGTAGGCAAATGACATTAAGGAAATTATCAGCCCTAGTTTTATTATTGTCCTTAGCGGTTTATCAGAATACGCCAAAATCACATCCAACGCCAACTTAAAGAGTCTTTTTAAACTGTACGAAGTTTGTCCTTCTTCGCGTGAAGCATGGTTGATATTAATTGTGGTAGTTTTGAATCCCACGTATTGCACCAAGCCTGGAAAGTAACGGATAGGTTCGCGGAATTGATTAATCGCTGAAATGACTTTCTGAGAATAGATGCCAAAATTAGCCACTCGGTGATCGTACTTAGCCCCGCTTAAATAAGACAATGAACTGTAGAAAAGTTTCGAAAAAAGTTTCTTAAATTGGTTGTCTTGTCTATTTTCTCTCGCCGCCAATACTATATCAAACCCATTTTGCACTTCATTATAAAGTTTCGAAATTTCTTCTGGTTGGTCTTGTAAATCACAGTCCATAACCACTACCAATTCCCCTTTTGCATAGTCTAACCCTGCGGTTATGGCGTAATGCTGTCCGAAATTCCGGCTCAACTTAATTCCTTTAATAAAGGTATACTTATGTGCTAATTCTTCTATTACACTCCATGAATCCCACGGACATCCATCATCAACGAGAATTACTTCGAACGAATCCGTAATTTCCGATAACGAACGCTCCAATCGTGCGACCAATTCTGGAAGGATCTTTGGGGCTTTGTAAACGGGAGAAACGACGGAAATGTGCACTAATGTTATGGTTTTAAACTATAAATATAACGCTGTTTATCATTTACCATTATTTTCTCGCAAGAGAATGAATCATTGGGGAAATATTTTTCAAAATAATCACTGTAAGTCTTCTCAATTGGGTTAGATCTTAATAGAAATCCTATTTTCCCCGCTTCAATTCCCTCTTGTATATTACTAATACCATTATTCTTTAAAATATTGCTGAACGTAGTTGATCGCATGCCCCAACCCATTGGCATTATTTTATATCTTAGTTGATTAACGTACGTTCGGGGAGCGTTTGCATTTAAAGCGCTTAGGTCCGCGTTTATTAAGAGTAAATTATCCTCTGGAAGCAGTTTTGAGTTTGAAATTCTTGATGGACTAACAATTTGATTTACAGATATACCTTTTGCTATCTGAAACACCATGCATGTGATTAAAAAAATAAATAATACTTTCTGATGGCCATACTTCAATTTGCTTGTTTCAACTTTTGACAAATAAAATAGGATTAGAAAAAAAATTGGAGGCAAAATGACTCTGTCCTTGAGAATATGCAAATTTGTCATTAAGTACATCGAACCAAAGAAGGCTATAATAATTATAAATGTTAAAATTATCTTCTTTATGTTTCTTATTTCGCTTAACACCAAAACGGCCGCCAACATTACTAATACTATTAAAGAGAATAAAATGTCGGTAGTCTCGCGGAAAAATCTCGTGGTTGCTTTCTTAATATATCTGTAAGGTGAGTTTCTTAATGCTTTAAAAACCATTTCTTGTCTTCCTCTGACCTCGAAATCCTGATATCGATCATCAAAGAAAAATCGTCTTGAAATATCATAATCAATTTCATCATAATTACTGCCATTATCTTGTATGATAAAGGACTTTAGATGAGATTCTTCAGCTACCCAAGCGAATGGAAATTTTTTCTCATTTGCGTAGTCTATGTGATTTTTAATGAAGAAGGTATATAAAATAAAAAGGAACAAAAACGGGACAATCGCCTTTTTTGCAATTTCTTTAAAGATTTTTGAAATATTACTCAAATTCTCAAAAACTATTTTATTTACTGTTATGATCAAAAATGCCATACTGTTTATTAGCATAAATGATTGAGGTCTAACGCTAATTGAAATAATCAAACCAATAAAAATAAAGACCCAGTCCCAAAATTTCTTGTTTTCTTGCCTCCAAAACCATAGCCATGAAATGATTGCGGCCATGGAAGCAATCCAAGTAAAGGTAAATATTTTAACCATCCACACACCCAAGAACAACCAAACCCAAAATTCTATGTCACTAATAACTGATCGTATATTTAATTTTTTAAGGTTGTTAAACCTTAATAAGTAAGCCATAATTGGAAACCAAAGGAAAACAAAATGTACGTAGTAATACCAATTTATTTCATTACTTACCATATTGTTAAACCATACCAAGGTCTTAACAAAATAATAATTCTGATGCATTTTCTCACTTATAGCGAACCCATTAGTAAAACCTCCCGCGCAGAGTAAATTATTCATCCAATCATCGTTCATTCCATAGGCCATATTCCGAAAAATTAAATGACTCATTGTTATGAAAAACAATAACGTAACCATTTTAAATTGTTGCGCTCTGGTTATTTCCAATTCTTTTTTATTATATACCCCGGCCTACCCTTAACCTCTTCAAAGATTCTCCAAATGTATTCGGCTATCATTGCCAAACTCAATAATATGACCCCAGAGAAAAAACTTATAATTACAACCAATGATACCCACCCTGGTACTTGATTTAATTTCCAAAAACTTTGATTGCCGAAGAGTTTAATGTAAGTGTAAAACACTATCATTGACAAACTCAATAGGAATGAAGCAATACCAATAAATGTCACTAACTTGATTGGGAACCTCGTAGTTGTAAAAAACCAATCTGACGCCAATTTTAATTTTTTCTGGAACGACCAACGACTTTTTGAATTTATCGATTTTTGACGTTCATAAAAAATAAGCTTTGGATCGTATCCTAAATACAATATTTCCGTAATCGTTGTCGTATTTCTCGGACTAATTTGTGTATTTATAATATTAATAATTTCTCTGTCGATGACCCAAGTATCCAAACCATGTCTTGGATAATCATATTCCGTGGTCTTAGTCATGAACCAGTAAAACATCCCCGAAAATATTTTAGAAATCTTTGGATCTGTTCGACTTGATCTCACAGGAAAAATGATTTTCTCTCCTTTTTCCCATAACCGATATGCCTTTACCAGCGTATCATAAGGTTGTTGTTCGTCATCGGGTATTAATGCAGCTATTCCCCCTGTACATTTAGAAAGCCCAGCAAAGGCGGCATAGTGACTGGTATAGTTTCGACTAAGCTCATAATAGAATACATTGTCTTTAGCAATCTTCAAACCCATAGACACCTCTCGCGTCTTATTACCGTCTTTTGAGCCATCGTTAACAATAATAAACTCAAACCTAATTCCTTCTTCATCAAATATTTTGGATAATTTATCGTAGGCAAGGATGATTTTATCACCACTATGATACGCTAGAATAATTATCGAAAATACCTTGTTGTTATCCATTAATTGATGTTGTAACATTCAGTACGCTATCATTATCCATCCCCGGCCAAACTGGCAAACTCAAACAGGTTCGAGCAATCTCTTCCGCTATGGGGAAGTCCCCCTCTTTGTAACCTAAATTTTTATACGCTTTCTGTAAATGTGGAGGCACCGGATAATGAATCATGGTTTGGATGCCCTTTTCATTTAACTCCTGCTGAAGCTTCTCCCGATTGGAAGTCCTGACCACATACAAATGGTACACATGATCAGCACTCTTATTAACCAAAGGTAAAACCAAATCATTTCTCATTTGCAAAGCTTCATTATACCATTGGGCAATCTCCTTGCGTTGATTCGTCCATTCTTCCAGGTAGTTCAACTTCACTCGCAAAAATGCGGCTTGCATTTCATCTAATCGATTGTTGTACCCAATTTCCTCGTTGTAATATTTAACCGCAGAACCATAGTTACGCAATGTTTTAATGCGATTGGCTAATTCTTCGTTATTTGTAGTTACCGCTCCTGCATCTCCTAAAGCCCCTAAATTCTTTCCCGGATAAAAGCTAGTGCCATTTACATCCCCGAATGATCCAGTAAGTTTTCCATTATACGAACTTAGATGGGCCTGTGCATTATCTTCCACCACATACAAATTATTGGCTTTCGCAATTTCCATTATGGCATCCATTTCACATGCTTGTCCGTACAGATGAACGGGCATTATCGCTTTCGTTTTCTTCGTTATGGCGTGAACTATTAATTCTGGATTGATATTGTAGGTTTCCATCCGCGGCTCCACAAATACGGGTGTTGCGCCCACATGAGACACCGCTAAGGCCGTTGCGATATAGGTATTCGAAGGAACTATTACTTCATCACCGGGCCCAATATGTAATGAACGTAATGCCAAAACCAATGCGTCTAATCCATTACTAACCCCTACTGCATATTTTGTATGATTTAACTGCGCATATTCTGTCTCAAATTGGGCTAATTCTTGTCCTTGTATATACCAATGGCTATCGTAAACCCGCTGAAATGCGTATTGCATTTGCTCTCGGATTTGGGTGTGCATAGGTTGAAAATTAAGAATTTGAAGAATTTTTTTCATCTTGAATTATTCTGTATAACCCGATATTATAGATTCTATTGAACTACGGATTGACTCGTACGAGTCCTTTGTATAAATACCCAATAAATCTAAATCCGTTTGACCTAAAATCTCTACACCAAAACGTTTATGAAAATTAATTACTTTTTCATTATTTTTTCTTATGTCCATGTGACATTGAGAAAAGCCTAATTCATTAAATGCAAAATCATAAATGAGAAGCGCAGATTCTAATGCGGCATATTTTGTTTTATTACTATTTAAAATCCAGCTTCCCCAACAAAACGAATTTATATCCTTCTTAAAATCATAAATCCTCACAGTGCCTATCGGTTCTCCAGATCGTTTTAAGCAAATTATAAAATAAAACTCTTCAGACTTTGCTTCCTTTTCTTTATAATGGTTAAGCCAATCAATTTGCTTTATTAGGCTATCGTCTACTTTTGATAAATATTTGTTATACGTTTCATCCGTTCTTAATCCCAATACGAAGGACGCATCTTTTATTTCGACAAACCTAAAAAATATAGTGTTTGATTCTAAAATCATATCAAACCTCCACTCAAATTTATGGACGATCCATTAATATAAGTACTATCAATAAGATACATTACTGTCCGCTTTATTTCTTCCTTGGGACATAGATTTTCAGAAGGGATATTCTCTTTAATTTTATTTAGGAACGCCTCTGGTACTTGCTTTATCATTCCAAGTTCAGAGTATCCCAAATCTATATTATTAATTAAAATATTAAAGCGCGCATTTTCTACCGCCAGGCTCTTTACCATTCCAGACAATGCGGCTTTAGATGCAGAATAGGCACTTACACCTGGTGTGGGCTTGATCGCCACTACTGACGATAAATTTATTATTCTTCCGTATTTTTCCGCTCTCATTATCGGTAAAAGATTTTTGATAACATTAAAAGTGCCCTTTAAGTTTACATCAATTACCTTATTCCATTCCTCTAAGTCCGTTTTGTGGGCAAATGCATTATAGGTAATTCCTGCACAATTAATTAGTACAATGTTTGAAAGCCTTGAACCAAAATTTTTAACAAATTCTTCGACTGCTGAACCAGAGGTAATATCCAATAAGTAATAATCCTCATTATTGTTTTTTGGGGGTGTTGAATTGTAAAATCCAACTATTTCATCTATTTGCCGTAGTTCATTAAACAAATAGAGACCCACACCGCTTGAAGCTCCTGTCACAATAATCATCTTATCCGTTTTTATAATCCATTAAATCCCTAATATAATCTTCCTCATCATATTCGTGCGACGCTAACACCAAACAGATTCCTCCGCCACTAAAGTTATTCAAATCCCTCCAAATACCTGGACCTATTCATAAACCTTGATCCGGTTGATTTAATGTATATTTCAATTTGTCAATGCCATCAAATAATTCAATGTCAAAACTTCCCGAAATAGCAACCACTAATTGGAACAATTCTTTGTGTGCATGAGCTCCGCGATCCGCCCTATTGGGAACATCGTACAAATAATAAACCCGCTTTGTTTCAAACGGTATTAATTCTAAATTATTTATTGTAGTGA
>CAMDDB010000023.1 GCA_945890865.1 Flavobacterium psychrophilum
GTATTCCCAACTAGCTGGAAAAAGCTTAAAACTTTGTTAACGGGTGATTATGTAGACACTCATATTTTATTCCGTGGTGAAGACTATTATTTATTCACCACATTAAAGGAAAGTGGTCAGTATATATTGAAGCTTTTTAATTCGAAAAATATTGTGGGGCCTTACGCTGAACATCCTAAATCTCCGTTGCATGTTGGAAGGAAGTATGGAAGGAGCGCTGGGTCGGTAATTGAAACTGCCGAAAAAACGTATCGATTTTCACAAGATTGCGAGACTCACTATGGCAAGGAAGTACATATGTTTGAAGTTCTTAAATTAAATGAAACAGAATATGAGGAGGTATTGGTTCAGGAAAATTTAATTAAAGAGAAATTTCAAAATAGTTTAGGTGGCCACCATGTTTCAAGCGTTAAGCATCCAAAAATGGGTGAGGTATGGGCTGTTGATATGAATTTTAAGGATTCTTATTTTCAAAGATTTATAGATAAATTTTTTCATTAAAGGTCCATTGAAAATCGGTATCGTTTTATCCAATTCACCCAAACCCTCTGAAACATTTCTGAATTCGTTTATTCAAATTCTAAGTAATGACCATCAACTGATTTTATACTTGTCTAAAAAATCTACGGATCTGCAAAACTACAAACAATACACATATTTCAGTAAAAGCATTAAACCCATAAATGTTTTGGAGTACGCTTTGAAATTGATTGTCAATTATAGAAAATTTAAGTCACTAAGGAAAACCACTCCACTCAAACTTTTATTACACGATATACCGCTTTGGACAACCACTAATTTAGATTATTTGCATTTTGCATTTGGTAATCTAGCTTTTGGCAGAGAATATTATGCTGAGGTTATGGGCTGTAAAATGTCAGTGAGTTTTAGGGGTTCAGACATCAACGTCTATCCGAAATGGCATATTTTGAGCTACGATTTGATACTAGAAAAGTGTCATAAAGTACAATGCAATTCCAATTTGTTAAAAGCAGAGGCATTAAAGCATAATGATAATGTTGAGTTCAAGATAGCGGTGATTAATCCGGGATTACAGTCTGATTTTAATGTTAGTGTTGAAGAAATAGAACATCTTCAGCAAAAGCGATTGAAAAATAATGCAACAATATTTATCAGTATAGGTCGACTGCATTGGATAACAGGATTTGAGCACGTTTTTGAAGCATTAGGTAATCTTAAAAAAGAAGGTGTTGATTTTGAGTATCTCCTCGTCGGACAAGGGCCAGAAGAAGAAAAGTTGGTTTTTCTTTGTCATTTTTATGATATTCAAGAGAATGTAAAATTTTTAGGCTTACAAAAACCTTCAGAAATTCGAACGTATTTGGAAAGTGCGAATGTATTTATTCAAACCTCTTGGGCTGAAGGTTTTTCTAATTCTACAATGGAGGCGCAAGCACTGGGCTTGCCCGTGGTTGTAACTCCCATCAGTGGTATGAATGAATTGGTGTTACACGAAAAAACGGGCTATATCACCCAATCGCATGGTTCGCAAGATATCCTAAATGGAATAAAATGGTATTTGAGTTTATCAGTGGATGAAAAAAATGATGTATCTACAAAGGCCAATCAAAGGGTACGAGATAATTTTTCAATGCAGATTTTAAGTCAAAATTGGCAAGGCTTTTTTTAGATAGATACGGTGTTCGAATTCCTAAAATACATACATCCTGGAAATTACTACCGATTGGTTCATCAAATGCCTCAAACGGTATTGAGCTTTCATGTAAAAGTAGAACGAAAAGTAGGTTACAGCTCTTTGATATCCGAACAAATGGATATCGCTTATCAACGTTTGCAGTCTGGTTGGATCCCAAATAATAATGATGAGCGAAATCCTATACAAGATCAAAAGATTACATCGGTAACGGATAATTATATTTTTATCAATCGCTATTTCTCTAAATCCCAAGTGTTTTGGGTGTTCTTCGTGCGCCTTTTATCCTTCAGCAATCCATTGTTGGAAATTATGGGATTATTATCCTCTTTGAAATTCAAGCGCGTCAAAATAGTACCGGAAGTATATAAAGATTTTTTACGCTTTCAAAGTGCATTGATTCAATCGAACCCCTTGGTTTCAGTTATTATTCCAACTCTAAATAGGTATGAATACCTCAAAGACGTATTAACAGATTTAGAAAAGCAATACTATACCCATTTCGAGGTCATTGTTTGTGATCAGTCAGAACCTGTTAATGAAGCGTTTTACGGGGGATGGAAACTTAACATTCAATTAATAAAGCAGGAGGAAAAGGCACTATGGTTGGCAAGGAATAGATGTATCAATCAGTCAAAAGGCGATTATATATTGTTGTTTGATGACGATTCCCGAGTGGAAAAAAACTGGATTACCAATCACTTAAAGGGTTTAGATCGTTTCCAAGTGCCTATTTCTGCAGGTGTTACACATACAATAGTTGGTGGTGGTGTGGGAAATAAGGATAAATATTTTCATTTGAGTGATGTGTTTGACACGGGTAATGCCATGGTAAAGCGTGAAGTTTTTGCGAAAGCGGGTCTATTTGATCGACAATTTGAAAAACAGCGAATGGGTGACTCTGAATTCGGAATTCGTTCATTGTTGGGTGGTTTTTTAATTGTTGCTAATCCCTATGCTAAAAGAATACACCTTAAAGTAGAATCAGGTGGGCTGCGACAAATGGGCAGCTGGGATGCCGTGAGGCCTAAAAACTTATTAGCTCCTCGACCCATCCCTAGTGTTTTATATTTAATTAGAAAATATCACAGTACCAATGAGGCCATTTTATATTTAATTAAAAACATACCACAATCCTATGTTCCTTACAGGCTTAAGGGCAATAAGAAAGCAAAACTGTTGATATTATTAATTTTCCCCTTTTTAAGTCTATTGGCCATATTGAGTGTAAGAAAATCATGGAATTTATCTACTGTAAAATTGAGACAAGGGCCATTAATTGAATCTTTAGATTGAAACAAAAGATTTTACTAGTGTGTAGCGAGTTTCCGCCCGGACCAGGAGGTATTGGGCATCATGCTTGGTTTCTAGCCCAACAACTATATAAAAATCCCAATGTAGAATTGCATGTAATTGCACCTGCAGATAATACTTCATTTGAAAAAAGAATCAGCTTTGATCAAAGTCAATCCTTTATTATATACAGGTTTAAAAGGTTGGGAATATTTACCTATGGTTTAAGAGTTTTGACGTTGGCACAATTATTAATCAAGAACAGATATACACATTTTTGGTCAAGCGGTAAATTTTCATTGTGGCTCATTTGGGTGCAAAAACTTTTGAATCCCAAGGCAAAGACAATTTGTATCCTTCATGGAACAGAAGTAAATCTACCCAACAAATTCCTGCGTATGTTGACGCATCATAGTATTTATCAGTTTCAGAAAATTGTATCAGTTTCAAATTTCACGGAGTCATTATTGCCTAACTGGATATTGCAAAGGCATAAAAATCGATTGATTATCCCAAATGGATTGGATAAATCTGATTTTAACATAACGAAATCATTTGCGTTAAAAGGTA
>CAMDDB010000024.1 GCA_945890865.1 Flavobacterium psychrophilum
TTCCCGGGCGCATTCTCTCCCACGATTAAGGGCAAGCGCCAAATAATGGCCACAACCCCTTCCTGCCGACACCATTCATGCACCAATCGCTCCGCCTTCCACTTACTCAAACCATAGGGCGTGAGTTGCAATTGCTCCAAATCGGCCTCCCCCGGATACGGCGGCACGCAAATATCCGCATCCATCGGCTCGCCATAAACCGCTATCGTTGAAATAAATAAAAACCGCTTCGGTATATTCCCCGACGCCTTCAAAGCCGCCAACAAACGCCGCGTTCCCTCCACATTAATATCAAAAAATTGCTGCTTCTCGGCTTCCGTTTTCGGCACACGGTGCGCCAATCCTGCGGCATGGATCACCAAATCAATTGCTTCCGTTCCTTCTTCCTTTCGGGGGAAGTCGTTCAATTCCGAAGCCAAATCGAATTTCCAATCTGAATTCTCAGATCTACCCAAGCAAATGGTTTCAATACCCTTTTCTCGGAGTTTGGCTAATAAAAAAGAGCCTAAAAAACCATTATGTCCAGAGAGCATTATCATGCCTGCATGTTTCTTAGTTGGGGCAGTCTAATTTTCAGATAAGCTAATACAAGCAAAATAAAGAAACCGATTCCTATTTTGGGATCCCATAAAATTAAAGCATTTAATAAAAGTTGTAGCAGTGCAAACAACAACGCAACCCCCACATGCGGCCACCCCTTTTCATTCGCCAAATACTGGTAATAATGACTCCGGTGCGCTTCAAAAATATCTTCCTTTTTATACAACCTAATGGCTATCGTCGCCACCGAATCCAAGCCATAAACCCCTAAAAACAGAATATATACCAAATTCCCTTCCGATACCACCAATCCGAAAATCCAATACGCCAATACAAACGCCAAACTGACCGCCCCTACATCTCCCATAAAACATCGCGCCTTTTTGCGCACATTGTAAAACGAAAACGCCAATAACGACGCTCCCAAAGCCAACCAAATCGGCTCGCCCAAAACCAATTTATATCCCAACTTCAGCATTACCAAAGCGGTTCCCACCGACACGAATGAATACAACGCTGTGATGCCATTGATCCCATCCATGAAATTATAGGCATTGATCGTACCAATAATCAGTACCATCGCCAAACCCACAATCCACCATTCCACTCCTAAAGGAACCACCATCAATGCCACAGCCACCGCTTGCACCAACATTCTTATTTTCGGGGGAAGCGGCCACACGTCGTCCCAAAAACTAACAATTGCAATGAGAATCAAACCCCACAAAAATCCGACGTTCTTAAAATTCCCAAAATTCAACAAATCACCCGAATCCGGCAAAAAGTTCAATTTAAACCCGATATAACCATAGATCCAAACGGCCAACAACACAATCGGAAAAACCACGCCCGCCCCCCGAATAGTTAACTGGGTATGAGAACTGCGGTTATTGGGTTTGTCGATGATATTAAATTTATCCGCAATCTTGAAATAGACCTCCAGAAACACAAACGAAACTGCCAAATAAATTAAAAACACCATAGATAGTCTTTGAACAAAGTTAACTACCACTTTGGAAATACTTGAAATTAATTGCTAAAATTCAGCAACATACCCATAAATAATTTGCACAGATAACCCTCAAAACAGAATTCTATTGGGGTTTAACCATTTCCAAACTATTCTCACCATCAGACCAAATTTTAATAAAAACCGCATTGTCTGCTTTGGCGTAACTCAATCCTTTGACTTTTAAACGATATACAGGATAAAATTCCGCAAATTTTAACACACCATTGTCCAATTGAGTACAACATCTGCGTTTTGTATAATAACGCAAGACCCTAGGCTTACGAAATACCACAATCGCATTGGGCTCCGTGTGGTGCTTTATCGCATTCCATATTATCACTGCACTCGCATTATTCACTTTGTCACCAAAAACCGAATTTGGCTGGTAACACCAACTGTAACTTCTGTAAACATGTTTACTTGCCACAGAACCAACAAATAAAAAAACAATACACTTAAATACACGTGAAAACAAAGAAACTCTCTGGAACTTTAATTTATCAAGCGTCCAACATAGATAGGTTAAGCTTGACATAATGAAATATATAATAAATAAATCTATAATTAAGAACATTCTTAAAGCAAGTGATTTCCAAAAAAGATGAACTATAATAAACACTATCAAACTAATAGTTATCCAAAACCCTTTACTAACCAAAACCTCTTTTAATTTTTTAAAGCCTAATTTTCGCATGTCATTTCGATAATTAGATGATAAACCCATAATCACTAAAATCAACAATGAACTACTCACAAAAACGTTCTTAAAACGGTCCAAGGGAATTAAGGATTCAATGGACTCTAAATAGAATAGATTTAAATTTTCCCGAAACGTAGCAAAATTAATACCTACCAAAAAGTAATCCCAATGATTTGCTGCAAAATCTTTAAATACAACTAATAAGATGATGCCTAAAATAAATGAAATTAAGGACGAAATATTCTTAAAATAAAGACCATAAAAATTGAATAAAAGCCAAAATATGACCCCAGCATCTCTTGTAATTAAAAGTGCCAAAGTTAAAATACCTGTTGCTAAGAGGTTATTTGAATAAAACGCAAATAAACACTCGAAAACCAAAACCAAAAATAGAATATCTGGACCAATAATCTCTAATTGAAAGAATAATGTATCTCTGAACAAAAACAATATTATTCCAAAAATCAACGCCCATTTTGGCAATTGTATGAAAAGAATGTTGGATCGGAATATTCGCCATCCGAGGTAAACCAAAAGAAAAATATTTAATACCTTATAAACCCACAAACTTTTACCGAAAAATAGTACGGGAACCAATAAAAAAATGGGATAACCCAAAGGATACAAATTCGGACTTAAATATTTATGGCTATGTTCAACTGTAAAACTATTCTCTATGAATAATTCCTTAAGACTACCTTTTGATAGCGCTTCGGCTTCTTCTAAATACAATGCAAAATCGCCACCCCAATTATGGCCTTCATTTAATAACATGAATGCCATCCCGGTAAATACCATGAGAACTATAACAATATAAATAGTAAATCTTTTTTTAAACATGATTAAAAAATATTAACTATATTAAACAATAAAACAGGAAGTTTTCCCGCCTATTAGGAATAAAAAATATTCAAAATAAAAAACCGGCTTTGACCGGTTTTTGTAATTTCGAAAAGTTTAGGCTTTAAATTAATGAACTGTGAATATCTCTAAAATCCACCTTATGTTTGATATAATTCACTCCACCAATATCTAAAGTTGAGATGCTCAAATCCGGATCTTTCCATAAATCATTTAATTCACCTCCCAGCAAGTAAGTATGATTAGCAGTACCATGATCTGTTCCTCCATTGCTGTTCTCCGCTATAGTTCTGCCAAATTCGGTATACACCAAAACCTTTACCCTATTCCAATTTCCACCTTTGTTTAAACGTTCAGCGAAAGCTCTCAATCCTTCAAATAAATTCTTCGCCAATGGCTCCAATCTGATACTTTGTTTATGATGTGTATCATAGCCCGATTGTGTCAAATTATACACAGAAAATGGCAAACCCTTTTCTATGCAATCCGCAACCTGCTTCAATTTGCCTTCGATATCCTTACTATCCACCAAATTTGGCGTGACATCTTTCAGCTTATTGTTTATTTCAAACTGAGAGTTAACTGACTCATAAATTTCACCATATTGACCCGATTTATTACTATCCTTCAACCACTCTTCTACATATGGATTTAAATCCGAGTGTCGATTGTATGGGGTATAATAAACAGCCTGACTAAAATCTCCTTTATCAAATAGTGTCTGCTCGTTATCAACAACCAAAACAGGAGTTTTATTATCCAAAGCCCTAATTTTTCCTTCATCAACTAACCTACCAATCCAACCATTATGATATTGCTTACTGTCATTTACAACCGAACCTGTTTCCCAATAATCTTGAGCTTTAAAATGTGATAATCGATTATAATCAGGATAGCCAACGTTAGGTATAACACGTAGCCAGTCTTTTTGTATTAAATCCAATATAACCCCAAAATTAGGTCTAATATACCAATCGTCTCTCCAGAGAATCCCTTCTTTTTCAATTTTGTTTTGAATATTCGGCCTTCCCTCCAACAAAAAATCATTCCCCTTTGGTGCTATGAGATGATATCCATCCATGCCACCTTTAATTCTTATTATGACAGTAACTTTATCCTCATATCTAGGCTTAGAATTTGAGGTACAACTAGTAACCAATTGTGGTGCCATACTTAACGAGATTCCCAAACCTGAATATTTAATAAAATCGCGTCTTCTCATAAATATTGGAAACTAGGATGAGAAATAGCCCTTTTCAAGTCTGCATAAGTGTCTATTTTCGATTTAATATCTACGCCCAACCAATCATTAATATCAATGTTATTGGCTTTGATTTTTTCCTTAAATTCGTCAAAATCGAAAACGACATTGTATTCATAAGCATATGATAATAAATGTGGATTTAAAACGCGATATTGGATTTTTTCTTTCAAGCCCCATGAGAATGAATTCTTAGACTTCTGTGATGTATCCAAAATAGCTAAGGGTAAAAATAAACGATTATTAAGTAAATTTCCTTGTAACCAGCCTTTACCCCAAGGCCATCCTCCGACATTAGGAGGGAAAAAAACATTTTGACCCATTTCACGTAAAACAAAACTATTAAGTTCACTTGAATAATTCTTAATTCCTAATGAACCCTGTAAACCTACCCATAATTCTACAGGCGTTTTAACCTTTGACTTTGCATATTTTGGACCATCAAACCAATTACACCTTAAAGCAAACTCCATAAGGTCTTGAATATTCAATCTTTTTATCGACCATGAGTTTTCGGCTAATTCAAGTATATCTGATTGCTGCGGATTATCCGTAACAAAAAAACGCATAAATTTTTCAGCAATTCTGTAATACGTAGACTTTGAACTTACCAAAATCTCAATAGCATCATCCCCATCCCAAAATCCAGATTTTCCCAAAATAGTTTTTTGTCCTGTATCAATTCTACCTAGGTCAAGATACATCTTATAGGGATATGGCAATGCGGGGGAACCTGTGGGGGCATTAACTGGCCCCCCCGTTCTTCTTCCTGCGAATGCCCTTGATACTTCAATTACGTCGTTTTGATATAAATTATCTACGCCTACCGTAAACAACTCCAATAACTCACGAGGCATATTTTGATTGGGTTTTTCCTTGGTGGAATTATCCGCATTCAAGAAATTCATTGCGCAAGGGGACGACAATACCTCTTTTAATAAAACCTCATAGTTTTCCAATGCATTTTTTCGGTATGCATCTATCAATAAATTCTGCGCAAATCCCCAAATTCCTACTGAAATTGGAACCACATGATTCCAAAACAGAGCGATTTTTTCACGTAAAGGATTATCCGCATCCACCATATGCTGAATCCAATCTGAACGTGTAGCCGCTAGAGGCCATTTTTTACGCCAGATAATATCTTTTTCTAAGTCTATTTTATTGTCAAAATCTTTAGATATATTTTCAATAGGTTGAAAGCGCTTTGACCCAAATACTAGATATTTATTTAATATTATATTCCCATTGTTTAAATCAGAATTATAAACTGAATTCCCTAATAATTTTGGTCCAAAAAAAAGATTATTTAATATCATATTCTATTCATGAAGATTTTTATTTAGGTTTATTATTCCGCATTTTTACTCACAAATCCATGCTTCTGGAAGCTATCCTGAATATCCCAATTTAAAAACTGAAGTTATCGTTAAAACACACACAATTTCAACATTGCCTATGTTATCCATTAATTAAAATTCATATATGAATGTTTTTGCCTCTTCAGGCCACATTAAAACAACTAAAATCAACAATAAAACAGAAACTATTGGACTTGCATTTCTTGCGTGTATTCGCTCGATTAGAAACAAAATTAACATTAGACAAATAGAAAAAACTATCAAAGGGAGATTCTCAATCAAAGCCCCGCTGTTTATAGTATTTACAAAATAATCCACTAATTGTAAAGTGTCGCTAATTTGGTAATTATTAAAAAATAACGTAATAAAACCTAATACCAATATAAAAAAAATTCTCTGAATTGTTCTGATTAAATTAGATTCACTCTTTACCCATTCAAGTTTGAGAACGTTTTCAAGTAACAATCCAAATACATGAAAAGTTCCAAAAATCGCATAATTCCATGTTAAACCATGCCACATAGAAATTACACCAAATGAGATAACCAAGGCAAAAAAGCCAGTAAGCTTACTAAAAGCCCCCCTAAATTGGAAACTTATAGGTTTAAACAAATTTTCTAAGACCCAATTGCTGAGAGTCATATTCCATCGACTCCAGTAATCTTTGAAGCTACTGGCAGCAAAAGGATCGTTGAAATTCTTTTTTAATGAAAAACCAAAAGAGACTGAAATTCCTCTTACAATATCAATTAAGCCGGAAAAATCGGCATATATCTTTACAAAGTGAATCAAAGAAAACAGTAAAACCATAGGTGCATTCCAATCCAAACTCTGTCCATATACTTCACTATCATCGATCAGATTATCTGCAATAACAAACTTTTTAAAACAACCTAGAATAATTAAGCGTAACGCCTTTTGAATGTTATCTGAATTTATAGACGCATTAATCTTTGATAACTGTGGCAAAAAACTTTGAGTAGACTCAATGGGTCCCGAAATAAACTTAGGAAAATATAGAAAGTAAGAGGTAAAATTCACTAGATCCACTCGGTATGTTAGTCTGCCATAATAGGTGTCACTCAACCAACCAAACGACTGAAAAACTAACAGACTCAAACCTGTGGCAAATAGAAAATCCTTCTGATAGTGTTGAATCCCACCTATCAGAATAATGGAACCTACTAAACTAGACCAATAAATACGATCACTCAAAGAATCAGATTCGGATGTTAATAGTAGACAATACAGAATATATGTCCCCAATATCAAACCCAAAACAAGTAATCCTGAATACAATCCTGAATTCGCTAAATAGGTGATTGTTGGGAACATTAAAATCACACTTGCAAATTTGAATTTGCGAAATGACCTAAAAAGTAGCCAAATAGCAACCAATGAAACCAATCCTAAGGGTGTAAATAATTCCTTCATTCTAATTGTGAGTAATACCGAACTAAGGAATCTGAAAACGTTCGACTGCCTTTTGTCGTATAATGCCCAGGATCTGACCAATTGGAACGATTTAGAACAAAATC
>CAMDDB010000025.1 GCA_945890865.1 Flavobacterium psychrophilum
TGTATGCCCAAATTCCAAGTGTAATTCATCTCCTCAATCCAAAATAAATTAGTCCATTTCACACTCAAATGCAAAAATGCATAATGAATCAAATAGATGCTGTAACACATACCCCCTATAATGTAAATTAGAGGTCGGGTGTAAAACCAGTTAAATATACTGCCCTTAAAAGCGGTAATCATGACCAAGCCAATTGAAATATTAAAGAAAACCTGATTTCCGATATAATGTTGGGGCTTATAAAAATAGAACAATCCAAAAGTACCGATGAGTCCAATAATATCGTAAAACCAATAACGAACTTTAAACCAGTTAGGGAACTTCAAATAACTCCAACAAATAATTATCCCTATTGCAAAATTTACGAAATATGCAAAAATGGATCGACCCCAATGTGCCGAAAAAACAAATTCAGTTCGAAAAAATATCGAACCTGCAATTAAGCCTATTAATATCAAAATGCTGATTGCCGAATTTCTTACTTTGAAAACAAGCCAAATTATCAATGGAATGATAACATAAAACTGTGCCTCTGTTTCTAGACTCCATGTCACAGGATTTATAGGGTTGGCTTCCCCATAAATAAAAACATGACCATAAATTAAACCCGCCCCAAAATGTTTTAAAAAGACCAATGCATCATCATTCAAAAGAAAAACATGCACTAAATAAAAGAAGAGCAATGTGATGATAAACGGCGGTTCTAAACGAGTCAAACGACGAATAAAATAAGATTTCAACTGAACCTTCTTATCAGTTAAACCCAAATAATATTTTAAAAACGGCAAGGCCAATACAAATCCACTTATCGCAAAAAAAACCTTCACCCCTAAATCCAAACGCACCCACCACCAAGCCAATGAAAAATTCGTTTTTGCTCCGCCCATTTCAATCAACGCATTTGATAATCCTAATCCGATTTCTTTGGAAAAGACTGTATTTAAATGGTATAACAAAACGGTTATGATTGCCAAAAACCGCAAGCCATCAATTTCTGGAATGAAGTTATTGGAGGCTGTTTTACGTTGGAAAACGTTAATAAGAATTGATTTTATTGAATGTGTCAAATAAGATCCATTAAAAAGACTAATCTAATGTAATACGTTGGGAAATTATAAAAGAAGCACTAGTGTTCAATACTTAAAATGGAATCTGCGATATAAGCAAAATTTGCTTTATTCATTTCGGTATGAATAGGCAAAGACAAAACGCTATCACATAAACTTTCGCTTACTCTAAAAGATCCTTCACTGTAATAGGCTGAACTAAAAGCTTTCTGAAAATGCAAGGGTATGGGATAATAAATCATACTAGGAATTCCCTCTTCAGCCAATTTGCTTTTGACCATGTCTCGTGCCTCTTTACCACCTTTTATTTTCAGTGTGTATTGGTGAAAAACATGAGTGCTATGCGGAACACGTTTGGGAATTTGTAACCATTCAACATCTTTTAATGCCTCATCATACCAATCAGCGGCTTGACGCCTATTTTCTTCGTATTGCCTTAAATATTTTAACTTAACATTCAATATTGCCGCTTGTATGGTATCCAATCGGCTATTTACACCTATTACATCATGAACATATTGAACCTTCTGTCCATGATTGCAAATCATTCGTAACTTCTCTGCCAATTGATCATTATTTGTAAACAAAGCCCCGCCATCACCATAACACCCTAAATTCTTACTCGGGAAAAAACTAGTAGTACCAATATCACCGATACAACCGGCACTTTTATTACTTCCATCTTGGAAAGTATAAATAGCCCCTATTGCTTGTGCTGTATCCTCAATTACAAATAAATTATATTTCCTAGCTAGGGTCACTATAACATCCATATTCGCACATTGACCGAATAAATGTACTGGAACAATCGCTCTTGTTCTTTCCGTGATAACGGCCTCAACCTGATTTACATCAATACAAAAGGTGTCCGCATCTACATCAACCATCACAGGTATTAAACCCAATAAACCAATAACCTCTGCAGTAGCTATATAAGTGAATACCGGGACAATAACCTCGTCACCCGGTTTTAAACCCAAAGCCATCATCGCAATTTGCAAAGCATCCGTGCCATTCGCACAAGAAATTACGTGCTTTACATTCAAATATTTACTTAAATTAGTTTCAAACTCGTATACGCATGGCCCCTTAATAAATTGAGCATTCTCAATTACCTCTTGGATAGCCCCATCTATTTCATTCTTTATTTTTTGGTATTGACTTTTTAAGTCTACCATTTGTATTGAACTGGGTTGCATTAATTCTTTTTCTTTAACTTTTCTAAATCTCTTGTGGCATAGATTCTTTCGATAATATCTACTACTTTTAGGCCTTCTAGCGCGTTTGCAGTAATAGTATCCCGCCCCTCTAAGGTATTTACCACATTTTCGATTACGTAATGATGATTAGCAGCACTTCCCTTGAATGGGCCATAATCGTTTGGCGCATTTGTTTCGGGAAGTTCTGGCATTGTATAATTCTGAATATGACAATATTCCACTTCGTTCATATATTGTCCTCCGACTTTGAAACTCCCCTTGGAACCTACAACTGTTATGCTGCTTTCCATATTAGTATCCCATACGGCGGTACTAAAGTTTATACACCCTAGCCCCCCATTCATAAACTCAAAATTTACTAAGCCACTATCTTCAAATTCAGTACTCTCAGCGTGATTGAAGTCGGCAAAATTCGATTTTATGTTCTTGATATCACCAAAAACCCAGTACATGATATCTATAAAATGAGAGAATTGTGTAAATAGAGTACCCCCATCCAAATCTAAGGTTCCTTTCCAGCCACCTTTTTTGTAATACCTATCATCGCGATTCCAATAACAGTTAACCTGTACGGTGAGTACCTTGCCGATTTTACCACTAACTACAATCTCTTTCATCCATTTACTTGGTGGGCTATAGCGATTCTGTTTCACCACAAATACTTGTTTACTCATTTGTAATGACTTAAATATAACTGCCTCGCACTCCGCCTTATTTAAACCCATAGGCTTTTCGATGACTACATGGTAATGCGCCTCAAGTAGTTGAATGGCATAGGAACAATGATACCCGTTTGGCGTAGCAAGATTTACAACATCACTTTCTACTCTTGCCTCTAGAAAATCCTCAATAGATTTATAATATTTCGCACCTTGAGGGAATAATATATCATTTTGAACTTCTGTATTCGAATCCACTATAGCAACCACCGAACACCCTGGATATTCATTGGCTATAGTAGCATGCCTCTTGCCGATATGTCCAAATCCAATAATAGAAAAATTTATCACTGCTTGAATTTTTTAATTTAAATATTTTTTAAACAATTTTATATATTCATTACTTAAATAAGTAATATTATGAAATTCTTTTACGAATTCCTTGCCTTTCAAACCCATTTGCTTTAATTCTTCCTTACCAAGTGCATGCATCTGTAATATACCTTCCTTGATAGCATCAGCGGAGTCTGGTTTTACAATTAATCCACAACCTGATAATTCAACGGGATCCTTTATTAAATTGTTTGAATCTAAAATGGGCTTAGCCGCTAACATGTAGTCAAAATACTTATTCGCTGAAACCCCGTGCTTGAATAATGGCGTGTCATTTCTTCCTACAAAACATAAATCAAATCTTTGTATATACGATGCCACTTGATTTTTTCTCACTTTAGGAAAAAATAAAATATTCCCAAATTCTTTACTTTGATTCATTAATTCCTCCTTGAGATAACCATCCCCTACAATTACAAAGGAAAATCTGGCATCGTCCCTCAAGAGTCCAGCAGCCTCAACAAAATACTCTAATGCATTGGCCAAACCTAATGTTCCGGTATATCCTATTACAAACCGATCTGACGGTATTTGTTGCAAATATTCAACTGGGGCTAATTCTTTTTTGAGAACATCTTCATCGAGTCCATTCGGGATATATACGAATTTTGATCCAGCCTGCGCAATTTCTTCAATATGTTCCTTTGCATTAGGCAATAACGACACAACGGAATCGGCTTTATTATATCCAAATTTCTCAAACCATCCTATCAGTCTTACTGCGGGATGATTTTTTGATACATCGCCCAACATAACCAAGGTAAGCGGCCATATATCCCTTATTTCAAATAAAAAAGCCTTAGCTTTATATCTTAATTTCAGCCAATAACCAGTAAGTACTGGAAAGATGGGCATAGAAGAAACAACAATGATGTCGGGTTTACCAATCAATTTTAATGGTAGAAAGTACACTTTTATGGCAAAAACCATAAAACTCCAAAATCGGAGTATGGATTTTGGATTATACTTCGGCGTTTTTACCCAACAGAATTTGGTACCCTCAACGTTCTCGATGTTGAATTGATTGGGTGCATCGGGTAATTCATTAAATACATGGTTATACGAACCGGATATTATAGTCACATTGTAACCTTCTTTAATCCAATTTTTACTAAAATAGTAGTGCCTTTCACCCCAACCTGATGTAGGAGTACCTGCAAATTGATTGATAATCCAAATATTCTTTGACACTACTTAACTAATTTCCGCTAAAGTCTTACCAATAATATCAGAGGCCCTTCCCCCTCCATATAGTTCAATATGTTTATCAAACTTCGAATTGCTAAATTTCTGAAACAATTCTAAAATCAACCCAGTATCTGATCCGGCTAAACGATTAAAATCATTTTGAACCAACTCTACCCATTCGGTTTCATTTCTCAATGTGATGCAATATTTGTTAAAAAAATAAGCCTCCTTTTGCAATCCGCCACTATCTGTTAATACCATTTTGCAATTTTTCAGTAACTCCAACATATCAAAATAACCAACAGGATCTATTATAGAAAAACTAGTATTTATATTTTCCCTTTCTATTATTTTTCTTGTGCGCGGATGCAAGGGTACTATTACTTTTACGTCCTTGGTGATATTATTAAAAGCTTTAATAATAGCTGTTAACCTATTTAAATCATCCGTGTTTTCTTGTCTGTGCAATGTCGCTAAAACAAAGTTATTGCTACGCAAACCCAATTGTTTCATAATAGTAGATCTTTCCTCTGATTTATCCGCATAATATATCGCGGCATCCTGCATTACATCACCGTTTTTAATAACTTTAATGATTCCATCTCGAATACCCTCATTGTTCAGATTGGAAATGGAAGTATCCGTCGGACAAAACAAAATATCACTTATAGTATCCGTCAATATACGATTAATTTCTTCAGGCATGGCCCTATTAAAACTCCTTAGTCCCGCTTCTATATGAATTACCCCTTTTCCAAGTTTTTTTGCCGCCAATGCACCCGCTATAGTCGAATTAGTATCGCCATATACGAGCACGTAATCAGGTTTTTCTTTAATGCACAATTCCTCTACCCCCTGTAACATTTGACCCGTCATTGCACCATGAGAAAGTCCGTTTATATTCAAGTTATATTGAGGCTTAGGTATCTCCATTTCTTCAAAAAATACATCACTCATATTCTTGTCAAAATGTTGACCTGTATGTACCAGGATTTCTTCAATGTTATTAAAATTGAGAAGAGCCCGAGAAACAACAGCGGCTTTTACAAACTGTGGTCTTGCACCGATAACTGTAATGATTTTCATTAATTAAATTTTAGATACACCATAAAAATATTCAATTAGAGCGCAGCCGACTTAAAATTATTTGAGGCTTTCCAGAATCTGATGATGGTATTTCGCTTACTAATTTAAAATACAAATTTACCTCATTGGGAGGTAACTCATTCATTATATGAATTTCGATTTTCTTCAAAATTTCATTCTTGAAATTCACACCTGGTATATACTCAATACAAATATCTTCAATGGTTTCTTGCACAACCCTAAATTGTTCAATTTCTGTAATTCTGCCAAATATTGCCGTAAAAAAGTGTACAATTAAACTGTAGCCATTCTTGGTTTTTAAGATGTCTACTTCTCTACCGATAATCTGCTTTATTGTTCGATAAGGTAATGGTGTTTTATCAGAATATGAGTTTAACGCTATAATATCACCTATATCAAATCTAATCAATGGCATGGTGTAATTATCAAGACAAGTCATTAATAATCTTCCCGTTTGACCATCCACTACATGGTTATAACTTTCATCAACCACCTCCAAAATGACATGCGTATCATTTACATAATAATGACCATCTACATGTTGGCCTCCAACAACAAAACCTTCATTGGAACCATAAGTATCAAATACACGCGTTTTAAATACTTCTTCAATTTTACTGCGATAGTGGTCAAACATTTTATCGCCTAATGAAATAACACATTTAAAACTGACCTCAATTCCCAATTTTTGTGCAATTCGCGCGTATTCATACAACCCAGAAGCATAACCTATAAAACAGGTATTGGGCTTAATGCATTTACGAGTAAGAACATGCTTTACCTGCGCTTCTGTTAATCTAAAAGCTTCTTCATAGGTAACATTCATACTGATATCCTTCAACTTTTTCAACAAAGAACGATTTCGTGACATACCTAATTGCAGAATTGGGTCGCCTAATTGATAACCAGAATTTTTCCATAATATTAGTATCAATGCACGCAACTTTGAATGATCTTCCCTATTGACTAAGACCATGCCTGGATTTCCACTAGATCCTCCGCTGTATAATGTGGTAATTTCCTTTAAATCAATTTCTTTTACATGAAATAATTTTATATCGTTATTAATTAACTTTTTATTTATAATCGGAAATTCTCGAAGTAAATCCTCGCCTTTTTTTGTTTTATCTATATCTATTTTTAGGTCTTGATAAAAAGGGATATTATTCGTAGCAAACTTTAAAATATTGAGCAGTTTTTGATTTTGAATCGACAAAATTTCTTGACGTTCTTTTGTTGATTCATTTTTAAAAATTTTAAAGTATTTGTATATGGAGGTTCTAAATAAAAAATCTGAAATTAAAAATGGATTGAATAGCTTAAACATTATACTAATTCTAAATCAATGCTTCCTTTAACTGAATATACACAGCATCTATATGATAATTCTTAGCTTTTAATAGATTATTGAATCTGATTTCATTAAGGATGTTCTCATTGTTTATTACAAATTTCATCTTTTCATACAATGCTTCTGTGCTTTTTGCTGGAATTATAAAGCCATTTACCCCCTCCTCAATAAGTTCCCTATTCATATTCCAATCACTCCCAATTACAGGCAAGCCAGCAATGAATGCATCGATAATTACACCAGGAAATCCTTCACCCTGCCAATAAGTAGGAAACAACATACAATTGTAGTTAGAGATAATTTCATATGATTCCTTACCTCGTTTTTGAAAATCTAAAAATCCTTTATACTCAATGAGCGTTTCGGAATAATCAAAATCTTCTTCTAATTGACCAAAAAAATCAATACTAAATTCGAGTCCCGTCTTTTGTAATTCATTCGCCGCCTCTATTATTTCCTTTATCCCTTTGCTCTTTGAGATCCTCCCAATATAAACAAATGAAAAACATGATTTCGGTTCGTCTTGTAATTTTTCTAGAATTGGAAAATCTTTAAAATTTGGAATAACTTTAACATTTTTTAATTCTGTGTGATTTAATAAATCTAATTTTAATATTTCTCCTTCAACAATTACATTTTTTAATTTCTTGTAATATTCCCATTTGTATCTCTTAACTCTTATTGCCTCAGGGAAATAACCGCCTATAACCAAATAGGTGATTTTTTTCAAAATCGATGGTTTCAAAATATCAATAATACGCAATAGACGAAACGTGGATAGTGATGAAGTTGAAAAAAGGATATTATCCCAACGCTTGAAGAACAGATTAAAAATCAGTTTAACCCATACTAGGGGATTTTGTAGCCATCTGTGTGTATCTATTATTGTTGAATTTTCTATTTTCTTTATTAATAATTGATTCTTATACTCTTCTCCTCCTCTTGGTTGATTACCACGGTTAATACCCCCAATAAATAATTGTTTCAAATGTTAGGTATTAATTTATTTGTTTTTAAGTCAGATTTGATTTTTAAACTAGCCAAAATCATAAATAATGGAGTGACAAAAGTTCGCATGGCTGCGTGAAAAGTAGTTAAAATTGAAATTGTAAGAATAGCCATCATTACAGCTCTTTGAATATTTTTTTGGTTGAATTGATAAATTTGTAATGGTATAAGTATAAAAAAATAACACGAATAAATAAAACCTAATAATCCGTGTTCGGCCAATAATCGCGATAGCTCTACATGGGGTGATACACCAATACGTTCTAAATTTCGCAAAAACCGACTGGATCCGACTCCTACGCCTGTAATAAAATTGTCAATCCATAAATCAATATCCTGTTCTAAAATACTGAGCCTTCCTGTCACAAAATGATCAGCTGTTACCTCTTTAGACCCCGACAATGTGCCCGCAGTTTCACCTTGATAGCGCAACAATAAATTACCTCCTGTGATACCGTTAGCAACTTCAAATACTCCAAATAAACTGAGTAAGGCTATAATTCCAATAAATAACGGTTTATTGGTTCGAACTTTATTATTAGTCAATTTATTCGAGTCACGTAAAAATATCAAAATGAAAATACATATGGCTCCAACTATCATTCCTCCCCTTGAAAAACTAATTAGACCTTGAAAAGTAAATCCTAGGAGAATCACCATGTCAAATATTCGATTCCCGGAGAAATTTAATTTCTTTAAAATACTATAAAAGCTTAAAAACATACCTAACCCTAAAACAGTAGAAACTTGATTAGAAGAATGCCCCGCAGTAGTAGCTGATTGAGCTTTTAGTGTAAAAGTAATAGTTTCGAAATCTGGTGTTTTAACGTAAGTAAAAAATAAGCTAGAAAGGCATGCCCACCATATTAATTTTAATATTTGGTTTAGTTGTATATTAGTTATACTCAGCATACTAGCATAGGCTATTCCCAATCCAACAGCCAACGGAGCTAAATAATTATTAATAATGTCAAAATAGGTCCTCTGTCCACTAAAATCGTAAAACAACGCAGGTGTGACTAACAATGCCATCCAAATACCTCTAGGCTGTCTTATCCCAACGGCTAACAGCCCTAAAATGCCACTTAGTACTAAAAAGTATTTTCCTACTTCATAAGGTATATAAGGGGATGTTTTTGCCATCCTATCCAATAACTCAAATGATATCAAATAAGAAAAAAGCATAAAGAAAAAAGCAGGCTTTTTTTTCTGTAAAAGACTATTTGCTTTGAAAAAGTTCGCAAACAATATCACATAAAACCAAATTATTATTGCAAAGGGTGTTAATGTACAAGCAAAACCTAAGCCTATGTGAGCGACAGTCCAAAATAGGTTTTGGCGGTCCGTTGCCATTTTCTCTAGAAACAATCAAAAACCTCCTTTTCCAAATGCTGATAGTAGTAATCAAAAGTGAATTTATAGGCCATTGACTGTCCGTTTTCCGAAATTTCTTTGAGCTCAAAAGCTGAGCGGTTTAACAACTCTTTAAATATTTCTAGCAAACTTTCGCTAGAAACTTCCTTCATAATAAAACCATTATTTCCGTTTTCTATATAATGGGGTAAACTGCCAACAGGACTTACAACAGGAATAGCTTTATAATTCCAAGCCTCAGCTACTATTTTGGGAAAACCTTCTGATTTGCTTGGTAATACCAAAATATCTGCCGTTTCTAAATGTTTATGCACCTCAGATTGACTCAGAAATCCTGGAAATATGGCATTTATACCAAGTTCAAAACATAATTTTATTAATAGTCCCCTCAACGGACCTTCCCCGATAAAAACCCACTCTTCAAAACGTTCTTGAGGAAGCTCTTTTAATACTTCCATGAGTAAATCTATACCCTTTGCCTCTTCTATTCGTCCTGCAAAAACTACCTTTAGTTTATGATCGAAGGACTTTTGAATCTTTTTGCCTTTTTCAAATTGTTCTTGCGTAATACACGGATTCTCAAAACTATGGCAATGTTGTGGTTGATTAGACCAGAAACCATTAATGGTAACCTTACATTTCAAAAAGTTCTTTTCCAAAAACCAACGCTGAAAACGATATCCAATTGAATTTGAAACATATCCCCAATTATTAGCATACTTAACCCAAAGGATATATTTCTTCGGGACAAAAAGAATCAAAGGCAAAACATATACTCCAATGCCCATTGGGACACGAATCTGAACATGCGTGGCGCCTTTTAGACTTTTAACTATTTGCCAAATTATTTGAGGCCCTTTATAAAATACACTCAATTTTTGCAACCATGTGTTACCTCCAAAGCTTGGAATTGGGGCGAAACGTATGTTTTTACTTGGATAAGATTGTAAACTTGGATTATTTTTATAGGGCTCGATACAAGCTACATGCAACAGTTCATTCCAATATTGTGCCAGGTGGTTCAATTCGGCAACAGTTGGGCCCCAACCCACCAAAGTTCCTTCGGGTAAATTCTGATGTGCGGTGTGACTAATCACAACCAATTTCTTTCCCGCCATCAAATCAATTCCAAAAATCGTTTCCCAATAATTTCCCAATCATGAGCTTTGGCCCATACTTGACTATGAATTTTTAAACTTTCTTGATTATTCATACAATAATCAATCGCTTGAACTATTTCCTGGCCATTATTACCATCCACTAAAACACCCGATTTACGATGATTTACCGCCTCTACTACCCCGCAATATTTAGCCCCAATGACTGGGGTTCCCACAGCATTTGCCTCCAGCGCTACTATTCCAAATCCCTCAACATCTCCATTGGGTTGATTTTCACTCAGCAAGATGAAAATATCTGCCGCTAGGTAATAATCCCACAGTTGGCCATGCGCACCCACAGCACCATGAAATACTATTTTATCTTCTAAACCCAAAGCAATCGCTTGTTGGGTTAACCTTACTTGATTCAAAGGCTTTCCCACAATATGGTAGACCGCATTCGGAAATTTCTGTAAGACTTCAGGTAGCGCCTTAATCATCCTATGCTGTCCTTTTCTTGGAGATACATGTCCTACTGTCAACAAGGCTGGACTTCCCTCTAATTTTTTAATACCCGTAAGTGCCAAATCACTTTTATCCAATCCATTAGGAATTACCCTTAACCCCTTATGTCTGTTTAATATCCAATCCGGCAACAAGGATTCCGTAAACTTTGAAACCGAGATTATATATTGAAATCTGAAAATACTCTGATGGGTTAACTTCCTTAAAATTTTGTTGTTGAGATTCACCTCTGTTCCATGCAAAATGCATAAAGTTTTAGCTTTTGATAAAAATAACATTTGGATCCAAATCATCCATAATGAGAACTTACCACTCGACCAAATATGGGTATATCCGTGTTCCTTGAATAATTTTACCAATGACAACAGTCGTAAAATGTACGTTAGTTTACCTAACCTTATAAAACGAAAAACTTGAAATGGCTGGGCCTCATCAAAACTCTTTCGCTCTGCCAAAGAAGTGTAATCATCAGGGGCAATAACATGAATTTCAATATCAGGATTTGCACTCAATTGCTTAGCCAAGAACCAAGCATGATGACCGATTCCCCCAGGTCCGGGAGGAAACTCACTACTTATCAATAAAATTTTTTGCTTCAATCTAAAGATTCAATTAATGATCCTTGGCTCAATTTTAGAGTAGCCAAATTCCAAGACTTGATTAAACTTACTACTGCTAATAGAATCCATAAAGGGAAGGCTAAAAATATTAATATTTTTGCTTTCTTATTACCCTTGAATTTATATGGAACATACGATTGTGGCATGTTTTTGATTAGAAATAAAATAGCTTCTTTTGCATTGTAATATTTCCTAATCAGATACAAAACACTCGGCACAGGTCTTGGTGCGAATAATGACTTGGGCCGCAAGGCATCCCAACTGCCCATTTGCCGGAGACCGCCCGTTTCTACTTTTAGATGAATTCGTTTTGAATACGGATTAGAAATTATATTATATTCCCCTAATAAAGATCTTAAACCAAATTCAGAATCCCCCATTCGTTGTTTCTCAAATTGTCTATCGAACAGTCCCACATTTTCAAAAACAGAACGGTGAACCATGGCATTTCCCGTATCAAATACATCACTTAAGTGAAAATACGCATCCTTTTTTCCCAAACCACCGCCAACTAATGTATGGGTAACGCCTGCAGAAATTTGAACTTTAAAGAAATCTAAACATTTCAAATGATTCGTTATCCAATCAGAGTCTACTCGCGAATCATCATCGAATAATAAAATGTATTCCCCGTTAGAGGTTTGAATAGCTCTATTCCGCGCCAACCACAAAGCTTTCTCTTCTTGTTGAATAAGTTTTATTTTTAAATTCCAACCCTCATAAAATTTAACATCCACCGGTTCGGATTGGTCCACTACGATAACTTCAAAATTCTGATAATACTGAAGCTCTAAATCCGCTAAAACATCCTTCAAATACTCATACCTATTTAGCGTAGGAATGATCACAGAAACTAAGGGATTTTTCTTTGTGAGAATACCCTCAAAAGCATTCCAATCCGTATACTTTTGAGATTCAATTGAAACACGTTTTGACGTAACTAGTGCGTTGAAAAATGCGTAAAGCTCAAATAAGGGATTCTTAAAACTGAATAATCTTACTATTAGAACGTAAATAAGTTGCACAGGAGAAAAGAACCTACGTATGAAAATGTAATTGTCATTGACATTGGTAATTCTTAAATCTTGAAGTGGATTTCTATTTTGCTCATTAGATGGAATTTTACCGGATTGTAAGCATTGATATAAAACATCCAATTCGGCCGCCTGTAAATCAGAATATGGGCCTATTTCTCCTTTGACACTTCCTGAATCATCAACCAATACCGCATGCGCCATGCGGTTTATCAAGCGATAATAATTAGCGGGTTGTATGTATTTTAGAAAGTCAAACATTAATTAAAAAATGCTAACCAATTTTTCTTGAGGATTTCACCTGAAAAATGTTCTTGAACACGATTTGAAGCTATTCCCGCTAATTCACCTAATTCTACTTTTGATAATGTATTATACCAATTAAGTCCATTTAAAATTTGCTCCCGTGAAAAATCCTCACATACAAATCCTGCTTTTCTATGCTCCACGATGGTGCTCATACCGCTAACGGGAGTGACAACCACGGGCAAACCAAGTGCTTGGGCTTCAAGAGTGGAATTGGAAAACCCTTCAGCCCAAGAAGTTTGTAAAAACAAATTAGACCGTTCCATAATTTCCCTGATTTCTACTGCACTTTTTTGAGACACTAATTTCACATTATCCTTCAATCCTAAAGCATCGATTAAGTAAATTAATTTTTCGGCCTCAACACCCGCACCAATTATTGTATAGTTAAAATCATTCCCGTTTTGCTTAAACAGAGCTAAAGCCATCAATGCCAATTCATAACCCTTAACCCAATGCAATCTACCAACGGAGATAATTTCTAATTTAGTATTGCGTTCCCGAAGGCCCACAAAACCCTCTATTTCATTTTGACCTACCCTAAAAGTGTCTTGAAGTCCTGGGTGAATTATAACACCCTTAGATTCTATTTTTGAGTAATGCTTATTTAACTTGGATAATAACTCTTGAGAATTGGCTTGGACTTTATCCGCTAGTTCTAGTGCTAATGAATAGGATTTATTATGCCAAATCGGGAAAACATTAATATCGGATCCCCTGAAGCTTAATGTCATTTTACAATCCATAACACTACTATAATACTCGCGGCCAAATACTAAATTGCCAAATCCAAAATGCAAATAATCCAAATTGGGGGTTGTCCAAATGGGTAGATCTGCTATTAGTTGTTTTAAGGAACAAGATTTTCTTCTTAAACGTCTATATTTTCCATATTTCAATATCAATAGTATCATAACCTTAGGAATTTGTATCAAACCCCTAACGTTCGATTTTAAATATTCCTTTTGTTTAACATCAATATTTTTTGTCTTCCGGGATACAAAAAGTATTAGCTCATGTTTTTCTTTGAGCATCGAAATAAATGTATTCAAAAATGTTTCTGAAGCTTGGGGCGGATTGGATAATACGATGCCGATTTTCAATTTAATCCTTCAAGAAACTTAACAAGAGTATACAAGGTCCATAGAGTTTCTATAGTGGCATTTTTCGTGTCATAGAAATCACTCGTAATTTGTTTAATTCCATTTATATTGAAATTGTGCTTTTCTAGTTTAAACAGATGTGCTAAAATTTCTTCTTTTAACTCATTTCTAGACCATTCCAACAATGGCGGAGTAAAGCCCTTTTTCTGTTTTTCTACCAACTCCTTTGGGATGTATTTAAACAATTCCTGCTTAAGAACCCGCTTTAATTCATAATGGTTAATACCCAAACCACATGTCAAGCTCTCAGCAAAATTGATTACCTCCTTATCCAATAGAGGAACCCGCACCTCAAGAGAGTTTGCCATGCTCATTCTATCAACTTTAACTAAAATCTTCTGAAGATGAAAATAAAATTCATTCCGTCTTAGATAATCTAACGTATTTTTCTTATCCGTTGAGTTAAATGAATACCGGTTTATTGTTTGAGGAGAAATAGTATAACTACCTGTCAAGGATTTAATCATTTCCGGGTCCAAATAACTTTGAAACGCCATGTTTGCACTGCCTAAATTGGGTTCGCCTAAGTATCCGGTAATGTTTTGGCCAAAATACTTCAGGATTCGCTTCGCAATTTTTCGATTGTAACTTCCAGGGATTTTATAATAGGGTGCCGAATTGGCAAATGTTAAAAAACGCGGGTATCCCCAAAAAAGCTCATCGCCACCATCACCAGATAACATCACCGTATTCGTCTTTCTCGCTATCTTCGAAACTAAATAGGTGGGTAAACTACTGTAATCGGCAATTGGTTCAGACATTTGTTCAAAGTGGTCATCGTATATTTCCAATAATTGCTGATTGGTAAACGTTTCAACATGATGGTTTTTTATTCCCAAATGTTTGGCATATTCAATAGCTTTTGCACTTTCATCATACTTTGGATCTGCAAAACCAATGGTTATAGCAGAAATGTCTGGGTTAAACTGCTTAGCTTTCGCCGCTACCAAAGTAGAATCTATTCCTCCCGATAAAAAAACACCAAGAGGGACATCCGCCACCATCTGCCTTTGAATTGCACTATCTAATACATTTCCAACATCAGCCTCCTCTTCATTAATCTTACCAGATGATTCGAAAAACTGCTGGTATTTGGAGCACATGAACTGCTTTGATGCCAACTCATATACCAAATATTCCCCTACGTTCAACTGATGTATATTTTCCGCAATGGTATTTGGGGCCAACATATAGCCAAACTGGAGGTACTCACTTAAGCCTACTTCTGAAAACCTCCAATCGTTGCACCAAGGATGTTTTAGAATTTGATTAAATTGACTGCCAAATACGATACCATGTGAGGTAGAACTATAAAACAAGGGTTTAATGCCCGCAAAATCACGTGCTAAATATAATTTCTTATCAAAATCATCCCAACAACTAATAGCAAACATGCCGTTTAATTCTACAATTGCTTTCTCAAAAGAAATTTTTTGAATTAAATGTAATACTACTTCTGCATCGGAGCCTGATTTCACATCAAATAATTGATACTTCTTTTTTAATTCCAAATAGTTGTATACCTCTCCGTTTAACATCAAAGTATAGCGTTTATCATTTGTTGTAAATGGCTGATTACCATTAACTGAAATATCCAAAATCGCCAAACGGTTGAAGCCAAATTGTGCTTCATCATTTGTAAATAACTCAGTGGAGTCTGGCCCGCCTCTTTTTGAAATAAGCGTAAGTTTCTCGAATAAAGAATGTTCAATCAGTTGATTACCTATATTACCAAAAAGACGGCACATTAAAAGTGAATTTTATATGGAGATTTTTGTAGGCACTTTTGAATGATTTTTAAAATTATTGGGCTTTGATGACTAGTAAATATCCATTTGTTCAACATAATAAGTTTAGAACCCATTTCAGGTGCTTCCAGTGGGCAATTTTCATGTATTTTAAGTTGACCTCTAATCAATCGATGATAAAGTATAATCTTATATTTTAAAGATAGAGTATTCCAAAAATCCTTATAAACCATTAAAAACAATTCTTGTTGGTCTAAAACGGATTGATTAGATCCTATGTTATTAGATAAATGTTCGGAACCAGTAGCATCAACGTAATATAAGGTCTCATTCACAAAAGCAAATAAATTAGCTTTTGTAGATGCTTTAAATTCAAACCAGGAATCTTCGTTAGTTTTTAAGGTTCCCCAATCTCCGTTGAACTCTATATTCCATAGAATACCGCCTGTTTGCCAAGGCCGAGCGTAATTAATCAACGTTTCCCTTATTTGAGTTAGTCCTAAATTAGAATAACGCCTTTCATGCCTCAATCCGCCTTCCTTTATGACTAAGGATTTAGCATAAGCACCTGCACAATCACTTTTATTAATGAGTCGTTTCAGACAAGTATCCAAAAAACGAATATCCCACCAATCATCCGCATCTAAAAATGCAATATACTGCCCTTTCGCTAATTCTTGTCCCTTTTGCCGTGTTCTGCCAGCGCCTAAGTTAGCATCATTAAAGTAGGTCTTAATTCTAGGATCCTTTGGCAGTGTACCGTCATCAAGTTTGTCCTGACCGAAATCATCTATAATTATAAGCTCCCAATTCGTATAGGTTTGAGACAAAACACTATTAACCGATCTTAGAATAGTATCATTTTTATTGTAATACGGTATAACAATACTCACCAATACATTAATAAAATCTTGCATTAATTACTATTATACTTCCTAAACTGTAGCTGAAAGATCAACAATAAAATATTTTTAGATTTTTTCAAATCTAAAAATATTAAATATCTAAAAAACATCTTGAATAAACGATTTAATAAGCTTTTGTGAAAAGTCCCATTTGTTTTAACTGAAATTAATGCTTGAGATTTTAAGCGATTCAAATGATATTCCCCATAATCTCTAGGATAATTTCTATTGGAAACACTACTATGGTGCAATATACTTGCAGACTTGATTACATATGCGCCTGTTCCTTTTGTATTTACTCGATAGATCATTTCATTATCTTCTCCGTAATGGAAAAATTCTTCATCAAAAAAATAACCACCGATAGTATTTTTTAATTCAACACAAAAAAACCAACACGCCGCCTGTACAAAATCAACTTTGACCATATCTGTTTCGATTTTATTTAAAAAATCGCCCACAAACGTATTAAAATTAAATTCTAGATTCTCATTGTCAATTTTTTGTAAGGGACTTAAGACAGAATCTTGAACATAATAATTGATTAGACTGCTAGTCAAATTTTCAATTAATTCAATATCGTCGTTTAATAACAAAACATACTTGTAGCCTAAATCAATAGCTTTGTTTATTCCTAGGTTGTTAGCTTTACCAAAGCCAAGATTTGTGCCCTGACTAATAATCAAGATATTTTTAATTTTATAATCTTCAATGAACTTTTCAATTATTTCAAGAGTGTTATCGCTGCTGTTATTATCAACGAATATAATATCCGTATCACGCTCCCACTCTACCCAGGATTTAAGATATTTTCCTAAATGCTCAGCAGAGTTGTATAAAACGGTAATTATACAGGTTCCTACCATATTTTAACTATTTACCATGGTAATAAAATTTTCACCAAATTGCCTTTGTTTTTCACTGTATTGGAAATCCGTGGTTTCTCCTCGTTGTTCATATAACACGATTAATAAATCACTCAACCGCCTGTAATCATCTACATCAAAATATTTCGCCTTGGTATCGAGCTGTTCGATATTAACTTTTAAATTTGAGGCTAGTATAGGTTTATTAAAAAACATACCGTCTTCAATCACGGTACTCCAACCCTCAAATTTAGACGGCTGGACCAGACCAATTGACTTTTGAATTAGCCCAAGTTGAACTTTGCGATCAATAAATCCTAAACTCTTAACATTCCTTCTGACATTTGGTAGTTCCAACATAGGCAGAATGTTTTTTTGGAAATGCTCCTCATTTCGTGGGTCATGTTCTTTACCGGTAAACACAACCATAAATGGCAAACAATCCTGATTCAAATACTCAATTGCCTTGAGAACAAGAATCTGATTTTTGTGCCCCCAAAATTGGTTGGGACAAATAATAAAAGGCCGATCAATTTGAAAATAGTGCAAATCTGTATCTTCAATTTCATCATTAAATGTCGCAAATCGCAAAATATGTGTTTTGGGAAACGTTTGGTGCGGAAATAATTCCTTCATATGGCTTTCAACAGATTCGCTACTTAAAACCAATTTGCGCGCGTTCATAAAGGTATTTAAATATTGTTTTTTTCTTTTTGAAATATCCTCTTTTTCAAATAGGTGAGGCATATCAAAGCACTGAAAATCAGGAATCCAGTAAAATTGATTTTCTTTTGGAGTCTTACTAAAAAAATCCCATTCATTGAATAATGGAAATATTGCATCTAGTTTTTTATTATATATCCGCGGTATTTTTATTTTAAATAAATACAACAACACCTTTTTTAGTAATCGTATGTTTTTATTACTATCCATATAGGCCAAATCATATTTGAGATTTTTAAAGGTTAAATCTAAAAATTTCTCTTCCCGTGAGTCTATAAATAAAATTACTTCGATGTCATTTGGAGCTATTAATTCTATTGCTCTAATCAAATTATAAACATATATTGTTCCCCCAATCCAATTAGGATAATACCTATAAACTATTCCTATTTTTTTCATTGTAATAGTGTTTTTATACCTTCAAAAATTCCAATCTTAGGCTCCCAATCGATAAAAGCTTTTAATTTTGATACATCCGCCAACAAATGCATACGCTCTACCTTCCGAATTCTTTCAGGATGTTGTTTAATTGTAATCTTTTCTCCTAGACAGTATTCAAAAGCTTCTACGATTTCCGTCACCGAATATTCTCGTCCCTGACCTAAATTAAAAATATCAATTCCTTCTTCAAATTTATGCATTAACAAATAAATGGCGTTTGCCATATCACTAGTATGAATAAAATCCCTTTTAGGTTCTAAATTACCTAACTCAATTTCTCGCTTCCCTTCGACAATTTGAGCTTGTATTTCTGGAATCAAATGAGGATTAGTTTCGTTAGGACCAAAAGCATTAAAAAAACGACAAATTATAGTCGGAATACTCGTTCTATTATGTAAGTTTTGACATAAATATTCACCAGTCAATTTAGATAATCCATAAATATCTAAGGGCCCTGTAGTTTCATCCTCAGAAATACAGTTTTCTAAAATCGGATATACAGCAGCAGTAGAGGCGTAAAAGATCTTATTAACCGAATCAGTTTGTGCGCATGCATCTAAAATATTCTTTGTACCTTCTATATTAATTTGTGATGATTCAAAAGGATATTTGTTACAATAGGGGATAAAATGCACTGCCGCTAAATGTATCACCCACTCAGGTTGTATTTCTTTGAAAATTTCAAAAACACGGCTTCTATTACGAATATCCTCAACATAAAATTGTTTGTCCGGAATATTTATTAAAGTTCTGTCACCGAAAGAACAATTATCAATAGTATAAATTTCATGGTGTCGAAACCTAGCGTAAACTGCGCTTCCTATAAAGCCAGATATACCCGTTATTAATATCTTCATAATTTTAATTTAAACAACATTGATAAAAGTCTCAACTTTGACTTTTTATTAAAAAACAGGTAAAATATCATACATCTCTCCTTAAAATTACAATTACTTAAACAATCAAAATATGACATGTAGAATTTTGTTTTAATAGTTTTGATTAATTTCTTATTTTTTAAAAATAACAACTCTGTATTCAACTTTTTCTTAAAAAACGCAAATTGTTTAATCCGTTTGTCCGAATGAGAAATACTATTGGGTAATATTCTGTATACCGCGGTTCTATAATCTATATAATATAAAGTAGCATTATTCCGAAAAATCGATAATACAATATAAAGATCCCATAACGTATTTTCGATAACTGATACATTATTAATCACATCGACCAAACATTTCCTGAACATAAAAGTAGGAGAGTTTAAAAAATTACTCCCCTGTTCAACATAGCCTTCTAAACTACTCCAAGACTTTAGACTCAACCGATTTATCTCCGGCAGTTTTATATACTCTTTACTCAATTCATCAAACCAATAGGCAGCTGAAAAAACTAAGCCAATATCATTATTCCCGAGTAATATTTGAAGTTGTTCGTTTAATTTATTGTCGTTCAACCAAAAATCATCTCCATCACATATGGCAATAAATTCACCTTGACACTCATTGAATCCCCAAAAAAAATTTTGCTGCATACCTTTGTTTATGCTGTGATTAAACAATTTGAAGTCTATATTCGTATTTTGTCTATTCATCAAAAAGCCTTCAATCACTTTTCTAGTATTATCAGTAGAACAATCGTTACAAATTACGACTTCAACTTTTTCATCAATAACCTGCTTATCTATTGAACTTAGATTTTCTAAAATATAATTTTCTTGATTATAGACCAAAACTAAAACACTAATCTTATACATCTGTATCAATCCAATTTTTAAACTTCACAATTTCAAAATCATTCAGAATTTTTTGAATTTTAGAATAGTCAAAAATCGTATCTCCTGATTCTAACACCAAATCTCTTTCCGAAAACGGACAGAATTCAATCTCCATTTTATATTTTTTTGCCACTAAAATACCAACTTCAAGAATCGAAAGATTCTCTCCTATGATATTAAAAACCTCATTTTTAGAAATCAAACTACCAAAATATAATTGCTTACAAATATCCATAACATGTGTAAAGGTTCTTCGCATGTCGCCGGATCCAAACACTTTTATGTTCATACCCTTCTTGGCTTGATCCATAAAAAATCCAATAGTACCATATGACGACTTTAGTCCCATTTCATTGCCATAGGGCACCCCAATTCTGAATACAGTATAATTTATATTAAATTTTAAGCGGTAAATTTCTAAAATATTTTCACACACAAATTTATTCAATGCATATGTTGTCTTAAATTCTTTCTGACTATCTTCTGTCAATTTCTTGTTTTTTTCACCTCTGTAAACTAATCGAGTGGATGGAAAAATAATTTTATTGTTATAACTACTAAATCTTTTTATATTATCAAGTACGTTGACAAGACCTAATTCATTCAAAATTATATAATCATATGTGTTCTCGATTGAAATTTCAGTACCCGTTAATCCCGCAAAAAAATAGATTAAATCGTAATTAAAATTTATTCTTTTAACAATTTCTGAATCACTAATATCAATTTTTTCATATGTAAAACCTGTATTAATAGCCTTATCATCCTTATCAAATAGAACGATATCTACCAACCCTATATCCTCACTTAAAAACTTTACAAGATGACGGCCTAGAAAACCATTACAACCAAAAACAGCAACTCTCATTGTATATAATTTATAATTGCGTTATTCCTAACTTCCTCGAGTAAATTTATAAAACTTTGACTTCTCCTAGTTTCATTATATTCGCATACATTGTTTATATCCAAATATAATCTATTTAATAAATGAACAAAGTGATTCTCGGAATCAAATAATTTACGCTCTCTTGAATTTTCAATTTCAACCAAAACTTCTGGTTTTACACCTGGTCCCGCTGTAAAAATGCGATTTGCCGTGATTTTGCCCTTGCTGCCCCAAATTTCAAGATTACATTGGTAATAATTATCAAAACCAAAATTTATATGCGCGGTTTTTCCACTTCCATCAATTAATAAAGCACCTCCATATAAATCTATGTTTCTACTCCTATCAAAATTCAAAGAGGAAGTTACATAAAACTGTTGCGAAAAGTCCAATAGTAACGAACTTATAATAATACCATACGCTCCAGCATCGTTCAACGAACCTCCGCCTAAAAATTGGGAATAACGTATATTATCCAAATCCTGAAAGGGTGGAAACCCAAACGATGCACTAATTGATCTAATTTCCCCGATATAACCATTATTAATTTGTTCTTTTATAAATTTAAATTGCGAGTGGTACTCGAACATAAAATTCTGCTTTACTACTAAATTCTTTTCAATGGCAATCTTGCTTATTCGATCAAACTCTATCTTATTTAAAACTATAGGTTTTTCTACCAAAACATGCTTTCCGTTTTCTAATGCTTTACATATCCATTCAAAATGTAAACTATTTGGTAATGGTATATAAACCAAATCAATGTTAACGTCTCCTACCACTTCCTCATAGTCCGAAACAATAGTTACATCTTGATTCTCAAAATTTAGGTCGGATAACAATGCACTCTTTCTAGAAGCAATCTTCTTAATTGAAAAATATTCACACTCTTCAAATGCCCTTTTCATGTGTTTCTTAAACACATTTGCGTAACCTAAAACACCAACATTTAAACAGCCTTTACTCATACACAAAAGTAGAAATTAAACTGCGCGCTTGGATATTAAAAATATTATTAAATCTAAGTAAACTTTGAACTTGGTTCAACGTTAACCAAATATATCTTTCAGGCAAGATCTGATCAAAATCATCGTTTGCTAACACAACAATATTACGATTCACATCATGATAAAACCTTCCACCTTCTTCTGATAAGTAATTATCAAATAAAACTATTTTACCATTATCAGAGTTTAATAAGTAATCCAAGTAAGGTACTTCGTAACTCGGATCTTTATAATCACCAGTAATGCATTGTACTGTTGGGGCTAGTTCAATTATATCAAGGTTTCCGCATTCAATTTTTGACTGTACCAATATATAAATTATTCCATCAATTTCCTTCAAAATGAACGCACAAATTCCCGGATTACATGGCCTAATCATTGGTTGGGTCCAATTCGTAACTTCGCGATTCTCTATTGAAACATTGACCCCAATAACTTCAAAAAATTTATTATCGCGATGATAAATTTTTTGTTCATCATAAATCCAATCCCCTAGATCAAGTAAATTACAATTGCGCGTTATTAGTTCATATTGGAATTTTAAATTCGTGATAAATGAAGAGACTTCAAATAAACTATTTAAAATCCCATGATTCTTTTGAGAAGACTTTAATAATGAACGCCCGAAAACACTTAAACTTTCGAAATCAATATGTTGGGTGAATTCTTGTAAATTATTAGAAATACCAGATAATACCGTTCTTGTATCCATATTTACTAGATTAGGAATTTTTAATAGTTTTTTTATTTGATTTAATGTCAACCAAATAAATTCATCTGATATTTCAACGATTTCTGCATAAACAACAAGATTCCTATTCCTCTTTTTTAGGAAACGAGCACCTTGTTCAGACTGAAGTTGGTCAATAATTATATGGTCTTTTTTTATATTTTGAAAATACTCCAAAAATTTTGGGGCATTTCCATTATGGACTTTAGTGAAGTTGCTTTTTGTCGCTTGTACCGTGGGAGATAATTGAATTACATTAATATTCCCTGGTTCAATTTTCGCTTGAATTAAAAAGTGTAAAACTCCATCTATAATTTTACACAATATTCCTAGTATTCCAATTTCTGGCTGATTAATAATTGGTTGCTTCCAATTGTTCACATTACCCCAATTAGTCTCAACTTCTATACCCTCAATAGAAAAGAATTTATTTGATTGGTGCTTGATTTTTCCTAAATTTTCATCGAAACTCCATTGATTTAAATCTTTCAAACTGATTATTTCTACATTTACTTTAGTCTTGTTTTTTAAATTCTCAATCCAATCAAATACATAATCAATTTCATGCAAAGACACTTTTGATTGCCCACTTTGGTAAATTGATTCAGCGAATTTATCATTCATTCCTAAGGTAATTTAATAAACTGTTTGAATAGTTTTCCATATTAAAATATTTATTGTAGCAATTTATTACTTCAATACAATAAGTCTGATAATTCTCTGTTATTTCAATGATTGCTTTTTCGAATTCGCGTTGATTATTAATGAAAATGCCAATACCGTTTTCACTTACAAAAGAGTTTAAATCCGAATTTCCAAGAACTATAACTGGTTTACCGTTCCTAAGAAACTCTACTAATTGATTTGATGCAAACCTAATGTTGAAGAAATTTAAATCATTTATATTATATGATATTACTCCAATCTGACATTGTTGTAGTACATGATACATTTCGTTTGGTTCAAGAAAAGTTTCTGAAATCTCTATGTTCATCAACCTCGGTTCTCTTTCAAAAATTTTATAATCAATATATCCATGAAATTTCAAACTATAATCAATATTTTTTTCGGTAAAATATTTTACCAACAAATCAGATTGGCTTCTGCCACCGTTTATACCTCCTATCTGTAAAATTTGTGGTATTTTGTACTCAATTTTTTTTTCAATTTTTACAGGCGGTAAAACTAACGGTAATTCAAAAACTTTCAGTTTGTTTGTTATATCATACGTTAGCTTAAATAAATTCAACCTATTTTTATCTTGAATAATCAGATTTGGATGTTTTTTAAGACAATAAACCAATAAAAAATTTAATATCCTGTAGATTTTTCTGTTGTATAAATGATTGTCTTTGGTGATAAAATCATGACTCCAAAGATAGGAATTTTTAAATCCAGCAAAAACAGTATTTATAAATATAAAATTATCTATTGATATAGCATTATCATATTTTCTTGAAAGCCGCCTTAATTGAAAAAACTGTAATATAAAATTAAAGTTTTTTCTCACAGAACTTAATCCATATTTAAAAAAATTGATTTTAAAGAGCTTCTTGTGGATTTCTAATCCTCTTTCTTCAAAAATAAATATATCGCAATCATAATGTATTTCGCAAAAGTCAGTTAAATACCTGACATGTGGATACTGATGCGGGCCAGAATTTGGAAATGGTGTTATTATCAACAGTTTATTCTTTTTCACACCGTATCTATAAAACACCTATGACTAATTCCACCTCGTACATTTCCAACCCCAACCCACTAGGCAAATAAAAACCGCATCTTGCCATATTTTCAGCAACCGGATAGTTTTCACCTTTAAATAAACCCATATTTTGGAAAACGGGCTGTTCATGCATACACCAGAAAAAGGGTCTTGTACCTATTTGAAGCTTTGTTAATTTTTCAATCGTTTGGTTTTTTAATTCTTCACTTTCCGCGACTAAACCAAAAATCCAATAAATGTTATCAGAGTAATCAGTACTTTCCAAAGGCAACTGAAATCCTTTTATATCTCTTAGCCCTTTTTGATAGGCCCTTCCTATCTCTCGCTTCTTTTTGATGTGAAAATCAATCTTTTCTAATTGTGCCAAACCTAATGCTGCCTGTAAATTCGTCATTCTATAATTCCAACCTAATTCATAATGAACAAACCTTGGTTTATCCGGTTCGAATGCCAGATTTCTCAATTTTCTGCATCGCTCAGCCAAATCGGAATTGTTGGTTAAAATCATTCCTCCCTCACCCGTTGTTATATGCTTGTTCGGATAAAAACTAAAAGTACTGATATCGCCAAAAGAACCTACCCTTTTATCAAAATAGGTTTGTCCATGCATTTCGGCTGCGTCTTCTATAAGATAAATATTATTTAATTTACATAGTTCTATTAATGGATTAAGATCAACAGGTAAACCATAGATGTGAACTGCTATAATGGCTTTGGTTTTACTCGTAATTTTCCGAGCTACCTGTTCAATATTCATATTCCAAGTATCGATGCACGAGTCCACTAATACCGGAGTTGCTCCGCTTCGAACAACTTGTATTATTGGCGAAATTATTGTGAACGTGGGAAGTATCACTTCATCTCCAGGTCCAATGCCAAGTGCCGCAATTGCAATATCTAAAGCAGCCGTTCCGTTTGCAACGGCTATACCATATTCACAACCAATGTAGTCAGAAAAGTCATTCTCAAACTTTTGAATAAAAGGACCCTCACTTGAGATCCAGCCAGTTTCTATACATTCCGTTAAATATTTTAACTCGTTTCCTGAAAGTAAGGGTGTATTAACGGGTATTGATTTATTTATCATGCTTTTTTAAAATATATGTTACGCCCCATGTATTAACGGATGGTTGTTTCATTGTTTGAAATTCATGAGATTCTATTAACTCAAAACCACTGAACTCAGCCATCAATCTAATTTCTGGGGTTGAAAAATGTCGCATAGGATGTGTTTCACTAAAAACTTCAATAGTATTGGATGTTTTGTCTTTGACAAAAATTTCAAAATTCACATCTACCACATTTCTATCTTCATCCATTATAGATTTTGCAATTCTAGTAACTTCAATTCTGTCATTTTCAACTTTTCGAATACGTGTTTCAGGCTTTTGAAAATAAACGGCGGGTGTGTACCAAACATCGAATATGAAAACTCCTCCATTATTCAGAAGTTTATGCACTCCTTTAAAACAGGATAAAATTTCTTCTGTTTTTGTTAGGTAACTCATTACGTGAAAAAGAGAAATTGCAGCATCAAAAGTTTTTGGCAGTGTGAGTTTTGTCAACTCAGCTATATTGCCTTGCAACACATCAAAAGATTTGATGTTCTTACCCTTGACCTCCTTAACCATTTCTTCACTCAATTCTATGCCCTGAATGAAACTAATAAAAGGATATTTTACCAAATATTCTGCGTGTGCGCCGCTACCACATCCTAGTTCTAGTATGTCAAGACTTTGATTTGGAAAGTGCAATATCAATAACTTAGCTATATAGTCTGATTCCTCAGAATATTGTTTTTGATAGTTGATAAGGTCGTAGTAGTAACTGTAAAATTCGAAATTCATTTTAATCAAATTTTACCAATGACTCGTCAACGGGAGAAAATCTAACCTTATCCATTTCACCGCAATAGGGTCCTTGTTTAACCTCAATAATTTCACTTTGCTCTAACATCTTAAAGCCATGTCCACCATCAGCCAATAGGATAACATCCCCCCGATTAAGAATTCTACTTGTTATGTATTCTTGTTCCGTTGAATAAAAGTCGACCCTTACTTTTCCACTTTTAATAAGCAATACTTCTTGCGTGTAATGAACTTCTCTAGGAACCAAGTTGTGCCGGTGTGGTGGTATAATATAGTCTACTGGACGACTCATGTATCCGAGTTGTTGAGAATCATTATCATTTGTGAAAAACTCGATTCCATCTTTTTCAAAATCACTATAAATTATTATAGCTAATTTATTTTTGTTTTTATATATTTCTTCAAACATTTCAATAGTCTTTTAAAATTATAATTTTTAACTTCAATGAAATTATCATTAAACATCATTAAATAAAATATACCTAACAAATGGAAATAAAAAGCCACTCCATAAACCTGTGCATCATAATGATACTTCGAAATAGTAATACAATGACGACCCCAAACACTATAACCACAATGCTTAATTATTTCCTTTCGATAGTTTTGAAAAAAGAATTGCCATCCTTCTGCTAACTTAACTCTATCCAAAGTCATATTATCTCCAGAACTCCCCGTCTTGGCTATTTCACAACTAATAAGAGAAAATGAATAATTTTTAGCCAAACGCATGCAAACATCATCATCCTGACAGATTGTGTAGCGTAAATCAAAATTGCCTACTGATAATAATGCCTCTTTTTTAATCGACAAGGTAATTAGAGATGAGATAAAACCCTGACTTAAAGCTTGAGAATAAGAATCATTAATACCAAGTTCCCATCTTGGTCCATCGACCAAAAGACCATAGGTAAATCCAATATCAGCATTTTTTTTAAATTCATTGGCATATAGCTCTAAGCAATTTGGAAGCCACTCATCATCGGAATCTAGAAACGCTAAAATATCATATTGGGCTATTTTGCACCCGGAATTTAATGCCGCATTTTGCCCTCGGTTTGTTTCATGACAAATCAATTTAATCCGCGCATCTGTAAACGACTTAATTACCTCAACAGAATTGTCAACAGATCCATCATCTACTATAACTAATTCAAAAATAGTAAAGGTTTGGTTGAGAATACTAGAAATAGCTCTCCCTATAAGCTGGCCGCGATTATAACAAGTTAAAATTACACTAAACATTATTTTTTGTAAATCAATTAATATTTAATTTTGTATCTAACTAACCAAACTACCGTTTTGTAAAAATACTTGATACTTTCTAAATTGATAACTTTCCCAATTGATGCTATAAGATAATTGAAAGATTTCTTCACATTAGAGTATTTTGCGTTCGAAAATCGTAACTCATTTTTAATATACTTGAGCGCTATATCATGCAGCCAGGAAATTTCCTCTTTGCTCAAAGTTAAATCCCTTCTTCGCATCCAATGGCTAAATAAATCTAAATGCATTGTAATCATATTTATCCTTGAATCTTGATTCTCATGAACTCTATATTGATAAAGATGCTCTCTCAAATTTGCAACTTTTCCGCCTAAAATAAGACATGTCAAAATCAGATCAGCGTCGGCTGCAGGCCCTGCCAAGAAATCCCATTTGATGTTATTTTGAAGAATAAAGCTGGACTTGAATATTATCGTTGGACAGTCAAGAAAATTTTGATTAAGGTATTCTGATATGGGCGTTTTATTGTTTAACTCATATAAACCTTGCATTTTATTCCCACTTATTCTATTTAGGCTTTTACCACTAGAATCTATTTCTTCAATAGCACATCCCAACAAATCATAATCCCCTTTTACTATTTCCTCCAACATCCTTGATAAGAAATTGGGCTTCATAATATCATCATCATGAGTGATTAATAAGTATTCCCTGTTTGTGTATTGAAAGGATTGATTAGCAAATAATCGAGAGTTAACATCATTTCTTACTAATTTTATTCGTTTGTCCTTATATGAATTTAGAAGTTCAGCTGTTGATGAATCTGAACCGTTGTCCATAACAACTAATTCAAAGTCCTCATATGTTTGATTCAGAATTCCTTCAATTGCAAATTTCAAATATTCAGGTCTATTGTATGTAATCAATACAATTGATATCATTTAGTGAAACCCTCCCAAAATTGGTCGTACGTTTTAAACACAATAGGCTCAACACCCACCGTAGTCAACTCATCCTTATATTTGACGTTACTCATTGATTTTGAATCTAGTACAATATGTACAGGAGTTTTATATTCTGGTTGGTTGGCAAAATTTCGTTTCCTCTGATTAAGTAGATAGCGCAAGGCTAGTTCATGTTCTCCAACTGAGGCACCAATAATAAGAATTGGAAAATACATAAACCGGGCAAACCAAGTGTCATCCTGATTTAAAATCTCTTGTATGTTAAAGTTATTCTTTCTTTCAAGTTGTTTAAATTTTTTGAATTGGTTTTCATAAGCAACAATCTGATTTGCCAATGATCGCATTCCAAAATTCATACTGGAAGATTTTTTAATATTACCATTTAAGAAATAAATGGGAATACCATCACAAACCCCCTTAGTTTCAAACGCAACATTACCAATCGTTTTTGAAATTTTTAAAGTCTTCTTGTCTTCAACAAACAAATTATCGACGTTTAAACTTAATATCTGACTCGGATGGAATTTAGATAGGAATTCTAAATATTGCTCATTATGTTGGCTTTTAGATAAAACTCTTAACCTTTTTGCAATACACTTTTTCAACTTGTCCTCGGCAGTATGAGATGAAACTTGGTATAAATCACAATAATCTGTAATGTAGTCTTCAAATTTATAAGACAATAAATTCAACTTATCTTTTCTTAACGGTAACGTAAACTCGTTGCAAACTTCTTCTAATAAAATAGACCAATCATTTAAAGCACTTGGAACTTGTCCAAATGCCTTGTGGATACCAGAGCCTAAAATAAGTGTGCAATTTGAAAAGTTCAAACTCATGTGTTTCATTATTGGTTAATCAGTAATGAGCTACTAACTAACGTTCAATGAAGCTATCTATTGTTCTTTTGAAGCCCTCTTCAACGCTAACAATAGGACTCCAACATAGGCCCATCGCCTTGTCTATATTCGGGGAATTCCGACTAATAGGACTTTGCATATATGACAAATCATTTTTATCAATGACCTTTTTCAATACCTGCATATTTGATTCAGGATATAATTGCGCGATAATATGAGCCAAATCCAAAATACTATACTCTTCATTTGGATTACCTATATTATAGGCCTGACCATTTTCACCCTTCAATAAGACTGTAATAAATCCGATCGTAGCATCTGTCAGATAACAAAACGCCCTCCTAGCGCTACCATCACTTTTCAAGACAATGTTTTCTCTGTTTACTGCGTTAGCGACAAAATCAGCAAATACTCTACCGTCATCTAATGCCATTCCTGGACCATAAGTATGGAAAGGACGAACAATTTTAGCCTTCACTCCATACTGAACATGATAACTAACACAAATATTTTCACCCATCCTCTTACTTTCTGCGTAACAAGCTCGAACCTTGGTTGGATTCAAATATCCAAACGTATCCTCCTCCGTTGGAATTTGTGAGTCTTCCAATTCACCATATACTTCGCCTGAGCTGAAATAAAGGAAGGACTCAACATCATGTTTCACCGCTAAATTTAATAAATTTATTGTACCCAAAATATTTGCATTCAATGTACCTACCGGATCTACACCATAGTATTTAGGGGAAGCCTGACTTGCAGCATGAATAACAAAATGAATCTTTTCATTAGTGTCAAAGGGACATGTTACATCATGTTTTACGATTGATAGCCGATCAACGCCTAGACAATGCCTAAATCGGTCATGAGCTTTTCCTAAGTTTCTAACCAGCGCAACAACACGTACATTATGTTTATCCGGTATAGTCAACAATAAATCAACCATGTATGCCGGTAAGAAACCACTAGCGCCTGATATTAATACCGTCTTATTGTAAAATAGTTCAATATTTGGTATGCTAGAACGAATTAAATTAATATCTTCTGCTCGAATGTTAGTCATCACAATTATTATGTATTCAACAATTTAAACTGTGTTACGCAAAAATTATTAAGTAAGATCAACAATTAGACTTTTATGTTTCACCGTATGTAAAAATAAAAAATTGGTTTCAACTGTTTCGGTTGTAATATCACCGATAGGATCTATTTTTCCCTTGTTCATTGTGAAACAAGTATAACCATTAGTTGCAAAAAAATCAATAATATCATTCGGATGATAACCAAATTTCGAAGACCATTTTCTAAGCATTTCGGTAAAAACAATTGGTTTATGATTCTTAAACGTTTCTAATCCACCTTGAAATACAAAGTATTCAGCGCCTTCAACATCACATTTAATAAAATCGACACTAGCAATTTGATGTGAAAGGACATAATTATCGATTGAATCCGCTTGGCACTCTACCTGAGTCATACTTTGATTTTGAGTGATATTCATAGACGATGAAGCTCCCGTTAGACTAGGAGAATAAAAAAAAGTTAGCTTTTCACGTTTCGTTGAAAATGCCAAATTATTTAATCTAATAGTAGTGATTTTATTTAAATTTACATTAATTGAGAGTTGATTGTACGTTTCAGGAATCGGCTCAAAAGCATAAATTTGAGCTTTGGGGAATTTAAGTGATAGATGAATCGAATACCAGCCGATATTAGCACCAATATCAAAAATCGTATCTCCTTCTTTGACCAATTTAAATAACATCTCTGAATCTTCCTTTTCGTAAAATTGAAAATTAAAAGCATCAATTGGTGTTACTCTTTTGTCAAGCACATCAACCTTAAAAATAGCACCTCCGGGATGATAATTTGTAGATCGGGTTGTAAACAGTACTGAGTCATCATCAATTTCTATTCTCGCAATTTCCGTATCCTTAAGATTTATGGAAAAATCAAACAGATTTTTGTGAAAATCATGCATTTTATTAATAAAGTCTTCTTTACTAATAATGGAGCTTTTAAATTTGTTTTTAATGTCTGTAATAGTCATGTTCTAATTGTGTCGATTAATGATTAATGATTTAGGAGACAAATCATTCGCCATTATTTCTTTTATAGTTTCCAAGTCAATTAGTGGCGACATTTCTTCTAATGGGGGACTAAAAATGTCAGTGCTTTCCGCTACTGGTATTCCTTTAACCTTCGGTGTAAAGTCTTGCTCTGGGTCCATCATAACTTCAAGTATAACACTAGATTTCAAATGAAAGTATTGATCAATAACAGCATTGTAGTTATCTATGCTTTCAAGCCGAAGATAATTATAACCGAAAGCTTGTGCTAAATCTTTGAAATTTGGAAAATCAACGCCCGTTTTTTGATCAACAGCGGTGTAATGTCCATTAAACAACATTTTTTGGGTATGTTTAATCATTAAATAACCTAAATTATTGAAAATAATAATTTTAACTGTTGGTTTTAATTTTGCTATCGTATGCAATTCTTGTAGATTCATCATAATCCCTCCATCGCAATTCAAACAATGCACAGTACCATTTGAGTTTTGATTTTTTAGTGCAACTGAAGCACCTACAGCATAGGGCAACCCTACTCCCATTTCACCTAGGCCTTGACTCGTAAACATTTTGTAACCGCTTACTTCCATAACTTGATGACCGCTGAGTAGCGCCGTTCCCATATCTGTAACAACCACATCACCTTTCGGAATCTGTTTGGATAGTTTATTAAGGAAAAGATAAGAATTTACGTATTGACTTTCGTTTAAATACTCTTTAGAAACAATAGGAAACTTATCTCGAATTAACGAGCATTCTTTGATCCAACTTTCAGGATTAAATTCTGAATTAATTTTTTGATTGATTGCTTCAATAATATTTTTGACATTGTAATTAATTTTGGTGTAACGATTATATTTGTTTAATTCGTTTTCATCAATATCCACAACCACAATTCGTGCATTTGGAGCAAATTCATTGATTTGATATCCTATTTGTGGAATTGCTAATCGAGTACCTAAACAAAGAATAAAATCAGACTTTTGTATGATAAAATTGGCATGCCTTTGGCCATACAATCCAAATCGTCCAAAATATTTTGGATTATTATTATCAATAAGATCGATTCCGGACCAAGTGCTCATGAAGGGCACATTTAGTTTATTTACAAGCTTATTTAATAAGGACTGGCTATTGGAGAGATTAATACCATTTCCAGCAAGAATAACGGGTTTTTCTGAATAGTATAATTGTTGTAAAATTTGATCTGCGTAATCGTCAGCAATAGTGGTGCCTAGGGTTGAAACAATATTTTTTTTAAACGATTTTTCTTCGATTAGTTTTGCTTGGATATCAAAGGGTATCTCAATCCAAACAGGTCCTGGTCTTCCAGATTGAGTGATAGTAAAAGCATGTGAGAGTTCATTATAAATATCATTTTCATCTAAAACACAAGTAGAATATTTCGTTATATCTTGTACCATTTTAGCAGAATTAAACCCTTGGGTTCCATACATTCTTCCATAGATGTTTTTCATGTATCTACTGGGCTCCTGCCCTGAAATGATTACACCTGGTATTGAATCTGCCCAATTGCTGAGAACTCCAGTAACTGCATTACTAGCACCAGCACCAGCGGTAACAAGAGCTACTGCCATTTTTCCAGAGGTCCGGAAGTATGCAGCCATAGCCATTATCAAAGCTTGTTCATGATGTAAGCAGATAATTTCTGTATACCCAAGCCTATTTATTGAATCAAAAATATGTGCATTCGCAGAACCAATAATACCAAAAGCTACTTGAATACTTTCTTCTTTGAGCTTTAAAGCAATAATATCACTAACTTTTATCATGAACAAATGATAATATTACAGATACCATAAACTCTAAATGTTCACATTTTAGTCCAGGCCAAACGCCAAGCCAAAAAGAGTTATTCATGATCAAGTCGCAATTCTCGAGTGAACCAACAATCCTTTTATCAATATTTTGGTACGCCGGTTGTTTTAGCATATTTCCCCCAAAAAACAAACGGGTTCCTATTTTATTGGCTTCTAAGTATTGAACCAATTCATTACGATTAATCTTACTTTCGGGCCTTATGGTTAGCATAAACCCAAACCAAGATGGATCAGAATTGGGAGTTGCCACGGGTAAAATAAAATGTTCTTCTAAAGGCTTCATTAAGTCGCACAATATTCTATGATTTTCTCTGCGTTTGGCAACAAATCTGTCTGCTTTCCGCAATTGATTTAATCCAATGGCCGCTTGGGTGTCAGTCACTTTCAAATTAAAACCAATATGGCTGTAGGTGTATTTGTGATCGTATCCACAAGGCAATTCACCCAACTGCCAATCAAAACGCTTGCCACAAGTATTATCTTTACCTGTTTCACAATAGCAGTCACGTCCCCAGTCCCTAAAACTCCAAGCGGGTCGAAGTAATTTTAAATTGTTCACTAGTACGGCCCCACCTTCACCCATTGTAATATGGTGGGCAGGATAAAATGATACCGTGGCCAAATCACCAAAACTACCCGTTTTCTGTCCATTATAAGTTGCACCCAATGAATCGCAATCATCCTCAATCAACCAAAGATTGTATTTCTCTGCTATTGCGGTAACTACAGCTAAGTTGAAGGGATTACCCAACGCATGTGCAATCATGATTGCCTTCGTTTTTGGCGAAATCGCTTCCTCCAATAAATTAACGTTGATGTTGTACGTTGGTATGTCTACATCCACAAAAACCGGAATGCATCCAAACTGAATCATCGGATTAATTGTGGTTGGAAAACCGGCTGCTACTGTGATCACTTCATCGCCTGGCTTAATCGCTCTTTCCCCCAATTTGGGAGATGTCAACGAGTAAAACGCGACAAGATTCGCTGATGACCCCGAGTTAACTAAAACTGCGGCTTTACTGCCAAAATAGGCTGCAAAATCTTTTTCGAAATCTTTTGCATAACGACCAGTGGTAAGCCAAGCATCTAGGGTGGCATCAACCCCATGAAGAATATCGTCCACGTCTAAGACCTTCCCAGTAACAGGGATATAATCACGTCCAGGAACAATTTCTTGATGGATGTTTTTTGCTATTACAGCACTCAATTGCTCTCTCAGATTGTCTGATGCGATGTTTTTATATTCAAATTGACTCATTGCTAATAAATAAATTAATATCGTTCTTCATTAAACTCAAAGCACTCTCAGATTGTAAAAAATTCTTATACCACCTAGCAGTTCTATTTAGAGCTTTATCTGAGTTCCATGTTGGACTCCATCCCAATTGTTTCATAGATTTAGAAATATCCAATGTAAGAAGGCCAGCCTCGTGAGGTCGTTGAGTATTTTGATCTTCTACAACTACTTTACCCGCATAAAGTTGCGAAATTATCGTTTGACACACTTCATAGACAGTTTTTGCTTCGTCAGTTCGTGGTCCAAAATTAAAAGCTTCGCAATATGAAGATCCTTTTTCATCCATGGTTTTGGCCAACAAAAGATATCCAAAAATGGGGTCCAACACATGTTGCCAAGGTCGAACGGCGTTTGGGTTTCTCAAAACTACATCTTCATTATTTTGAGCTGCCCTCACAACATCTGGGATCAAACGATCTTGTGACCAATCTCCCCCGCCTATGACATTACCTGCCCTTGCCGATGCCACAAAAATGTTTGTGTGTGTAAAAAATGATTTACGATAACTGTCGATCACCAGTTCCGCAGCCGCTTTGCTGGAACTATAAGGATCGTATCCTCCTAGGGCGTCTGTTTCACGATAAGGGTATAACCATTCATTATTGTGGTATACTTTATCCGTGGTGATACATACCACACAACATTTTTTCTCAAGTACTTTACAAGCTTCTAAGATATTTGCCGTACCCATGACATTTGTGGAAAATGTTTCTATAGGATTCTTATATGAATAACGAACCAATGGTTGTGCGGCCATGTGAAAAATAAAGTCTGGCTGTGACTTTTTCACAACTTCTGTTATTTGCAATAGGTCATTCACATCAGCAATATTCGATTCACAATATGAATCTAAATCTAATTCATTGTAAAGATTTGGGGTTGAATTGGGTGTCAAGGAGTATCCAACAACATTTACATCATTCGATGAAAGCAAATAAGTCATCCATGATCCTTTGAATCCCGTATGGCCAGTAATTAAAACTGTTTTTTCGCGAAAATAATCTAAAACATCTTTAATTACCATTTCTTCCAAGGTGCTTTATTGGAATCCCACAAAGCATTAAGGTCATTCTTATCTTTCAACGAATCCATTGGTTTCCAAAACCCATGATGTTTATAGCCCAATAAATTTCCTAAAGTTGCCAAGCTTTCTAATGGTTCACGCTCCCAAACGGTGCTATCACCTTCAATGAGGTCAAACACATTGGGTTCACAGACAAAAAATCCCCCATTGATCCATGCCACATCATCAGAGCTCTTTTCGTTGAACCTGTGGACTTGATTTGTATCATCAATTCCCAAAACACCGAATCTGCCATCAGGTTTGATACTAGTAACAGTGGCTGATCGACCGTGAGATTTATGGAACTCAACCAACGCATTAACATCAACGTCACTTAGTCCATCGCCATAAGTAAGCATAAATCTTTCGTTTCCAACGTATTTTTGGATGCGTTTGATTCTGCCGCCGGTCATAGTATCACGGCCGGTATCCACTAAGGTGATTTTCCAGTTATCAGATTCGCGATTGTGAACTTCAATCTTATTATTCTCTAAATCTATGGTAATATCGCTTTGGTGCAAAAACAGATTGGCGAAATATTCTTTAATTACATATCCTTTATAACCCAAACAAACTACAAATTCATTGAACCCTTGAGATGCATAAATTTTCATAATATGCCATAGAATAGGTTTTCCTCCTATTTCTACCATGGGTTTAGGGCGAATGTCCGTCTCTTCAGAAATCCTGGTCCCAAGACCGCCAGCTAGGATGACTACTTTCATGATTTTAGTTTTTAACAATTATTGTTTTTATTACCGGCCTGATTATCCCACCGATTTCACCTAGATAATTCGATGATCTCGAATTAGTTTCCAACACATCGAACCTTAATACGGCTTCCTTCATGAATATTATATCTGATGAATTAAAAATTAAAAATACATCAATTGTATAAGTCTTATTGTTAAGAAAGTTAGCTGGGATAATATAATCCACAGAATATTCGCCCATAACTTGTTTCTCACTTGGACTTCCAACACAAAACACTTTTGAGCTACCTTGATTTAAGTGAATACTCGTGGAAACATCGTCATGGTCAATGGATAAACTATAGGTCACTCTAATTATTAAATCATTATCTAATCCAAGCAACTTGTTTTCAGAGCCTAAAACCTTTACCGACTTTAAATTTACTTCATTGCCAGAATCATTGCTAATATAATCTATTGTATTAACAAGGTCTTGCTCTAAATAAGTGTCGATCAAACTGTCTACTTCTCCATCTGCAGAAACCTTACCGTTATTTAAAATCAAAGCTCGCGAACATAGTGAACGAACAGCCTCCATGTTGTGACTTACGAATAATATGGTTCTACCTTCAGAAGTACTAATATTTTGCATCTTCCCAATCGCCTTTTTTTGAAACTCGGCATCACCTACCGCCAATACTTCATCCACTACTAAAATTTCTGGATCCAAAAACGCCGCAACCGCAAAACCTAAACGTACCGTCATACCTGAGCTGTAACGTTTTGTGGGTGTATCGATGTACAATTCACAACCGGAAAAATCGACTATCTCATCAAACTTACGTTGGATTTCTTTCTTGGTCATTCCGAGAATAGCTCCGTTCAGGAAAATATTTTCTCTTCCTGTTAACTCTGGATGAAAACCTGTTCCTACTTCCAATAAAGAAGCCATGCGACCTGCGCTCTTAATGCTTCCGGTAGTGGGCGAGGTAATACGACTCAATAATTTCAACAAAGTCGACTTGCCAGCACCATTTTTGCCAATAATTCCTAATACTTCTCCTCGTTTTACTTCGAAGTTGATATCCTTAAGAGCCCAAACAAACTCAGCCTTTCCCTTGGAAGTTCGATCGTTGGTTTGACCCACTTTTAAAAACGGATCCTCCTGACCTAATATTTTTGTTTTCCAAAAACGCTGTACATCCCCTCCAAAAGTTCCCGTGCCAACCGTTCCTAAGCGGTATAGTTTGGATACATTTTCTACTTTTAAGATTACGTCGCTCATTTTATATCGTGTCCATAAAGGACTTCTCTACTCGATTAAATACAAACAAACCAATAATATACACCACAATGGCAAACACCACCGTATATAACAATCCCCACATATTAATACTTCCCGAGCTGAAAAACGCATAGCGGAACACATCAAATACACTGGTAAGCGGATTCGCATATATTAACCATTGCTTCTCTGGGGAAATTTTTTCCAAAAACATACTCGTTGGATAAATCACAGGGGTTACGTACATAGCCAAACCCACGGCAAAACTCATCAACTGGGAAAAATCACGATATTTGGTGGTCATAGAACTTACGATCATTCCAAGTCCCATTGATATTAAGGCCATTACTATAATTAATAAGGGTAATGTAAATACCAAGGCATTCATTTTCGAGAATAGACCCATACCTATAATGAAGGTAATCAACAGTAAAAGCTTTATCCCAAACTGAAACAAATTAGAGGCTGTTATCGCCAACGGTACTATCGCCCTTGGAAAATAGACTTTCCCAAAGATTCCTTGATTAGCACTGAAAGTGTTGGATGTTCCCGTTAACGAGGTTTGAAAATAACTCCACAGCACATTTCCCCCTAGAACAAATAAAAAGTAAGGGGTTCCATCGGAGGGCAATTCCCCCAACCGTCCGAATACCCAATATTGGGTTAAGGAGGCCATCAAGGGCGATATGAAATACCATAAAGGGCCTAAAATGGTTTGTTTGTAAATCGATACTATATCGCGACGTATGAATAATATTAATAAGTCGCGGTATTGATAGATTTCTTTGAAGTTAAGTTTAAATTTCGAGCGCTCGGGTGAGATTTCGAAGAGCCATTTGGTTTGGGGTTCGGGGTTTAAAATTTTGGACATTGCCAATTATATTGTGTTTTATTTAGTTGAATGTGGTAGTGTTTTGGTCAAGTACCAATTAAAAACCTCTTTCAAACCTTCTTTGAACTTCTTATCAGGCATATAGTTCAATTTTTCGACAGCCTTGTCAATTGACGCTAAAGAATGTTTAACGTCGCCTTTTCGCTCATCTTGGTAAGTTGGCATCAATTGTAGACTTGAAATCTGATTTAATAAATTCACCATCTCATTGAGTGTGGTTTGTTCACCGCAAGCGACATTATACACTTCGTTTAACGCATTCTCATTTTCGGTGAACAATGACAAAAGATTGGCTTGAACGGCATTGTCGACATACGTGAAGTCCCTACTGGTTTCTCCGTCTCCGTTTATAATGGGTGATTGGCCTTCTAAAAAAGCTTTGCAAAACAAGGGAATTACGGCGGCGTACGGATTATTGGGATTTTGCTTGGGCCCAAATACGTTAAAATATCTAAGTCCAATAAAATTTAACCCATACGACCGTTGAAATACCTGCGCAAAATCTTCTACGCATTTTTTAGTAACCGCATAAGGGCTTAATGGGTTTCCTGTTTTATCCTCTACTTTTGGCAATCCTGGATGATCGCCGTAGGTACTGGAACTGCAAGCTAAAACTATTCTTTCCACTTTTTCATCAACACACGCTTTCAATACATTAACCGTTCCTAATATATTTACTTCCGTACTTCGCATAGGATTTTCAATACTGCGAGGTACAGAACCAAGCGCAGCCTGATGCGAAATCAAATTTATGCCCTTCATGGAATTTATACAGGTTTGAAAATCACAAATATCTCCTTTAATAAACTCAAACTTTGGATTCCCTAAAAACTCTGAAATGTTTTCAAAATACCCATTACTTAAATCGTCTAAAACTCTTACCAATCCTACACGTTCATCTTTTAACAGAGCTTCGACTAGATTAGAGCCAATAAATCCAGCTCCGCCGGTAACTAAAATTTTTTTAGAGTCTGGCATCAACCATTTCTTTATTTAAAACGCCTTTAACATCATATACTACTCCCTTATTCACAATTGCTCTGATATCTAAGTTGGCGAATTCTTTATGCGATACTGCTAAAATAGCCCCGCTGTATTGTGATTTGGGCAATTCATTCACCACCGTAATCCCATATTCGTGCATTACCTCTTCGGGATTGGCCCATGGGTCGTAAACGTCGACTTGGATGTCGAAATTTTTGAGTTCTTGGTAGATGTCGATGACGCGGGTATTGCGTACGTCGGGACAGTCTTCTTTGAAGGTAAATCCTAAAATCAAGACTTTCGAGTCAATGACTTTCAAGTCTTTGCGCATCATCAATTTCACCACTTCCGTCGCAACGTGTTTCCCCATAGAATCGTTTAAGCGTCGTCCAGCCAAAATAATTTCTGGATGGTAACCGACTTCCTGCGCTTTTTGCGCGAGGTAGTAGGGATCTACTCCGATGCAATGTCCGCCGACCAATCCCGGCTTGAACTTCAAGAAGTTCCATTTAGTGCCTGCGGCTTCCAATACCTCTAAAGTATCGATGCCCATCAGGTTAAATATCTTACTCAACTCATTAACAAACGCAATATTGATGTCGCGCTGCGAATTCTCAATAACTTTTGCTGC